>CAVOUJ010000064.1:0-14190 GCA_963699535.1 uncultured beta proteobacterium | reverse complement strand
GCGCGTCAACAGCGACCTGGTCGGGAAGTACGTGAACATCGCCAGCCGCGCCGCGGGCTTCATAAGCCGGTACTTCGATGGAGAACTCCACCCCGACGTCCAAAGACTGGCGCGAGACTTCGTGCGAATCCGTGAGAACGGGCCGCTGATTCGCGACGCTTATGAAGCGCGTGAATTCGGCAAAGGGATACGCCTTGCGATGCAGGTTGCGGACGATATCAACCAGTACTTCGACACCGTCAAACCTTGGGAGCTAGCGAAGAAAGACAGCCCGGAAAACCGCGAAGCGCTGCATAAGGCGTGTTCGGCTTGCGTGCGCGCCTTCCAGTATCTGACGATGTGGCTCAAGCCTGTCCTTCCTGAATTGGCGGGCAAGGCGGAAGCATTCCTGGGTTGTGGCTCCCTCTCGTGGACCGACGCCTTGCCGGAGATTCAAAGGATCAAGGCTTACGAGCATTTGATGTCTCGGGTCGAGGAAAAACAGCTCGATCAACTCTTCGACCCCCAGTCCGTGCCGCAACCGGCGGCGCCACAGCGCCACGCCGAACAGCAGCAGCACTCCGCCAAGGAGCACGCAGTGAATCCCGAGATCACGATTGATGACTTTGCCAGGATCGACCTGCGCGTCGCGAAAATCCTCAAGGCCGAGCACGTCGACGGCGCCGACAAGCTCCTGAAACTCACGCTGGATCTCGGCGGCAATACGCGTACGGTGTTCGCCGGAATCAAGTCCGCCTACGATCCGGCCAAGCTCGAGGGCCGGCTCACGGTGATGGTGGCGAACCTCGCTCCACGCAAGATGAAGTTCGGGGTATCCGAGGGCATGGTGCTCGCCGCCTCGGGCGAGGGGCCTGGGATTTTCCTGCTCTCCCCCGACAGCGGTGCGCAGCCGGGAATGAAGGTAAGGTGACCCGTGCCGGAGATTGAAACCGGCACGGATCTACTCGTGGTGATTGCAGCACCTCGTCTTCGAATCGGACGAGGCGATGCGACCTTACTTCTTCGCTTCCTTGCTCGCTTCGGCCTTGGGGGCTTCAGCTTTGGGCGCTTCGGCCTTGGGGGCCTCGGCGGGGGCCTTCATCGCGTCCGCAGGAGCCGGCGTCGTCGCCGGGGCCGGTGTAGCGGGAGCCGTAGCAGCCGGGGCCGGAGCGGGTTTGGGTGCTTCCTTGCCGCAAGCAGCAAGCCCGACCGCGACCGCGAGAGCGGCCATGAACAACAAAGTGCGCTTCATCAGTTGACCTTTCTGTATCTACGTTGAGCGGAGTGCCAATTGACTCCGGCGCGAATTATATACGCACGCCTCCGACAGACGCACCCGTTCGGGCGGCTGGACCTAATTTGGTATCATTCGACCGTTGTGTTCCCGAAGTCACGACCGGCGTGAGCAGGGTCGCACGCCGTCTCATCTGAAGGCAATGGCAGCCGTTTCCTCACCGCTCGCAGGCTCGCTGCTGGTCGCAGTTCTCTGGCTCGTCATCGCCGCGCTGGGAGTGGTTTCCGCGGGCAACGCCGCGTTCTCGAGGCACATCGCGTTTCCTCTAGGCGCCATTGCCGGAGTCGCGCTCGCGGCCTTCGGCCTGCAGGCGGTGTGGCTGCCGGCCCAGACCATGACGCTGCCTCTGGGGCTGCCCGACCTGCCTTTCCATCTGCGCCTCGACCCGCTCGCGGGGTTTTTCCTGATGCTGCTCGGCTCGGTCTCGGCCGGCATTTCGGTGTACGCGGCGGGGTATTTCCGCCGGGAATCTTCGAGACGCCTCGCGCTCATCTGCCTCCAATATCACGTCTTCCTCGCCAGCATGGCCTTCGTCCTGCTCGCCGACGATGCCTATCTCTTCATGGTGGCCTGGGAAACGATGGCGCTTTCCTCGTATTTCCTCGTCATCACCGATCATCACCAGCCCGCGATCCGCAAGGCCGGTTTCCTCTATCTTCTCATCGCCCATCTTGGAGCGATCGCGATCCTGCTCTGCTTCGGCGTGCTCCACGGCGGGCGCGGCGACTACACGTTCGATGCGCTGCGCGCCGCGGAGCTGACGCCATTTTGGACGACGGTGGCCTTCGCTCTCGCGTTCTTCGGCTTCGGCGCCAAGGCGGGGATGATTCCCCTTCATGCGTGGCTGCCCGAGGCGCACCCGGCGGCGCCTTCGCCCGTCTCCGCGCTCATGAGCGGCGTCATGATCAAGACCGCCATCTACGGCATGGTTCGCCTGATTTACGACCTGATCGGCAACGTGCGCTGGGAGTGGGGCATGGTGGTTCTCGTCGTCGGCGCCGGTACGACGCTCTTCGGCGTGCTCTACGCCCTGATGCAGCACGACTTGAAGCGCCTGCTCGCTTATCACTCGGTGGAAAACATCGGCATCATCCTGTTGGGCCTTGGGATGTCGATGATCTTCATCGGCTTCGGCCATCCTGCGGCCGGCGCGCTCGGCCTCATCGCCGCCCTGTACCACACGCTCAACCATGCCGTGTTCAAGGGTCTGCTGTTCCTCGGCGCGGGCTCGATCCTGCACTCCTCGGGATTGCGCAACCTGAACGACATGGGCGGACTGATCCGCATCATGCCCAGGACCGCGTTCTATTTCCTCATCGGCGCCCTCGCCATCTCGGCGCTGCCGCCCCTGAACGGGTTCGTCTCGGAGTGGCTGACCTTTCAGACCGCACTGCAGGCCCCGCTCCTCCACAACGGCGTCGTGCGAAGCCTCTTGCCCCTCTTTGCGGCGACGCTCGCGCTCGCGGGCGCGCTCACTGCAATGTGCTTCGTCAAGGTCTATGGCATCGCCTTTCTCGGCCGGCCGCGCGAGCCCGCTCACGGCGCCGCGACGCCACACTCGGCCGACGCGGGCGAGATGGAACGTTACGGAATGGCCTGGCTCGCCGCCGGGTGCTTTCTGCTCGGGCTTTTCCCGACATCTTTTCTGCTGGTGCTGAACCGCGTCAGCATCTCGCTCACCCGGGTAGGCCTGTCCGACGAGGCGCTCGCCGATTCGGGCTGGCTGTGGCTCATCCCCACGGAGGCGGAGCAGGCGAGCTACTCGCCCATCGTCTTTTTCGTCGTTATCGTCGCCGTTACACTACTCGCGTTCTTCCTCGTCCGGCGCTTCTACCACGGCCGGGTGCGGCTCGCCGATCCCTGGGACTGCGGCTTCCCGGCGCAAACCGCCCGCATGCAGGACACGGCCGACGCCTTCGGCCAGTCGATCCGCCACGTCTTTGGACCGCTATACCGGATGGAGCGCCGGCTCCCCGGCCCAGACGACGCGGCACCGAGCTATTCGCTCAAGATCGAGGACCGGCACTGGTACTGGCTGTACCTGCCCGTGGCGCGCGCAGCCGAATTCGTCTCGGCAAAAATCGCGCTCTTGCAGCAGGGACGGATTGCGATCTACCTGCTCTACAGCTTCGTCACCCTGATCGCGCTCCTGGTTTTCGTCAGATGAGCTGTGCACGATGAACTACGGACCCGGAATCGCCTTCCAGATTTTGCAATCGGTGTTCGTCGTGCTCGCCGCGCCGCTCCTCATGGGCTGGGTGAACCAGTGCCGCGCCTGGCTGCAGAATCGCTCCGCGCCATCGATTCTGCTTCCCTACTTCACGCTGGCGAAGCTTTTTCACAAGGATGCGGTCGTCGCACGCGACGCCTCGCCCTTGTTCCGCGCGACGCCCTACATCCTGTTCGGCTGCATGTGGCTCGCGGCAGGCATCGTGCCGGTGCTCGCCACCGACCTGCCCTTCGCGCCCGCCGCCGACATCATCGCGCTCGTGGGCGTGTTCGCCCTCGCGCGGGTGTTCTCGGCGCTCGCCGCGATGGACATCGGCACCTCGTTCGGGGGGCTGGGCGCGCGGCGCGAGATGCTGATCGGCTTCCTTGCCGAGCCCGCGATGCTGATGACGCTGTTTACCGCGGCTTTCATTTCCGGATCGACCCAGCTCACGACCATCGTGGACACGCTCGCGCACCGCGAGTTTGCGATCTATCCGAGCCTCGCCTTCGCGGCAGTGGCCTTCCTCATGGTGCTGCTCGCCGAGAACGCCCGCATCCCGATCGACAACCCGACCACGCACCTCGAACTCACCATGGTGCACGAAGCGATGATCCTCGAATACTCGGCGCGGCACCTGGCCCTGATCGAGTGGGCGGTGGCGATCAAGCTCTTCGCCTACATGACCATCGGATTCGCGCTCTTCATCCCCTGGGGCATCGCCGAGGCCGGCGACTGGTCCGCGCTGCCGCTCGCGATTGGCGCGCTGGTTGCGAAACTGGCTTTGGCCGGCGCTGGTCTGGCTGTCATCGAAACCCTGCTCGCCAAGTTGCGCCTATTCCTCGCGCCCGAATTCCTGTCCACCGCGTTCCTGCTCGCGGTGCTGGGCATGCTGACTCACTTCCTCGTTCGCGGCTGAAATGAGCGCGCCATTTTCAAGTCAGATTGTCAATCTGCTCGCGACGTTTCTGCTGCTGCTCGCATTCGCCATGCTGTCGCAGAGGCGCGTCCTCACGCTGATCAAGCTGTTCGCGTGGCAGGGCGCGGCGCTCGCCGTCTCTACCGCCATCGTCGCCTGGTCGACCGGCCAGACGCACCTCTACTACTCGGCACTGATCACCGTCCTGCTGAAGGTGATCCTCATTCCCTGGGTGCTGCACCGGCTGATCGACCGCCTGTTCATTCGCTGGGACATCGAGACCCTGATCAATATTCCGACGACCATGCTGATCGGCATCGGCCTGGTGATCCTTGCCTTCGCCCTGGCTACCCCGATCTCGCAGATGGCGACCACGCTCACGCGCTCGACGCTGGGAATCGCGCTCGCGAGCGTACTCCTTTCCTTCCTCATGATGATCGTGCGCCAGAAAGCCGTGCCGCAAGTCATCGGCTTTCTGGCGATGGAAAACGGGCTTTTCTTCGCCGCCACCAGCGCCACTTACGGCATGCCGCTAGTGGTGGAGCTGGGCGTGGCGCTCGACGTGCTCGTCGGCACGTTCATCTTCGGCATCTTCTTCTTCCATATCCGAGAGCGCTTCGACAGTCTCGACATCCGGCATATGGAAAAGCTCAAGGAGGACTGACGTGGAGATCGTACTGGTGCTCGGCGTCCCGCTCCTCGGCGGCCTGCTGCTCGCGCTTGCCGGCCACAAGCGCTGGGCGCCGGAGCTGAATGCTCTGATGAGCCTCATCACCCTTCGTCGCCGCAGCGGCGCTGACCCGTCGTGTCATCACCGAAGGGCCGATAACGGCACTGCAGGAGCAGTTCTTCGTCGATCCGTTCAATGTGTTCCTGGTCGCGCTCACGGCGTTCGTCGGCTTCACCACGGCGCTCTTCTCCCGTCCCTACATGCGCATCGAGGAACACAACGGGCGCCTGAACGCGGCGCGCTTACGCCTCTACCACAGCATGTATCAGTTGTTTTCCTTCACTATGGTGCTGTGTCTGCTGTCGAACAATGTCGGCATCCTGTGGGTGGCACTGGAGGGCGCGACGCTCTCGACCGTGTTGCTGGTTAGCCTGTACCGCACACCGGCGAGCCTGGAAGCGGCGTGGAAATACTTCATTCTGTGCTCGGTCGGCATTGCGCAGGCGCTGTTCGGCGTGATCCTGCTTTATTTCGCCGCGGAAAAAGTTCTCGGCCCGGGTGGGACTTCACTACTGTGGACGCACCTGTACGCAGTGCGCGACCAGCTCGAGCCGACGGTGCTATCGCTGGCGTTCGTGTTCCTGCTGGTCGGGTTTGGCACCAAAGTGGGCCTGGTGCCGCTGCACAACTGGCTGCCCGACGCGCACGCCGAGGGTCCGACGCCGGTATCGGCGGTACTCTCCGGGCTGCTCCTCAATGTCGCGCTATACGCAGTGGTGCGCAGCAAGGTGCTGGTCGATGGCGCCCTCGGGCGCAATTTCTCCGGAGGCCTGATGATGGGCTTCGGGCTGCTGTCGGTGGTGGTAGCGGCGTTTTTCCTCTCGAGACAGCGCGACATCAAGCGCATGTTCGCTTATTCCTCGGTCGAGCACATGGGAATCATGACCTTCGCCTTCGGCATGGGCGGCCCGGTGGCCGCTTTCGCCGGCCTGCTGCACATGACCGTGCACTCGCTCACCAAGAGCGCGATCTTCTTCACCGTGGGCCACGCCTCGCAAAAAACCGGCACGCAGAACATGGCCGACATCCGCGGGCTCATCGAGCAGAGCCCCACCATCGGCTGGGGCTTGGTGATCGGTAGCCTCGCCATTCTCGGCATGCCGCCGTTCGGGGTTTTCACGAGCGAGTTCATGGTGCTCACCACCGCCATGCACGAGCACCCGTGGGCAACGCCGTTCCTGCTGGTCGCGCTGGGCGTCGCATTCGCCTCGATCTTCGGCAAGGTGCAGCCGATGGCGTTCGGCGAGACCAACGCGCGCCGGCTGCCGCATCCGCCGGCGCTTATTCCGGTTTTCGTGCACCTGGCGATCGTGCTCATGCTCGGCCTATACATTCCGCCTTACCTCGTCGCCTGGTACCGCCAGGCGGCAGCCTTGATTGGTTGAGAGCCGTGCCCCTCAACGAACTTCCCATCGAAGTCGAACCGCTCCCGGGCGCAATGCCAGCTTTCCGCGCGTCGGTTGGGGCGGCTGAGCTGCGTTCCGTCTGCGAGCAGGCTCGCGCACGCAAGGCGCGCCTGGTCGCGCTGTGGGGCAGCGACGAGACGCTCCGCGCCGGCGGTTACGCGCTTCACCTGGCGATCGCATTTCCTTCGGGCCTGCTATGGCTCAGCGTGCCCCTTTCGCGCGAGGCTCCGAGCTATCCCGGCATCGCCGATATCTACCCGAGCGCGAACCGGATGCAGCGCGCGACTGCCGATCTGCTCGGTATCGTGCCCTCCGCGGATGCCGACCGGCGCGACTGGCTGCGGCACGCCGCCTGGGCCGAGAACGCATTTCCGCTGCGCAAGGATTTCGACGCGGCGTCCCCCGCCGTTCAGCGCGAGGACCACTACGCGTTCGTAACCGTCGCAGGCGAAGGCGTGCACGAGATTCCGGTCGGCCCGGTTCACGCCGGCACGATCGAGCCAGGGCACTTCCGCTTCTCCATCGTCGGCGAGAAGATCCTGCGCCTCGAGGAGCGGCTCGGCTACAAGCACAAGGGCATCGAAAAGCGCTTCGAGGCGATGTCCCTCGAGGAAGCCGCAAAGCTCGCCGGAAGAGTGAGCGGTGACTCCACGGTCGCCTACGCCTGGGCTTACGCGATGGCGCTCGAGAGCGCGACCGGGACTGCGCCGCCCGTGCGCGCGCTCGCGCTGCGCGGAGTGCTGCTCGAGCTCGAGCGTATCGCCAACCACCTCGGGGACCTCGGCTACCTCGGCAACGACGTTTCGCTTTCCTTCGGTTTCTTCCAGTTCTGGCGGCTGAAGGAAGACCTGCTGCGCACGAACGCTCGCCTCTTCGGCCACCGCTATCTGATGGACGCCATCGTCCCCGGCGGCGTGGCGACGGACTTGCCGCACTTCGGGGCCGGACTGCTCGCCGAGCGGATCGAGGCGATCCGGCGCGAAGTCGTCACTCTGAAATCGATCTACGACGAGCATGCCGGCGCGCAGGACCGCTTCATCATGACGGGGCAGGTGCTCCCCCCGCTCGCCGAGCGCCTGGGCCTCACCGGGTTTGCGGGCAGGGCGAGCGGCATCGCGCACGACCTGCGCGTCGACCATCCGATTCCTCCCTGGCAGCAGCTCGATCCGCGCATGGCCTCGCATACGCGCGGCGACGTCGCGGCGCGCGTCTCGGTGCGCTTCGAGGAGGTGTTCGAATCGATCCGCCTGATCGAGGCGCTCCTCGAGCAGCTGCCGCCGGGAGAAATCCGCGTGCCGGTCGCGGCGGCGAGACCCGGTGCGCGCGGCGTCGGCTGGGTCGAGGGATGGCGCGGAGAAGTGCTGATCGCCCTCGATATCGCCGGCTCCGGCAGCATCCATCGCCTGCATCCGCACGACCCGTCCTGGCAGAACTGGCCGCTGCTCGAGCACGCGGTGCACGGCAACATCGTTCCGGATTTCCCGCTGATCAACAAATCGTTCAACCTCAGCTACAGCGGGGCGGATTTGTAAAGAACCTACGACCATGTATCAACTACTGAAGCAGATCGCGAAGACCGGTATCGTCACCGAACCTGCGCCGCACCCGGACCCCGAACTGCGGGCGACCGAGCAGCGCCTGGGCGAGGCGATCCTCAAGCACTTCGGCCGCTCGCTCGCCATCCGGCACGTGGATGCGGGCTCATGCAACGGCTGCGAGCTGGAGATCCACGCCTTGAACAGCCCGTACACCAATCCGGAGTGGCTCGGCATCAAGTTCGTCGCGAGTCCCCGGCACGCCGACATGCTGCTCGTCACCGGCCCCGTGTCGCGCAACATGGAAGTCGCCCTCAAGCGCACCTGGGAGGCGACTCCCGATCCGAAGCTCGTCGTGGCCATTGGCGACTGCGGCTGCACCGGCGGCATCTTCGGCGAGAGCTACGCGAGCTGCGGGCGCGTCTCGAACGTGATCCCGGTGGATGTGGCGGTTCCCGGCTGCCCGCCAACGCCAACCGCCATCATGCAGGGTATCCTCACCGCTATCGCCGCCGGAGAGCGACGCCGGCCGTGATGGAGCTCCCTCTCACTTTCATCGGCTGGTTCTTCACCCTGATTCCGGCGGCAGCGCTCCTCGTCGGAGCGGCGCTGATCTTCATCCTCGCGACCTCGGGAGACCTCCAGCGGCGCTACCTGAGCTACAGCATTTGGAACGATCTCATTCTCGCGGCGATCTGGGTGCTCGGGCTCGCTGGAGGCATAGGCGTGCTGCGCCTCGAGCCGTGGGGGAGATACCTGACGGAACTCTTCTGCTGGGCGCTGATCGTGCTCGTGCTGCTCTCAGCCACAACGCGGCTCTACGCGCTCAGGCAGGAGACGACCCAGGGTGCCCCGGTGAACTGGCTGGGCGCGATCGCAGGCGTCACCCTGATCCTGATACCGGTGCTTGCGATTTGCGCGGCGACCATCGCGACCCTGCGCAGCCCCGAGACGATGAAGGCGTTTTCCTGATTGGCTCCAGGACATGGCCCGGCTGCTGAGAATCTCGGGGCGAGTACAAGGCGTAGGGTTCCGTTACTCCATGATCGAGGAGGCCGAGCGGCTCGGGGTGACGGGCTGGGTGAGGAACCGCCGCGACGGGACAGTGGAGGCGGCGGTGGACGGCGAAGCGGACGCGCTGGAGGCCGTCACAGCCTGGGCGCGGCTAGGGCCTCGCGGCGCGCACGTGACCGGCGTCCAGGTCGGCGAGATCGAGGAGACCTTCCAGCGATTCGAGCTGCGGCCCACCGAGTGACGCATCAACCTGCTTTGCGCCGCTTGCGTGCGGCTTCGACAGCACGCAGCCCGTCCAGGATCGCAAGCGACTGCTCCATCGAGAACTTGCGGATCTTGCGATCGAAGGCCTTCACGTTCTCCGGCATCATGTAGCCATGGAGCACGCCCGCGAAAATGTGGAGCTTGAGGTTCTTCATCCGCAGGCTCGCGGCGCGGTACGCATCGAGCACTTCGGCGGGTGCCTGGTGGTCCTCGTCGCCCCAGATAATGCACACCGGTTTGGCTAGCCTCTCCAATTCTCCGATGTAATCCAGCATCTGCGAACCGTGGCAGGAGATGCCCGCGTCGTAGCCCAGGCGCTTGGGGCCGATAATCGCGTAGGGCCCGCCGTAGCAAAAGCCGATCACCGCGGCCCGCGCATTCGATTGCGGCAGCTTGCGAATCTCGGCGAGCGTGTCCGCGAGATCGGCTTCGCCCGTCCTGATCTTTTCCAGGCGGGGCTGCGAGCGCTCCTTGGTGCGATCGTCGTCGCGCGGAAGCGGCCCCGGAATGGTCCGCCAGAAGAGATCCGGCGCAGCTGCGACATAGCCGTGAGAGGCGAACTCGTCGGCGATCGCGCGCAAGTCGGCGTTCACGCCGTGCACGGCCGAGGCGAGCACGACTGCCGGAACCTTTGCGCGTGTACGGGGGGTCACCAGGTAGCAATCGAACTCGCCGCCTCCGCTCGAGCGGATCCTGATGTTCTTTCCTGGCATGTCGCCTCCTCCTGTTCGAGCAATGGACCGGCGCTCAACGTACCCGAGGAGAAACGCCTTGTCTAGGCAGTTTGACTTGGATCAAGGGTCGGGATTGCCCTCATGCAAATATGTTATACGGAGGAGGCAATCCGATCCCCTGCGAGTTTACGTTTGCCCGATGCACTCGGAAGTTCGTCATGCAGGAACGTTTTGCGCCCCGCATCCGGAGATGACCCCGTCATGATTGCTCTGCGACGCCTGGGCGACTAACATCGCAACCTTCAGGTGAAGCGCGCGTTTCACGATGTGAAATCGCGCCGCTAAACGTGTAAGAGGAAAAGGAGGACATCAGTCATGGCCACCCAATACAAGATTCTCATCATGGGCGCCTCGTACGGTTCGCTTCTGGGGACCAAGCTCGCGCTCGCGGGCCACTCGACGCACCTCATCTGCCTGCCCGCGGAGGCGGACCTCATCAACCAGGAAGGCGCGATCGTGCGCATGCCGGTGAAAGGCCGCGAGGGCCTGGTCGAGATCAACTCGAAGAAGCTCCCGGGAAAGATGACTGCGGGCGGGGCGGCGAGCGTGAAACCCTCCGACTACGACCTGGTCGCGCTCGCCATGCAGGAGCCGCAGTACCGGTCGCCGGGCGTACGCGAGCTGCTCGCCGCGGTGGCGAAAGCCAAGGTGCCCTGCATGTCGATCATGAACATGCCGCCGCTGCCTTACCTGAAGCGCATTCCCGGGATCGACGCCGAAGGTTTGCGCGGCTGCTACACGGACGCGAGCGTCTGGGACGCCTTCGATCCCGAAGCTCGTGACCCTTTGCAGCCCGGACCCGCAGGCCTTCCGCCCGCCTGAGGAGAAAGTGAACGTCCTGCAGGTGAGGCTGCCGACCAACTTCAAATCGGCGCGCTTCGATTCCGAGAAGCACACGACGATCCTGCGGAAGCTCGAAGCCGACATCGAGGCTTCGCGCTTCGAGGGAATGGAGCTGCCCGTCAAGCTCAAGGTGCACGACTCGGTGTTCGTGCCTTTGGCGAAATGGGCGATGCTGCTCGCGGGCAATTACCGCTGCGTGCAGAAAGACGGCATGCGTCCCATCAAGGACGCGGTGCATTCCAACATCGACGCATCGCGAGCGGTCTACAACTGGGTGGTCAAGCTGTGCGTTTCCCTGGGAGCGAACGAGAAGGACATGGTGCCGTTCGAAAAATACGCCAGCGCGGCGCTTTCGCTCCTGACCCCGTCCTCCGCGGCGCGGGCGCTCGCCAACGGCGCGCCCAACATCGAGCGCACCGACCGCCTGGTGCAGGCGATCGCTGCGCAGAAGGGCATGCGGCTGGACGTCGTCGATCAGACGGTCGCGCTGGTTGACGGGTGGCTGGAGAAGAACAGGAAGAAGGCGGCCTGATTCGGCATCACCCTCCCTTTCTCCCCGGGAGGGGAATTCACTTCCGCTCGTGAATCGAGCGCGGCTCTCGGAATGGGACGCTGCAGGATCGTCGTAGTCGGGCATGGTGCGGCCGGTCTCTGCGCCGCGCTGTCCGCGGTGGAGGCGGCGGGCGAGCAGGGAATCGACGCCCAGGTCACGGTGCTCGATCGGGCGCCCGAGGCCGCGTGCGGCGGGAACAGCCGCTGGAGTCCCTCCAACATCCGCATGCGCGCGCCGGATGCGATGGATCCCGGGTTCGTGGAGGAGATCGTCGCGCAATCCGGCGGCAGGGCGGACCGCGCCTATTTCGAGCGCCTCGCGGCGGAAGCGCCGGCAACGGCGCGCTGGCTGCAAGGAATGGGCGTCGAGTTCCACACTCCACCCTATTACCTCGCCAAGGGGCCGGCCCGTATCCAGCCGGTCGGCCCCATAGGCGTGCTCTTCGACGTGCTCTGGCGGTCGGCGAAGGCCGCCGGCGTCGAGTTTCTCTACGAACGCGAGCTGCGCCGGCTTGTGGTCGATGGCGGACGCGTTGCCGGCGTGGAGATCGGCGCGCCCCCTGTCGTTCTGGAAGCGGATGCCGTGGTGCTCGCCTGCGGCGGCTTCGAAGGCAACGGCGAGATGCTGCGCCGGCACCTCGGCCCCGGCGCGGAAAGCCTGCGACCGATCTCGCCAGGCACCGCGCTGAACGACGGCGCCGGCATCCGCGCGGCACTGGAAGTCGGAGCACGCCGCTCGGGTGACTGGCGCGGAATGCACGCCGAGCCGGTGGATGCGCGCAGCCAAAGTTCGGCCCCCGTCGTGCTCGTGTATCCCTACGGCATCGTCGTCGATCGCAACGGCGCTCGCTTCTTCGACGAGGGCGCCGGCCTCGTCCACGAAACCTGGGAGCAGTTCGCGCGCGACCTGCATTTCTCGCTGCCCGGCCGCACCGCCTATGCAATCCTCGACGCCGCGCTCCTCGACATTCCCGACTACCGACGCGCCATCCGTTCCGAGCTGCCGCCGGTGCGCGCGGACTCGATCCCCGAGCTCGCAGCGCAGCTCGGCATTCCCGCCGATGCGCTGGCGCAGACCATCGCCGCGTACAACGCCGCGTGCCCCGGCGACGCTTCGCGCTTCGATGCGACGCGAGCGGACGGGCTGGCGAGCGCGCCTCAATTGTTTCCGCGCAAATCGAATTGGGCGCGAGCGCTTGCGCACGCGCCCTTCCTTGCCTGGCCGCTGGTGGGCGCAATCGCTTATACGTTTGGCGGCATCGAGACCGACGCCGACGCGCGGGTGCTGGGAAACGACGGCCCGATCCGCGGGCTCTATGCGGCCGGAGAAATCACCGGCCACTTCCACGGGACCGCGCCGAACTCGGTGGCCATGCTCCGGGCGCTCGTATTCGGCCGCATCGCGGGGAGAAACGCCATCCGGTCGGATGAATCCTGAGGAATGGGCTTGTGGAGTTTTCCTGACAGTACGTCAGGTGTTTCCCGAAGCGAACTTTGTGTCGGCATCAATCTCGTACACGCCCTTGACCTCCCCTGCTCGCTGAGCGCAGCATGCTCCCACGCGCTGCTCGACGACTTCGGCGGGGCACGCTCCCCTAGACGATTTCCAAAGGAGGACATGTGAAGACCGCAAGACCGATATTTGGCGCGTTCAACCAGGGAGGTGTTCCCACAATCGCGTGCTTCAACAAGGCGTCGACGCCCCTCGGCGTCAATCTGAGCGCCCTGATCGCGGCGATGCAGGCGTTCGTGAATCAACACGTGGCGCCCGTGTGGGGCACGCCGGCAAAACTTGTCAAGTCGACCGGTTACGTGAAAGGCGCCTGGGCGATGATCTTCCTCGACAACGCCGATCAGCCGGGCGCACTCGCGTACCACGATCTCACTCCCGACGGGATGCCCCAGTCCAAGATCTTCGTCAAGACCACGCTGGACAACGGTGACTTGGTGAGCGTATCGGCATCGCACGAGCTCGTTGAGATGCTCGTGGACCCAGCCATCAATATCATGACGACGGGTCCCGACCCCAGGCTCGTCTATGCGTACGAGAGCGCGGATCCGGTCGAGCAGCTCAGCTTCAAGGTCAACGGCATCCCGATGACCGACTTCGTATACCCGGCCTACTTTGAAGTCTTTCACAAGGCCGGCTCGGTGCGTTTCGATCACATGAAAAAGGTCAAGAGACCGTTTCAGATTCTTTCCGGCGGCTACCAGATCGTCTTCAGGAACGGAACTTGGAGCCAGATCTTCGGCTCGGTTTCAAAGAAGAAGCGCTTCGGCAAGGAAGACCGCCGCGGCCACCGCAGCGAGCAGCGCCCGCGGGCGGCCAGGAACAGGCTGAGGCGTGCCGACAGGAAAAAGATCGCCCGGTTGGAGCGGGGGAGCTAGCGGAACGCCGATTCCGCGGCGAGTGCCTTCGCGGGCGTGTCGCGCACGTGAAGTCTTGTCCAACGGGTGGTAGCACCGACATAAAGCTAGCCTAACTCCTACGGATACAACACCTCCACGTTCTCCGGCCTCAACCACTCCTTCAGCGACTTCATCAGCGCATCGTCCAGATTGACGCGCCAACTTTCCCCAAGCTGCATCTCCACGCTCGCGTCGCCGTTCCGGTAGCGCACGGCCACCGGGCACGGCCCGTTCCGATAAGGCTCCAGCAAGCTCTTCAAGGTCGCCGTGGTGGTGGCTCCCGAGCCAGAAGCCTCGCCATT
>CAVOUJ010000063.1:0-15753 GCA_963699535.1 uncultured beta proteobacterium | reverse complement strand
CCACGTATTGCTGTTCCGGACGTCAAACGCGCGCCAGGCTCGGGTAGTCCGTGTAGCCGCGTTCCCCGCCACCGTAGAATGTCGCGCGGTCCGCCTGGTTGAGCGGGGCACCCGTGCGGAAACGCTCGACGAGATCGGGGTTGGCGAGGTAGAGGACGCCGAAGGACACGAGATCCGCGTGGCCGCTCGCGATCGCCGCGAGCGCGCGCTCGCGGTCGTAGCCACCATTGGCGATGTACGTACCGGAGTAGCTCCGGCGGAAATCGGCCCAGTCGAACGGCTCGCTCCCGGTTTCGTCCACGTGCAGAAACGCGAGTCTGCGCTCGCCGAGCGCTCGAGCGGTCTCGCTGAAGATCCGCTGCGGATCGCTGTCGTTGATGTCGTTGTAGGCATTCACCGGAGAGAGCCGCACGCCGACGCGGCTGCTGTCCCACGCTGCAGCGACGGCATCCACGATCTCGAGCAGAAAACGCATGCGTCGCTCCGGCGACCCGCCGTACGACGTCGCTGCGCCGGTTCGTGCCGTCGCGCAGGAACTGGTCGATGAGATAGCCGTTTGCGGCGTGTACTTCGATTCCGTCGAAGCCTGCGCTTCGTGCGTTATCGCGTGGCTTCGGCGAACTGGGCGACGACGGCGGGAATCTCCTCGAGCGCAAGCGCGCGCGGCGCAACGAAGGGCACCGGGCCCTGCTGGGTCTGGAAACTGCCTTGCGGGCACACCGCGGAAGGGGCGATGGGCAATGCGCCGGCGGGCTGCACCGACGGATGCGAGACTCGCCCGCCGTGCCACAACTGAAGGAAGATCCTGCCCCCTTTCGCGTGGACCGCTTGCGTCACCAGGCGCCAGCCGGCGACCTGCGCCTCGCTGGTAGATCCCCGGCGCGTTGCGGTTGGTCCTGCCCTGCGGAGAGACCGGAGAGGCCTCCGTCACGATGAGCCCGGCGCTTGCGCGCTGCTCGTAGTACTTCGCGGTGAGCGCGTGCGCCGCCTCGCCGGGTGCGCGATTTCGGCTCATCGGCGCCATGACCATGCGGTTGGCGAGCCGGTTCGGGCCGAGTTGGATGGGCCCGAAGAGCTTGCTCGCCGGATCCGTCATGAGCCTGAGGGCACCGCCGCGCCGATCGCCAGGAGCACCGCGTACGCGAGCAGCAACCGGCCGGCTCTCGGAGTCAACGGCACCAGATCCTCGAACCGGTCCAGCGTCAGCACGGCGCGCGCCAGCGTCCACGCAAAGGGAACGGTGAGCAGAGGCAACAGGATCCAGGCGCTGAAATCGAACCCCTGCCAGAACCAGACAGGCGCCAAATACGACAATGCCAGCAGCGCTGAAAACTCCGCGCGACTCCACTCCTTGCCGAAACGCACGGCCACGGTGCGTTTGCCTTTCACCGCGTCGTGCTCCCGGTCGCGAATGTCGTCGATGATTAGGATGTTCGTCGTCAGGGCGCCGATCGGCAGGCTGAGCGCCAAAACGCTTCCCGGCAGGGCTTCCCGCACGAACCAGGAGCCGGGTACGGCGCCGACTGCCGGCGCAGCCTGAACGTAGTAACCGCCGATGACAGAGACGACGCCGAAGAAGACGAAAAACAGCGGATCGGCAAGACCGTGTCTGCCGATCGGCCAGGGGCCGGCCGAATAGGCCCAACTCGCCGCAATGCTGCAGAGTCCGATCACCAGCACGAAGGGGCCTGCGCTGTAGAGCAGGTATGCCCCGGCAAGCAGGGCGAGCAGGTAACAGGCGAGGATCGCCGCTTTCAGCTCGCGAAGCGAGAGCGTGCCGAGTTTCAGCGCTTGCACCAGTTCGGGATGCTCCCGATCCTCCGGCTGCTGCACCAGGTTCTTGTAGTTATCGGTGAGAACCCCGCCGAGCTGTATCAGCCAGCCCGCGAGGAAGGCGAGGAAAACCGGCAGGGCGGCAAATACATGATGGTGGACCGCCAAGCCTACGGACACGAGAACCGGCGCCGCGGTCGTCGGCAGGGTGTGTCCGGGGTAGAGAAGCTTTCGCCTCCACACCTCTCGCCGTGTCCAGGCTCGAGCCTCGGCCATGGGGCCGCCGGCTAGCCGTGCAACTGCTTGTATTTCTCCAGCAGCTCTTCCTTCGATTCCCGGAAGTCCGGGTTGTCGAAGATGCAGTTGGACGGGCAGACGAGCTTGCACTGCGGCTCGTCCTCCGCGCCGACGCACTCGGTGCAGCGCAGGGCATCGATCACGTAGGGCGTGCCCTTGGTGATCGCCTCATTCGGGCAGACCGGCACGCAGGCGTCGCACTCGGTGCAGTCCTGGTTGATCAGCAGGGCCATGGCGATCTCCTCAAGCAGGTTCAGGCGGCGGCGCGCGCCTGCAGTTGCGCGAGCTTCTCGTGGCGGAAGGCGCCCCACAGCGCCGCGCCGATCGCGCCGGCGTAGATCGAGTCGGGGTGGCTGACCGCGGTGAGGCCGGTTATTTTTTCCGCGACCAGCTCTTCCTGCAGCGCCGCGAGCAGACCCACGTCGAGGGCGAGCCCTCCGGTCATCAGCACGGTCCCCTGCGTGATCCCCGTCACCTTGAGCAGCTTCACCAGGCGCGAGGCCATCGAGATGTGGATTCCCTTCAGGATATCGGGGGTGGGGATCCCGCGAGACACCATGTTGATGACGTCGGTCTCGGCGAGCACGGCGCAGATCGAGCTGACCTTCTCCGGGTTCGTGGAGGTCTTCGACAGCGGGCCGATCTCGTCCACCGCCACGCCGAGGTAGCGCGCGATGTTCTCGAGAAACTGGCCGCTGCCCGAGGCGCACTGGCTGGTCATCTTGTACTGCAATACCTTGCCGCGCTCGTCGACGAAGATCGCGCGGCCGTTGAGCGCGCCGATGTCGGCCACGGCGCGCGCGTCCGGCCGCAGGAAAATGCCGCCGCGCGCGTGCGTGGTCATCGAGTAGAAGTGCCCGGTCGCGAACTTGACGTTCTCGCCTTCGCCGGTCGTGGCGACGTAGTCCACTTCGTCGGGCTTCAGCCCCGTTTCCTTGAGCACCTCGTCGTAGCCCTCGCGCGCGAGCTGCAGCGGATCGCGCCGGCGTATGCGCTCGACGCGCTTGGCGAGCCACTCGACTCTTTGGACCCTCGGTCCGGAACAGCGTCGTCTTGACGGCGCCGGAGCCGATGTCGATGCCGACTGGTCGTAATCATGCCCTCCGCCTCCGTTCCCGTCGCGCCGATCCAGGCAGCTCGCTGTCGGCGTCCGAGGCCGCTCGCTGCGGTCGCATCCCCGCCCAGCGGGGCCCCTGCTCGGCGCTCACGTCCTCGCCTCCGCCGTCATGCCTTCCTCGATCACCGCGCGCCACGCGAAGGTCGCCCCGCCGAGCGCGCCGGTGTAGATCGAATCGGGATTGATGTTGAGCGTCAGCTCGCCGTAGTTCTCCCTGACGAGCTCCTTGAGCGCCTTCACCGCGGCCTCGTTCTTCGCCACGCCCCCGGTGAAGGTGAATTCGTCGCGCACGCCGCCCGAGCGCGCGAGGATGGACATGGCGCGCAGGATGATCGCCCGGTGCAGCCCGGCCATGATGTCCTCGCGCTTGTCGCCGAGCGACAGCCGGTCGCGCAGCTCGGCGCCGGCGAACACGGTGCAGGTCGAGTTGATCTTGATCGTCTTCGTGGATTTCATGGCGAGCGGCCCCAGCTCGTGCAGCCCCATGTTCATCTCGTCGGCGATGTAGCCGAGGTAGCGGCCGCAGCCCGCGGCGCAGCGGTCGTTCATCTGGAACGACTCGACGATGCCGGCCTTGTCCACCTGGATCGCCTTGGTGTCCTGTCCGCCGATGTCGAGCACCGTCGCGGTGCGCGGATACATCACGTGAGCGCCCAGGCCGTGGCACAGGATCTCGGAACGGATGTGCTCCTTGGAAAAAGGCAGGCGCGCGCGGCCGTAACCCGTGCCGACCACGTAAGTCTCTTCCAGCGGGGTGTCGAGCACGCCCTGGATCGGAGCGCGCACGGCGTCCCCGCGGCTCGCGGTTTCCGGCTGCGCCGCGAACGTACGCTTGAGCGCCGTCAGCAGATGGGGCTTGATCGAATCGCCGTAGACGCGGTTCTCGACCTCGATGATGGAGCGGTCGAAGACGTTGAGCAGCATGTCGTAGCGCACGCCCGCTTCCTTGGCGACCGTCTCGCCGACGGCGAGGTAGCGGCTGCCGGCGATGTCGCGGAAGAAATCCGACTTGCGCTTGGCGCCGGGCGCGAACAGCTCCGGCGGCCTCGGCGCGCAGGCGCCGGAACACTTCCTCGAGCGCGGCGGCCACGCCGGCGGTGGCGTCGCCGAAACGCGGTCCCTTCCGCATTGCGCCGGCAGGTGGCCTCGAGATCGGCCAGTTGCTCCAGGAACTGCTCGAGGCGGAAATCGCGCTCGAGCTGTCCGATGAAGTCCTCCAGCTGACCGTTGAGCGCGCCGGAGCGCGCCAGCGCCTCGCGAAACAGATGGAAGCGGGCGTTGAGGAGCGCTTCCTGCTTCGCGATCGCCGCCGCCGCGTCGTAGTTCGAGCGCGAATTGGTGATGCCGCGCCCGAGCACGTTGCGCTGCTCGTCGATCACCAGCGCCTTGGTCGTGGTCGAGCCCAGATCGATGCCGATGAAGCAGCGCATTTCGGTACTCCTAGTGCATCGTCGCCGGCCGCCGCCTGGGCGGCTCTTTTCGCCTTGATCATCTGGAGATAGCTCTCCAGGCGGTTCTTGATGTTGGCCGCCGAGAAGTAGCGCGGGTCCACCAGGTCGGATTCGACGAAGGCCGCCGGCTTGCCGGTGCGCTTCTCGACCTCGCGCAGGATCAGCAACTGCCCCGCCGAGAAGCTGTTGCAGCTCTTGATCGAGTTGATGAGGAGGCCGTCGGCCTGGTACTCATCGATGTACTTGCAGATCATGTCGATCCGCTGCGGGAAATTGAGATTCGTGTAGCAGCCCAGGCAATAGTCGGCGAGCGACTCGAGCGGGATGCTCGGGGTCGTGGCGGAAGCCGAAGTCGTAGGTGCCGCCGACCTTGGCGTAGGTGGAGGCGACCACCACCGCGCCTTCGTCGTAGAACATCTTCCAGAAATCGCGGAAGCTCGTCCAGTTGGGCGGGCCCTCGACCACCAGCCGGTACTTCTCCTCGGTGAGCTCGCCCTCGGGCGTGATCGGCCCCTTGCCTTCGCGCACCCGCTGGTCGATCTCGCCTCGCAGCACGCGATAGAACTGCGTCGCCTCGGGCGTGCCGCGGAAGGCGGTGAAGATCGGGCCGATGTAATAGACGGCGCCGAAATAGCCGTCGATCGGACTGGGCCGGTTCTTCGCCGACTGGAGCACGTGCACGAGATCTTCCTCGGCCTTGACCGATTCCCTCATGTACTGGCGCAGGCGGTCGATGTCGAACTTGACGCCCGAGACGCGCTCGAGCGCGGGGATGACGGTCTCCTTCAACTGCTTCACGACGTAGTCGCGCATGTTCTTCGAGACCCTGCCGTCGCCCTGGTAGGGCACGTGCAGCATCACCGCTTCCGATCCGTATTTCTGCCGGATCAGCTCGAACCACTTCATGAAGGTGAAGCAGCCGGTATACGAGAGGAGCAGCAGGTCGGGCCTGGGGAGCGGCTCGCCGGTCGGCCCGACCTCGCCGTTCAGCATCATGCCGAGGTCGGACTTGACGTAGGTGCACACGTCCTCGGAATGGCCGTCGCGCTCGGCGTCCATGATGAACTTGCCGGACTTCTTGCGCATGCCGTTCTGCAGCTGGTTCGTCTCCGGAAGGCTGCGCGCCATGTCGAAACACATCACCAGCTCGTTCAAGTTCCCCGGAACGAAAGTGGCGCAGATCTTTTTTCCCTGGTCGTGGGCGACGGCGAGCTCGTGGTAGTTGCGGTTGATCATCTCCTTCTGCAGCAGCATCGCGTCCTCTTTCTGCACGGGCGCGGCGGGCTTCTTCGAGGCTTGCGGCGGCATCATCTGGATGGGCTGGCGTCATGCGGCGCTCCACAGCTTGATCGAATCGGCGAAGGTGCCGGCCTGCTCGCGGATCGGCGCCATCTGGCCGGTGTTCTCCGCGTACTTGAAGGCGGTGTAGGGGACCTTGTAGCGGGCGAGCACCGCCTGCAGCATCGGCCGCTCGAGGAGCGCCGGGTCGCAGAAGGACGGCGCCGCGAAGATCACGCCCTCGGCGCCGGCCTTCTTCGCCGACTGCAGGAGGAACTGGCCTTTTTCCTCCTTGCGCAGCTCGTACTTCGACGCGGTCGAGGCCGAGCCGTGCAGGAAGGCCTTCGAGAGGTTCACGAGCGGATCGCCTTCCACCGGCACCTCGTCCAGCAGCCAGCGCAGGATCAGCATGAAATCGTCGTCGACGATGTAGCAGCCGGCCATTTCGATCGACTTGATCAGGCCGAGCGGCGGCTGCTCGCAGAAGCTCCCGGTGAGCACGATGCGGGCGTTGTCGCGCTTGGGACGCTCGACGGCGTCGGCGGCGGCGAGGTAATCGCGCACGAGCGCGGTGTGTTCTTCCGGCGGGAGCACCATCCCCGCGCGCAGCACCAGATACACCTCGGAAGTCGGCGCCTGCCAGGGCTTCGCTGCGCGGTAGGCGTACAGATCGCGGACGGCGCGGCGGTTCTCGTTGTATACGGCGATCGAGGCGCGCAGGGCGTCGTCGCTGACCGGCTTGCCCGCGAGCTTGCCGAGGTCCTCGCGCAGGAGCTGCATCTCGTGGATGTAGAAATCGCCGCCGATCCCGTCCTCGAAGTTCTGCGGCACGTCGAAGTACTTGACGTACTTGTCCTTGAACATGATCTGCCACATTCCGGAAAGATTCCGGATCACGTCGCAGATCGACGGAAAGAGCATCCCGTCGAGGCAGTCCAGCCGCCCGGTCAGGCCGAGCTCGATCGTGGAGCGCGGAATGCGGCAGATGTAGCTCTGGTAGTAGGCGTCGCCCTGGATGACTTCGAGCTGGTCTCCGCCGCCGAGAATTCCCACCGGCAGCATGCCCGCCGCGTGGACGATCTCGCGCGGAACGTAGACCGGCATGTATCCGATCGCCTTGCGGCCCGGCGCCGCGGCCTTCCATTCCTTGACCGCGCCGAAGCGCAGATCCTCGAACAGGGCCTGGCAGCGCGCGACGATTTCCTGGACGCTTGCGCTCATCGGTGCTCCCATTTCGGCGAGCGCTTGGCGAGAAAGGCGGCGAGGCCCTCTTTTG
This sequence comes from uncultured beta proteobacterium, assembly GCA_963699535.1. GTDB lineage: Bacteria > Pseudomonadota > Gammaproteobacteria > Burkholderiales > SG8-39 > VBDM01. Next base: position 8,561 of record CAVOUJ010000063.1, on the reverse strand, counting down.
CGTCGCGGGTCTGCATCAGGTGGTTGAGGTAGACCCGCTCGACGTGCGCGATGCGCCGCTCGACCTGCGGGACGAAGCTCTCGCGAACGGCATCGACCGCCCAGGCGAGCGAGGAGGCGCTTTTCGTCGCGAGGTGCGCGTCGAAGTAGGCGAGCGCCGCCGCCTCCGGGATCGTCGGCGACCGCCTGCACCAGGCCGAGGGCCCTGGCTTCCGCGGCGTCGATGGAGCGGCCCGAGAACAGCAGGTCTTCGGCCGCCGCCTGGCCGATGCGCAGCGGCAGGAGGCACGAAGCCGCAGGAGCGAACACGCCCAGCTTGATCTCGGGCTGGCCGAACTTCGCGTCGCGTGCTCGCGAAGATCAGGCTTCCGGCGAGGGCGAGCTCGAGGCCCCCGCCGAGGCACTGGCCCCGGACCGCGACGAGAATCGGGCGCGGCCATTCGAGCATCACTTTCATCAAGTCGTGAAAGCTGGAGAGCATCTCGGCGCATTTGTCGGGCAGGTGCTCCTCGACGCTCGCGCCGAAGCTGAAGTGCGGCCCCTCCGCGTCGATCAGGGCCGCGCGGACCTCGCCCGGCTCGGCGTACGCGGCGAAGGCCTGGGCGAGCGAGGCGATCATCGTCGAGTCGAGCACGTTCGCCTTCGGGCGGTCGAGCCGCACGCGCAGCAGCGCCTCGTCCCGGTCGAGCCAGATTTCGACCGGCCCGGTCGCAGCGAGGCCGTGGGTCGGTGAGGCGTTCATGTTGGATGTCCCGGCTGAATGCGCTCGGTGAGCGCGTCCGACCAGCCTTCGCCCTGGGCGATGGCCTGGCGAAGCGCGACGAAATCCACCTCGCGGTCGTCCTTGGTGCCTTCGTTGAAGGCGCGGAATCCGGCGCGCGCCTCGGTCATCATGTTGAGCGCGAGCCACGCCCTGTGGTTCTCCTTGTTGCGGTTCCAGGCCTCGAGCTTGGGTTTGCGCAGCTCTTCGATCGTCTTGGTGGTGCAGTCGGGGAAGGTCAGGAGCAGCTTCGCGCAGATCTCCTCGACCTTGGCGTCGAGCATCGCGAGGTCCACGGCGCCCTTGGCCATCAGCGCCTTGCCTTCCTTTGCGGCATCGCCCTTCTTGAAATCGCCGTAGACGATGCGGCCGAACTCGTCGGAAAAGCGCTGCGTCTCGACCAGCGGGTTGGCGATGAACTTGCCGTCCACCTTGAGCGCGGGGGTGATGTCGGCGAGCAGTCCCCAGTGATAGGCCTTGTGCGCCGAGAAAGGCTCGCACATCACGCACGCGACCATGGCGCGGTCGGCGCCGATCACCGGTGGCAGGAAATCCGTCGCGCCGCCGATCGGGGCCGAGCCGTGCTTGGGCCCTGCCTGGCCGAAGCGCGCCAGATCCTGCGCGACGGAGAAGTCGCACGCCATGCCCAGTTCCTGGCCGCCGCCGATGCGCATGCCGTTGACGCGGCAGATCACCGGCTTGTCGCAGGTGAGGATGGAGGAAACCATGTCGTTGAACAGGCGCATGTACTGCCGGTATTCCTGCGGCCGGCCGGCGTAGTACTCCGCGTACTCCTTGGTGTTGCCGCCGGTGCAAAACGCCTTGTCGCCCACGCCGGTGAACACCACGCAATTGACGTCGCGGGCGTTCGATGCCGCGCGAAAGGCGAGGATGAGGCCTTTGGCCATCTCGGTCGTATAGGAGTTGTACTGGCCCGGGTTGTCGAGCCAGATCCAGGCGTTGTACAGATCCCGTACCGGGCTTGCCGTCGGGCGCCTTTGCGGGGCGCTTCTCGTAGCGCACGCCCTTGGCGACCTGGCCCTCAGCCAGGTCGTGGCTCTTCAGCACGAAGGGGGCCACTGCTGTATTCATAGGCTCCTCCAGTCTTGCGGGCCGCGGTCGGCCCGGCTTGACAGCCGGTTAATGGTATTATGGTAGTCATTTACCATAATAGCTGTCAAATCATTGTGTGGGATGCTGAGCCCTTTGAGGCGAGGGTTTTTGAGCTAGATCAAATTCGCTTCGATTTCCGACTCTAGAATCCGACCACACGGACTAGCCTCGGAGAGACCGATGTCAACCAACGGCATGAGCAGCGTCTCGATCGCACTAACCGGGAGCGGCGGTGCAGGCATCATGACCGCAGGGAATCTCCTGCTCGAGGCGGCGGCGCAGGCCGGCTGGTACGGCCTGATGGTGCGCTCCAGCGGCCCGCAGATCCGCGGCGGCGAATCGGCCGCGCTCCTGCGCATCGCCGACCGGCCGGTCGATTGCCTCGAAGACCGCTTCGACCTGGTGCTCGGGATCGACTGGCAGAACATCCATCGCTTTGCCGACGAGATCGTCCTGGATGAACGGAGCCTCATGGTGGGCGACCCCGAACAGGGGAATCCGCCCGCCGCTTTCTCCGAGAGCTGCGGGCGCGTGGCCCAGGTCGAGTTCAAGCGGCTGGCGAAAACCATCCCGGGGAGCTGGCCGAACATGATCATGCTCGGCGTGGCCGCCAGGCTCATCGGCTTGCCCGCCGAGACCCTCAAGGCCGTCGTGAGGAAATCGTACAAGAAGGAGGGCGAGGGGCTTGCGGCCAGCGTCGCCGCGATCGACGCCGGCGCTCGCCGCCGGGGAGGCGATACCCGCGGCTCCGCGACTCCCGCGCCAGAGACGCACGGAGAAGAAGCGCTGGCTCTTGACCGGAAACGAAGCGACCGGCTACGGGGCCATGCGCGGCGGCGTGCGCTTCGTCGCCGCCTATCCGATCACGCCCGCGACCGAAATCCTGGAGTGGCTCGCGCCGAACCTGGCTTCCGTCGGCGGCGCGCTGGTCCAGGCCGAAGACGAGCTCGCCTCGATCAACATGGCGATCGGCGCTTCCTTCGGCGGCGTGCCCTCGCTCACTGCGACGGCGGGCCCCGGGCTGTCGCTCATGACCGAAGCGCTCGGCCTGGCGGTCGCGGCGGAAGTGCCCGTCGTCGTGGTGGACGTGATGCGGGGCGGTCCTTCGACAGGGATTCCGGCAAAAAGCGAGCAGAGCGACGTCAACATTGCAGTAAACGGACTGCACGGCGACGCGCCGCGCATCGTCGTGGCGCCCAATTCCATCGCCGATTGCCTCACGGCGACGCAATGGGCGGTGCATCTGTCGGAAAGCCTGCAAGCGCCCGCGATCGTTCTCTCCGACCAGTATCTGGGCCAGACTCGTGCGGTCGTGGACCGTCCCGCCGACGTGACTTTCATGGGCGAACGCACGCTGGCCGAGCCGCGCACCGAGGGCTACAAGCGCTATGCCGTGACGGAATCGGGTGTATCGCCGGCGGCCATTCCGGGCACGCCCGGCAATGCCTACACGGCCGAAGGGCTGGAGCACAACGAGCGCGGCACCCCTTCGAGCCAGTCGCGAGACCACCTGGCGCAGCTCGCCAAGCGCGAGCGCAAGCTGCGGCAACACGATTACGGCAAGCACTGGGCGGAGATCGAAGGCGAGGGCGACACCGCCGTCGTGACTTTCGGGTCCTGCACGGGGCCGGCGCGCGAGGCGCTCGCGCGCGCTCGGGCAAAGGGCATGAAGGTGCGGCTGGTGTCGATGCGGCTGCTTTCTCCGGCCCAGCCCGAGCGGCTGGCAAAGGCGCTCGAAGGCGTGAGGCGGGTGCTCGTGGTCGAGCAGAATCACGGCGCGCAATTCCACCGGTACTTGCGGGCCGATTTCGATCTGCCGGGCGAAGTGCAGAGCTTCCATCGGGCCGGTCCGCTGCCGATCCGTCCCGACGAGATTCTGCGGAGAATCACCGAATGGGGTCGCGCATGAGGGGTTACGTATGACTGCAGTCGCCGCGCCCGCGCCGCTCACCTGGCAGGCTTTCAAGTCCGACTACAAGCCCATCTGGTGCCCCGGATGCGGCGACTACTCGGTGCTTGCATCGGTCACGAAAGCGTTTGCGATGCTCGAGCTGCGTCCGGAAAACGTCGCCGTCGTTTCCGGAATCGGCTGCTCCTCGCGCATCCCGGCCTACACCAACTGCTACGGTTTTCACGGCGTTCACGGACGTGCGCTCGCCGCCGGCACCGGGCTGAAGATCGCGCGGCCCGACCTGACCGTGCTGGTGGCGGGCGGCGACGGCGACGGCTATTCGATCGGCGGCAATCACTTCCTGCACGCCTGCCGCCGCAACGTGGATCTCACCTACGTCGTCATGGACAACCACGTATACGGGATGACGAAGGGGCAGCCGTCGCCGACCACGGAGCCGGACTGGGACTCGAAGCTCTCGCCCGGCGGCACGGGACTGCGCACTTTCCATCCGCTGGTGATCGCGCTTGCCGCGGGCGCCAATTTCGTCGCGCGCGCGTTCTCGGGCAATCCCAACGAGACGGCCCAGATCCTCGCCGATGCCATCCGCACGCCCGGATTCTCGTTCGTGGAGATTCTCAGTCCGTGCGTGACTTTCTGTCCCGAGCAGCGCGAGTGGAAGAACCAGGTGCGAGCGGCGCCCGTCGCGACGACCGACGACCCCGTGCGCGCGGCGAGACGAATCATGACCGACGACGGCTTCAATATCGGCGTGCTGTACAAGGGCGCTCGCAAGCCGTATCAGCCGCCTGCCGGCAAGGCGCCGAAGCGCCTGGCCGATCTGGAAGCGGGGTTTACGATATGAGCAGGGTGAAGACGGCACGCGCAGCAAAGCGCGGGGGACGCGGAACCGCCCGTGTTCGCGATCGAGGAAAGCGCGCGGGAAAGGCGAACCCGGCCGGCCGGGCGGATTTTCTCGCGCGGGCGTGGACGATGGAAGTCGAGGCCGCCGAGCGCTACGCGTCGTTCGCCGATGCGATGGACGAGCACAACAACCGCGAGGTGGCGGAGCTCTTCCGCAAGCTCGCCCGGATCGAGCAGCTGCACGCCGACCAGCTCCTCGAGGAGAGCCTCTCGAAGCATCCGCCGGTGCTGCCCCCCGGAGGGATGCAGTGGGATGGGGGCGGGGAGGGCCCCGAAACTGCGGCGCCCGGAGAACTGCATTACCGCATGCAGCCCTACCACGCTCTTCAGATCGCGCTCGCCTGCGAGAAGAAGGCAAACAGGTTCTTCGCCCAGTTCGCTTCCAGAACGGCCGACGCGAAGGTGCGCAAGGCCGCGCTCGAAATGGCCGAGGAGGAGGCCGAGCACGTGCGCCTGATCGAGGACTGGCTCAAGCGCACGCCGCCTCCCGACAAGGACTGGGAGCAGGACCCCGACCCGCCGTTCGTGTCCGACTGAAGGAGAATCCATGGAAGTCCTGCATCCGAAGGGGTGGTCGGCGCCGCTGGGTTACTCGAACGGGATCGCGGCCGCGCCGGGCCGCATCGTGTTCGTCGCCGGGCAGGTGGGATGGGACGAGCAGCAGAAATTCCGGACCGAGGAACTCGTGCCGCAGTTCGAGCAGGCGCTCAAGAACGTCCTCGCCGTGCTCGCCGAGGCGGGCGGCCGGCCCGAGCACGTCTGCCGCATCACGGCCTTCTGCTGCGACAAGCAGGGCTACCTCGCGGGGCGCGTCCGAGTTGGGTAGAATCTGGAAGCGCTACATGGGACGCCACTATCCGGCCATGAGCATGATCTTCGTTTCCGACCTGCTGGACAGTCCCGGGAAGATCGAGCTCGAGGCGACTGCGGTCGTGCCGGACTGAAAGATGCGGCGGGACCGTTCCGAACTCTCCGGATGAGCGCGCCCTTCCTACACAGGCGCAAGATCCGCTTCTCGCACTGCGACCCGACGGGAATCCTGTACTTCACGCACGTCTTCGATTTCGTCAACGCGGCGGTCGAAGACTGGTTCGAGACCGGCCTCGGCATGCCGTTCCACGAGTTCCACATGCACCACCGCCTGGGCAATCCCGGTGGTGAGCACCGATTGCTCTTTCCTGCATGCATGCAGGTTCGGCGAGGAGATCGCCCTGGAGCTCTCCCCGACGCGCATCGGCCACAGCTCGATGGAGATATCCATCGCCGTAAAGGTCGGCGGCGAGGAGCGCATGCGGGTGCGCCACAAGACGGCGATGATCTCGATGGATAGCTTCCGCGCGATCGAGATCCCGCCCGAGCTGCGCGCGCGAGCCTTGGAGTTCCTTGCGCCCGAGCTGCGGAAGGAGCCCGCGCTGCACGCGCTGCATCTGGCCAAGGCGCCGCCGCCGAACGCGTTCCGCTCCAGGCAGCTGGTGCGGTACTTCCACTGCGACCCGGGCGGCATCGTCTACTTCCCGAAATTCTTCGAGATGTTCAACGCAGTCCTCGAGGACTGGTTCTCCGAGGCGCTCGGCTGCCCCTGGGGAACCGACCTCATGGGTCCGCGCAAGCTCTCCATTCCGACGCTCGCGATACGCGCCGAATTCCTGCGCGCATCGCGGCTGGGTGAAAACCTCGACTTCGCTCTGTGGCCGATCAAACTCGGACGCAGCTCGATCAGCCTCGCGCTCATCGGCAGTCTTGCCGGCGCAGAGCGGCTGCGCGCGATCTGGACGATCTGCACGGCTTCACGCGAGGCCTTCCGCTCGGTGCCGATCCCGGAAGATCTTCGCGAGCGCATGCAAAGCTTTGTCCCTGCCGGAGTGTGAGGGGCGCAGGCTAGCCGAGGGCGCGCTCGGGCTCGGTCCACCTGCAGCCCTGCGCTTCGGCCACTTCGCGGCGCGTGACCGCGCCCGCATGCACGCTCAACCCCTCGCGGAGATGCGGGTTCGAGCGCAGCGCCTCGATCACGCCGCGCCCGGCGATCTCCACGACGAAGGGCAGCGTCGCGCGGTTCAGTGCGTAGGTGGAGGTGCGCGGCACCGCGCCCGGCATGTTGGCGACGCAGTAATGAACGACGCCGTCCACCGTGTAGACGGGGTCGGCGTGGGTCGTGGGCCGGGAAGTCTCGAAGCAGCCGCCCTGGTCGATGGAGACATCGACGAGCACCGCGCCCTTCTTCATCCCGGCCACGGCCGCGCGCGAAAGAAGCTTCGGCGCCAGTCCCCCGGGCACCATGGCCGAGCCGATGACGGCGTCGGCTTCCCGCGATTCCGCTTCGATGTCCTGCGGCGTCGCCGCGCGGGCGCGCAGCTTCGGCCCCAGCTCGGCCTGCACGCGCTCCAGCCTTGCCCCCGGCCGGCTGAGGATCGTGACTTCCCCGCCCATCGCCAGCGCGATGCGCGCGGCGTTCGAGGCGACCACGCCCGCCCCGAGTATCAGGATCCGGGCCGGAGCGCTGCCCGCGGCGCCGGAGAGCAGGATGCCGCGGCCGCCGTGAGGCCGCTCGAGATAATGCGCCGCGACCTGGACCGCCATCCGGCCCGCGACCTCGGACATCGGCGCGAGCAGAGGCAGGCCGCCCGCGGCTGAACCGACGGTCTCGTAGGCGATCGCGGTTGCGCCGCTCTTCACCAGATCGCGCACCTGGTCCGGATCGGGCGCGAGGTGCAGGTACGTAAACAGCGCCTGTCCGGGCCGCAGCCGGGCGCGCTCCTGCCGCGAGCGGCTCCTTCACTTTCACGATCAGGTCCGCCCGCGCGTAGATCTCCGCAGGCGAGGCGGCGACCGCCGCTCCGGCTTTCTCGTACTCGGCGTCTCCGGCCCCGATTCCGGCGCCGGCCTGCGTTTCCACCAGCACGCGGTGGCCCTTCGCGACCAGCTCGCGCGCGCTCTCGGGCGTCAGGCCGACGCGATACTCGTGGACCTTGATCTCCTTCGGGACTCCGATGAGCATGCTGATCCCGAGATCCAGCTGCTCGGGGCTACATTCCCAGAATCCGACCGATCTCCGCGATGTACTGGCCGGCCTTGACGCCGTCGGCGACGACGGTTTCGAGGCCGTCCTCGATGGCCTGCCGCATTCCGTGCAGGCCTTCCCTGACCCAGTGCTGACGACGTATCGGCGAGTTGAGCACGTTCTTGAGCGTGTCCACCTCGTCCTTGAGAAGCTGTATGTCGCGGGATCCGCCGCGGACTGCGGCGAGGTCGCGCTCGAGCGCCCGAATCAGTCTCTCGACCGCCTCGAGATCGATTTCCTGCGAGGACTGTTTCGAGCGCTTCTCTGCTGTCATGTCCCTGCGGCCCCGGCGCCTTGATTCCGCCGCGGGCCGGGGTTCGTTGGACCCCGATCCTGCCGCGCGAGAGACCTGAATTCCGGAAGTCAGCGCGAGCCCTGACCCATCGCGGCCCGCAGGCCGGCCATGTCCAGGAGGCGGACGTGCTTCTGCTGCACGCTGATCAGGCCGTCCTCGTGGAGCTTGGAGAAAGCGCGGCTCACGGTCTCGAGCTTGAGGCCGAGGTAGCTGCCGATTTCCTCCCGGGTCATGCGCATGTGGAATTCCGACTGCGAGAAGCCGCGGGCGGCGAAGCGCTGCGAGAGGTTGAGCAGGAACGCCGCCAGGCGCTCCTCGGCCCGCATCGTGCCGAGCAGGAGCATCACGCTCCGCTCCTGCGCGATCTCGCGGCTCATGACCTTGTGGAACTGGCGCTGCAGCCCGTGGACGGTCTGCGTGAGGTTCTCCAGGCGCGCGTAGGGGATGACGCACACCTCGCTGTCTTCGAGCGAGACGGAGTCGCAGTCGTGCATCTCGGAGCCGATTCCGTCCATGCCCAT
>CAVOUJ010000062.1:0-24907 GCA_963699535.1 uncultured beta proteobacterium | reverse complement strand
AGGTGAAGGCGAGGGCGATTGCCGCCGAAAAGCCCGAGGTGACGACCTACGGCGTGACGCTGGAGCAGGCGACGCGCTTCGGACTCCCTTGCGGCGGAACGCTTCAGATCGTGCTCGAGCCGGTCTCTGCGGAATCAAAGCTGAAGGATCTGCTCGCAGTGATCGCGCGGCACGAGCTCGCTGCGCGCTTCCTCGACATGAAGACCGGCGCGGTGCGCATGGAGCCGGGGAAGTGGTCCGACCTGCTCGAATTCGACGGCAACGTTCTGAAGACCGTGCACGGTCCCCGCTGGCGCCTGCTTCTCATCGGCGCCGGGCAGGTGAGCCGGTATCTGGCGCAGATGGCGCAGGCGCTCGACTACCACGTAACCGTGTGCGACCCGCGCGAGGAATACGCAGAAGGTTGGGACTTCAAGGAAGTGCCGATCAACCGCGGCTATCCGGACGATGTGGTGCTCGCGATGAATCTCGATGCGCACAGCGCCGTGGTCGCGGTGACGCACGACCCCAAGCTCGACGACGCCGCCTTGCTGGAAGCGCTCAAGTCCCCCGCCTTTTACGTCGGCGCGCTCGGCTCGAAAAAGAACAACGACGTGCGCCGGAAGCGCCTGGCAGACTTCGATCTCGCTGCTTCCGAAATCGCGCGCCTGCGTGGTCCGGTCGGCCTGAAGATCGGATCGAAAACGCCGCCTGAGATCGCGGTCGCCATTCTCGCCGAGATGACTGCTGTGCGGCGTGGCGTGGAGATACCGGATACCGTCGAGCCCCCGAAGGTGAACGTCTCGGCCGGCTGCGAAGTTCCGCAAAACTAGCTATTCTCCCTGCCCTTCGAGGAAGGGGGGTCCATGGCCGCAAGCATTCGCGGCATTCTTCTTGCAGCGGGCTATTCGAAGCGCTTCGGCTCGAATAAGCTCCTACAGGCATTGCCCGCGGGGGCACGCGAAGCCGGGACGCCGATCGGTCTCGCCGCAGCCAAACACCTGCTCGAAGCCCTGCCCGAATCCATAGCGGTCGTCCGGCCGCGCGCGCAGAAACTCGGCCAGCTGCTGCGTGACGCCGGCTGCACGACGGTGGTGTGCAAGAACGCGGGCGAGGGAATGGGTACGAGCCTTTCCGCGGGCGTGCGGGCCGCGCCGGACGCCGGCGGTTGGGTCATCGCGCTTGCCGACATGCCCTTCCTACGTCCCGACACGATTCGCGTCATCGCCCGGGCGCTTTCGGAGGGTGCAGCGATCGCGGCCCCCGCCTATCGCGGCGAGCGCGGGCATCCCGTAGGGTTCGCGCGGCGATTCTTCGAGGAACTTTGCGCGCTGCATGGCGATTCGGGGGCGCGTGCCTTGCTCGATCGGCACCCGCACTGGGTCACCGTGTGCGAGGTGGACGATCCCGGAGTGCTGCGCGACATCGACAAGCCTTCCGACCTGTCGGGCTAGGCGCACACCGCCGCGGCAGAGCGCGTTACCTTTCTCCCGTCGTACCGGACTCTTCCTGCATCGCCTTGAGCGGGTCTTCCTCGAGGCGGCTGGCGCTGTCGTCGATCGGCTCGGTCTGCTGCGTCGTCGCCACCGTTCGCATCTGCTCGGGAAGGAACAGGGCGATTTGCGGGAAGATCATCATCAAGGCCACCGCGATGCACTGCAGCACCATGAATTCGAACATGCCCTTGTAGATGGTGCCGAGCGACCACTCCCGCACCACCTGTTTCAGGTAGTACGCCGACATCGCCACGGGCGGCGAGAGGAACGCCGTCTGCATCACCACCGCGACCAAGGCGCCGAACCAGACCATGTCGTACTTGAGAGCGGCGATCACCGGATAGAAGATCGGCAGGAACACCAGGATGATCGCCGGCCACTCGAACGGCCAGCCGAGCAGAAATATCAGCACGATGACGATGGTCAGCATCGCGAACGGCGGCAGCGGCAGCGCCAGCATGGTGTTGGTGACCACATCGGCGGTGCCCAGGCGCGCAAACACCGCGCCGAAGACATTCGACGCCGCGGCGAGAAACAGCACCATGCTCGACGTCGCGGTGGTGCTGATCACGGCCTGCCGCAGTCCCTTGTAGGTGAGCCGCCGGTAGACGAGCGCCAGCACGAGCGCCCCGAGCGCGCCGACCGCCGAGGCTTCCGTCGGCGTCGCCAGTCCCCCGAGAATCGACCCCAGCGTCGCGCCGATCAACGCCATCAGCGGCACGACCCCGATCGCCACCTCCGCCAGCATGGCGCCGAACGACAGCGTGCGTTCGTGCAGGGGGACGGGCGGGCCGAGCTTCGGGTTGATGTACGAGCGGGCGAGCAGGTAGAGAAGATAGATTCCCGCGAGCAGGAATCCCGGGCCGAACGCCGCGGCGTAGAGATCGGCGACCGACACGCCCAGTACCGGCCCCATCACGATCAGCATCACCGAGGGCGGAATCAGGATGCCGAGCGTCCCGCCCGCGGTGATGGCGCCCGCGGAGAGCTTGGCGTCGTATCCGCTCTTGATCATGATCGGCGCGGCCATGATGCCGAGCACCGTGACCGCGGCGCCGACGATGCCGGTTGCCATGGCGAACACCGCCGCGGTGAGGATCACCACCGCGTACAGCGATCCGCGCACCGGCGCGAGGATCAGCCGGAAGGCCCTGAACAGGCGCTCCATCAGCCCGGCCTGCTCGGTGATGTAGCCCATGAAGATGAACAGCGGCACCGCCGCCAGCAGCTCCTCCTTCATCATGCCGATGATCTGGAAATAGGCGAGGCTGAAAACGGTGTCGCCCAGGCCGAACCAGCCGAATGCCAGCGCGAGAAACAGCAGCGTGAACGAGATCGGGAAGCCGATGAAGATCACGCCGATCATGACGACCAGCATCACCAGCCCCAGGATCTCGTTGGCGTTCATGCCGCCGCCCCGGGGCTCATATCTACCGCCTCCGAGCCGTTCGCAGTTGCTTGAGCATCAGCCCGTCGGCGGCGAAACACTCGCCTCGTCGCATCCCCGCAAGCGGGGCGGCCAACGAGGCGGAGCAGGGGCCCCGTCGCAAGATGGGGATGCTACCCACGTTGGACGCAATGGGGCCGCCTTCGGCCGCCTTCGGGGTCAGATCCCCAGCATAGCTAGGGCCCCTCTTCCGCCCTGCGGCGGCCCCTGCTTCCGGGCTCATATTTCGATCTTCTCCTTGTGCTCCAGCTCGATGCCGGTGCGCGCCGCGTACACGCTCTTGATGGTCTCCGACACGCCCTGCACGAGCAGCAGCAGCATGGCGAGCGGCACCACGGCCTTGAAGGGCCAGAGTATCGCCCGCCACGGCGTCTGGTCGGAGGTTTCCCCGAGCGAGTACGAGTACCAGGCCTGGTCGGCGCCGATCACGAGCAAGGTGATCAGGGCGGGAAAGAAGAAGACGATGTAGGCCACGGCATCGATCGTTCCCTTCGTCCGGATCGACCATTTCTCGAAGTAGAAGTCGGTGCGGATGTGGGCGCCCTTGTGCAGCGCGTAGGCGGCCCCGAGCATGAAGATCGCCGCGTACAGCATGTAGGTGATGTCGAACACCCAGGCCGTGGGCGCATCGAACACGTAGCGCATCAGGACTTCGTAGGCCACCACGAGGACCAGCGGCAAGGTCAGCCACGCGAGCAGGCTGCCGGTGAAATCGGTGAACCGGTCGATCGTCCGGACGATCCGGATGTGAAGCGGTGCCCGCTTGCTCATGCCGTGCCTCGGCGATCGGAATCGGTCACGCGGCCCGTGCAGCCGACAAGAAAAAGGGCGGCCGCGCCGCCCTCTTTCGACTCCAGCCCGCACCGGCTACTTCTTCTTCGCGCCCTTCGCGCCGGCTTGTTGCTCCGGCCAGTAGTAGTTCGCGGCGAACGAATACGGCGGGTTCATGAAGCGCTTCGCCGGGACGACCTTGGAGGCGTACTCGCGTTGCGAGTCGAGCACCTTCTTGAAGAACGGGTTCTTGGCGGATTCCTCCTTCGCCATCTCGTCCCACGCCTTGAGGAAGGCCACCAGGATGTCGCGCGGGGTGTTCAGGATCACGGTGCCGTGCTTGGTGCGCATCTCCTCCATGGCGTCGGCGTTCTGCTTCTGCCAGCGCACCCACCAGCGCACGTAGGTGTCGGTCACCGCCGAGCGGATGATCTCCTGCTGCGGCGGCGTCAGGCTCGCCCACACCTCGGCGTTGATCATGAGCTGGGCGACAACGGTCGGTTCGTGCATTCCGGGCACGTAGTGGTACTTGAACACGCCGGGCAGGCCCAGGCGCAGATCCTCGATGCCGCCCACCCACTCGGCGCAGTCGATCACGCCGCGCTGCGCGGAAGGCACGATCTCGCCGCCGGGCATGTTGACCGTCTGCATGCCCATCTTCTGGAAGATCTCGGCGACGATGCCAGTCTGGCGGCACTTCATGCCCTTGAAGTCGGCCAGGTTCTTGATCGGCCGCTTGAACCAGCCGAAGGCCTGCGGGCTGGAGGGCATGATCGGGAAGGCGATGATGTTGAGCTTCAGTTCCTTCTGGTACATCTCGGTCTCGAGCTGCTGCCCGCCGCCCTCGTAGTACCAGCCCAGGAAGTCCATGTGGTCCATGCCGAAGGGACCGGCTGGGGTCGAGGCGAACAGCGTGGTCGCCTTGTTCCTGCCGACCCAGTAGTAGGAGACGGTGTGCGCGCCGTCGAGCACCTTCTTCGCCGTGGCGTCGAGCACTTCGAACGGCGGCACGACCTGCCCGCCCGCCATGGCCTCGATCTTCAACTGGCCGCCGGACATCTTGTCCACGCGCTCGGCCAGCAGCTTGAAATTCTCCTGCAGGGTAGAGCTCGCGGGCCACGAAGACTGCATCTTGAGCGTGCGGGCGGCGGGTTGCTGCGCGAAAGCCGGCACAAGGAAAGCGAGGGCGGACACGAGCGCTGCTAATGTGGACGCATTTTTCCAGGCTGTGGACATCGGGCGTCTCCTTATAGGTTTAAGGTTCTGGGGAAGGAAGATGCGAAGCCGATGTTATGGGCCTGACGTTGCCCTGTCAACGAAGCTGGCTGCCGGCCGCAGACCCAGCGGCGGCAGAACTCTCTACAAGTCGCCCTGCTGCGAGGAATTGCCCGGTCGGAGCAGGGGGCCGCGCTCAAAGACAATGATGCCAGCCGCGGGGACGGAGGCGATCCAAGGATTCGGGCCCAAACTGCCGAACGAACCATCCGCCGGTAGCGCGCGACGCGGCTGCTATCGCCTGCCCGATCCGATGCCGCAAATCCCTGGGCGCCGCCGGCTCGATCAGGACGATTTCGCTCGGCTGCTGCGCGTGGATCAGCGCGAGTCCCGGACGGTCGAGCGTCAGCGCGCTGTCGGCTTCGAGCCAGTGGTCCTGGCGGTCCGCGTCCTGCGTGATCCACAGCGCCCCGCTGACGACGTGGACGCGCGTGCCCTCGGGGTCCCGGAGGCGGATCATTTGACGTGCGTCGAGCCGAAGCCCGGCGCGCTCGAAACTGATGTTCATGACTGACTCCTTGCTAGAATTTGTAAAGCCGTCAGCTTAGTTCCCCCGCAGGCGCGAGCGCTGTTGAGCCCTGCATCGAATCGCTGTGGAATATTCACGAGCGAGACGCATCGCCCGATTCTGCTGCGCAAGCTTGATGCACATGCCGACTCCTTTCATAATGCGTGCTCCGCATGCTTGTCCGACCCCGGAGGGGCGCGGCGCAGCGCCTGCGGACGAGCGCAATTATTCGCGTAGTGTGCAGCCGGCTCAAGCGATCTTTTGACATGTTTTGCATGAGAAACAGGAATGCTTAACCGCGCCCGAGACCTGCCTTCGCTCGATCTCTTGAAGGGCTTCGAAGCGGCGGCGCGCAACCTGAGCTTCACCAAGGCCGCGGCGGAGCTCTTCGTCACCCAGTCCGCGGTCAGCCGGCAGGTCAAGGCGCTGGAGGACCAGCTCGGGGTGGCGCTGTTTCGCCGGCGCCACCGCGAATTGCGCCTGACCGAAGAAGGCCAGACCCTGTACAAGACCGCGAGCGATGCGCTGCGCCTCCTTCGCGACGTCGCGGGGAAACTGGGCGCTCGCTCGGCCGGCATGCTCACGGTCACGACCACGGTGTCTTTTGCGGCGCTCTGGCTGGTGCCGCGGCTCAACGATTTCCGGCGCGCCCGTCCCGGAGTCGACATGCGGCTCGCGGCGACTAACGAGATCCAGGACCTCGATCGCGAAGGCATCGATGTCGCCATTCGCTATTGCACGCCCAAGGCGGCGGGCGAGGGCGCCGTGCGGCTGTTCGGCGAGATGGTTTTTCCGGTGTGCTCGAAATCGGTGCTTGCGGGCCGCAAGCTGAAAGTGCCGCAGGATCTGTCGGGACACGTGCTGCTGCACTACGACGATCCGGAGCGGCGCTACCCATGGCTCAGCTGGGACGTGTGGTTCGAGCTGACGCAGACTCAGGGTGTGAAACCGTCCGGCACGCTGCGCTTTTCCCACTACGATCAGCTCATCCAGGCCGCGATCGACGGCCAGGGCATCGCGCTCGGACGGACCCGATTCGTCGACAAATGGGTGAAGCTCGGCAAGCTCATCCTGCCCTTCGGCAAGCGCTACATGCGTTCACCCGCCGATTCGCGCGCCTATTTCATCGTGTTTCCGCGAGGGGCGGGCGCCCGGCCCGAGGCCGCCGAGTTTTCCCGATGGCTGCTGCAGGTTGCGCGGGCCGAGGACCCTGAGGAAGCCGAGCCCGCGCGCGAGATGCGCGCAGGGCGCAGTAGCAGGTGACGACATGAGCGCGGCGATCCGCTACACGATCGTTCCAGCCCGACCCGAGGCGCACCTGTACCGCGTCACCTGTGCGGTCGAGGACCCCGATCCCTCGGGGCAGCGGTTTGCGCTTCCGGCCTGGATACCCGGCAGCTACATGATCCGCGAGTTTGCGCGACACATCGTTTCGATCAGCGCTGCGTCCCGCGGGAAGCCGGTCGCGCTCGCGAAAATCGACAAGCACAGCTGGCGCGCTGCGCCTGCTGCGGGTCCCCTCGTCGTGACCTGCGAGGTCTACGCCTGGGACCTCTCGGTGCGCGGCGCGCACCTGGACGCATCGCACGCCTTCTTCAACGGCGCCTGCATGTTCTTGCGCGTGCTCGGGCGCGAAGACGCGCCCTGCGAGCTCGAGATTCTGCGGCCCTCAGGTGCGCGCTACCGCAATTGGCGCGTCGCCACTTCCATGCCGCGAAAGGGCGCGAAGCTCTCCGGCTTCGGGGGCTACGCCGCAGCGGATTACGACGAGCTGATCGATCACCCCGTCGAGATGGGCGGGTTCACCCGCACGACCTTCAGCGCCCGCGGGCGTGCCGCACGACATCGTTCTCACCGGGCGCCACCGCGCAGACCTGGCGAGGATTGCCCGCGATCTGAAGCGAGTGTGCGAACACCACATCGGCTTTTTTGGGAAGCCCGCGCCGATGAAGCGCTACGTGTTCCTCATCACGGCGCTCGGCGAGGGTTACGGCGGCCTGGAACATCGCGCTTCGACGGCGCTCCTGTGCTCGCGCGACGACCTCCCGCGCGAGGGCGAGACGGGCGTGAGCGAGCGCTACCGCACTTTTCTCGGTCTCGCCAGCCACGAGTATTTCCATACGTGGAACGTGAAGCGAATCAAGCCTACGGCGTTCACTCCCTACGACCTGGACCGAGAGAACTACACGACGCTTCTGTGGGCCTTCGAAGGCATCACGTCCTATTACGACGACCTCGCCCTCGTCCGCTGCGGGCTGATCGACAGAAAGGAGTACCTCGAGCTGCTCGGGCGCTCGATCACGACCCATCTGCGCACGCCGGGCCGCGCGAAGCAGAGCCTCGCCGATTCGAGCTTCGACGCGTGGATCAAGTACTACCGCCAGGACGAGAACTCGCCGAACGCCGATCGTCAGCTACTACATCAAAGGAAGCCTGGTCGCGTTGTGCCTCGACCTCCTGATTCGCGACAGAACGCGGGGGAAAAAGTCGCTCGATGACGTGATGCGCGCTCTTTGGCTTCGCCACGGCCGCACCGGGATCGGCGTGGGCGAGGAAGAGATCGAGCAGCTCGCCGGGGAAGTGACGGGGTTGAAGCTGCGGAGGCATTTCGACGACTGGCTGCGCTCGGCGCGTGAGCTGCCGCTGCGGGATTTGCTCGCGACCCATGGAGTTGACATGGACTTGCGCCCAGCCGAGTCTTCGTCCGACAAGGGCGGCAAGCCCGCCGCCTCGAAGGATGCGGGGCCGCGGGCCGCGCTCGGCGTGCGCTCGCGCTCGGACGGGAAAGACCTCGTGGTCACCCATGTCCTGGAAGGCGGCGAGGCGCAGGTGGCAGGGCTCGCGGCCGGCGACGTGCTGGTCGCGATCGACGGGCTAAGACCCGGACAGGGCGGACTGGACGCGGCTCTCGCGAAGCGGCGCCCAGGGGACCGGCTGACCGTGCACACGTTTCGCCGCGACGAGCTGATGTCTTTCGAGGTGCGCCTCGGCCGCGCCGG
Organism: uncultured beta proteobacterium; assembly: GCA_963699535.1. Taxonomy (GTDB): domain Bacteria; phylum Pseudomonadota; class Gammaproteobacteria; order Burkholderiales; family SG8-39; genus VBDM01. Next base: position 16,432 of record CAVOUJ010000062.1, on the reverse strand, counting down.
TGCCGATACCTGCGTGCTGACCGAATCCTCGGGCGGCTCGCGGCGGCGGCCGCTCGAACGCTGGCTGGGAAACCGCCGCTGAACCTCGGGCCACGGTTCAGCCCGCATGAACGCTGCCGCCCGAGGTCTTTCCGCCCAGTATTCCGACGCCTCGAAACGGCTGGATGGGCTTCGGCTCGTCCTCAGACTGGCATACAGTATCGGGATTCTTCTCGCCGATGGAGGGATACGAGGCGCTTGGGCGCAAGAACCTGCAACGCGTGGCGAAGTGGTGGGAGCCGTGTTGAAGGCCGCGGTCGAGCCCTGGCTGACGATCAGTCCCGGGCTGTCCCTGCGCAGTCCTACGGTCAATATGACTCGCAAGTCTGACGGTCAGGAAGCGAGCATGACCGACCCCGGATCGGTAGGTCTCGTGCTGAACATCAAGATTCAGGATTTCGATTTCCCCGGCACGCGGTTCGGGGCGACTTTGTTTCTCTATTCCGGATATTTCACTGCAGATAGACAGTTTGCCGGCGTGGACGGCGGGGAGGTTCAGACCGAGAATCTCGGCAGCTCCATCGCGGGCTACTACACCTACCTTGTTCCGAGCCTGTACTACCGTATTCCGGGCAGTGCCCCGGATGGGAAACCCATGACCGTCGGCCTGGGCGCGGGGAAAGGGAGGATATCCTTCAAGGGCGATGCTGTCTTTGGACCCGAGCGGCAGGTAGGATCTTCCCAAGCGCACACCAATCTGGATGTGCAGTCCAAGGATGCTTTCGCATGGGTCGCATTCTTCAACCTGGACCTGTCCGAGAACTGGCGCTTGCGCGTCAGCGTTACGACCGTCAGGTTCAATGTGGACGACTACAAGGGCGACATGGAGGAATTTATGATCACCTTGAGCCGGCCGATTCGTTTCTTCTGAAGCAATCTTATGGAGTGTATGGGATGAACGCCCCCGATCGACCGCTTCCCGTCCAGTATTCCGACGTCGCCGACGCTGCCGAGCGGCTCGCCGGCCGCGCGCACCGCACGCCGGTGATGACTTCGCGTACCGTGAACGAGCGCACCGGCGCTGAGGTGTTCTTCAAGTGCGAGAACTTCCAGCGGATGGGCGCGTTCAAGTTTCGCGGTGCCTACAACGCGATGTCGCGGCTCTCGCCCGAGGATCGCAGGCGCGGAGTGCTCGCTTACTCGTCGGGCAATCACGCTCAGGCAGTCGCTCTCGCGGGGAGGGAACTCGGTATCCGCGTCACGATCGTGATGCCAGCGGACGCGCCGGCGGTGAAGATCGATGCGACCCGCGGGTACGGTGCGGAAATCGTGCTCTACGACAAGAACAAGGAAGTGCGCGAGGAAGTCGCCGAGCGGGTCGCGCGCGAGCGAAAGCTCCCGGTCATTCCTCCTTTCGATCACGCGCACGTGATCGCGGGGCAGGGCACCGCGGCGAAAGAGCTGATCGAGGATGCGGGGCGGCTCGACTACCTGTTCGTGCCCTGCAGCGGGGGCGGACTGATCTCGGGCTGCGCGGTCGCGGCGTCGCATCTCGCCCCCGGCTGCAAGGTGATCGGCGTGGAGCCCGAAGCGGGCGACGACGCCACGCGTTCCTTCAAGACGAAAACGCTGCAGACCTGCCACAACCCGGACACCATCGCCGACGGCGCGCGCACGCACTCACTCGGGCAGCTGACGTTTCCGCTGGTGCTGCGCTATGTCCACGACATGGTGACGGTGAGCGACCCGGAGCTCGTCAGGGCGACGCTTTTCATCTGGGAGCGCATGAAGATCATCGTGGAGCCGACCGGGGCGCTCGGCGCGGCGGGTCTCTTCGAGCGCGGACTGCCTGTCGCGGGCAAGCGCGTCGGGGTAATCCTTTCCGGCGGCAACGTCGACTTCAAGCTGATGGCGAAATATTTCTAGCGCTCCACAAGTTCCCGAGCTTGACTTGCCGCGCCCGGCGAACGCATGATTCACAGAAACGGATACAGAAAGCGCCCGAAGCTGACGGGCGTGCGCCCCGAAGCCCATTTGCTGAAACAAGACAGGGAGAGAGTCGAACATGAACCCAAGCCATGCCGTGTTGAGCGCCCGCGCGTCGGATCGTGTCGTTTCCGCCTTGCGCAAGTCCATCCTGACCGCCGTGGCTCTCGTGGGCGCGGTGTACGCGCCGCTCGCGGCCTGCGCGGCGGGCGGAGACGAGCTCTGGGAAGTGAGCACGCAGATGAACATTCCGGGCATGCCGGCCGGGATGGGCGGCATGACGCAGCAGGTCTGCCAGGACAGGGACCCGCGCAAGCAGGGACCGCAGGGCAAGGACATGGAGAACTGCAAGGTCACCGACGTCAAGGAGTCGGGGACGCGGTTGACCATATCGATGACTTGTCCCCAGGGCAAGGCGGTGATCGAGCGGACTTTCAATGCCGCCCGGACGGAGTACAAGGGCACGATGAAGATGACCACCCGGGACGGCGACATGACCATGAACATGTCCGGCCGCAAGATCGGCGCCTGCGACGCCCAGCAGGCGCGCAGGCAGCAGGAGGCCAACGTGGCGGCATTGACGGCGCAGGGCGAGCGCGCGCAGGCCGACGCCATGGCCGCTGTCAAGAAAAGCCAGGATCACCAAATTCAGGAGTGCGCCAGAGCTGCCGAGACCATGGATATGAGCAAACTCGGCATCTACAGCCAGTGCAAGCAGCAGCCGCAGCTATGCAAGGGCTTGAGCAGTGACGAGGGCGGGAAGCGTGTCGCGACCGCCTGCAACGCGAGCCAGGCCGAGTTTTGCAGGCGCTACCAGACGCAAGAAGGCTTTCTGAAGGCGAGGGGCGATGAGCGCGCGGCCCAGATGTGCGGCCTGTCTGCGCAAAAGGTGAAGGTGTCGCTCTGCCCGGGCGCGGCGCAGAGCGAATCGCTCGACTTCCTGGCCCGCTTCTGCCCGGCGGAGGCGAAGCCGCTCGCGCAGAAGCATTGCGCAGGCCGCAACTACACCTCGGCGCAAGGCGGCAAGTACGCGAGTTTCTGCGCGACCTACCTGGCTAACAAGGACCTCGAGGAGTCCGACGGCGAGAGGAAGCAGCAGGCGGCCGCCCGCAAGCCGGATTCCGCGCAGGGCAGGGAGCCCGAGAAGAAGAGCCCTGCCAGCGAAGGCATCAGCAAGGGCCTCGACAAGCTGAAAGGCCTGTTCGGAAGGTAGCGCTCCAACCGTCGCAGAGCGCTCGTGCTGCGACCCGTTCTCGCCCTCGCCGTCGTCCTGGCCGCGTGCCTCGCGCACGCGGCGGAGGACCGTTTCCCGAAGGTCGCCGAGGCCTACCTGGTCAAGCGCGACGACACGCTGCTCTGGGCGGGCGGCGCGGATGCGCGCCTGCCTCCGGCCAGCCTTGCGAAGATGATGACCGCGCTGCTCGCGCTCGAGCGCGGCCGGCTGGACGAAGTCGTCACGGTGGGGCGCAGCGCCCTGCAGGCGACCGGTACTCGCATCGGATTGAGACCGGGAGAAAAGTTGCGCGCGCGCCACCTGCTCGCGGCGACGGTCGTCCGGTCCGCGAACGACGCCTGCCGTGCGCTTGCCGATCACCTGGGCAAGACCACCGCGGGCTTCGTCGCCATCATGAACCGGCGCGCCGCGTCGATGGGCATGGCGAATACGCATTTCGCCGATCCCTGCGGTCACGACCGCGATGGGCAGTATTCGACCGTCGCGGATCTCCTGCGCCTCGCCGAGCAGGTGATGCGGCACGAGGAATACCTCCGGCTTGCGCGGGTCTCGAGCATGACGATCAGCACGGCCGACGGCGGGCGGACCTTCGACATCCACAACACCAACGCGCTGATCGGGCGCTATTCCGGGGCAATAGGACTGAAGACCGGCTATACCGAGCGCGCGGGCAATTGCCTCGTGGCGCTCGCCGAGCGGGAGGGCGTGCGCGTGCTGGTGGTGATGCTGAATGCGCCGAACCGCTGGTGGAACGCGGTGGGCTTGCTAGATCGGGCGTTCGAGACGCCGGTGCAATGAGCTTTTCGACCGGCGCGGCCGGCAGCGGATCGCGGCACGCCTGGGCGCTGGCGGGAGTTTCCTTCGCCGCCTACCTGCCGTCCTTCGCCGGCGTGTTCCAGTTCGACGACTACAACGTCATAGTCAACTATCAGACGGTGCATTCGTGGCAGGCGTTGCTCGCGCGCGCGGGCGACGGAGTGCGCCCCCTGCTCAAGGCGAGCTACACGCTCAACTGGACGCTCGGTCCCGGGATTTTCGGTTTTCACCTGGTCAACGTCGGGGTCCATGCTCTGAACGCGGTCCTGCTCTACTGGGTCGGGCGCGAACTCTGCGGGCGTTTCTCTGGAGAAGCACGGGAGGAGAGCTTCAGCGGCGCCGCGCTCGCCGCCGCGCTTCTGTTCGCGCTGCATCCGGCCCAGACCGAAGCCGTGACTTACATCAGCGGCCGCTCGTCCTCGCTGATGGCGAGCTTCTACCTTGGCGCGCTGCTCGTCTATCTGCGCGGCGGGCACTGGGCGGGCTCGACTCTGCTATTCATCCTGGCGGCAGCGACGCGGGAAACTGCAGCGACGCTTCCGGCGGCGCTGCTCCTGTGCGAGCTGTGTTCCCGGGAGCGGCCGGGCTGGAAGGTCATCATGCGCCGCCAGGCGGCGCACTGGTCCCTGCTGCTCGCGGGCGCGTTTGTGATATTGCTGAACGCGCCGTACCTGGATCTGGTGAGCTTCGGTTTTACCCGACGAAGCATCGGCGAAAACCTGCTCACGCAGATCGGCGGCGTGTCCTACCTGGTCTCGCGCCTGGTGTTCTTGCACGGCTACAACATCGACCCGGCGCTCCCGGTCCTGAACGAGTGGGACGCGGCGCTCGCGGTGGAAGCGGCGCTGCTCGCCGGGCTGCTCGTACTGGGATTGTTCAATCTGCGAGCGCGTCCTTGGATCGGCTTCGGGGTGCTCTGGTTCTTCCTGCAGCTCGCGCCGACCAACTCCATCGTGCCGCGCCTAGACGTCGCCAACGACCGTCAGCTCTACCTCGCGAGCTGGGGGCTGTTGCTCGCCTTGAGCGTCCAAGTCGCGCTGCTGCGGCCGCCGCGCCGGATCGCGGCCATCGTGGCGGGCGCCCTGCTGGCCGTGTTCGCCGCTTCCAGCGTCCTGCGCCAGCTCGACTACGCAAGCGAGATCGCGTTGTGGGAATCGAGCGTGCGCCTGGCGCCGTGGAACGCGCGCGCACACAACAACCTGGGCTACGCGTACCAACTGGCCGGGCGGCTGGACGAAGCGCGCCGCGAATACCGGGCTGCTCTATACCTGCACCCGGGTCACGGCAAGGCCCGGTTCAATCTCATGTTCCTGGGAGCGCAGCGGGGGCCCATAGCGCCCCCAAAACCGGACCGAGACGCCACCTTGGGCCATTCCCGTCACGCCCTCCCCGCCTCGCGGTAGAATCGCAGTCACTTTAAAGGAGGAGGGACCCCCATGATTCGCAAACAATTATGCGTCGCAGTGATGGCGCTCACCGCAGGCGCAGGTGCCGCTCACGCGCAGGAGACGGTCAAGATCGGACTCATCGTCCCGATGACCGGCCAGCAGGCCTCGACCGGCAAGCAGATCGACGCCGCCGTGCGCCTCTACATGCAGCAAAACGGTGATAGGGTCGCCGGCAGGAAGATCGAGGTCATCCTCAAGGATGACGCCGCCGTCCCCGACAACACCAAGCGCCTTGCCCAGGAGCTCATCGTCAACGACAAGGTGAGCTTCATCGCCGGCTTCGGTGTAACTCCAGCCGCGCTCGCTGCGGCGCCGCTCGCCACGCAGGCGAAAGTGCCGCAGATCGTGATGGCGGCGGGCACTTCCATCATTACCGAGCGCTCACCTTACATCGCGCGCACCAGCTTCACGCTGGCACAGTCCTCGACGATCATCGCCGACTGGGCGGTGAAAAACGGGATCAAGAAGGTCGTCACCATGGTGTCCGACTATGCGCCGGGGGCCGACGCGCAGAATTCCTTCAAGGAGCAGTTCGTCAAAGGCGGCGGCCAGGTCGTCGAGGAGATCAAGTTTCCCCTGGCGAATCCGGATTTCGCGCCCTTCCTGCAGCGTGCGCGCGATGCCAAGCCGGAAGCGGTCTTCATCTTCGTTCCGTCAGGCCAGGGCGCGACTTTCGTCAAGCAGTTCATCGAGCGCGGCTTGGACAAGGCCGGCATCAGGATCATCGGCCCGGGCGACGTGACCGACGACGATCTGGTCAACGGCATGGGCGACGCGGTCATCGGCACCGTGACGGTGCATCACTACTCGGCGGCGCACCCGTCGGCGATGAATAAGGCCTTCGTCGCGGCTTTTGAGAAGGCGAACAAATTCCGCCCGAACTTCATGGCCGTGGGCGGTTACGACGGCATGCACCTCATCTACGAAGCGCTGAAGAAGACCCGAGGCAAGACCGACGGCGATGCGCTCATCGCGGCGATGAAAGGTATGCAATGGGAGAGCCCGCGCGGACCGATGTCGATCGACCCGGAGACGCGCGATGTCATCCACAACGAGTATGTCCGCAAGGTCGAGAAGGTCGGCGGCCAGTTGTACAACGTGGAATTCGCCACGTTCGACGCGGTCAAAGACCCTGTGAAAGCGGCGAAGAAGAAGTAGTGTCGCCGGCCATCTTCCGCTGACCGCGGCGCCGCCTTCGGGCGGCGCTCTTTTTCATGCTTACCATCCTCTTCGACGGCATCGCCTACGGGATGCTGCTGTTCCTGCTCGCCTGCGGGCTGTCGGTGACGCTTGGATTGATGAATCTCATCAACCTCGCGCACGGCGCCTTCGCCATGGCGGGGGGCTACGTGGCGGTGGTGCTGGTCAACCGCATGGGACTGCCGTTCTTCGCCGCGCTGCCGTTCGCTTTCCTCGTGCCAGCGCTGCTCGGCGCCCTCATGGACCGCACGCTGTACCGGCGCGTGTATTCCATGGGCCATCTCGACCAGGTGTTGTTCAGTATCGGCCTGGTATTCATGTCGGTGGCGGCAGTGGATTACGTCATGGGCTCGCAGCAGGTGTTCGTGCAGTTGCCGCGGGCGCTGGAGGGCCGGTTCAATGTCGGTGGCGTCGGCATCGGCCGCTACCGGCTGCTGATCATCGTCATTTGCGGTCTTCTTGCGCTCGCACTTCAGGCCCTGCTCACACGCACGCGCTTCGGCAGCCGCTTGCGCGCCGCGGTGGATGACTCGCGCACAGCGCGCGGCCTGGGTATCAATGTCAATGTCGTGTTCGCGCTCACCTTCGCCGCCGGCTCGGGGCTTGCCGGGCTGGGCGGAGCGCTCGGCGCTGAGATTCTCGGTCTCGACCCGCAGTTTCCGCTCAAGTTCCTGATCTATTTCCTCATCGTCGTCGCCGTCGGCGGCACTTCGAGCATCACCGGGCCGTTCCTGGCGTCGCTATTGCTCGGCATTTGCGACGTCGCCGGAAAATACTACGTGCCCACCCTGGGCGCCTTTGTCATCTACACCATCATGATCGTGGTGCTGATCTGGCGTCCGCAGGGCCTGTTCTCGCGGGTGGCGTCGCGATGAGCGGCGTGCTCGCCACCGCTGTGGCCGACCGCCTGGCGCGGCGCGCCAACTGGCGGCCGGCCGAGATTGCATTCTGGCTGGCAGCCGTCGCCTCCCTCTTCCTGCTGCCGGGCAAGCACCTGATCCTCGCTGAAATCGCGATCCTGGGATTGTTCGCGCTTTCGCTCGACCTGATCCTCGGCTATGCCGGCATCATCTCGCTCGGGCACGCGGCCTTCTTCGGCTTCGGCGCTTATGCCGCGGGGCTGCTCGCCAAGCACGCTCTGGTCACCGAGCCGATACTTGCGCTGCTCGTCTCCGGGTTGCTGGCGGCGGCACTTGGCTTTGCCACGAGTTTCCTGGTGCTGCGCGGCTCGGATCTCACGCGCCTCATGGTGACGCTCGGCATAGCAATGCTCCTGCGCGAACTCGCCAACCGCCTCGACTGGCTCACCGGCGGCGCCGACGGGTTGCAGGGCGTGGTGATCGCGCCGCTGCTCGGCCGCTTCGACTTCGACATCACCGGGCACGTGGCCTACGTCTACAGCCTGGCGGTACTGTTCATCCTGTTCGTTGTCGCGAGGCGCATTGCGTATTCGCCCTTCGGCCTTTCGCTGGTGGCGATCAAGGGCAATGTACTCCGCGCCCAGGCTCTGGGCATCCCGGTGAACGCGCGCCTAGTGGCGATTTACACCATCGCCGCCGGTTATGCCGGCATCGCCGGTGCGCTGCTGACGCAGACCACCGCATTCTGCTCGCTCGATGTGTTGTCCTTCGACCGTTCCGCGGACCTGCTGCTGATGCTCATCATCGGCGGCACCGGCTACCTTTACGGCGGGGTGATCGGCGCCACCGCGTTCAAATTCATGCAGGACTGGCTCGCCGGCATCACGCCCCAATACTGGCTGTTCTGGATCGGACTGGTTCTGGTGGCGATCGTGCTTGTCGGCCGCGAGCGAATCGGCGCCTGGGCTCGCTCCATCGGCGCTCGGCAACGGGCGGGCGGCGCATGAGCCTTGCCCTGGAAACCTCCGGGCTGGGCAAGCGCTTCGGCGGCATCACCGCCACCAGCGAGGTCGCGCTGCGCATCGAGCGCGGCGTGCGCCACGCGCTCATCGGCCCGAACGGCGCCGGCAAGACGACGCTCATCAACCTGCTCACCGGCGTGCTGCGGCCCGATGCCGGCCGCATCCTGCTCGAGGGCCGCGACATCACGGACCTGGCGCCCCACCGGCGCGTGCGCCTGGGGCTGGCGCGCACTTTCCAGATCAACCAACTGTTCGGCGCGCTCACGCCGCTGGAGACCATCGGCCTGGCGGTGTCGGAGCGCCTGGGCCGCGGCCACGACTGGTGGCGCGTGGCCGGCAGCAAGAGCAACGTGGACGAGAGCATCGTCTCCACCCTGGAGAGCTTTCACCTCGCCGACGTGATGCACGAGCCGACTTCGAAGCTGCCCTACGGCAAGCAGCGGCTGCTGGAGATCGCGCTCGCCATCGCCTCGGGCCCGCGCGTGCTGCTGCTCGACGAACCGGCGGCGGGCGTCCCCGAGGACGAGCGCCACAACATTCTCGCAGCGGTTGCCGCGCTGCCCGGAGACGTGACCGTGCTTTTCATCGAGCACGACATGGACCTGGTGTTCAGCTTCGCCCAGCGCATTTCGGTGATGGTGAACGGGGCGCTTTTCGCCGAAGGCACGCCGGCGGAGATCGCGCGCGATGCGCGCGTCAAATCGGTCTATCTCGGCGAGGAGCCGGTCCATGCCTGAGCTCCTGTCGCTGGAGAAGCTCTCGGCCGGCTACGGCGAGGCTACCGTGCTGCAGCAGGTGTCGCTCGCGCTCGAGGAGGGCAGCTCGCTCGCGCTCCTCGGCCGCAACGGCATGGGCAAGTCCACGCTGCTCGCTTCCATTGTCGGCGTCACGCGCCGGCTCGGCGGGTCGATCCGCTTCGGCGGCCGCGACGTCACCGGTTTGCCGCCGGAGCAGCGCGCCCTCGCCGGCATCGGCTGGGTGCCGCAGGAGCGCAACATCTTCCGCTCGCTCACGGTGGAGGAGAACCTCACCGCCGTCGCGCGCCCCGGGCCCTGGACGCCGGACAAGGCGTTCGCGCTTTTCCCGCGGCTGGCCGAGCGCCGCGCCAATCTCGGCAACCGGCTCTCCGGCGGCGAGCAGCAGATGCTCGCCATCGCCCGCGCGCTGGTGCTCAATCCGCGTCTTATCCTGCTCGACGAGCCGCTCGAGGGCCTGGCGCCCATCATCGTCGAGGAACTGCTCGCCGCGTTGCGGCGCCTCGTGCGCGAAGAGCGCCTGACCACTATCATCGTCGAGCAGAACGCGCGCAAGGTGCTCGCCATGACCGAGCGCGCCGCGATCCTGCAGCGCGGCAGCATCGTGTGGGACGGGCAGAGCGCGGCGCTGCGCGAGGACCGCATCGCGCTCGAGACCTACCTCGGCGTTGCCTCGGCCGCCTAGCGCGGCAACGCGCCCGAAATTCCTGCCGTCGGCTGCTACCTCTCGGGGTCGCGTACCGGAATCGGCAGCGATTTTCGCTCTTTGAGCGACCAGATTTGCCAGCGTTCTTTCCCGGCGAATATCGGGATTGAATCGCCGACGGTGGAGTCGGCGGCGAGATCAAAGCGTTCGCGCAGCAGCGATTCAAGCTCCCCCTGCTTGAGCCCGAACGGCGGGCCGCGCTCGCCCTCGTCGAAAAAGAAAAACCCCGCGAGCCTGCCTCCGGACCGTAGCAGTTCCGCTACGCGCGGCGCGTAGCGCGGCCAAATCCGCCGCGGCAGCGCGCACAGGAAGGCGCGCTCGTAGACAAGATCGAACGGCACTCCGAAATCGTATTTGAAGAAATCCGCAAAGCGCACCCGCTCGGACAACGGGCCGAGGACGCGCTGCGCCCGCTCGACCGCGGCGGGCGCGAAATCGATCGCGAGGATGTCGTGCCCCGCCATGGCGAAGGCGCGCACTTCGTAGCCCGAGCCACAACCCGGAATAAGAACGCGCAGAGGCCGCGCCTCGGCCTGGAGGAAATGCGCGAGCGCTTCGGGAACGCGACCGGCGTCCCAGGGCGTGAAGTTCTCGCGGAACCGCTTCTCCCAGAATTCGGCTTGTGCCGGGTCTTCTTTGGGCACGCACTAACCCCCTTACCGCATATTTTACCGGGCCACCTGAGATGCTCGAGGGCGCGGTAACATCTGGTTGCACACGGTTGCACACATAGGCCGCTCGAAATGAGACAGTTGCCCCCTCGCGTACGCTCCAGGTGCGCTCCGCGGAAGCGCTCGCCTTGCTTCTGGGCCTCCAGATGAAGATCGAGAACCAGACTCTGTTGACCGAGAAACGCCGCTCACTGCGGGGGACCTGGGTCCTGATCCTGGTCGTGCTGCTGGCCGCGGTCGGAGCGGGGGTGTACTTCCTTCAGCCGGGCGACGAAAAGCAGCGCCCTGCCGGCCGGCGCGGTTTCGATCCCACGCGTCCCACGCCGGTCGTGGTCGCGGCGGCGAGGACCGGCGACATCAACATCTATCTGAACGGGCTTGGAACGGTGACGCCGCTCCAGACCGTGACTGTCAAAAGCCGGGTCGACGGGGAGCTCGTCCGGATACTCTTCAGAGAAGGCCAGATGGTCAGGAGAGGGGACCTGCTCTTCGAGATCGACCCGCGTCCCTACGAGGCTCAGCTCGCGCAGGTCGAAGGTCAGATGGCCCGCGACCAGGCGCTGCTGGCGAACGCGCGAATCGACCTGGAGCGATATCGCGCCCTCTACGCTCAGGACTCGATCGCCAAGCAGCAGGTCGACACGCAGGAAGCGCTGGTTCGCCAGTACGAGGGCACGGTCAAATTCGATCAGGGCCAGATCGACAACGCAAGGCTCCAGCTGACCTACGCGCGCATTACCGCGCCTATCGGAGGGCGGGTCGGACTCCGCCTGGTCGATCCGGGAAACATCGTGCGCGCAGGAGACGCGAACGGCCTCGTCGTCATTACGCAACTGCAGCCGGTTACCGTCATCTTCACCATCCCGCAGGACAACCTGCCGAGTGTGATGCAGCGGATGCGCTCAGGGGAGAAACTGCCCGTCGAGGCCTATGACCGCGAGCAGAAAAAGAAGCTCGCGGCCGGCGTGCTCGCGAGCGTCGACAACCAGATCGATCCCGCGACGGGCACGATCAAGCTCAAGGCGCAGTTTCCGAACGAGGACGGGAGCCTCTTCCCCAACCAGTTCGTCAACGTGCGCATGCTGCTCGATGTCCGGCGCGGCGCGACGCTCGTCCCGAATGCGGCCGTGGTGCGCGGCGGGCAGGGGACTTTCGTCTACGTCGTCAAGGAGGACCGGACGGTGGAGCTGCGCAAGGTGAGCGCGGGCATCGTCGAGGGCGACAACGTCTCGGTCGAGTCCGGCCTCGCGTCCGGAGAAGTGCTGGTCGTGGAGGGCAGCGACCGCCTGCGCGACGGCGCAAAGGTGGAGATTCCCGATCGCAGCCGCGCGTCACCCGGCGAAGGCAAGACCCCGGCCAAAGGCGAGGGCAAGCGGCGCCGCAAAGAGGGTGCATGAACCCCTCGCGGCTGTTCATCCTGCGGCCGGTAGCGACTTCGCTGCTGATGGCCGCGATCCTCCTCGCTGGCGCGCTCGCCTACCGGCTGCTGCCGCTCTCCGCCTTGCCCGAGGTGGACTACCCGACGATCCAGGTCGTCACTTTCTATCCCGGGGCGAGTCCGGACGTGGCGACCTCCTCGATCACCGCGCCGCTCGAGCGCCAGTTCGGGCAGATGCCGGGCCTGAAGCAGATGTCATCCACGAGTTCGGGCGGCGCTTCGGTGATCACGCTGCAGTTCAGCCTGGACCTGACGCTCGATGTCGCCGAGCAGGAAGTGCAGGCGGCGATCAACGCCGCCTCCAATTTCCTCCCCGCAGACCTGCCTGCACCTCCCGTCTACAGCAAGGTGAATCCGGCCGACGCGCCGATCCTCACCCTTGGCATCAGCTCGAAGACCATGCCGCTCCCGGAGGTGCAGAACCTCGTCGACACGCGTCTGGTGCAGAAGATCTCGCAGCTTTCCGGAGTGGGGCTGGTCACGCTCTCCGGCGGCCAGCGCCCGGCGGTGCGCATTCAGGTGAATCCTCGAGCGCTCGCCGCAAACGGCCTGAATCTGGAGGACGTGCGCACCGCGATCGCCGCAGCCAACGTCAATCAGGCGAAGGGCAGCTTCGACGGACCCAGCCGCGCCTACACGATCGACGCCAACGATCAGCTGCGCTCGGCCGCCGACTACCGCGCCGTCGTCATCGCCTTCCGGAAGGGCGCGCCGATCCTGCTTGCGGATGTCGCGGACGTCCTCGAGGACGCGGAAAACGTGCGACTCGCGGCGTGGATGAACGACGTTCCCGCGGTGATCCTCAACATCCAGCGCCAGCCCGGGGCCAACGTGATCGAGGTGGTGGATCGCGTAAAGCAGCTCCTGCCGCAGCTGACCGCCTCGCTCCCCGCATCGGTCGAGGTCGTGACGCTTACCGACCGCACCGTCACCATCCGCGCCTCGGTCAAGGACGTGCAGTTCGAGTTGATGCTCGCGGTGGCGCTCGTCGTCATGGTCATCTTCCTGTTTCTGCGCACGGCCGCGGGCACGCTCATACCGAGCATCGCGGTGCCGCTTTCGCTCGTCGGTACCTTCGGTGTCATGTATCTCGCCGGGTTCAGCGTCAACAACCTCACGCTGATGGCGCTCACCATCGCCACCGGCTTCGTCGTGGACGACGCGATCGTGATGATCGAGAACATCGCGCGCTACGTCGAAGAAGGCGAGCCGCCTCTGCAGGCGGCACTGAAGGGCGCCCAGCAGATCGGCTTCACCATCATCTCGCTCACTTTCTCGCTCGTCGCCGTGCTGATCCCGCTGCTCTTCATGGGCGAGGTGGTGGGGCGCCTCTTCCGCGAGTTCGCCATCACGCTCGCCGTCGCCATTCTGATCTCGGCAGTCGTGTCGCTCACCCTGACGCCGATGATGTGCGCCAAACTCCTGCGCCACAGGCCCGAGTCCGAGCAGAGCAGGTTCTACCAGGCGACGGGACGTTTCATCAACGCGATGATCGCACGCTACGGCACGATGCTGGAGTGGGTGCTCGACCGGCAGACGGCGACGCTGTGGGTCTTCGCGGGAACGCTCGCGGCGAGCGTCCTCCTCTATGTCGTCGTGCCGAAGGGTTTCTTCCCCCTGCAGGACACGGGCGTCATCCAGGGCGTCTCCGAGGCGCCGCAGTCGATCTCCTTCGCCGCGATGGCGGAGCGCCAGCGCTTGCTCGCCGAAGCCATCCTCCGGGACCCCGCCGTGGAAAGCGTTTCATCCTTCATCGGCGTGGACGGCGTCAACACCACGCTCAACAACGGCCGCGTCTTCATCAACCTGAAGCCGAAGGCCGAACGCGGCGCCGACGTCGCGGAAGTGATGCTGCGGCTGCAGCCGAGGGTCGCGCAGGTCCAGGGCATTTCGCTCTACATGCAGCCGGTGCAGGACCTCACCATCGAGGACCGCGTCAGCCGCACCCAGTACCAGCTCACCATCGAGGACGCGAATCCGGACGAGCTCGCCGTTTGGGTGCATCGCCTCGTCGATCGCCTGCGGCAACTGCCGCAGCTCGCCGATGTGGCCAGCGATTTCCAGGATCAGGGCCTGCAGGCGTTTCTTTCGATCGACCGCGACACCGCGGGGCGGCTCGGCATCACCCCCGCGGCCATAGATATCGCGCTTTACAACGCCTTCGGGCAGCGGCTGATTTCGACTATCTTCACGCAGTCGAGCCAGTACCGCGTGGTGCTCGAGGTGAAGCCGGAATTCCGCCGGGGCCCGGACGCGCTCAAGGACATCACCGTTGCTTCCTCTTCGGGCGCCCAGGTGCCCTTGAGCGCGATCACGACGGTCACCGAGAAGCCTGCGCTCCTCGCCGTGAATCACCTCGGCCAGTTTCCTGCGGCAACCATCTCCTTCAACCTCGCTTCCGGTGCTTCGCTGGGCGATGCCGTTCGCGCGATCGATGCGGAGACGCGCTCGCTCGAGCTGCCGCCTTCGGTGCGCACGAGCTTCCAGGGCGCGGCGCTCGCGTTCCGGGCATCGCTCGCGAACACGCTGCTGCTGATTCTCGCCGCGATCGTCACGATGTACATCGTGCTCGGGGTGCTCTACGAGAGCTACATCCACCCGCTCACGATCCTGTCGACGCTGCCCTCGGCGGGCGTGGGGGCCCTGCTCGCGCTGATGCTGACACGCGGGGAACTGGACATCATCGCGGTGATCGGCATCATCCTCCTGATCGGCATCGTCAAGAAGAACGCGATCATGATGATCGACTTCGCGCTCGACGCCGAGCGCAAGGACGGCATGAGCCCGCGCGACGCGATCTATCACGCCTGCCTCCTGAGGTTCCGCCCGATCCTGATGACGACGATGTCGGCGCTGCTCGGCGCGCTGCCGCTTGCGCTCGGCACGGGCGTCGGCTCGGAGCTGCGCCATCCGTTGGGGATTACCATGGTGGGCGGCCTGATCCTCTCCCAGGCGCTGACGCTCTTCACGACGCCCGTGATCTACCTTTGGTTCGATCGTCTGGCACGGCGCGTGACCGGGCAAGGCGCGGCGCGCGTTGAGCCGCTCAGGGGCGGTCAGCCGTGAACCTGCCCGAATCCTCGATCCGGCGCCCGGTCGCGACAGTGCTGCTGACCGCCGGCGTGACGCTCGCCGGCGCGGCTGCCTTCGGGCTCCTGCCCGTATCACCGCTGCCGCAGGTGGACTTCCCGACGATCTCGGTGCAGGCGCAGCTTCCCGGCGCGAGCCCCGAGGTCATGGCGGCGACGGTGGCGACGCCCCTCGAGCGCGCGCTTGGCCGCATCGCCGGCGTCACCGAGATCACTTCGTCCTCCTCGCTCGGAAGCTCGCGCATCACGCTGCAGTTCGACCTCGACCGCGACATCGACGGCGCCGCGCGCGACGTGCAGGCCGCGATCAATGCGGCGCGCAACCAATTGCCGACGAGCCTCCCGCGCAATCCGACCTATCGCAAGGTGAATCCGGCGGACGCGCCGATCATGATCCTCGCGCTCACCTCCGACACGCTCGATCGCGGCCAGATGTACGACGCCGCATCCACCATCCTCGCGCAGAAGATCTCCCAGGCGGAGGGCGTCGGCCAGGTGACGGTGGGTGGCGCCTCGCTCCCCGCGGTGCGCGTGGAGCTGAATCCCATGGCGCTCAACAAATACGCGATCGGGCTGGACGAGGTGCGTGTGGCCCTCGCCGCCGCCAACGCCAACCGTCCCAAGGGATCGGTCGAGCTGGGAGACAGGCACTGGCAGATCATGGCCAACGACCAGGCGAAGCGCGCGAGCCAGTACGTTCCGCTCATCGTCGCGTACCGCAACGGCGCCGCTGTGCGCCTGTCCGACGTCGCTGAGGTCGTCGATTCGGTGGAAGACCTGCGCAACACCGGCATCGCCAACGGCAAACCTTCGGTACTCGTCATCATCAACCGGCAGCCCAACGCGAACATCATCGAAACGACCGAGCGCGTTCGCGAGCTCTTGCCGCTGCTGCGCGCGTCGATTCCGAGCGCGATCAATCTCGACGTGGTGCTCGAGCGCACCAGCACCATCCGCGCCTCGCTTTTCGAGGTCGAGAGAACGCTTGTCGTCGCGGTGGCGCTGGTGATCCTGGTCGTGTTCCTGTTCCTGAGGAGCGCCCGCGCGACGCTGATCCCGGCGGTAGCTGTGCCCGTGTCGCTCGTCGCGACGTTCGGGTTCATGTACCTCGCCGGCTTCAGCCTCAACAATCTTTCCCTCATGGCGCTCACCATCGCCACCGGATTCGTAGTGGACGACGCGATCGTGGTGCTGGAGAACGTGTCGCGCCACATCGAGAGCGGCGTGC
>CAVOUJ010000061.1:0-7222 GCA_963699535.1 uncultured beta proteobacterium | reverse complement strand
GCATCTATCTGCCACGGGAAGACATGGCGCGCTTCGGGGTCTCCGAGGGCCAGATCGCGGCACGCGACGCTTCGGGCGGCTGGTGGGAACTGATGCGCTTCCAGGTCGATCGGGCCCGCGCGATGATGCTCAAGGGATCGCCGCTCGCCCAGCGCCTTCCCGGCCGCATCGGTCTTGAAATCCGCGCCGTCGTGCAGGGAGGTCTCCGGATCCTGGAGAAGATCGAAAGCGTCCGGGGAGACGTGTTCCGCCGCCGGCCCGTGCTTTCGGCCCGGGACTGGCCGCTCGTGCTCGCGCGTGCACTGGTGATGTGATGAGTCCGGACGAATATTGCCAGAACAAGGCTGCGCAGAGCGGCTCGAGCTTCTACTACTCGTTCCTTTTTCTGCCGCCCGAGCGCCGGCGCGCGATCACCGCGCTCTACGCATTCTGCCGCGAGGTGGACGACGCGGTGGACGAGCCGAGCGACCCCTCGGCCGCGCGCGCAGCTCTCGCGTGGTGGCGCGTCGAAGTCGCGCAGCTCTTCGCCGGCAACCCGCAGCACCCGGTGACGCGCGCGCTGGCGCCGACGACCGGCCCGTTCGGAATCACCCAGGCGCGGCTGAACGAGATCATGGACGGCATGGAGATGGACCTGAACCAGAACCGCTACCTGGATTTTGCGGGCTTGCAGCTCTACTGCCATCGCGTGGCCGGGGTCGTCGGCGCACTCGCTGCGGCGATCTTCGGCTATCGCAATCCGAAGACGGTCGATTACGCCGAGCGGCTGGGCCTCGCGTTTCAGCTCACCAACATCATCCGCGACGTCGGCGAGGACGCGCGCAACGGCCGCATCTACCTGCCGATGGACGAGCTGAAGCGTTTCGGGGTGAGCGCGGCCGACATCCTCAACGCCCGCCAGACCGAGAACTTCACCCGGTTGATGCACTTCCAGACCGAGCGCGCCGCGCGCTGCTACGACGAGGCGCTCGCGCTTCTGCCTCCCGAGGATCGCCGCGCGCAGCGCCCGGGTCTCATGATGGCCGCGATCTACCGCGCCCTGCTTCGCGAAATCGCAAGCGACGGCTACCAGGTGCTCAAGCAGCGCGTCGCGCTCACGCCGGTGCGCAAGCTCTGGATCGCGTGGCGCACCTGGGCGAGCGCCTGAGACGGGTCGCCGTCGTCGGCGCGGGCTGGTCGGGCCTCGCCGCGGCGGTGACGCTGGCGGAGCGCGGCGTCCCGGTTGCGGTTTTCGAGGCTTCGCGCAGCCTCGGCGGCCGTGCGCGGCGGGTGAGCATGGACGGCGTCGACCTGGACAACGGGCAGCACGTCCTGATCGGCGCGTATCGCGAGTGCCTGCGGCTGATGCGTCTGGTAGGCGCGGATCCAGACCGGCTTCTGCTCAGAATTCCGCTGGAACTGCGCTTTGCCGACGGCTTTCACCTGCGAGCGCCGCGGCTTCCCTACCCGGTCAATCTCGTCGCCGGACTGCTTTCCGCGAAGGGACTCGCGTTCGCGGAGGCGATGGGCGCCCTGCGCTTCATGGCGGCACTTCGCGCCGGCAACTTTCGCATCGAGCCCGATCGCACGGTTGCGAAATTCCTCGACGAGCGCGGACAGTCGGGTACGCTGCGCACTCACCTTTGGGATCCGCTGTGCGTGTCGGCACTCAACACTCCGGTGCAATCGGCTTCGGCTCAGATTTTTGCCAACGTTCTGCGCGACGGTCTCACGGGGACTCGCGAAGCGAGCGACCTGCTCATCGCGCGCACCGACCTCGGCCGCCTGTTCCCCGAGCCCGCGGCGCGATACGTCGAAGCACGCGGTGGGGCGATCAAACTCGGAGAGCCGGTGCGCCGGATCGCACGCGTCCCGAGCGGATTTCGAGTCGACGGGTCATGGTTTTCCCATGTGGTGATCTCCTGCGGTCCGCAGCATGCCGGGCAGTTGCTGGTGCAGCTTCCCGAGCTCGCCGACGCGCTTTCGCACATTGGCGCGTTTACCTACGAGCCGATCGTCACGTGCTACCTGCAGTATCCGGAATCGGTGTCGCTGCCCTCGCCCATGCTCGGCTTCAGCGGAGGGATCGTTCAATGGGCGTTCGACCGCGGACGGCTCGGGGGGCCGAAGGGACTGATCGCGGCGGTGATCAGCGGCTCCGGTGCGCATGAGGAACTGGAGAAGGATTTGCTGGTTTCAAGGATCGAAACCGAGCTGAGAGCGACGCTCGGAGAGCTTCCCGCGACCCAATGGACTCAGGTAATCACGGAGAAGCGCGGAACGTTTTCCTGTACGCCGGCAATCGAAAGGCCCGGCGGAGCGACGCCCGTCCCAGGGCTGCTGCTCGCGGGTGATTACGTCGCGAGCGAGTATCCCGGGACGCTGGAAGCGGCGGTAAGGAGCGGGATCGACGCTGCAAGAAAGTTGACTTGAGATTGATATCCGCTCCGAGCGGATCCTTCGGCCCCGTTCGATTTCCATGCCGACCCTCTTGCACTATTCTTCGGCACGGAATCCTGACGCTTTGACGACCGGTGCCCACCTCGCGGTCTCTTCGGCCTCGCGACGCGCAAGCTCGTCCGGCGTGCTGCCTACCGGCTCCAGGCCGATTGCGAGCAGCCGCTCGGTCACTTCAGGTGCCTTGATCGCTGCGGTAATCGCTGCTGAGAGTCGGTCGATCATTGGGCGCGGTGTTTTCGCGGAGGTGTGAAATGCCTGCCAGCCCGTGCCTTCGATTGCTGCGAAGCCCAGCTCCTTGAACGTAGGAACATCCGGCGCAGCGGCCGAGCGCTGCGACCCGGAACTCGCAAGTATTCGCACCTTGCCCGACTGGTGTTGCTTGATCATTTCAGAGAGAACGGTGATCCCGGCGGGTACCTGTCCCCCGACTAGGTCGGTCACCAGAGGCGCGCCGCCCTTGTATGGAACGAAGACCAACTCGACGCCAATGGTGCGGCTGAACATGACTCCGAAGAAGTGCGGCGGGCTGCCGGCTGTCGGTGTGCCGTAGGTCGCCTTCGCCGGATTTCCGCGAACCCACGCGACGTACTCCTCCAAGGTCTTCGCGGGGGATCCCGGGCCGACGGCGAAACCGAACGGGAAGGTGGCCGCGAGTGAGACCGGTGCGAAGTCCTTGACCGGGTCGTAGCTGAGCCTTGCGTTCGTGAGCGGCGCGAACACCGTTACGACGATCGGCGAGATCATCAGCGTCTTCCCATCCGGGGCCGCGTTCTTCAGAGCCTCCGCAGCGAGGATGCCGTTCAGTCCCGGTCTGTTCTCGACCATCACGGGTGCATCCAGCGAAGTCTTCAGTCGATCCACGATGAGCCGGGCGATCACGTCGGACGTCCCACCGGGAGCAAAACCGACGAGGATGCGGACCGGTCCGCCTTGTGCGCTTGCGGAGGCCACAATCGTGAAGCCAAGAACAGCAAACAGTGCTCGTAGTAGTGCGTTCATCGCTTCCCCTTTCCGATCGTCTGGTCCAGCCCTCAAGGTACGCGTCTGGGCAACAGCGAGGCAAGGGAACAAATGCAGCAATCGGGAGGGAACAATTTCCATTTCACCGGACAGCGGCGGTGTCGACTCGTGCTCCGTTATACCTGGAGGCCGGTGCAGGATGAAGCCGCTACCAGCGCCTCGGTGGCTTGCGCAGGATGGTCATTCGCCCCCGGTCCACCTTGATGTAACCGCCCCGCGCGAGATCTCGCAATACCCGGCCGACCATTTCGCGGGTGGCGCCAACCCGGTGGCTGATCTCCACCTGCGTCAAGCGCTCGGTGACCAGCTTGCCGTCAATCTCCACGGCGCGCGCGAGAAGCAGCTTCACAACGCGTCCGTACACATCGTTCATCGTCAAGGTCTTCGTACGCTGGAGGAGACGACGCAAGCGTGCCACCACGTCCATGAGCAGGACGACGGCAACTTGTGGGTGACGTCGCAGTAACTGTTTCAGATCGGTCATCCGGATCGAAGCGACGCGCAGATCCGCAACCGCGATAAACGATACGAGTACCACGTCGCCACCCAATGTCGCATCCGCGAAATGATCTCCGGGACCTTCCACACCGAGTTCCAACTGGTGCCCGGCTTCGTCGCGCCAGAACGCCTGGACGCTTCCCGACAGGACGATGTTGAACATGTCGAGGCGGTCGCCTTCGGTAGCGACGATGGCGTTCTTCGGATAGCAGCGAATGGTGAAGAGCTGAGCCGCCTCCTGCAATTCGTCCGGCGAGAGCGAGGCGAAGAGCGGTATCGCCGCAAGATCGGCGGCAATGAGCGCAGTCATCGAGGAACGGTGCGTTATATCGAGTAGCGCTTCCCAACTGCGGAAGGGACGAGTTCGTCGCCGAATTCCCTTGCCATGACGCTAAGGGCTCTCCATCCCGTACAGTGTCCCGGAGCGAGCAGCTTAAGACCGAACCCCTTCAGGTCGGCGACGGTCTGCGGGATCACCTTTTCGTTTATTCCCGAGAGATGCAGACCGCCCATCGCCCCGAACAGCGGGACTGACGGAAAGAGCGAGCGCGCATGCGTCAGGACATTGATTAACCCCGCGTGCGAGCAGGCCGAGAAGACAAACTGGCCCTTGTCCTTCACTTGCACCGACACGAACCGCTCGTCCATGATCAACGGATCGGGCTCCCAGGACTTTCCATCCGCACTGCGGCTCAGGTGGTTGGGCACTCCCGCTTCGTAGTTGGTCACGCGCGGAATCTCGCCGCTCACGAAGAACGTCCCGCCAGCGAGAATCTGCGGCTCGCGGGTGTTGATCACGTTGGCGCCGGCCTTCGTCAGAGTGTCCGGGTTCGGAACGGGCTCGTTGACGTAGAGCTGGCCGTCGGGCCGCTTTGTCGCGCGCTGCGCGAACATGCCGGGGTGCATGTAGCAGTCGAAGCGGCTGCCTGCGCGCCTCTTCGCGATCGCCTCTACCGCAGCGACCAGGCCACCAGCATGGTCCCAATGCCCGTGCGACAGAACGACGGCCTCGATCGCGGCGAAATCGACACCGAGGATTTCGGTGTTGCGCACGAACGTGGCCGCTGCCGGCCCCGCGTCGAAAAGCAGCGTGCGTGCCTGGTTCCCGACGTGCGCGGTGACCAGCAAGGAAAGACCGTGATGCGCACAACAGATGTTCTGCCCGGACAGCACGCGCAGCCGTCCTCCGGTCAGCAGAACCGACCACTCGGGCTCCACGTTCTTCGGATTGGTCGAAAGGCTGTCGGTAGTATTGTCGACCAGCACGAGGACCTCGATACGGTCAACGGCCACAACGTCGGTCATTGTTGGCGCTCCTCACATTGATCGAAACGTATCTACTACAACCCGATCGCCCGCAAATCGATCCGACCCTTCCTCACCGGCGGGCACCAGAAGTAGGCCCCGGTCACCGGGCGCGTAAACGTAAACAGCGCATCCACGATCCCGTCCTCCGCCCCAACCATGCGCTTGAGCAGCGCCTCGAAGGCGTCGACCGATCGTCCGAACGCCGTGAACACGAGCCCTTCGCGCCTCGCATCCACCCAGGGCATCGAGCGGCGCACGACGAAGGCTTCGGGCGTGAAGCTCTCCTGGGCGGTCCGCTTCACGTGCGCCGACGCAGGCGCATTGCCGATCTCCTCGTTGTCGCTCCTGCGCCGGCCGATGGTGTTGTCCTGTCCTTTTCGCGGCATCGCAGCGAACTTGTCCAGATCGTGCACCCACTGCTGGACGGCGACGAAGCTCGCGCCGCCGAACCCCGGTCTCTTGTCGTTCACGATCGCGGCCTCGACGGCCTTCTTCCCCTTCGGGTTCTCGGTGCCGTCCTCGTAGCCGGTGAGGTCCAGTCCGCGGCCGTGACGAAACGCGTCGATTACGCCCGTCGTCTCGAAGGCGGGCGCGAGCATTTTCTCGATCGCGCGCCCGGGAAGCACGATTTCGCCGCGTTCTTCCCCGCGCAGCCAGCACCAGAGCGCGGTGGGCGTCGAAGGGACCTCGAAGCCCTCGCCCCTGTGGTGCGGAAACGGGCGCAGTCCCTCGATCTCCTTTTGCAGGGCGAAGAGCAGCAGCGCCCCCACGCCGACGACGCAGGCCTCGCCGTCGGCCGCTGCCGCGAGGGCCTTTACCGCCTCCCGCGGCTGCGCACCCGGCTTGAGCGCGAACGTGAGGTAGCGCGCCTGCCGCGGTATCGGTGCGAGTATTCCTGCTTGAGCGTTCTTCACGTCTTCCCTCTTCGGAGTTGACAACTCTACCGGCGAAACTGCGCGATCGCATCAGCGACCCGCTCGACCGCGACGATCTCGATCCCGTCGATTTTCTGTTTCGGCTGGTTGGCCTTGGGAATGATCGCCCGGGTGAAGCCGAGCTTCGCTGCCTCCCTCAGCCGCTCCTGGCCGCGCGGCGCCGGGCGCACCTCGCCCGCCAGGCCGACTTCGCCGAACACCGCGAGCTTCGAGGGGAGCGGCTTGTCGGTGAGCGAAGAGACGATGGCGAGTATTACGGCGAGATCCGCCGCCGGCTCGCTGATGCGCACGCCACCCACCGCATTCACGAACACATCCTGGTCGAAGCAGGCGATGCCTGCGTGGCGGTGAAGCACCGCGAGCAGCATGGCCAGGCGGTTCTGTTCCAGGCCCACCGAGAGCCTCCGCGGATTGGGCGCATGGGCTGCGTCCACCAACGCCTGGATCTCGACGAGCAGGGGCCGCGTACCTTCCTGAGTCACGAGGACGCAGGAACCCGCCACTTCGCCCGTGTGCTGCGAAAGGAAAATCGCAGAAGGATTGGACACTCCGCGCAGGCCCTTGTCGGTCATCGCGAACACGCCCAGCTCGTTCACCGCGCCGAAGCGGTTCTTGAACGCGCGGATGAGTCGGAAGCTCTGATGCGTATCGCCCTCGAAGTAGAGCACCGAGTCCACAATGTGCTCGACCACGCGCGGGCCGGCGATTGCGCCTTCCTTGGTGACGTGGCCGACGAGCACGACGATCGTGCCGCTGCCCTTGGCATAGCGCGCGAGATGCGCGACGCATTCGCGCACCTGGGCAACCGAGCCCGGCGCCGAAGTGAGCTGCTCCGAGTAGAGCGTCTGGATCGAGTCGACGACGGCGATTTCCGGTCTTGCCTTTTCGAGCGTGGCGAGGATGCGCTCGAGCTGGATCTCGGCGAGCAGCTCGAGCTTTCCCGTATCGAGCGCAAGCCGCTGCGCGCGCAGCGCGACCTGCTCGGCCGATTCCTCCCCGCTCACGTATACCGCCTTGTGCGA
>CAVOUJ010000060.1:0-9795 GCA_963699535.1 uncultured beta proteobacterium | reverse complement strand
GCCAATGCTGCCCGCGGCGAGGATCGTCTCCAGCCGCGCTTCGGCGAACCCGCCCTCGCCCCCGCGCCGGAACTCGATGCCCTCGCAGCGCCGGCCAGCCATGCGCAGGCGCAGGACATGCGCGCCCGTGATGACGCTCAGGTTCGGGCGGTTCATGACGGGACGCAAGAAAGCCTTGGACGTGTTCCATCGCACGCCGCGCTTCTGGTTGACCAGGAAAAACCCGCAACCCTCGTTGTCGCCGCGATTGAAATCGTCGCTCTCCGGAATTCCCGCCTGCACCATCGCTTCGCGGTAGTGCTGGAGAATCTCCCAGGACAGCCTTTGCCGCTCGACCCGCCACTCCCCTCCGGCGCCGTGCGCCTCGTCGGCGCCGCCGAAGTAGTCCTCGCTCTTCTTGAACACCGGAAGCACGGACTTCCAGCTCCAGGCAGCGTCGCCGGTGATGCGCGCCCACTCGTCGTAGTCGCGCCCCTGGCCGCGCAGATAGAGCATGGCATTGATCGACGAGCAGCCGCCGAGCACCTTGCCCCGTGCGTAGAGGATCGAGCGCCCGTTCAATCCCGGGTCGGGTTCGGTCCGGTAGCACCAGTCGGTGCGCGGGTTGCCGATGCAGTAGAGATATCCGACCGGAATGTGGATCCAGATCCAGTCGTCCCGCCCGCCGGCCTCGAGCAACAGGACCCTGACCTGCGGATCGGCCGACAGCCGGTTGGCGAGCACGCAGCCGGCGGTTCCCGCGCCGGCGATCACGTAGTCGAATTGCATGGATTTCACGGCTGCAGCCTGCGGGAGCGGGTGCCTAGATCATCAGGTACTTCGCCTTGACTTCCTCGTTCGCCACCAGCTCGGCCATGGTGCCCTGGTAGCGGATGTGACCCTTCTCGATCACATAGGCGCGGTCCGAGATCTGGGTGGCGAAATGCATGTTCTGCTCGGCGAAGAGGATCGTGAGTCCCATGGTCTTGAGCCGCTTGATCTGGCGGGTGAGCTCCTGTACCACCACCGGCGCAACGCCCTCGACCGGCTCGTCGAGCAAGAGGAGCGAAGGGTTGCCCATCAGCGTGCGGCCGATGGTGAGCATCTGCTGCTCGCCGCCGGAGAGATAGCCGCCGAGGCGCGCGTCGAGCGGCGCGAGCACCGGAAAGAGTTCGTAGATGCGATCCACCGTCCATTCCGCGGGCGCCCCGGCGGCGCCCTTCTTGGTCGCGATCTCCAGATTCTCGCGCACTGTCAGGTCGGGAAAGATCAGCCGTTCGTCTGGCACGTAGCCGACGCCCATGCGCGCGATCTCGTACGGCGCCCGTCCCACGAGGTCCATGCCGTTGAAGCGGATCCTGCCCGCGCTCGCCTGGGCGAGCGACATGATGCTCTTCAGCGTCGTGGTCTTGCCCGCGCCGTTTCGCCCCAGCAGGCACACCGATTCTCCCTGGTTCACCTCGAGCGACACGTCGAACAGGATGTGGCTCGTCGCGTAGTGCGTGTGGACGCCGCTCAGTTCGAGGTGATTCCTCATACCTGATGCTCGCCCAGATAGACTTTTTGCGCGGTTTCATTCGCGCGTACCTCTTCGGGCGTGCCCTGCACGACGATTTCGCCCCGGTGCATCAGCGTGAGCTTGCGCGCATGGTTGAAGACGATCCCCATGTCGTGCTCGGTGAACAGCACGGTCAGCCGGAGGTCGCGGTTGAGGCGGTCGACCAGCTCCATCGTGCCGCGCGCCTCCTCGATCGACATGCCCGCGGTAGGCTCGTCGAGGAACAGCAGGCGCGGCTTTCCGGCCAGCGCGATCGCGAGCTCGAGGCGCTTCTTGTCGCCCTGCGCGAGTTCACCGGCAATAAGCTCGCGCTTGCCGTCGAGGCCGCAGAGCGAGAGCACGCGGCCGGTCTCCTCGACACCGATGCGGCCGGCAGCGCCGAAGATGCTGAACGAACGCCGCATCTGCGCGTGCACCGCCGAGCGCACGTTTTCCTCGACCGTCATCCTGGCGAAGATGCTGCTCACCTGGAAGGCGCGGGAAATCCCCAGGCGCGCGATCCTGTGCGGCGCCTGGTTGGTGATGTCCCCGCCCTCGAACACCACCTTGCCGGCATCGCAACGGTGATAGCCGGTCAGCAGGTTCATGAAGGTGCTCTTGCCGGCGCCGTTGGGCCCGATGATTGCCGACTGCTCGCCCTCCTGCATGGAGAAATTCACGTGCCGGGTGACGTGAATCCCGCCGAAATGCTTGTGCAGGTTGGTGACTTCGAGAATCGCCGACATGATCAGGCTTCCCGGCCGCCGGCGTCGCCGCCGCGCCGCGCCTTGATGCGCTTCTCGACCAGGCCGAGCACACCGCCGGGCAGGAACAGCACGATCAGCAGGATGATGGTGCCGATGGTGAGCGGCCAGTACACCGTGTACATCTTCACCACGGCCTGCAGAAACGTGTAGATCACCGAGCCAAGCATCGGCCCGACAAACGATCCCGCGCCGCCGATCAAGGTCATGAATACGGCCACGCCCGACTCCTGCCAGCCGAGCAGGCCGGGGTTGACGCTGCGCGAGAACGGTCCCCAGAGCGCGCCGGCGAGCCCGGCGAAGCTGCCCGCGATCACGAAGTTGATGAGCATGTGCAGCCGCACGTTGATGCCGAGGAACGCCGCGCGGCGCTGGTTGTCGCGCAGCGTGCGCATGATGTAGCCGAACGGCGACTCGGTGATGCGCCACATCGCGAGCAGCGCCAGCGTCACGATCGCGAGCGTCAGGTAATAGAAGTTGACCGCGTCCTGGAAAAACAGCGGAGGCAACAGGCCCTGGATGCCGTCGTCGCCCTTGGTGAAGCTGTACCACGAGAACACGATGTAGTACAGCAGCTCGCCGAACGCGAGCGACAGCATGGCGAAGTAGATGCCGGTCAGCCGCACGCAGAAGAAGCCGACGATCAGCGCCGCGACCGCGGCCAGCGGCGGCCCGGCCAGGAGCGACACGAAAAAGTCGACCATCCCGATCGAGCCGCCCGCCGTCTTCAGGCGCGTGAACACCATGGCGCTCGCGTAAGCGCCGACGCCGAAGAACGCAGCATGCCCGAACGAGATCTGCCCCATGTACCCGTAGAGCAGGTTGAAGCTCATCGCGAACAGCCCGAGGATCAGGATCTCGGTCGACACGTGGGTCCAGAACTTGCCCGGGAGCAGCGGCACCAGCAGGAACAGGACGAACATCAGGATCGCGACCGGCACCGCCAGGCTGTGCCGCGCCAGCCAGCCGCGCCGAACTTCAGCTGCGCTCATGGCGGAGCATCAATAGCGCAACTCGGTGCCGAACAGGCCCCACGGCCGCCAGATCAGCACCACAATCACGATCAGGAAAATCATCGCCAGCGCGCCGTCGGGCCAGAACAGGATCGAAAACGAGTACACCACGCCGACGATGATAGCCGCGACGAAAGTCCCGAGCATGCTGCCGAAGCCGCCGATCACCACGACCGCGAAGCACTGGACGATGACGTCGTGGTCGACGCCGAGCGCCATCGGCAGCAGCGGCAGGAACACGCCGCCGGCGAAGCCCGCGAGCGCGACGCCTAAGGCGAACACCAGTCCGTAGATGATCGGGATGCGGATGCCGAGCGCGCTCACCATGTTGCGGTTGTAGACCGCCGCGCGCACGATCTTGCCGAAGCGCGTGCGATGCAGAAAGAACCACAATCCCGCCGCCACCGCGACGCCGCTGCCGACGATCACGAAGTGGTAGGGATTGATCAGCGTGTCGAGCATTTCGACCGGCTCCACGCCCAGGTTGATGCGCCGGTTTTCGACGCCCCAGATCAGCTTGATCAGGTCGCCGACGATCAGCACCAGCGCGAACGTCAGCAGCAGCTGCTCGGGCAGCTCGCGATCATAGGTGCGCCGGATCAGGAAGCGCTCGAGCGCAAACCCGATCAGCGCCATCAGCGCCGTCGCGCCCAAGATCGCCGGCAGCAGCAGCCACGGGCTCGCGCCGAACTGCTCGCCCAGCAACTGGAAGATCGAAAAGGTGATGTATCCGGAGAGCAGCCACAGCGTCGCGTGCGCGAAGTTGAGGATATTCATGACGCCGAAGATCAGCGACAATCCGGCCGACAGCAGGAACAGCACCATCGCGCGCGACAAGCCGCTGAACAACTGCAGTACGTAGGGGCCGATATCCATGCGCAAACGCGTAACAGCAAAGCAGCCGGGGCCCTTCAGACGCCCCGGTTCGGATTGCACGGCGCGGGTCAGGCGCGCTTTTTCTTGAGTTTCTCGACTTCCTCGCAAGTCGGCGTCCAGACTTCCTTGGCTTCCCCGTACCACCATGGTGTCGGGCTTGTAGATCGGGAACGGGTAGTCGGGAGAATCCCACACCTCGCCGACATAGGACGGCACCTCGAGCTGATTGCTGCAGCTGCGGAAGGTGCGCTTGCCGCGGCAGGTGTCGATGGTCGCGCCCTTGAGCGCCTTGACGATCGCCTCGGTATTGATCGAGCCGGCCTTCTTCGCGCCCTGCTCGAGCCCGCCGAGCGCATCGTAGTACATGCAGGCCCAGTCGTCCGGGTAGCCCTCGGTGCCGAACGCCGCGCGGTCGCGCTTGATGTACGCCTGCATGACCGGCTCCTTGAGGTGCGCGAAGAACGGGCAGCGCGCGAGGCCGATGATGCCGCGCGGCAGCGTCTTCCTCTGCGCCTTGAGATCGTTGACCGGGATCAGGCCGCCGGGGAACGGCACGCGCTTGAACAGGCCCATTTGGCCCGCCTGCTGCATGAAGGTCTCGGCATCCTTGCCGGCGAGCGCGCCGAACATGAAGTCGGGCTTCGCAGCCATGATCGCGGTGATGTACGAGGTGAAATCGGTCTCGCCGAGCTTGAACCACATCTGCCGCGTTTCCTTCACTTCCGGGTCGATCTTCGCCAGGCCGGTGGTGAAGCCCTTGTGCGTATCGCGGCCCCACTCGTAGTCCTGGCCGAGCGAAACGTAGCTCTTCCATTTGTTCTTCTTCGCCATGCGCGACACCGCGACCACCACTGCACCCGACTGCATGTTGCTGTCCGGACAGAACTGGTAGGTGTACGGCGTGTAGTTTTCCTGGGTGATCTTGGAGCTGTTCGAGGTCGCCGAGAAATGCAGCACCTTGTACTCGTGGATGATCTCCTGCACGGCGAGCGCCACCGCGCTCGAATAGGTGGCGAACATGCAGTCCACCTTGTCGTTCAGGATCAGCGACTTCGCTTCCCGCGCGCCGACGTCAGGCTTGGTCTCGTCGTCGCGGTAAACCATCTGCACCGGATGCTTGCCGAGCAGGCCGCCGCGCTTGTTGAGCTCCGCGATCGCTACCGGCAGCCCCTTGATGCAATGCGCCATGTAATTGGCGCCGGTGCCGGTCGAGGGCAGCAGCACGCCGATCTTGTAAGGCTGTGCTGCCTGCGCGCTGACCAGGCGAGGGGTCAGCGTGAGTGCCCCGCGGCGAGAGAGAGAAAACGAAATCGCGCCTGCTCACCTTGAGTTGCTCGCTAAGAGCTTCCCACTTCCTGTCGCTCGTGCTCATCTTGGGCTCCTTAGAGTTGGCTGGGGATAGCGAAGCCGCCGGTGCTGGCGGTCGCCGAAAAATGACTGATGCTTGGACCGCGGTTCCTGATGGTCGGCATCATGGTACGCCATCGGCCCGGAATCGGAAATTCGCGGCCTTCCGAGTCGCCCCCGATCAGGCGTGGAGGCGCATGTCCACGACAAGCAGGTAAGCCAAGGCCGTCGCAAAAACTGAAACCCCGCCACGTGGGCGGGGTTGGCAACGAGTGGGATCACCCTTCCATTCTCAAGGCGCCAGGAGACTCTGGCAGTGCCCCGGCTGGGCCGGTGAATCCGTTATCGCGCCGCCGCGGGCGATACACTGGTCCGGCGGCAGTGGCAGGTTCTGCTCCACGTGGCGCACCAGCAGGTCGAAGGCGCGCTGAGCATGGGGCTCGATCAGTTCGAGTTGCGCGAACGTGTCCTGGTAGGTTTCGATGTGATTGCCGTTCTGCACTTCGTAGAGGCGATACACCGATCGCCGGCCGGCGCGGTCGTCCCGATCACCCCAATCGTCATCGCCCCACTTCTGTTTCGACATCGCGGCAACCTTGCGCGCGTATGCGCGCGCATGGTGGTCGATGGGCAGCAGGGCATCCATGGTGCCGGCGACGGTGATGAGCGGCCGCCTGATGCGCCCGGTCGTGGCGAAGTCCGCGACTTGCGTACCCACATCCGAGAACGACAGGCGGTTCACGTAATTGTCGGTTCCGGTTCCGCTGAAATAGGTGTCGTAGGTGGGGTCGAGCCGCTTCTGCCATTGGCATTGCGTGACTTCCCAGAACGACGCGCTGTAATTGTTCCAGAGCGAGACGGCGCCCAGGACGATGTCGGGCGGATAGCCCGCCGCCACGATATTCTTCGCCGCCGTGCTGCCCGCATTGAATCCGGAAGCGACGTAATCGGGGAAGTTGAGGATGGCCGGCGGCAGATCGGTCAGCAGATTCGGTGCGTGCTCGTCCACGAAGGTGCCTTCCCAGTCCACGCCGCCGTCGAAAAGTTCCGGCGCCGTCTCGATGGCGCGGCGCACCTGGTAGCCGCCATTGGAAGTGCCCACCGCGTAGGTGTAGCGCGGTGAATGGCCGTAGCCCCCTTCACGCATCCTTGGCGAGGCGCGCCCGCCCTGAAGAACTCGGTCCAGCACGGGTGAAAGGCTCGCCGGGGTCATTGTCGTAGAAATGCACGAACACGGGTGACAGTGGATTCAACCGGCAAGCGAGCGGATCGGCTGCCGTGCTCAATTGCAGATTCAGCACGCCCTTGTTCTGCGACGCGTAGGCATAACCTCGCTGCACCACATAGTCGCTCCAGACGAAATCGCCGTTGAACTCGCTGCGCGTGCCCAGAAGCACCTGCCACCACCAGGCGGCCGTTCCAGTCATTCGGCAAGCGCAACAGGAAGCGCGCCTGGCCGGTGGGGTCCGAAGCGATGCGCGCGTTGATCTGCAGGAGCCCGGCACCACCTTGGTGACGGGCGTCTTCTTCGCGGCGCTAGGGGCGATCACAGCGCGGTCGGTTTGCGGCGTGAAAGCAAAGGCCGGCAAACCCGGCAGCGAATTGTTTGCCGGCGTGGTTAACGGGTTGTTGGTGGTGAGGTCCGTGCTTTCAAAGCACGTGGCATCCGCCAGACGATTGCCGAGCGCCTTGAGCACGTGCTCGCAAGATGTTCCCGCATTGGCGGAGAAAGGGATCAGGAGCAGCAGCAAAGCCGTATTGCAGAGTCTTGCAGGATTCAGCACATCGCGCGGCAGCGTGCTCATCGGTGTATCTCCTCAAATGGTTGGTTGTCGCGGCGATCTCAAGCGGATCTGCTCCTCGGCGCCGTTTCCGTTCTGACCTAGGTTGTCGCTGTCTCGGGCTTCTCGGCCAAGCCCGGCATGTCGAAACCTCGCGCTTCGAGCTCGGCCATCAACGATTTGTTCTGCTCGGACGTGAGCTCGACGAGCGGCGGGCGGACCGTGGCCCAATTCGGATCGCGCGCGTAATGGGCAATCACAGCCTTCAGGGCCGCCATCATGGGATATTTCTGCATCACGCTGCGCGTGGAGGTGATGCCTTTCTGCAAAGCATCGGCACCCGGTCCCTGCCAGCGCTCGTAAACCTCGTTGATCGCGCCGGGATTGATGTTGCCCGTGGCGGTGATGCAGCCCTTGCCGCCGTTCCTCATGTTGTCGAGCAGGAACACTTCGCTGCCTGCGAACACATCGAATCCCGATTTGGCGAAGGCGTCGAGCATCGCCTTGGTGTTGTTCCAATCGCCCGACGAATCCTTCACTCCCGCCACCGCGCCCGGAAATTTCTTCAGCAGCCGCTCGATCAGGGCCAGCGTGATCGGCACCTGCGAAACCGGCGGGATGTGGTAGAGGTAGAGCTGCAGTCGCGCATCGCCGACGCGCTCGATCACCTCGGCGAAATTCCGGTACAGGCCTTCGTCGGATACGCCCTTGTAGTAGAAAGGCGGCAGCATCAGGACGCCCGAGCAGCCGAGCTTCACGGCGTGCGCGGTAAGCCGCGCCGAGTCCGTAAGAGCGCAGCAACCGGTTCCCGGCATTAGCCTGTCAGCGGGAACGCCTTCCTGGACCAGCGCCTCGAGGAGCGCCATGCGCTCCTCCACCGACAGCGAGTTCGCCTCGCTGTTGGTCCCGAAAACGGCCAGCCCGCGGCAGCCGTTGGCGAGCAGCCACTTACAGTGACTGACAAAGCGCTCGCGGTCAGGAGACAGGTCGCGCCTGAAGGGCGTGACGACGGGGGCGAGGACGCCAGAGAGTCTCTTTGGGGCGGTCATCGGTCGAATCTCTGAGGAAGAAGAGCTGGGATTATCGCACCGAACCGGCACCCGCAGACTTGCCTCGGCATCGGAACGAAGGCGCGTTGCACTGGAGTACTATTCTCAACAGTTCCTTTGACCACGACCCAAGGAGGAGAACGCCATGTCAACGATTCACCCTGCGTACCGCCATCCCGCCCGCGCAATACTGGCGGGCGCTTTCGCCGCGCTGTGCCTCGCTTCGGCTGCTCCAGCGCTTGCCCACGACGATGATTCGGGGAACGTTCACGACCTTCTGCGCGCCGTCAAGAAAGCGCGCCTGATCGATCTATCCCATACCTGGGACAAGCATTCGCCCATCGCCTCGGTCAACCCGACCTATTCGTTTGCGCTCGAAGCCACGCATGCCAACACGCGCGGTACCTTCGGCGACGGCGGACAGCTATCCTTCACCTCTGAAGTCATGCACTGGAGCGGTCAGCACGGCGCGCCGAGCATCGACGCGATTGGGCATATCGGCCGAGACGGCAAGCTCTTCGGAGGACTGGACGCAGCGGCCTCGACGAGCAATCCGGACGGGATCGGAACGAGCGGCGTGGGCGCGAATCTCGCGATCGACCAGTTTCCCGCCGACCTGCTCGTGAACCGCGGGATCCTGCTCGACGTGGCGCGTATGGTCCAGGGCGACTCGAGCCCGCTGCCCGCGACTTTCGAGATCACCGCCGCGCATCTTGAGCAGGCTGCGAAGCGCCAGCACGTCAAGCTGAAGAAGGGCGACACCGTGTTTATCCGCACCGGCTGGGGTCAGTACTTCAAGTCCAACTCCGGCCTCTACGCGGGCGCTTCCTCGCCCGGGCCCAGCCTCGATGGCGCGAACTTCCTGATCAAGCACGGCGCGCGCGTGGTCGGTGACGACACGCTGACCTTCGAGATGCGGCCGCCTATCGTGACCTCGCCGACGTTCCAGGTGTTCCCGGTGCACATGCGCCTGATCGCCGACTCCGGGATCTACATCATCGAGAACCTGAACCTGGAGGAGCTGTCGCAGGCGAAGGCGTACGAGTTCGCTGTCGTGGTGCCGCCTCTGAAGATCCTCGGCGGCACCAGCTCGGCGGTGCGGATCTTCGCGCTCGTTGCGCGCGACGACGACTGATTGCTTCGCGACTCCCCTCCTCGCTTGAGGAGGGGACGCAGTCGTCAAGCGGCTTTCTCCCGGCCGCCGCCCTTCGCCGCGGCGGCTGAAACGTCGTCCTTCGCCGCTTCGTCCGTCGCTTCGTGGCTCGGTGGTCGCGTTCCATCGCCCCGCGGTCCACTCCTCGCGCTCGCGGACCGCGAGCCGGTAGGCCTGGTCGCGGCCCGGCCGGTAGGGCTTGGGCCAGAACTGCCCGTGTGCTGGTACCAGGCCGCCGCGTGCAGCGTGAAATACGGATCGGAAAGATGAGCCCGCGCGAGCGCCACCAGGTCGGC
>CAVOUJ010000059.1:0-52044 GCA_963699535.1 uncultured beta proteobacterium | reverse complement strand
TGTGTAACCTACTTCAACAAGAGTACGTATTGCTCCCCTTGCGGCGCAGCTGGTACGCCGCGGACAGCCCCGCCGGCCCGCCGCCGACGATCGCGACGCGCTTGCCCGTGTCGGGGCCGGCCTGGAACGCGAAGTTCTTCTCCAGCGCGTAGTCGCCGATGTACTGCTCTACGGCGTTGATGCCGACGGTGTCCTCGACCTTGTTGCGGTTGCAGCCCGTCTGGCACGGCGCCGGGCACACGCGGCCCATCATCGACGGGAACGGATTGGCGTCGGTGGAGCGCCGGAACGCGTACTCCTGCATGCTCGTGTCCTTGGGCGCTTTTTCCACCCCGCGCACGATGTTGAGCCAGCCGCGGATGTCCTCCCCCGACGGGCAGCTCGCCTGGCACGGCGGCGTCTTGTGCACGTAGGTCGGGCACTTGTCGGATTCGTCGCCGGAGAAGATCTGCTCCTGGAACGAACCCCACTCATGGTCGCCGTCCTTGAACTTGCGGAAGGTGTGCCCGCTCTTGGCTTCGGGCTTGCTCGCTGGCGCTGACATGGTTATCTCCGCTGATTCAAGTCAAATCGATTCATTGCTTCGCTCCGAGCACGATCGCGTTGCTCACCAGCCCGTGCACGCTGCCGATCATGTCCATGGGGTGCTTGTAGTAGGGCAGCACCTTGGTGAACTGGCTCTTGCAGATGGCGCAGATCGCGGCCATGTAGTTGACGCCGTGCTCGTCCACCACAGTTTGGAGGGCCTGCATGCGCGGCAGCGCGCCCTTGACGCGCAGCTCGACCAGGTCGTCGGTCAAGAGGCCACCGCCGCCGCCGCAGCAGAAGGTGGCTTCGCCGATGGTCTCCGGCGCCATGTCTACGAAGCGCTCTACGCAGGCGCGGATGATGTCGCGCGGAATCGTGAACTGCCCGCCCGGCACGCCGCCCATGCGCGAGGCGCGCGAGACGTTGCAGGAGTCGTGGAAGGTCACCACCTTGCCGGCATTGGCGCTCTTGTCGAGCGTCAGCGCGCCGCGCTGGATCAGGTCCCAGGTCACCTCGCAGATGTGCTGCGGCGCGGGGTAGCGCGGGTCGAGGAAGTCGAACGGCCCGATGAGGGTGTTCCAGAAGCTGTAGGCGACGCGCCAGGCATGGCCGCACTCGCCCACCACGAGGCGCTTCGTTCCGAGCTCGAGCGCGGCGTCGCGGATGCGCTCGGCCACCTTCTGCAGGTTGTCGTGGTTGCCGATGAACAGCGAGAAGTTCGCCGCCTCCGAGGCGTGCGTGGAGAGCGTCCACGAGATGCCCGCGGCGTGGAACACCTTGGCGTAGCCGATCAGGCCGTCGATGTGCGGCTCGGCGAAGAAGTCCGCGCTCGGCGTGATGAGCAGCACTTCCGCCCCTTTCTCGTCGAGCGGGAAGCGCACGTCGACCCCGGTCGCTTCCTTCACGTCCTCTTCCAGGCCGTCGAGCGTGTTGCGCAGCGCCGGGCCCGGCAGGCCGAGGTTGTTGCCGATCGTGTGCACCTTGCCGATGATCTCGTTGGAGTACTTCTGGCCGAGGCCCACGGCATCCATCACGTCGCGCGCCGCCATCGTGATCTCGGCGGTATCGATGCCGTAGGGGCAGAACACCGAGCAGCGCCGGCACTCCGAGCACTGGTGGAAGTAGCTGTACCAATCGTCCAGAACATCCTTCGTCATGTCGCGCGCGCCCACCAGCTTCGGGAAATGCTTGCCGGCGAAGGTGTAGTAGCGCCGGTACACCGAGCGCAGCAGGTCCTGGCGCGCCACCGGCATGTTCTTGGGATCGCCGGTGCCAAGGTAGTAGTGGCACTTGTCGGTGCAGGCCCCGCACTTGACGCACGAATCGAGGAACACCTGCAGCGCGCGCGACTGCGACACGAGCTCGCCCAGCTTGGTGACGGCGACCTTTTCCCAATCCGGCACCAGCTCGCCGGGAAAACCGAGCGGCTTCTGCAGGTCGGGCTTGGCCACGTACGGCTTGCTGTGCGCCATGGCGCCTTCGCGCACCGGCGGCGTTACCGGATATTCGCCCAGCGGCGGCGTCTCGAAGGCAGCCATTCAGCCGCCCTGCGCCGAGCCGGCGCGACCGACCGGCGCCCGGCTGACGTGCACGATCTGCGTCGACCAGCCGGCCGCGTGCCGCCGCTCGCGCGCGTCGTCGACCTGGTTGAGGCTCGGGCTGAAGAACACCCCCGGCGCGTGCAGGAGCTTGCTCAGGGGAAATACGATCATCAGCGCCGCGACCAGCGCCAGGTGCACGAGCAGCACCGGATCGGCGGGCAGCGGCTGCCAGTCGAACGCCATCAGGCCGAGGAAGAACGCCTTCAGCGCGACGATGTCGGTGTGCGCGACGTACTTCATGGCAAGGCCGCTGGCGGCGATCGCGGCGAGCAGCGCGAGCATCAGGTGATCGGACGGGCTGCTGATGTAGCGCACGCGATCGACGAGCAAGCGCCGCGCCCACAGCCCCGCGAGGCCGGCGAGCATGGCGAAGCCGGCATACAGGCCGAGGGGCTGGACGAGGTCCACCCAGAACCACACCGGCTCCGTGAAATAGCGCAGGTGGCGCAGCAGCACCGCCGCGAGCGCGACGTGGAACAGCCAGCCGAACAGCCAGATCCACTTGTTGGAGCGGAACAGGCTGCGGAAGAGCGTCACCTCGAGGAACATGCGCAGCACGACGCCGCGGCGCGTGGTCGGCGCCGGCGGGATCGGGATCTTCAGCGGCTGCGGCGTGCGCGCGTACACCCAGCTCTTCCAGGCCACGCCGGCGACGAGCGTCGCGGCGGCCGCGTAGAAGAGCAGCGCGTAGAGGACGGTCAGCGCGGACATCGGTCCGCTCCGCGACCTACACGCAGCCGGTCGGCTTGGGCAGTCCCGCGTACTTGCAGGCCTGCTTGGCGGGGCCGTACGGAAACAGCTCGTACAGGTACTTGCTGTTGCCCTTGTCCGCGCCGAGCTTCTTGCCGATGGCCTTGGTCAGCACGCGTACTGCCGGGGCGATTTGGTACTCCTCGTAATACTCGCGCAGGAAGTTGAGCACTTCCCAGTGGCTGTCGCTCAGGTCGCAGCTGTCGAGGCGCGCCATTTCCTTGGCCACGTCCTCGTTCCAGTCGGTGCGGTTGGCGAGATAGCCTTCCTCGTCGGTCTCGATGGTCTTGCCGCTCACTTCGATGGGCATATCGTTTCTTCCTCTAGGGGTCAAAGCCAGGATTGCACGGCGTTGTGCTCCGCCACGAGGTCCACGAACCCCCCGTAGTCCACCAGGCGAACGCCGTCCATCACCCGGTTCTGCATGCCTCGCGCCTCGACGTCGGGCTTGAGCGCGTAAATCGACACGCTCTTCAGAGCCTCCTGTACCTGCTTGGAGACAGCCGTGTCCTTCGCCGCCGCGTACACGCCATCCTCGATCAGCAGCACCGCGCTGCCCTGGCGGGCGAACTTCAGGCAGGCTTCCAGGGCCTTGTGCTCGAACGGCGATTTGTTGACGGTATGCAGCATGTCTCTCGTCCTCAGAAGCTCAGGATCACGTCCTGCGCTTCCATGATTTCAGCCATGCGCTCGGCGCTCACCACCTCGACCGGCACCACCAGGTCGGCCTCGCGCAGCCCGCGCGCCTCGAGCGCCTCCTTCTCCACGTAGAGCTTGGTGACGTCGTAGTCTTCCAGGGCGCGGAACGTCGGCGAGAAGTTCTTCACTTCCAGCGCCTTGGTGTCCTGGCCCTTCGTCAGCTGGTAGACGCCGTCGCCCAGGAACGCGAGGCTCACGTCCTGCTCGAACGCCGCCCCGATCAGCACCACCTCCAGCGACTCGAGCGCATAGATGCTGCCGTAGGGCGCCCTGCGGTTCACGTACAGGAACCTCTTGGCGACGCCGCCTGCGCTTTCCTCAGTCACCGAACACCACCAGTCGGTCGGCCTGAATACCCGCCTCGATGAGTTGTCCCAGGCCCGAAATGCGGAACCCGGGCGCGAGATTGTCGGCGTCCTTGCCGTTGCGCTTGGCCTCGGCTGCGTCCATCAGGCCGCGACGCTGCGCGGCGGCGATGCACAGCACCAGGTCGAGCTTGTGCTGCGCGGCGAGCTCGCTCCAGCGCTTGACGATGTTGCGGTCGTCCTGCGGCGGCACCGTGAGCCGCGTGCCGTTGTTCACGCCATCGTGATAGAAGAACACGCGGTAGATCTCGTGCCCCTTCGCCAGCGCGGCCTTGACGAACTGGAAGGCCGTGTCCGACGCCTCATGGGTGTACGGCCCTTCGTTGACAAGGATGCTGAACTTCATGTCCGCCCGCGCTCTAGAAGCGGATGTGCGCCGACGCGTTGAGGCTGTTGCGCGCCCCGCGCCAGTTGTCGATGTGGAACTTGGTGAACGGCAGCCCGGTCAGCTCGAAGAACCTCGGCCAGCCGATGCGCTCCACCCAGTCGCCGACGCGCTCCCAGTGCCGCGCATCCTTCTTGTACGTATACAGGATCTTCTTCACCACCGCGGCGACCTCGGGCCAGCGCGGCGGGTTGTTGGGCAGGCCGGCGGCCACCAGCTTCTGGAACATCGGCTTGGAGCGGGCGTTGGAGTTCTTCCCGCCCACCCAGATGGCGAGCTTGGAGTGCTCCGGATCGTTGATCTGCATCGGCGGGCACGGCGGATAGCAGGCGCCGCAGCAGATGCATTTCTTCTCGTCCACTTCGAGCGAGGGCTTGCCGTTGACGATCGCCGGGCGGATCGCCGCCACCGGGCAGCGCGCCACCACCGAGGGACGCTCGCAGACGTTTGCCACCAGGTCGTGGTTGATCTTCGGCGGCTTGGTGTGCTGGATGTTGATCGCGATGTCGCCCTGGCCGCCGCAGTTGATCTGGCAGCACGAGGTGGTGATGTGCACGCGGCTGGGCATTTCCTCCTTGATGAACTCCTCGTAGAGCTCGTCCATCAGGGACTTCACCACGCCCGAGGCGTCGGTGCCGGGGATATCGCAGTGCAGCCAGCCCTGCGTGTGCGAGATCATGGTCACCGAGTTGCCGGTGCCGCCGACCGGGTAGCCCGCGTCGTTGAAGGCCTGGATCAGCGGGCCGACCTTCTCCCACTTGGAGACCATGACCTCCAGGTTCGAGCGGATCGTAAAACGGACATGGCCTTCGCCGTATCGGTCGACGATGTCGCACAGCAGGTTGATCTCGTAGGGTCCGAGCTGGCGCTGCGTGCCGACGCGCACCGTCCAGATCTCGTCGCCCGAGTAGGCGACGTGGTGCAGCACGCCCGGCCGCGGCCGGTCATGGTACTTCCAGTTGCCGAAATTCTTCACCATCAGCGGATGCATGAACTGCATGCCGTCGGGACACCCGCTCTCGATCGGCGTGCGCATCTGCTTCTTTTCCACTACTTGTGCTTGTGCCACCGCGACCTCCTCAGTCCGAACTCAGGCTACCGGCTGCTTCTGGCGCTCGACCCTGCTTTTGCCGCTCAACCCATTTCTGCGCTTCCTGGTCCCAGTCGTCCAGGCGCACGTAGGAGCTGGTGCGCGGATGGCTGATCATGTTCGGGTCGACCTCGACGCCGATGCCTTCCAGGAAGTTCGCCAGGCCGATCCTCTCGATCATCTCGCCGCAGCGCTCGTGCTCCAGGCCGTTCTCCGCCCAGAAATCGATCACCGTGGCGGCGAGGCTGCGCAGCTTCTCGTAGTCCTCGTCGGTATCCATCTTCATGAACGGCACGATCACCGTGCCCATGGTGTCGCCGATCTTCAGCGTCCTCTTGCCGCCGATTAGCAGCGTGATGCCGCGGTCCTTGCCGGGCTTCAAGGCCTTGGTCATGACGTTGATGCAGTGCATGCAGCGCACGCAGCTCTTGTTGTCGACTTCGAGCGTGTCGTCGTCGTTCAGCGAGAGCGCCTTGGTCGGGCAGCGCGCGATCACGTTGTCGATCGTGTACTTGCGGCCGTGGCCCTCGACGTATTCCTTGACGCCCTTCTGGTCGACCTGCATGTCGTCGCGCCAGGTGCCGATCACGGCGAAGTCGGCGCGCTGGATGGAGTTCATGCAGTCGTTCGGGCAGCCCGAGACCTTGAACTTGAACTTGTAGGGCAGCGCCGGGCGGTGCATGTCGTCGATGAAGTTGTTGACGAGCGTCCTGTGGATGCGGTGCTCGTTGGCGCACGACTGCTCGCAGCGCGCCGCGCCGACGCAGGACATGGCGGTGCGCACGCACGGGCCCGCGCCGCCCAGGTCGAAGCCGTACTCGTTGATCTCGTCGAAGAAATGCTGCGTGTTCTCGCTGGTCGAGCCGATAAACATGATGTTGCCGGTCTGGCCGTGGAAGGCGATGAGGCCCGAGCCCCATTTGTTCCACGAGTTCGACAGCTGGCGCAGCAGCTTGGTGGTGTAGTGGTTGCCCGCCGGCGGCTGCACGCGCAGCGTGTGGAACTCTTTGGACTCCGGAAACATGGCGGCGACTTCCGAGAAGCGCGGGATGATGCCGCCGCCGTAGCCGAACACCGAGACCGTGCCGCCTTTCCAGTAGCCGAGGCGCGTCTTGTACGAGTGCTCGAGCTGGCCGAGCAGGTCGACCATCATGTTGTTCTCGTGCGCGAGACGCTTCAGCCCGGTGACAAAGCTCGGCCACGGGCCGCTTTCCAGCTGGTCGAGCATGGGCGTCGGATGAAACGCCTTGGTCGACTTCTTTTCCTTGGGCACGTAGGTACTGTGCCGTTGCGGATCCTTGGGCTGCTTGCCATGTTCGGACATCGCTATCCCTCCATCGTGCGAAACCGCACCGCACCAGTGTAATGACGCACCACCGCGGAGCCTCCTGGTCTTTGGGGATAGGCCGAAGGGGATACCCCTCTCTTTGGGGATATAGAGCTTGCTAATGACCCAAAAAGCACCAAATGCGGTACGTTGTCTTACCTGAGTTTCGCGCCCGAGCGCCTTGAACGCCGCCCTGCAAACTGCCGTCGAACACCCGTTCGCGCTCGAGCGGCCGCAAGACTACTTGCGCTGGCGCGAGCGCAAGCTCGCGCGCTATCCGCGCCGCGCCGAGGACCTGATCGTGGAGGTGCGCGATCCGCGCAATCTCAGCAACAGCGAGGCCGGCGAAATCCGGCGGGTCTGCGCCGCGGCGAACATGGCCGTCTACGCCAGCCTGCTTGCCAACGTGGCCGACAAGGACATCGCGCGGCGCCTCGGCGCGCGCCTGGGTCTTGCGCGCCTGCACGCCAACCCGCTCGCGGACGACGACGGCATCAGCTCGCTCGAGGTGACTCCGGAAAAGTCGGCCCGCGGCTATATACCCTACTCGAACCAGCGGCTGCTCTGGCATACCGACGGCTATTACAGCGCCCCTGAGCGGCGCATCCGCGCCTTCATCCTGCACTGCGTGCGCCCCGCCGCGGCGGGCGGCGAGAACCGCGTGCTCGATCCGGAGATCGCCTACATCCTGCTGCGCGACGCCGACCCGCGATACGTCGAGGCGCTTTCGGCGCCCGACGCCATGACCATTCCGGCCAACGACGAGGACGCCGCAGCCGCGCGGCCCGCGCAGATCGGCCCGGTGTTCTCCGTCGATGGCGGCGCGTTGCACATGCGCTACACCGCGCGCACGCGCAGCATCGAATGGCGCGCGGACGAAGCCACCCGGGCGGCGGTGCAGTTTCTCAAGGGAATCCTCGACTCCGACTCGCGGTACGTGTTCGCGCTGCGACTCGCGGGCGGCCAGGGCCTGGTGTGCAACAACGTGCTGCACGATCGCAGCGCGTTCAGCGACGACCCCGGCCCCGCGCCGGGGCGGCTCGTCTACCGCGCGCGCTACGGTGATCGCGTGGGGCCCGCATGAAGACCATCCCGCTCAAGTACATCCGCGAAGACCCCGGCGTCGGCAACGCCGACGACAGCACGGATGCGAGAGAATCGACCGGCATGCTGGAGCGCTTGGTCGCCGACCTGCGCGGCCAGCTCGCGGAGCTTTCCCCCGGCGCGGAAACGCTGCGGCGCGCCGATCTGCAGCTGCAGCTCGGGCGTGCGCTGGTGCGCCTCGAGCAACGGCCCGCAGCCTGGGCCGCAGCGCGCGAGGCATTCGACCTCTACATGGCCGAGCAGGCCCGCGAAGGCGCGGCCCAAGCCTGCGACATCCTGTTCCTCGCCGAGCAGCCGCAGTCGCTCGCCGCGCTCGGCCAGGGCATCTGGCTCGCGGTGACCTATCCGGTCGATCCCGAGCTGAGCGTCGCGCTGCTCCAGCACGTCGTCGAGGAGACGCCGCCGGACGCCGACGGCGCGGCGGTGGCGGCCGTCACGGCCTACTACCTCGTCGATCTGCGCGCCCGCGATCCCCAGCGCGAGCACCTGCTCCTCTACGCCAACCAGCTGCTCGCCACGGTGGCGCGCCGGCACAGCGGTGTCGACGGGCAGCAGGCATTCGACAAGTGGATCGAGGACATGGAGCTGAACGACCCGGCGCTGTTCCTGCCGCGCCTGCGCAACGTCGTCGACGTGCTGGTCCAGGACGACTGGTGGTTCGACCGCGAGGCGCTGCAGGCGGCGCTGCCCGTGACTTGAAATGCAGGATGCTCCCGCCGACATCGTGGACGCGGTGTTCGCGATCGCCTGCCGCAGCCTGCCGGTCGATCACGCGTACGCGCTGCAGCAGGCGATCCAGGAGGCGCTGCCCTGGTTCGCGGAAGAGCCGCTCGCCGGCCTGCACACCGTGCATGGCGCGGCATCCGGCAGCGGCTGGATGCGGCCCGAGGGCGCGGATGCCCTGCTGCAGCTGTCGCATCGTGCCAAGCTCGTGCTGCGCCTGCCCGCGCACCGCGCGGAGGACGCCGCCGCGCTGGTCGGGCGCACCCTGCAGGTGGCCGGCTCGCCGCTGCGCGTGGAAAAAATGGCGCTGCGGCCGCTGTCGCGGATCACGACCCTGTTTTCGCGCTGCGTCGTCCTCGCCGAGGGCGACGAGGCTGTGTTCGTCAGCGCCGCGACCGAGGAGCTCGGCGCACTCGGCATCAGGGCGGAACGGATGGTGTGCGGCCGCGTGACGCCGGTCGCGACCCCGGCCCGCACCTACCGGGCGCGCAGCCTGATGCTCGCCGGCCTCACGCTCGGGCAATCGCTGCTGCTGCAGCGAAGCGGCCTGGGCGCCGGGCGCAAGCTCGGCTGCGGCCTGTTCATCCCGCACAAGGACATCGCCGACCTGCGCTCCAGGTCGGAATGACACGCAACTGAGCGCAATCGAGGAGACCATGGCATACGAAGTGAAGGGCAAAG
The DNA here is from genome assembly GCA_963699535.1 of uncultured beta proteobacterium. Classification (GTDB taxonomy): domain Bacteria; phylum Pseudomonadota; class Gammaproteobacteria; order Burkholderiales; family SG8-39; genus VBDM01. Next base: position 42,791 of record CAVOUJ010000059.1, on the reverse strand, counting down.
TGCTGGAGGCAACCGAAACCGGCTATCTGGTATCGCAGGACGACTGGGACAAGGAGGTCGCGGAGGCAATCGCCGCCGCGGAGGGACTCGCCCTCACGCAGGACCACTGGGACGTGATCGAGTACCTGCGCGACGCCTACTTCAACCACAACGGCGAGCAGCCGAATAACCGCGCCATCCTCAAGGCGATGCAGGACAAGTGGCCGGGGCGGAAAGTCGACAACAAGACCTTGTTCGACCTCTACCCCGGGAACCCCTCCAAGCAGGCGGGCAAGATCGCGGGGCTGCCCGAGAGCATGCGCAAGGGCGGGTACTGAGGGCGACTAGGGTTTCGCGGCCTGTTGCGCGGTGTATTCCAGGCACCGCTGGCAGGAGTGACCGCTCGGCGCTCGTGCACGGGCGACCTTTCGAGAAGTATCGAGATCTATCGCGTCCAGTAGTGCACCATGACATCATCAATGATGCCCTTCTCTTGCTCGCGATGATGCTCAACATTCACCGGCACCAAACAGCATAACGCATAGTCTTCCAATACTTATTGCCGATTATTTTTACCGTCACGCACGATCTGTGATGTTGAACACCGCGATATCAGGCTGGCGTTACAACCGGCACGCGCACGATTCTGCGCGTGGTGAACGGCTACAGCGTGTGGACAAAAGGTCCCGCAAGGGACCCGCAGGCGCGACGAAGGCCTGGCTCGGTGTAAAGGATGTCACTGCCCGAGATCATGGCCGCCAGGCCGCGATTCCGTTACGAACCTTCCGGCAATCCTGCCTTTCGCAGTCCAATCGAGACGTGCTCGGCGTCCTCGGGACGTTTGAACGCCATAACCGGAGGCGCCCCCCTAATCGTGAAGAACGGTTCAACCCGCAGGACTTCTGCAGCCTGCGCTCTGGCATCGTCGAGCCGGCCCAACTGAGCGTACGTTGCAGTCATCCCCTTCCGAGCTGCGGGCATGTTCGGCGCCCGCGAAACACACGCGCGCAACTGTGGCAGCGCTTCCGCATAACGTTTGAGCAAGTAGTAAGCGAGGCCCAAAGTGCTAAGCGCGTAAGGCTCATAGAACGGATCCAGCCGCATATGCACATCAAGCGTCTCAATTGCGCGTTCCGGTTCTCCCGCATAGACGAGGCTCAACGGATATCGCCAGTTCGTGAAGTTCGGATTCAGCACGCTCGCTCGCTCGAACTCGGCGATGGCTGCATCGTGCTGGCGCATCCAGAGCAATGACCACCCGAGACCGAGATGGCTTTCGGGCAGATTCGGGCCCAAAAGGACGGACCTTTGGGCGCATTGATAGGCGCGATCCAGCGCGTCGGACCATGGACAGTCGTCATCCCAGCGATGAACCCAGGAGGATACATACGTCATCGCAAGTGCAGAATGCGCCCGCGCGTAGCCGGGATCGATCGCGACAGCTTTCTCCAGAAAACGCCGCCCGCCATGCAGGTCGGTCTTGCTGAAGGACGAATTGTATGCAGCGGAGTACTCGGCGGCACGCAGGTGGTAATCATAAGCTTGGTACGTCGCGGGGGGCTTCATGAGCGCGCGTTCGATTTCGGCCTTGTGCACGTGCGCGGCCAGGATTGCCACGATCGTGCGCGCGAGATCGACCTGTAGAGCGAAAATGTCGTCGAGCTTCCGGTCATATCGCTCCGCCCAGCGGTGGCCGCCCGTCATGCCGTCGATGAGCTGTGCGCCTACGCGTATGCGGTCACCCCCGCGGCGAATGCTACCTTCAAGCACATACCGCACTCCCAGTTCGCGTGCGACCTGGCGGATGTCGACGCTCTTGCCCTTGTATCGGAAGCTCGAGTTGCGGGCGATCACGAAGAGTTCGCCGAACCTGGACAGCTCGGTGATGATGTCGTCCGTAATGCCATCACTGAAATATTCCTGCTCGGAATCGCCGGTCATATTGGTGAACGGCAATACGGCGATCGATGGACGGTCCGGGAGAGCGAGCGCGGTTGGTGCCATTTGTGTGCCCGGAGCGGTCGTTTGTATTTGCTCCCGCACCTCACCGACAAAGCGAATGCCCTTGCGGAGAAATGTCTTGATAAGTCGCTGCTGATCACCACTGTCACCGATCGCGCCGCGGGCCGCGTTGATGCGACTCGTGACGGTGGACTCCGAGACGATGCGTCCCTGCCAGATCGCGGCGAGCAGATCGTCCTTGCTCACTACGCGGTCACGTTTTTCGATCAGGTAAGCCAGCAGATCGAAAACCTGCGGTTCGAGCGACACGGGATCGGCTGCGCGGCGCAGTTCGCGCCTGTCGGTGTCGAGCACATAAGAATCAAAGAGATAAAGCATCGGCCGGCCCCCTCCAGAGCTTGGCTGAGATTAGCACGGACTGATCTCAAGAAGAATCAGGCCGGGCTCAATGAGAAATCAAGCTGGCCTGAAAGTCGGGGGTTCAGCCTCGTGACAGACTTTCCGCTGGTCGCGTGGCGAGGGCCGCGAGACAACTTTTCGAAAGGAGGAAACAATGCTGACAGATCGAGTTCGGCTGGTCTTTCTGCTCGGATTGGGTGTTGCGGCTGCTGCTCTGGCGCAGAGTTCCGGCGAGAGCATCGCCATCTTGCCGCATGACATCGCATGGAAAGCTAGCCCCAGAGCCCCTGGTCTGGAGACCGCCGTTACCTCCGGTGACCCAACGAAGCCTGGACCCTACGTGATGCGCGTCAAGTTTCCGGCGGGCTACAAGCTCATGCCGCATTTCCATCCCGATGAATGGCGCACGGGCATAGTCTTGTCAGGGAACTACTATTTCGGTCTCGGCAAGCAGTGGGATGAGAGCAAACTCAGGCCGTATCCTCCAGGCACATTCTTCTCGGAGCCAAAAGGTGTACCGCATTTCGTCTGGGCCAAGGACGGCGAGGTAATCATCCAAGTCACCGCCATGGGTCCAACCGGGGTCACCCGCATCCCACAAGAGCACTGAAACGGTTGATCACGGACACGGCTTCGGCAAAGCCCGCCTGCGGCTGCCGGTGGACGAATCAAGCTCGACGGGAGCGAGCTCGTCGTCTGCGGCAGCCACCGGTGGCTCGCGGACGCCATCGGCTTCATGCAGAAAAAGGAGCTGGGTGAAGTGCCCAGCATCGTTGATGACTGGCGCGCCCGGAGGGATTCGAACCCCCTACCTCGTGGTCCCTCTCGTGGTCCCTGGTCACGGGAAATTTACCGTCAGAAAACCCCGCATCGCACCGATACATCTCGATAGATCTCGAAAGCAAATTGCCACGCAAACGAGATGCCTCGGCCAATTCGATTGCACAGTGGCAGCTCGGGCAGAAATACCGGGCCTTGCAGGAAAACGCAAGCAGGTAGTCGTGACGGCATTCGGGGCAATACACGCGCGCGAACCCGTGGTGCGGATCGCCGCATTTGAGGAAGCGCTCGATGACGCGCTCCTCGAGCAGCCGCTGCAAGCGTCCCTCGGATCGCAGTTCCGCCATATAGCGATCGGCGCATTGATAGAGAGGGCTCGTGCGCGCGTTGCGCGGGCGATACACGCCGCCCTTGGGCGTCCTCCCCGCCACTGTCGCACCTCGCTCGCCGTATCCTGACATGATGCGAGCAACGCGGCGACACGCGCCCCGGTGGCAGCGCAATGTCTGGATTGCACGTAATCGAGCGCGCTCGGGGCGCGTGCGTCAACGGCGCGGAGACGAATTTCGTTAAGCAGGAGGTCGCTAGCGCCTACCGATGATTCCCGTGAGGTACCGCCCAGCATGTGTTGCGAGTTGACACAAGAACCGGTTGACCCAGCCCGCGGCAGCGGCCCGGTCCACGCCGGCTACGCCAACTCTTCAATTGCCTTTGATGATCGACCCACCGGCAGCTACTGGGCCGGAAGCAGACGCGTCAGTCGTAGTGCTTGCGCTGCACGCGCCGTTTGCCCACCTGCTGCACCACGCCGCCGCGGATAGCGTAGGGCGGCGTGAGCTCGAAGCCCCCGTATTTCGGATTGAGGGGCTTCAGGAAACGGCGCTCGCCGTCGAAGACGAGCTGGCGGAAGAAAACGTCGCCCGCGAACTCCACCACCACGTAGGAACCATCGTGCGGCGCGTGGCCTGGGTCGATGATGATGACGCAGCCGTCGGCGAACTCGGGCTCCATGCTGTCGCCCAGAACGCGCAAGGCATACGGTTCGAGCGCACTGCAGTTGCTGTCAGCCATGCTGCACTTTCTAGCTTTCCTCGCCCGAAGGTTTCTTCTTGTGAAAGTGGATCACCGTGTCCCCCTGCCCTGGCTCATCGACGTAGCGCGGCGTGGCGCCGACCGGCCGGCCCGCGGCTTGCGCCAGCTCGCGTTCGCGCGCGCTGATCAGCGCCAGGCATTGGCGCAGGTCCTGGATGGTCGCGTCCGACAGCGGATGGCGCATACCGTGAGGCGTGGCGGTGTCCTTGATCACGCCCGCGAGCGTCAGCTTCACCGCCTGCAGGATGCGCTCCTCCATGGAAAGTTGCGGATCGCTCATCTCGCTCATCGTACGCCTCATGTATCGGGTTGCGGCATCGGCAGGCCGGCCAGCTTGCAGACTGCGCGAACCGGATCGGCCGGGAACAGGCGGTAGATGTGCTTCTCGTAGGTCTTCCGGTCGCGAAAGTGCGTGCCCTGGCGGCTGCCGAGTTCCATGACCATCCGGTGCATGGTCGGCAGGCTCTGGGTCTGCTCGTAGTAGTCGCGGAAGTACCAGATCAGTTCCCAGTGGTCCACGTAGAGCTCGATCCCTTCGCGCTGCGCCAGCACGCGGGCGAAGTCCTCGCTCCAATCTTCGGGGTCGAGCAGGTACCCCTGTTCGTCGGTCTCGATGATCCTGCCGTTGACTTCGAACTGCATGCGCGGGCCAGGCTGATGGCCTAGGCGTAGAGCAGCTCGGTGTTCTGCATTTCCCCGGCGTCATCGATGTCCACGCCGACGGCGCCGGGCATGCGCAGCGCGATGTACGCGGCCATCAGCATGGCGGTGGCCTGGTTGCCCTGCGTGATGCTGGTGAGCAGCTTGTCGGCGACGATCTGGCAGCGCTGCAGCCGGTCCGGCCGCGCCACGAACTCGCGGCTCATCTGCCAGCCCCGGTCCATGTCGCGGTCCAGCCCGGCGTGGAACTCCGCCGACTCGCGCAGCAGCTCTTCCGGCACTTCGACGGCGTAGACCTGCTCGCCGATGACGACCTTGAATCGCACCTTGTTTGCCCGGCCTTTAAAACGCCCTCGCCTATCCTTAATATAAACTGGTCCGCGATCCACAGGAGCATCCGTCATGAACACCGCCTACTACGAAGCCATCGACCGCATGGAAAAGAAGCACGTCGACCCCGAGTACATCAACGGCTGGGCTTCCGGCTTCCTGCACAACCCGAAGCGCGAAGAGCAGCGCGCCAGCGAAGCCTACGAAGCCGGCTACGCGCACGGCATGGAGAAGAATACCGGCGGCTTCGAGGCCTGGATCAGGAAGTAGCCGGCGCGTCGCCCGGGCCCTTCTCGGCCAGCGCGCGCCATTTGGCGGCCTCGGCGGCGTCGCGCCCGACGCCCACGCCTTTCTCGTACATCGTCGCCAGCGTCGCCTGCGATCCCGCCATTCCCTGATCGGCGGCCAGTCTGAACCATCGGGCGGCCTCGGCGGGGTCGGCCTTGGTGCATTCGCCCTGGAAGTACATGAAGCCCAGGCCGTGCTGCGCGAGGGCATGGCCCTGCTCAGCGGCGGCGCGCATCCATTGCACCGCAATCGCGCAGTTCTTCACCATGCCCAGCCCCACCTGCGCCATGATGGCGACGCGGTATTGCGCTTGCGGATCGCCGCGTTCCGCCAGCGGCTGCAGCAGCTGCATGGCACGCGCGAACTCCTTTGCCTCGAAGGCGGCGATGCCGCTCGCCAACTCCATATCCAGTCCTGACATGTCGTGCTCCCGGGACTATTATCCTTGAATCGGATGCATTGAACGGCAACCATGGCCATCATCAGCAGCCGCCCCTCGGTGGCGCTCGTCAAGACCCGCTGGCGCAAGAAGGGCGCGCGCACGCTCGCCGAGCGCGCGGGCGTGATCGGGGCGAACGTGTGGAAGATCTCGCTCGAGATCTTCAAGCACATGGAGAAGGAAGGCTTCCGCTTCGGCTCGGACCGGCTCGTGACCGACGTGCTCGCCGAATTCATCGCTTTTCTGGTCCAGCTTGCCGACCGCGAGGTGTACGGCAAGCTGAGCGAGGCCGACCGTGCCGCGCTCATCGGCGAGGTCGTGCGGCACCTCGCGGCGACCATGGAAAACAACCAGCGCGACCTCCACGGTCCCGGGGAATACCGCGAGCCCTTCATCGATCTGCTCAACACCCGCTTCGGGGAGTACGCCGGCTTCGCGTACTCCGGCGCGGAGCCGGGCTATCCCTGCCTGCGGTTTTTCGCCACCAAAGTGTCCGATGCCATGGCGAGCGGCGACAACAAGTGGGTGGTCGAGCAGATGATGGACATCGAGGCGCCGGAAATGGTGCGCCTCGCCAGGAAGCTCATCGAGCAGACGGTGGAAGCAGGGATTCCATCGCCGCCTCCCGAGCAGCCGGGTTGAGCGCGAGCAGACCGCGCGCGCACGCAAGCCACTGCTCCTTTCCTTCGCGCACCACCTGCCACAGCCGGTCCAGAGCGCCGCAGCGCAGAAAGTGCTCGTAGGCGTCCAGCGCCTGCGGAAACAACTGGCGGCGCGGAGCATCGAAGGTGGCGAAGTAGAAATGCAGCGCCGGCAGGTTGGGGCGCTCAAGCAGCCCCGGCAGGGTCGACAGGCAATCGGCAAGCAGGTCGCGCACCGCGCGCGCGACCGTCTCGCCGCGGGTGCGCGACACCGACAGCGCCATTTCGCCCCACGCCTCGCCGAGCAGCTCGCCGGCCATCGCCTCGCCGACCTCGTGCAGAATCATGGATTCCATCTCGTTATCGGCCATGCGCTGCAGCGCCGCTTCCGTGTCGGCGACGAAGTCGTAGCTCGCCAGGGCGCGCGCCATGGCGTTGCCCTGCTTGCGCCACTGCCACTCCTCGATCTTCTCCCACAGATAGCGGCGCACCGACTCCAGGCGCACGAAGATGGTCCGTCCCTGCAGCATCGCCGGGGGCGCGGCCAGCTCGCGCGCATACTCGCAGGAAGAAATCCGGATCGTGAAGCCGGCGCGCTCTTCGACGCGCAGCAGCCGGCCGAGGAAGAACACCGGCTTGTGCCATCGTCCGTAACCGGCGCTGTAGACGCAGCCCTGCGGCAGCAGTTCGCGGTTGGCGGCTTCTGCGTCGAACGGGTCGAGCTCTGCGCGCGCAATCGGCAACGGCGCGAACTCATCGGCCTCGATGCGGTCCCAGGCCTGCTCGCGCGCCTTCAGCCAGTCGCCCAGCTCGTCCCTGGGTAGCGTGCTCGCGAACGGCAGCTCGTTCTCCCAGCGATAGTACTCACGCATCTTCAGCAGGAAGGTGCACAGGCCGTAGTCGCCCGCATGGCGCGCATCGGAGATGTCGCAGTTGCGCTGCACTGCGCTGACGAGTTGCGGAAGGTTGCGCATCATGCGATGGGGTATATACTCACTTTAACATCCGCCGGCGCACGCCAGCATGGCCAAGACGACCCGCCTGAAGCCCCACGTCACGCTCGACATGAAGGGCGCGGCCTGCCCGGGGCCCATGCTCGGCGCCAAGAGGGTACTCGACGACCTGCTCGCGGGCGAAGTGCTGCTGCTGATTTCCGACTGTCCCGCGACCAAGGACGACCTGTCCTCCTGGCCCAAGTACGCCGACGTCGAAATCCTGAAGAGCGAGAAACTGCCGCGCGGCGGGACCGGGTATTACATTCGCAAGGGGAAGGCGCGGCGCGTGTCTCCCAACACCGTGCTCGACATGCGCGGCGCCACCTGTCCCGGCCCCGTGGTCGAGGCGAAGAAGCTGCTCAACGGCATGAACCAGGGTGAAGTGCTGCAGCTCGTCAGCGATTGCCCCGGCATCCGGGCGGACGTCCGCAGCTGGGTGAAGGCGACCGGCCTGGAGCTCGCCGATGCGCGGGAAAGCGCGCCCGGCGAATACGTGTTCCAGATCCGCAAGCGTTGAACGATGAGCCTGATGGATGAAATCATCGGCGGCGGCAGCGGCGCCGCCAGGGACCCCCTGTTCCCCGATGCCCCGGTCGGCTGGACGCCTGCGCTCGCAGTCGAGTCCGCGCGGCAGGAAGGCCTGGAACTCGTCGAGGCGCACTGGGAAGCGCTGCGCGCCCTGCAGGAATACTTCGCGAGACACGCAGCGACCGCCGTCAACCTGCGCGAACTGCACGACGCGCTCGGCGAGAAATTCCATCGCCAGGGCGGGATCAGGCACCTCTATCTGCTGTTTCCCGGCGGTCCGGTCGCGCAAGGCTGCCGGATCGCGGGGCTCAAGGCGCCGGCGGGCGCCACCGACAAGGGCTTCGGCAGCGTCGCCTAGCCGCCCGGGCGCATTGCGGTTACTTGCGCTTGAGGAAGAAAGTGAATTCCTTTTCCGCCGCGGCCTGCGACAGCAGGTCGTTGCCGGTCTGCTTGCAGAAGGCCTGGAAGTCCTTCACCGAACCGGGATCGGTGGCGAGGATCTTGAGGACCTGCCCGGACTGCATGTCGTTGAGCGCTTTCTTCGCCTTCAAAATGGGAAGCGGGCAGTTGAGCCCGCGGGCATCGAGTTCTTTATCGAAGTTCATGTGAGAGTCCAGGCTTCCATGTAAGTGAGAGTCATTATCCGAATCGCGCGAGCAGCTCGGCGACCCTGCCCGCGCGCTCTGTGCGCCCCTGGTTTCCGGCGGGGGGCTCCTGCCGGATCATGCACGACACCATTTCGTAGAAGGCCCGGTCGAGCGCCTTGCGCGCGGCGGCGAGCTGCTGCGCGATGTTCTCGCAGGGCTCGTCTTCGCCGATCATGCGCTGCACCGCGCGCACCTGGCCTTCGATGCGCGCGAGGCGCGCGTTCATCGCCTTCTTCGCTTCCGGATCATGCATCGCGGGTTCGCTCATGCCGCGAATATACACCGTAGAGTATGCGTCTACCATTTTCGCTATGGTGCGATGCCGCATAAGGGAAACCGCGTACCCCCATCAGAGGAAACTCTTGGCGCATACTCCCGCAGAGTATTACTTTCCCCTACCGAGGAGTCGACTATGTCCGATCCCACCGACTTGGACCGCCTGATCAACGAACGCCTGGAGGCGCTGCTGCCGAAGAAGCTCGCCGAGCTGCGCGAGAAGCAGACGCCCTCGATGACCCTCATCGCCACCAAGGGCACGCTCGATTGGGCGTATCCGCCTTTCATCCTCGCCTCGACCGCGGCCGCGCTCGGCTGGAACGTGTCTATGTTCTTCACCTTCTACGGCCTCGGCCTGCTGAGAAAGGACATCAGCGACCTGAAGGTGAGCCCGCTCGGCAATCCGGGCATGCCGATGAAGATGCCCTTCGGCCCGGAGTGGTTCAAGCACATCAACTGGAACATCCCGAATGCCGTGCAGGCCATCGTGCCGGGGTTCGAGAGCATGGCGACGATGCTGATGAGCAAGACCATCCACGACAAGGGCGTGGCCGGCGTCGAGGAACTGCGCACTGCGTGCATCGAGGGCGGCGTGAACCTGATCGGCTGCCAGATGACCGTGGATCTGTTCGGGTACAAGCCCGAGGATTTCATCACCGAAGTGAAAGAGTACTGCGGAGCGGCGACTTTTCTGCCTATGGCGCGCGACGCGGACGTGAGTCTGTTCATCTAAAAGGGGAATCATGAGGAAGATACTGATCGCCGCGGCCACGGCCGCAGCACTCGCGCCGTGCGCGGCGCACGCTACCGACGGGTATTTCTCCCACGGCTACGGCATGCAAGCCAAGGGCATGGCGGGCGCGGCGACCGCGGTCGCGCAGAACGCGTTCGGCGGCGCCAACAACCCGGCAACGATGGCCTTCTCCGGCAATCGCTGGGACATCGGCGTGGACTGGTTCAGCCCGCACCGCGAGGCCTCGCGCACCGGGTCGGGTCCGGCGGGCATCGACGGCACGAGCGAGAGCGGCGCGACCAGCTTTTTCATTCCGGAATTCGCCTACAACCAGATGATCAGCCCCGATCTGGCGCTCGGTGTGACCGTCTACGGCAACGGCGGCATGAACACCAGCTATCCGGGCGGAGAAATTACAAGCGCTGGAGGGCTCGCGACCTGTAACAACTTCCAGACCGGTGGCATCGGGCCGCAGCAGCCGAGCTACAACCTGCTCTGCGGCAACGGCAAGCTGGGCGTCGACCTTTCACAGCTAATCATCGCCCCGACGGTTGCATGGAAGTTCTCCGCGGAGCACTCCGTGGGCCTCTCACCGCTTTTCGGCTATCAGCGGTTCAAGGCCGACGGTCTGCAGGGGTTCGCGGGGTTCTCGAACGACCCGGCGAATCTCACCAACAACGGCTACGACTCGGCCACGGGCTGGGGTGCGCGGATCGGATACTTCGGCAACCTCACGAAGGAATTCTCCGTCGGTGCGGCGTATTCGACCAAGATCGCGATGAGCAAGTTCGAGAAGTATCGCGGTCTTTTCGCCGAGCAGGGCGGGTTCGACATGCCGGCGAACTGGAGCGTCGGCGTTGCGTTCCGTCCGGAGAGCGCCTGGCTCGTCGCAGTGGACTACAAGCGGATCTACTACAGCGACGTGAAATCGGTCGGCAATTCGAGCACCTTCGAGATCGCCGGGGGGGCGGGAATCCCGAATTCGCTCGGGCCGAGCAACGGCCGCGGTTTCGGCTGGCAGGATGTCGGCGTCTGGAAGATCGGCGTGCAATACGCGCTGGACGCTAGCCTGACTCTGCGCGCGGGGTACGGACGCAGCGACAACCCGATCCGCAGCGAGGACGTGACCTTCAACATCCTCGCCCCTGGCGTGGTGCAGAACCACTACACGCTCGGCGCGACCTACGCGCTCGACAAGGAATCGGAAATCACCGGCGCCTTCATGTACGCGCAAAAGAACTCGGTGTCGGGCCAGAGTCTTTTCGCGCAGTTCGGCCTGCCGCCGACGACCACCGAAGAGATCTCGCTGTCGGAGTACTCTCTGGGCGTGGCCTACGCGCGCAAGTTCTGAGTTCGCGCTGCTGCCCAGCGAAGCCCCGCTTGCGCGGGGCTTTTCTTTTCTGTTGGACGGGAACGAGGGCCCGACTCAATGCACCTGCGGCGAGAACTCGCCTTTCGCGTAGCGCGCCGCCATCTTCTCCAGCAACACCGGCTTGATGCGCGCGGCTTGCCCGGCGCAGCCGAACGCCTCCATGCGCGCCCGGCACAGCTCCTTTGCCGCGAGCATCGCTTCCTTGAAGAACTTGCGCGGATCGAACTCGGCCGGGTCTTTTGCCATCGCGCGGCGCATCGCGCCGGTCATGGCCAGGCGGATGTCGGTGTCTATGTTGACCTTGCGCACGCCGTGGCGGATGCCCTCGACGATCGCCTCGACCGGCACGCCCCAGGTCTCCTTGATGACGCCGCCGTGCTCGCGGATCACCGCGAGCCACTCCTGCGGCACGGAAGACGAGCCGTGCATCACGAGGTGCGTGTTCGGCAGCCGCGCGTGAATCTCCTTGATGCGGTCGATCGCGAGCACGTCGCCGGTCGGCTTCTTCTTGAACTTGTAGGCACCGTGCGAAGTGCCGATCGCCACCGCAAGCGCATCCACGCCCGTGCCCGCGACAAAATCGGCCGCCTGCTCCGGATCGGTGAGCAGCTGGTCGCGCGAGAGCTTGCCTTGCGCGCCGACGCCGTCCTCCTCGCCTGCCTCGCCGGTCTCGAGCGAACCCAGACACCCGAGCTCGCCTTCGACCGAGACGCCGACCGCGTGCGCCATCTCGACCACCTTGCGCGTGGTCTGCAGGTTGTAGTCGTACGGCGCCGGCGTCTTCATGTCTTCGCGCAGCGATCCGTCCATCATCACGCTGGAGAAGCCGGAGCGGATCGATCTCTGGCACACCGCCGGGCTCGCGCCGTGATCCTGGTGCATCACCACCGGAATATGCGGATAGTCTTCCACCGCCGCCTCGACCATCCGGCGCAGGAACGCTTCGCCCGCGTACTTGCGCGCGCCGGCGGAGGCCTGCAGGATCACCGGGCTGTCGGTCTCGTCGGCCGCCTGCATGATCGCCTGGATCTGCTCCAGATTGTTGATGTTGAACGCAGGCACGCCGTAGCTGTTCGCGGCGGCGTGATCGAGCAGTTGTCTGAGCGAAATCAGCGCCACGCCTAGCCTTTCTCGAGCGACTGCCGGCGCCGCTCCATCAGGCGCCAGATCATGGGCGTGAAAATGAGCTGCATCGCCAAATCCATCTTGCCGCCGGGCGCGACGATGGTGTTCGGCCGCGACATGAACGAGTCGTGCAGCATGGTCAGCAGATACGGAAAATCGATGCCGCGCGGATTGGCGAAGCGGATCACGAGGAAGCTCTCGTCGGCCGCCGGGATGTGGCGCGCGATGAAGGGGTTCGAGGTGTCCACCACCGGCACGCGCTGGAAGTTGATGTGCGTCTGCGTGAACTGCGGAATGATGTAGTGAACGTAGTCCGGCATGCGCCGCAGGATTGTATCGGTGACTGCCTCGGTGGAGTAGCCGCGCGCGGCGCGGTCGCGGTGCAGCTTCTGGATCCACTCCAGGTTGATCACCGGCACGACGCCGATCAGCAGGTCGACGTGGCGCGCCACGTTGACCTTGTCGGTGACCACCGCGCCGTGCAAGCCCTCGTAGAACAGCAGGTCGGTGTCCGGCTCGATTTCCTGCCACGACGTGAAGGTGCCGGGCTGCTGCGCGTAGGGCGCGGCCTCGGCGTCGTTGTGCAGGTACTTGCGCGTGCGGCCGCGGCCCGTGGCGGCATAGTCGCGAAACAGCGCCTCCAGCTCCTCGAACAGGTTGTTCTCGGGCCCGAAGTGGCTGACATGCTGGTTGCCGCGCGCGAGCTCCTCGGCTATCTTCTGCTTCATCCCGGCGCGGTCGTAGCGATGGAACGCGTCGCCCTCAACGAAGGCGGCATTGACGCCCTCGCGCCGGAAGATCTGCTCGAAGGTGCGCATCACCGAGGTGGTGCCGGCCCCCGAGGAACCGGTGATGGCGATGACCGGATGGCGTTCGGACATGGCGCCGCCCTCAGCCCCCGCCGGCGGCGCGGAACAGCCCGCGCGCTCCGAAAAGCGGCGCGTCGTACGGACGCTCGTTGTAGTCGCGGTGATACTGCTCGATGCGCTCGACTTCGTGCCGAGCGCCGAACACGAAGCCGGTCCTCTGGTGCAGCCCCGCCGGCTCCACCTCCAGCGACGGGCCGTAGCCCGTGCTCGCGCGCCCGCCCGCCTGCTCGATCACCATGCCGATCGGGTTCGCCTCATAGAGTAAACGCAGGCGCCCGCTGCGGCTCGCCTCGCGCTCGTCGCGCGGATACAGGAACACGCCGCCGCGCATCAGGATGCGGTGCGCCTCGGCCACGAGCGATGCGATCCAACGCATGTTGAAGTCCTTGCCGCGCGGGCCGCTCCTGCCTGCCAAGCACTCGTCGACGTAGCGTTTCACCGCCGGCTCCCAGAAGCGGCTGTTCGAGGTGTTGATCGCGAACTCGGAGGTGTCCGAGGGCACGCGCAGGTCCGGATGCGTGTGGATGAACTCGCCGATCTCGCGATCGAGCGTGAAGCCGTGTACGCCGCGCCCGAACGTGAGCACCAGCATGGTGGTCGGGCCGTAAATCGCATAGCCGGCGCAGACCTGGCGCGTGCCGGGCTGCAGGAACGCTCGCTCCTCGTCACCCGCCATGTCCTGCGGGCAGGCGAGCACCGAGAAGATCGAGCCCACCGGGACGTTGACGTCGATGTTCGAGGAGCCGTCAAGCGGATCGAACGCGAGGAGGTAGCGCCCCCGCGGGAACTCGTCCGGAATGCGGTACGGATGCTCGAGCTCTTCGCTCGCCATGCCGGCGAGCGACCCGCCCCACTCGTTGGTGCGCAGGAAGATGTCGTTCGCCAGCACGTCGAGCTTGTGCTGCTCCTCTCCCTGCACGTTGCGCGTGCCGGCGGCGCCGCGCGCGCCCGCGAGCGCGCCCTTGCCGACGAGGTAGGCGATACGCTTGCAGGCAAGGCGAATGTCGTTCACCAGCGCGGTGAAGCCGCCGGTGGCGCCGGGAAAGCGGCGCTGCTCGCCGATGATGAACTCCGTGAGCGTCGTCTCAAGCTGCGGCATGCGCTTCTCCCAGCAGCCGGGTGAGCCGCGGCAGGTCGAGCCCTTCGAGCGAAGCCAGCACGAGGTCGGCGCTTGAAAAATCCTCCCCCGCGGTCCAGCGCGAGGGCGTAATAACCGTCGCGAGCCCCGCCGCCTTGGCGGCGCGCAGGCCGTTCGCCGAGTCTTCGAAGGCGATGCAGGACTCCGCCGAGAGGCGCAGGCTGCCGAGCACCAGTCGGTAGATGTCGGGAGCGGGCTTCTTCTCCTGCACCTGGTCGCCGCAGGCGATGACGTCGAACACGATGCCCGATGCGGGGCCGAGGTAGGCCTGCAGCAGCGCGCTCACGTTGGCCGAGGTCGTGGTGGAGGCGATGGCGAGCTTGAGTCCCGCGCCGTGTGCCACGCGCAGCAGCGGCAGCACGCCAGCGCGGAACGGGCGCTGCCCACGCACTAGGAGCTCGGTGTAGATGCGCGTCTTGGTCGCGTGCAGCGCGGGCACGATTTGCAGCAGGCGCTCGCGCTCGGCGGCCGGCACGCGCAGCGTGCCGATGTAGTGCCGCAGGCGCTCCTTGCCGCCCGAGACCGCGAGCAGCTGCGTGTAGAGCGGCGGGCTCCAGTCCCACCACAGCTCGAATTCGATGAAGGCGGCGTTGAACGCCTGGCGGTGCGTTTCCTCGGTGTCGGCGAGGGTGCCGTCGAGGTCGAAGATCAGCGCTGCGAGCATCGCCGGCTCCTAGGCCGCTTGGCCGCGATAGAGCACCATGGCCGCGCCCTGCGTCTGGCGCGCGTTGTCGTAGCCCACGAGCCGCACGTGATCGCGCGGGTGCGCCTGGTGGCAGGCCTCGGCCTCGGCCAGGACGCGCTCGACGCTGGTCTCGCCGAACATCGGCAGCTTCCACATGTACCAGTACGAGCCGCCCGCGTTCTGCGGCTCGGTATGTTCGATCGCTGGCGACCAGCCGCGCTTCAGGAGGTAGGCGACCTGCGCCCGGATCCGCTCCGCCGACATCGGCGGCAGGTAGGAGAACGTCCCGAACTTGCGGCTCGCCGGGTCACCCAGGCTCGACTTGTAGTCCTGCATCATCGCGCTGCTCATGCGTCCCCCTATGCTGCTCGGGCCACGTCGAGCGTGTCGACCGTGTCGAACTCGAATTTGATCTCTTTCCAGGTCTCCATCGCGGCCTTGAGCTCCGGGCTCGACTTGGCCGCGGCGACCAGAATGTCCTTGCCTTCCTTCTCGAGCTCCCGGCCCCGGTTGCGGGCCTCGACGCACGCCTCCAGCGCGACCCGGTTGGCCGCCGCGCCGGCGGCGTTGCCCCAGGGATGGCCGAGCGTGCCGCCGCCGAACTGGAACACCGCATCGTCGCCGAAGATGGCGAGCAGCGCCGGCATGTGCCAGACGTGGATGCCGCCGGAGGCCACCGCAAAAGCGCCCGGCATCGAGCCCCAGTCCTGGTCGAAGAAGATGCCTCGCGAGCGATCTTCCTTCACGAAGCGCTCGCGCAGGAGGTCGATCCAGCCGAGCGTCGCCTGCCGGTCGCCCTCCAACTTGCCGACCACGGTACCGGTGTGCAGGTGGTCGCCGCCCGAGAGGCGCAGCGCCTTCAGCAGCACGCGGAAGTGGATGCCGTGGTGCCGGTCGCGGTCGATCACCGCATGCATCGCGCGGTGGATGTGCAGCAGCACGCCGTTCTCGCGGCACCAGTTCGCGAGCCCCGTGTTCGCGCAGAAACCGCCGGTGAGGAAGTCGTGCATGATGATCGGCATGCCGAGGCTCTTGGCGAACTCCGCGCGCCGGTACATCTCTTCCGGCGTCGGCGCGGTGACGTTGAGATAGTGGCCCTTACGCTCGCCCGTCTCCGCCTCACTCTTGCGGATCGCCTCGGCGACGAAGCCGAAGCGGTCGCGCCAGCGCATGAAGGGTTGCGAATTGACGTTCTCGTCGTCCTTGGTGAAGTCCAGCCCTCCGCGCAGGCACTCGTAGACGGCGCGCCCGTAGTTCTTGGCCGACAGGCCGAGCTTCGGCTTGATGGTGCAGCCCAGCATCGGCCGGCCATACTTGTCCATTTTGTCGCGCTCGACCTGGATGCCGTGCGGCGGGCCGCCGCACGTCATGACGTAGGCGATCGGGAAACGCACGTCTTCCAGCCTGAGTGCGCGGATCGCCTTGAAGCCGAATACGTTGCCGACCAGCGAAGTGAGAACGTTGACAACCGAGCCTTCCTCGAACAGGTCGATCGGATAGGCGACGAAGGCGTAGAAGCAGTCCGGGTCACCGGGCACGTCCTCGATGCCGTAGGCGCGACCTTTGTAGTGATCGAGATCGGTGAGCAGATCGGTCCACACCGTGGTCCAGGTGCCGGTGGAGGATTCGGCCGCGACCGCGGCGGCAGCCTCCTCGCGCTCAACGCCCGGCTGCGGCGTGATCTTGAAGCACGCCAGCAGATCGGTGTCGCGCACCCTGTAATCCGGTTCCCAGTAAGTCTGGCGGTACGCCTTGACGCCGGCGCTGTAGGAAGGCTTTTGCGCGTTGCCCATGTTCTCTCTCCGTCGTTTGTCCCGCCTTTTTACGCCCTGCATTTCATAAGCACAATTCACATTTTCTTATTCTTTCTATAAACTTCTCTTACGTATGACTCTCCGGCATGTGACCCTGCGCAGGCTGAAGGTGTTCGAGGCCGTGGCGCGCCAGCGCTCGTTCTCGCGCGCCGCGGCCGAGCTGCACCTGACGCAGCCGGCGGTGTCGATGCAGATGCAGCAGCTCGAGCAGGAAGTCGGCCTGCCGCTCGTCGAGCACATGGGCCGACGCGTTGATATCACCCCTGCCGGGCAGACGGTGGCCGAATGCGCGCGCGCGGTCGTGCAGCGCCTGCGCGAGGCCGGCGAAGAGCTTGCCGCGCTCAAGGGATCGCGCGGCGGCGAGCTGTCGATCTCGGTGGTGAGCACCGCCAAGTACCACGTACCCAGGCTGCTGGTCGAATTTCGGCGCGCAAATCCCGACGTGCGGGTAAAGCTCTCGGTGAGCAATCGCGAGGCGGTGGTGCGCGATCTCGCCGAGAATGCCATTGACCTCGCCATTATGGGCCGTCCGCCGCGCGGCCTGGATACGGTCGCGGTGGCGTTCGCCACCCACCCGATCGCGATCATCGCCGCGCCCGATCATCCGCTCGCGCGCAAGCGCCGCATACCGCTGGCGCGGCTGGCGCAGGAAACCTTCCTCATCCGCGAGCGCGGCTCGGGCACGCGCAGCTCGATGGAACAGGTGTTCGCCGAGCGCGGCTTCCGCCCGCGCGAGACAGTCGAGATCAGCTCGAATGAGACCATCAAGCAGGCGGTGATGGCGGGCATGGGCGTGAGCTTCCTGTCGCTGCACACGGTGGGCCTGGAGGTCGCAACCGGGCGCATCACCGTGCTGGACGTGATCGGCACGCCGGTGATGCGCGACTGGTACGTAATCCATCGCGAGAAGAAGCGCCTCTCGCCCGCCGCCTTGGGGTTCAAATCCTTCCTGCTCGGGCACGGCGCGGAGCTCATTGCCCGCACGGTAGGACTCAGGAAACGCGCGGCAGCCTTGGGCGAACCCGATCATTTGCCTCCCTCCAAAGTCACTCGCGCTTCCCCGAAACCAGGATCGCCTTGAGCGAGTGGGCAAACAACTTCGTCGGCCCGGCCTTCGACGCCGTGGCGACACTCGGCGAGGCGGCGGAACTCTTCATTTGAGCGCCTCGCGCGCGATGCCGTCGAGCAGCGCCTCCACTTCCTTGAGCGCCGCCTTGGAGGCGGCCGAGCCGTCCGGGCGCCAGGGGCGCCGGTACGAGACGAAGACCTTTTCGGGCTCCCGCACCGTGGCGTAGACCATCATGCTGTAGGGGCACTGCGACGCGTTCGCCGGGTCCGCTTCCATGGTCTTGCGTGACAGGGCGGCGCTGCAGAAGACGAACGCCTGCGCGTCGACATAGAGCTTGCGCGCCGAGCCGACGTCCTTGCCGGTGCGCTCCAGCATGCGGTTGACGAACGACTGGTAGTCGATAACCAAGCCCTTCGCCTCTATGGAGAGCTTCAGGTCGTCGCGCACGTCCTCGAACTTCGCGCGCTTCGAATACACTACGATGGGATGCGGGTCCGCCACGAGATTCTCCTCGAATGAATCTTGCCTGACGACCCGCAAAGGCTATACCGGCGGCAGGGGAACATCATGATAAAGATCAAATCTTCTGCGGCCTCCGGCGCGACACTCTGCCTGATGCTCGCCGCCGAGCCCCGCCTCAGGCAATAGCCTGGTAGTACAGATTCTGCGGGTGCTTCGCCTCGGCGAAGAAGTACCAGCGCTCGGCGAGCAGCCCCGCGTACTGCAGCAGGAACGCGGCGATGAGCACCAGCGCCGACTGCGGCGCGGCGAGCATCAGCACCGCGGGCGCCGGGAACACCAGAGCCAGCAGCATCCAGCGCGCGGCGCGCACCACCTCGCGCGGGCGGCCATGGAAGAACTCCCGCGTGTTGAACGAGCCGCCCATGGCGCCCTGCGCGATCTGCACGATCTTCGGGTGCTTCACGCCGATCGCGGTGGCAAGCGTTGATTTCGGGCGCAGGCGCGCGTTGCGCGCAAGCGATGAGAGCCGCCCCAGGTAGGCAAGGGCGCCGGCGATGAGCGCGGCAACGACGTAGCCGCGCGCGACCTCCGGCTGCAACCACGCGGCGAGCGCCGCCGCCACCGTGAGGCCGGAGGCGCTGCCGAGCAGCGCGAAGTTGACGACCGTGAGCGGCGTGCGCCACTCCTGCAGGAATGGCAGGCACGCGTAGATCATCCCCGTGCACACGAAGAGCGTGAGCGCGAGCACGACGCCCGCCGCGCCGAGCGCCTGCGTCGTGGTCCATCCCAGCCAGTGCGCCGCGCCCCACGCGGCCACCGCCGCCATGAATGCGGGCAGCACGATCACCTCTCGCGAGAGCCATGAGGTGCGCCACATGGCCGCCGACCGCCACGCGCGCTCGGGTCGGCCTAGATGAAAGAAGGAGGCGAGCAGCCCGCCGCCGAGCAGCACGAGGATGAGCACCGCCCCCGGCACGAACAGCGTCGGCCCGCCGCGGCCGAAGGCTTCGGCCGCGACCAGAGCGAGAAACAGCCCTTGCCCCGCGCCGATCAGCGTGGTGAGCAGGAGCACCGACCAGGCGGGCCGCATGGCTTACCAGCTCGTGACGTCGTCGAGCGCCGGCTCGCCGGTCGCCGGGCGCGGCAGCTGCCCGTCCACCTTGAGCGGGTTGTCGTGCCGCTCGAGCTCGTCCGGGTGCAAGTGCTTCGCGGTCTTCCTTCGAGGCAGATAGTGATTCGCCGGCTGCGTGCCCCATTCGGGCATCAGCGCGTAGCCACCCTGCTCGCGGATCGCGCGCGAGGCATCCGATTGCGGATCGTGGATGTCGCCGAACAGCCGCGCGCTGGTGGGACACGCGAGCACGCAGGCCGGCTTCCTCTCAGACTCCGGCAGCTTCGCGTCGTAAATGCGGTCCACGCACAGCGTGCACTTCTTCATCACCTTCTGGTGCTCGTCGACCTCGCGCGCGCCGTACGGGCAGGCCCACGAGCAGTACTTGCAGCCGATGCACTTGTCGTAGTCCACAAGCACGATGCCGTCCTCGGCGCGCTTGTAGGACGCCCCCGTGGGGCACACCGGCACGCAGGGCGGGTCCTCGCAATGCAGGCAGGACTTCGGAAAGTGCACCGTCTCCGTATTGGGGAATTCGCCGACCTCGAAGGTCTGCACCCGGTTGAAGAACGTCCCCGTCGGGTCGGCGCCGTAGGGGTTGTCGTCCGACAGGTAGCCCGCTTCGCCCGAGGTGTTCCACTGCTTGCAGCTCGTCACGCAGGCGTGGCAGCCGACACAGACGTTGAGGTCGATGACCAACGCGAGCTGCTTCGTGCTCACTCGCCAATCTCCTTGCCCGCCACGTACGCCATCCAGCTGTGCGGCCCCGCGCGCGTGCCCGGCGCGGCGGCGAGGGTCCGGAACTCGGGCCACACTCCCGCCTCGTCCGCCGGGTAGACGCGCACGCGCACGTCGTACCAGCCCGCCTGGCCGGTGATCGGGTCGGAATTCGACGTGTCGCCCGGCAGCCTGTCCGAAATGAGGTGATTGAGCAGAAAGCCCTTCCTCGCTTCGTTCGCCTCCGGCTCGAGCCCCCAGGCGCCCGGCTGCTTGCCGATCGCGTTCCAGGTCCACACGGTGCCCGGCTCCACCGCCTCGCTATGCCGGCCCATGCAGCGCACGCGGCCCCATTGCGACTCCACCCAGAGCCATGCGCCGTCGGCGATGCCGCTAGCGCGCGCGGTGCGCGGGTTGATGAACAGGTAGTTGTGCGCGTGGATCTGGCGCAGCCACGCGTTCTGCGAGTCCCAGGAGTGGTACATCGCCATCGGCCGCTGCGTCACCGCGGCGAGCGGGTACTTGTCCGTATCGGTCGCCTGCGCCTCGAGCGGCGCGTAGTAGAAGGGCAGCGGGTCGAAGTAGATTTCCACCCGTTTCGCGAGCTCGGGGGGCGGGCAGCGGCCCAGCCACTTGCCCTGCGCGGCGAGACGGAACTTCTGCAGCACCTCCGAGTACAGGTGCACGAGGACCGGATCGCCCCAGCGGCGCAGGCGGACGCGCTGCGCCCACTCCATGTAGCCGCGGTTCCAGTTCCGCATGTAGCGGTAAGAGGGCGGCAGCTCGTACTTGAAGACGCAATTGTTCTTCTCGTACATCTCCCACTGGCGCGGGTTGGGCTCGCCGCGCAGCGCTTTCGTGCCGTCGGCGCCACGCCAGCCGGCGAGAAAGCCGATGCCCGAGCCCGGCTCGGTTTCGTGGCGCACGATGAAGTCCGGGTAGTCGCGGTACTTGCGCGCGCCCTGCGCATCGGCGAAGGCGGGGAGCTTCAGGCGGCTGCCCAGCTCGATCAGCACCTCCTGGAAGGGCTTGCACTCGCCCGCGGGCGGCAGCACCGGAACGCGGACCGAGTCCATGGGGCCGTCGAACTCCGAAATCGGGCGGTCGAGCATCGACATCACGTCGTGGCGCTCCAGGTACGTGGTGTCCGGGAGCACCAGGTCGGCGAACGCCGTCATCTCCGACTGGAACGCGTCGCACACGACGAGGAACGGGATCTTGTACTCACCATCCGCCCCGCGGTCGTTCAGCATCTTGCGCACCTCCACGGTGTTCATCGTGGAGTTCCATGCCATGTTGGCCATGAAGATCAGCAGCGTGTCGAGCGGATACGGATCCCCGCGCCACGCGTTGGTGATCACGTTGTGCATCAGGCCGTGCACCGAGAGCGGGTATTCCCAGGAGAAGCCCTTGTCGATGCGCACGGGCTTGCCGTCGGCGTCCACGAACAGGTCCTCGGGCGAGCCGGGCCAGCCGAGCGCGAGTCCGGCGAGCGGTGTGTTGGGCTTCACGCCCTCGGGACCGGTTGGCGTCTTGGCGGAAGGCGGGATGGCGCGCGGGAACGGTGCCTTATGACGGAAACCGCCGGGCCGGTCGATGGTACCCAGAAGGCTCATGAGGATGGCGAGTGAGCGCACGGTGTGAAAGCCATTGGAGTGCGCCGCCAGGCCGCGCATGGCGTGAAACGCCACCGGGTTCCCGGTCACGGTTTGATGCTCCTTGCCCCAACAGTCGGTCCAGGCAATCGGCAATTCGATCTTCTCGTCGCGCGCAGTGATGCCCATCTCGTGCGCGAGGCGCCGGATGGTCGCCGCCGGAATGCCCGTGATGCCTTCGGCCCACTCCGCGGTGTGCGCGCGCAGGCGCTCGGCGAGCAGCTGGAACGCGGGCTGCACGCGCGTGCCGTCGGCAAGCCGGTAATCGCCGAAGAGGCGCGGGTCCGCCCCCGGCGTGTGGCTGATCACCGGCCGGCCCGAGTGGCGGTCCCACCACAGCTGGTTCTGCGGATATTGCGGGTTGACGGGATCGGAATCCTCGTCGGTGGCGATGAGGCCGTGCTGCGGCGAGGCGGAATCCGTGATCACGAGGTGCCCGCCGTTCGTGTAGCGCGCGACGAACTCGCGGTCGTACAGGCCCGTCGCGACGATCTCGTTGCACAGCGCGAGCAGCAGCGCGCCGTCGGTGCCGGGACGGATCGGCACCCACTCGTCGGCGATCGCCGAGTAGCCGGTGCGCACCGGGTTGATCGAGACGAAGCGCCCGCCGTCGCGCTTGAATCTCGAGATCGCGATCTTGAGCGGATTGGAGTGATGGTCCTCGGCGGTGCCGAGCATGACGAAGAGCTTCGCGCGCTCGAGGTCCGGGCCGCCGAACTCCCAGAACGAGCCACCGATCGTGTAGATCATGCCCGCAGCCATGTTCACGGAGCAGAAGCCCCCGTGGGCGGCGTAGTTGGGCGTGCCGAACTGGCGCGCGAACAGGCCCGTCAGCGCCTGCATCTGGTCGCGTCCGGTGAAGAGCGCGAACTTCCTCGGATCGGTCGCGCGGATGGGCGCGAGCCGCTTCTCCAGCATGGAGAACGCCTCGTCCCACGAGATCGGCTCGAACTCGCCCGCGCCCCGCTCGGCTCCGGCCTTCCTTCTCAGCGGGCGCGTCAGCCGCGCGGGCGACACTTGCTTCATGATGCCGCTCGAGCCCTTGGCGCAGATCACGCCCTTGTTGAGCGGGTGCTCCGGGTTGCCCTCGATGTAGCGCACCGCGCCGTCGCGCAGATGCACGCGGATGCCGCAGCGGCACGCGCACATGTAGCAGGTGGTGGTCTTGACCTCGCCGCCCATGGCGCGTGTCAGTGCCCGCCGGAGACCAGGCTCGACATCGCGGCAACGAGCACCGCCGCCTGCGCGAGCGCGATCCATGCGTGCAGGCGCGCGCCGGAGCGGAACTGCTGCACGAGGAGCCGCAGGTAGCAGGCCAGAGTCACCGTGGAGAGAACGGCGATTGCCGCGAGGCAGAGGGGCTCGCCATGGCCGAGCCGCGTGATCCACGCCCAGCCCGTGGGCGCGCCGCTGAGCGCGAGATAATCCTCGAGGGGCAGCGACCAGAGCCCGGGCAGGTGCTCGAGGTGCACGAGCGGCTCCAGCGCGCCGAAGGCATAGGCGAAGAACGAGGCCACCAGCGCCGCGAGGCCGATGCGCGTGCCCCAGTCGAGCCAGCGCGCGTAGACCTGCTGTTCCCTCGCGGCCGGCATGTTCAGCTCCAGATCCCCAGGCCCTTGGCCAGTGCGCGCGCGCCGGCGATAAGCAGCAGGGCGAGCACGATGCGCCGCACGTGCGCGGCATGCACCACGCGCAGCAGGCGCACGCCGATCCTCGCTCCGAGCATCACGCCGATGATCGAGGGCGCGACCAGCATCGGCAGCACCGCGCCGCGGTGGATGTACACCCACGCCGCCGAGGTATCGACGATGGACAGCACCAGGCCCGAAGTCCCCACCGAGAGCTTGAGGGGCGCGCCCATCAGCAGGTTGAGCACCGGCACGTTCGCCCAGCCCGCGCCCAGGCCGAACATGCCGGCGACCATGCCGATGCCGGCGAAGGCGGCCAGCGCGGCAGGCGTGCGGCGCGCGCTCCAGGCGACGTCCTGACCGATCGCGGGATCGTGGTAAGTGCCGTGCATGCCGAGCGCCGCGCTGATCGCGTCCTGCGCGCCCGCCTGTGGGCGGTCGGCCTTCGGCCCCGCCGCCATCAGCGCGGCGATGGCAAGGATTGTGAGGCCGAGCGCGACTTCGAGAATCGCGGTGGGCAGGGCGAGGCCGACCAACGCGCCGATGATCGATGTGACCGAGCCCACGAGCGCGAGCGGCATTGCGAGCCGCAGGCTCGCGAAGCCCCCGCGCATCAGCGCCGGCGCGGCCGAAAGAGCGCCCGAGAGCGCGAGGAGCAGGCCCGCACCGCGCACGAAGTCGATGTGGAATGGGAAGAACCCGCCGACGATCGGCACGAACAACACGCCGCCGCCGACTCCGCCCAGGACGGCCACGACACCGAGCGCGAACGTCACCGCGAACAGCGCGATCGGCCAGATCCACCACGCCAGCGCGCCGCCGTCGGCGGCGACG
This sequence comes from uncultured beta proteobacterium, assembly GCA_963699535.1. Classification (GTDB taxonomy): domain Bacteria; phylum Pseudomonadota; class Gammaproteobacteria; order Burkholderiales; family SG8-39; genus VBDM01. The sequence goes on along the minus strand of CAVOUJ010000059.1, from coordinate 18,563 downwards.
GCGGGCGCGGATGCGCACCAGCCTAGAACGAGGATAAGGACACGGGTCAAGCGGTAAAGTCTACGGACTTATGCGGGCCGGTGGGATTCGGGCATTCTATGTGTGCATAGGCGAATCGTTGCAGGCACTCGCCGCGGTAGCGGCTACAATCGCCCACCATGCGGAAATTCGCCACTGATCCGATGCGCCGATGAAGATCTGCATCGTCTCGGACAGCCATGATCGGGCCGACGCCCTCGCGCAAGCAGTGCGCGAGGCGAAGGAACAGGGCGTCGCTGCCGTGGTCCACTGCGGCGACGTCATCGGCGCGCAGACGCTCAAGCCGGCGATAGCACTCGGATTGCCGCTGCACGTCATCCACGGCAACAACCTCGGCGACCCGGTGATGCTGCACAACCTTTCGCGCAGCAGTGGCGGGCTGCTCCAATACCACGGTCCCGATGCCCGCCTCGAGCTCGGCGGGCGCAAGGTGTTCCTGGTGCACTACCCGGATTACGGCTACGCGATGGCCTGCACCGGCGACTGGAATCTCGTGTGCTGCGGGCACTCGCACCAGGCCGAGGTGCGGCGCGTCGCCAACGTGAAAGGCGGCGAAAGCTGGCTCGTCAATCCCGGTACGGTCGCGGGTCTCGCGGCGCCTGCGACGTGGGCTCTCGGCGATCTGGCTGCAATGCGCTTCGAGGTGCGAGCGCTCGGTCACTAGCCCGATCGAGCCACTCGGGCGCTTCCTGGGAGCGTGCGGGAAGCGCGACGGCAAGGAGCAAGGCGAGCAGCAGTTTCATTCGCCACGCAGCCTAGCACCACGCCTGCCGCATTGAAAGCATCTATGGGCGCATAGCCAAGTTCAGGGCGCTTTCGCTCCGGGCGGCGCTTAGAATTCCCGGCACGAAAGAAGCGAAGACACGAGGTCAGTCATGATGTTCACCAGCAATCCGTTTGCCGGCCTTGCGGCGTCGATCACGCCTGCCATGATGCAGACCTACGTCGTCATCATGATCATCCTGGTCGCGGCGGGAACGCTGTTCGAGGTCGTGCACAAGGGAAGCGCGAGGTACTTCTTCGAGAACTGGCGGAAATCCAGGGACAAGGGGCCGACGCAGGTCGGTAGCGGGGAACTGGTGGGGATTGCGATCAAGACCGGCGTGGTCGACGTTCTGACCTCCGGTGAATTCTGCAACGCGCGTCGCCGCGTCTCCCACCTGCTGACCATGTACGGGTTCGCGATCCACGTGGTTACGACGGCCGTGATGGTGTTTGCCTACCCCACGCCCGCGACGCCGACGCCCGCCATCCTGCCGCAGCTCTGGTGGATCGGCGGCTTGATGGTCTGCCTCGGCGGCTACTGGTTCTGGTTCTTCATCCGGGTCGATGTCGTCGCCGAGGGCAATTCGCCCTTCCGCGTCGCGCGCGCCGACCTGTTCATCCTCTCGCTGCTCGCCAGCGTGACGCTGGGCCTGATCTGGGCCTACCTGCAGTCGCGGGGCAGCGCGGGCGCCGGCGTGCTGTTCGGCCTGTACATCCTCGCGACGACGGTGCTGTTCGGATCGGTGCCGTGGTCCAAGTTCGCCCACATGTTCTTCAAGCCCGCGGCGGCCTTCGAGAAGAGGGTTTCCTACGCGAACGAAACCAGGAGCAACCTGCCTGCGCCGGCCGACAAGCCCGAGAAGTTCGGCATCGCTCGCGGGCAGCCCCGGCACTACTGATCACGGGAGACAGGGAAACCCATGCCAACCTTCGTTTACATGACCCGGTGCGACGGTTGCGGGCAGTGCGTCGACATCTGCCCGTCCGACATCATGCACATCGACAAGACCTATCGGCGGGCCTACAACATCGAGCCGAACATGTGCTGGGAGTGCTACTCCTGCGTGAAGGCCTGCCCGCAACACGCCATCGATGTCCGCGGCTATGCCGACTTCGCCCCGCTGGGCCACAGTGTCCGGGTGCTGCGCGAGGAGGCGAAGGCGACGATTTCGTGGAAGCTCAAGTTCCGCGACGGCCGTGAGAAGAACTTCGTGTCTCCGATCCGGACGACGCCTTGGGGATCGATCAAGGGACCGGCCGAGTACGATTCACCCCGCGCCGAGGATTTCGCCAGGCAGGAACTCGCGCACGAACCGGAAGGGCTCAACATCAAGGGCGGATTGCCCACCTTGCGTCCGGGCCAACTCAAGCAGGGAGTCGTCTGATGTCACTGTTCGGAGGCAGGAAAACGGTATTCGTCGACGCGGATATCCTCGTCATCGGCGGCGGCATGGCGGGCTGCGGGGCGACCTACGAGTCCCGCTACTGGGGGCGCGACCTGAAGATCGTCTGCGTCGAGAAAGCGAACATCGAGCGCAGCGGCGCGGTCGCCCAGGGTCTTTACGCCATCAACTGCTACATGGGCATGCAATGGGGCGAGAACCAGCCCGAGGACCATGTCCGCTACGCCCGCAACGACCTCATGGGCCTGGTGCGCGAGGACCTGGGCTACGACATCGCCCGGCACGTCGATGCGTCGGTGCACAAGTTCGAGGAATGGGGCCTGCCGATGATGAAGGACCCCAAGACCGGGCGGTACCAGCGCGAGGGCAAGTGGCAGATCATGATCCACGGCGAGAGCTACAAGCCGATCGTCGCCGAGGCCGCGCGCAAGGCCGCGACCGAGGTCTACAACCGGATCATGGTGACGCACCTCTTGATGGACCAGAGCAAGGCCAACCGGGTCGCCGGCGCCGTCGGCTTCAATGTGCGGACGGGCGATTACCATGTGTTCCGCGCGAAGGCCGTCATCGTTTGCGCCGGCGGCGCATCGCATATCTTCAAGCCGCGCGCCGTGGGCGAGGGCATGGGGCGGACCTGGTATGCGCCCTGGAGCAGCGGGTCGTGCTACGCGCTTCCGATCCAGGTCGGCGCCAAGATGACGCAGATGGAAAACCGCATCGTCCTGACCCGCTTCAAGGACGGCTATGGTCCCGTCGGTGCCTACTTCCTCCATCTGAAGACGTACACTCAAAACGGCAACGGCGAGGAGTACGAGTCCAAATGGGTTAACCACACCAGGGAATTGGTGGGCGACTACATTGACCACCATCCGGTGCCGACCTGCCTCAGGAACCACGCCTTTCTCGAGGAGACGAAGGCCGGCCGCGGCCCCATCCGCATGGTGACCAAGGAGGCCTTCCAGGACCCCCACAAGGAGACCGTCGGCTGGGAGAACTTCCTCGGCATGACGATCGGGCAGGCGGTCGTCTGGGCGTCGCAGAACATCGACCCCAAGCACGTCAATCCCGAGCTGACCACGTCCGAGCCTTATGTCATGGGCTCTCACGCCACCTGCTCCGGCGCGTGGGCGAGCGGACCGGAAGACTGTGCCCCCGCGGAATACCAGTGGGGATACAACCGCATGATGACGGTCGACGGGCTTTTTGGCGCCGGCGACACCATCGGCGGCAGCGCCCACAAGTTCTCGTCAGGGTCCTTCGCGGAGGGCCGGATCGCCGGCAAGGCGGCGGTCAAGTACGTGAAGGACCTGGGAAGGGCCCAGCCGCAGGTCAGCGAGCAGGAATATCGCGACCTCGAAAAGATGATCTTCCAGCCGCTGGAGAACTACCGGGTCGGCCGCAACGAGATCGTCGCCGGAACCGTATCGCCGAGCTACCTTCTGCCGATCCAGGGTCTTCAGCGCCTCGAGAAGCTCATGGACGAATACGTGGGCGGCATCAGCACCAACTACATGACGAACAGCCAGCTGCTCAACCGCGGGCTCGAGCTGCTGGGCATGCTGAAGGAAGACATGAGCCAGATGGGCGCCGAAGACCTTCACCAGCTGCAGCGAGCATGGGAGTTGAACCACCGGCTTCTCGCCTCGGAGTCCGTGACCCGGCACACGCTGTTCCGCGAGGAAACGCGGTGGCCGGGGTATTACTATCGCGGCGATCACATGAAGCTGGATGACGAGAACTGGCATTGCTTCACCTTGTCCCGCTACGACCGGGAGACCGGCAAGTGGGCAATGGAGAAGGCGCCCGTCCACCACATCATCGACTGACGGGAACTTCGCCCCTCAAGACGGGGCCTGCCTCGCCCGGGCGAAGCGCGACAGCGCGACCGGGCCTCTCCCGTCCTTGCCCTAGGAACGTCGCGGTCAAGGGGTTCCTGCTAGAAGGGGCCTATTTGTGCTTCAATAAGGGCCCTTCTACCGGGACCTTATGGGGAGTCATGGCGGACCGTCGCCTGCAGGTCTTTCACGCTGTGGCGAAGCACCTGTCCTTCACCAAGGCGGCCGAGGCGCTGTTCATGACGCAGCCCGCGGTGACCTTCCAGATCCGCCAGCTCGAGGACCACTTCAACACGCGGCTGTTCGACCGCGCGCAGGGGCGCATCGTGCTCACCCCCGCCGGAATCCAGGCGCTCGAGTACGCCGAGCGCATCCTCGCGCTCTCCGCAGAACTCGACACGCGCCTCAAGGAGATGAGCGGCCAGGTGGCCGGCCCGCTGCTCATCGGTGCGAGCACGACGATCGCCGAGTTTCTGCTGCCGCAGATCCTCGGCGAGTTCAAGTCGCGCTACCCGGCCGTGGTGCCGCGGTTGTTCGTGGCCAATTCGGAGGCCGTGCAGGACCGCGTCGCGGAGCGCGCGCTCGACCTCGGCTTCATCGAGGGTGATTCGCACCTGCCCTCGCTCGTCACCGACGTGTGCTGCGACGACGAGCTGCAAGTCGTGTGCGCGCCCTCGCACCCGCTGGCGAAGCTGAAGTCCGCGACGCCGGAGTTGCTCACCGAGCATGCCTACATCAGCCGCGAGCCGGGATCGGGCACGCGCGAGGTCATCGACCATTACCTGCAGAAGGCGGGCGTGTCGCCCGAATCGCTGCAGGTCGTGATGGAGATGGGGAGCCCCGAAGCGCTGAAAGGGTTGGTAGCCACCGGCCTGGGCTTCGCCATCATGTCGCGCGCCACCGTGGCCAAGGAGACGCAACTCGGGCAGTTGGTGCAGATTCCGCTGTCGCCGCGCCTCAACCGCCACCTGTCGGTGGTCTACCCGAAGGAAAGGTTCCACTCGCGCCTGGTGAGCGGCTTCGTGCAGTTCGCCAAGGAGCGCCTCGTCGCCCTGCAGGGCGCGGAATCCGTCCGCTCTGCGGCGTAGCCGCGCGTCAGCGCGGCTACGCGACGTGCTCGGCTACCGGTTCCAGCAGGCTCTCCACGGCTGTTCCGCGCCAGATAGGCTATTGCGGTGCACCAAGCCCCGCTGTAGTGGGCATGCTATAGAAGACTCTGACGAGCCCATGAGTATATTTATTGGGCTGCTCGGGCGATGCCCTGCAAGAATCCTTGAATCGGCGCGGTTCACGGCCGCCCGCGCTGCCCGCAAGCGAAACGACAATTCGAACGCACCAGGCCGAAACCTAGAAGAGGGGGAAACATGGCTGCGCAGAAGTGGAGGACCGAGGACTGGGTCGCCGTCTATCTCGGGTTTTTCATCATCATCGCCGCGCTGATCATCCACAGCGGGAAGCTGTTCAATCTCGGCAGCGTGAGTTCCACGTTCCGCTGGACGACGGATGCGCAGATCGCCGCGCGCGCAGCCGACTGGAGCACCGCTCTGGACGCCGTCATCAAGGACGCCGGGAGCAAGGGCGATGCGGGCAAGCCGGTCGCAGCCAGCGCGAACGACCTCAAGGCGGCGCTCGCGAAGAACGACCGCAAGGCGGTCGAAAGCGCCGCCGGCGCCCTGGCCAAGGCCGGAGGACGCAATACGGTCGCCGGCTCCCTCGGCACCGAGATTCGCGGACACGCCTCGGCCACCGCGGACAAGGTCTTCTCCGGCGCGAACCTCGGCAAGGGCGTCTACATCGGGATCGCGGGGCTGGTCGTCGGCGCAATCGGCTTCGCCCTCATCGGCGGCAAGGTCGGCGCGTTCGTCCTCGCATTCCCGGTGGTGTTCGTGCTCGCCTGGATCGCGCGCATGCTCGCGGGCAACGGGCTGTTCGTCGAATACGGGGTCGAGTACGTGATCTTCGCGCTGCTCATGGGCCTATTGATCAGCAACACCATCGGCACCCCGAAGTGGCTCACGCCCGGAGTGCAGACCGAGTACTACATCAAGACCGGGCTGGTGATCCTGGGCGCCGGGCTGCTGTTCATGGAGGTGCTGCAGGCCGGCGCGCTGGGGATCATCCAGGCGATCCTGGTCGTGACGGTGATCTGGTACGTGTGCTTCTGGCTCGCGCGCAAGCTCAAGGTGGACGACGATTTCGCGGCCATGCTCTCCTCGTCGGTCGCGATCTGCGGCGTGTCGGCGGCGATCGCCACCTGCGGCGCGATCCAGGGCGACAAGAAGAAGCTCTCCTACGTCACCTCGCTCGTGCTGATCGTCGCGGTGCCGATGATGATCCTCATGCCGTGGCTGGTGAAGGCGTTCCATATGCCCGACATCGTCGCGGGCGCCTGGATGGGTGGCACGCTCGACACCAGCGCCACGGTGGTTGCCGCGGGCGCGCTCATCAGCGACGCAGCGATGAAAACCGGCGTGATCGTGAAGTTCTCGCAGAACGCGCTGATCGGCGTGGCGGCCTTCATCCTGGTCGTGTGGTGGACCTACAAGGGCACTGCGGTAGGCGCCGCAAAGCCCAGCGCCGGCATCATCTGGGAGCGCTTCCCGAAGTTCGTGCTCGGCTTCCTGATTGCCTCTTTCGTGTTCTCGTTCTTCCTGCCCGCCGACATGGTGCGAGGCACCGGCAGCGCGCTCGGCGAGCTGCGCACCTGGTGGTTCGCGCTCGCGTTCGTGTGCATCGGCCTGGAGACCAAGTTCGTCGACCTCGCCACCATGGAAGGCGGGCGGCCGGCGGTGGCCTTCATCGGGGCCCAGATCGTGAACATCTTCTGGACGCTGCTCCTTGCGTGGCTGCTGTTCGGCGGGGTGATCTTCCCGGTCCCCGACATCAAGTAGCGCTCCGGCCGAGCGGGCTCCAGCGCCGACCGGCGACTACCGCCGGCCGGCGCCGCGGCTTATCATCTGTCGAAGACGATGATCGGCGCAGCCGTCAGCTGGTTCAGGAAGCGCGAGAAGGAACGCCCGTTCGAGGCGTTCCAGATCGAGGTGACCTCGCGCTGCAATCTCAAGTGCGTGATGTGCCCGGTGACAGTCCTTGCCGAGCATTGGCCGGCGCGCGACATGGCCTGGGAAACCTTCGAGCGCGCCGCCGCCGCCTTCGAACGTGCGAAATGGGTTCACCTCCAGGGTTGGGGCGAGCCGATGCTGCACCGGCGCATCTTCGACATGATCGCGCGGGCGAAGAGCGCAGGCTGTCGCGTCGGCTTCACCACCAACGGCACGCGACTCACCCGCGAGAACGGCGAAGGGCTGCTCGACCTCGGGCTCGACCTGATGGCGGTGTCGATCGCCGGCGCGCGCGCGGCAACTCACGAGGCGGTGCGGGTCGGTTCCGATCTGGAAAAGCTGCTCGGGAACCTGCGCGGCTTCATTTCTCTGCGGCGCGCCCGCGGCGCGGCTGCACCGAAGGTCGAGATCTTCTACCTCATGACGCCAGGAAACCTCGCCGAGCTGCCGCGCGCGGTCGAGCTGGCCGCCGATCTCGGCGCCGACGAGCTGGTGGCGACGAACCTCGACTACGTCATCACGCCGGGGCTGGACGCCCTGCGCGCCTACGGCAAGGGGCCGCCCGCGCGTGCGCTCGGCGCGGCTCTCGACGAAGCCCGGGCGGCGGCGCGTCGGGCGGGCATTGCGTTCCGGCCTTACCCGCTCGCGTTCAGAGAAATGGCGGTATGCGACCTCAATCCGCTGAGGATCCTGTTCATCTCGGCTGACGGCGCCGTGTCGCCGTGCGTCTACACGTCACTCGTCGGGCAGACCGTCATCCCGCGCGTCTTCGACGGGCGTGCCGTCGAGGTGCCGGTGGTGCAGTTCGGGAACCTGAACGAGCAGCCGTTTGGGGAGATCTGGGAAAGCGCAGCGTACCGGGAATTCCGCGCGCTGTTCGCAGAGCGCGTCCTCGGTGCTTCGCGCATGCTGCTCGGCGCCGTCGCGGGCGGTGCGGCCGCTCGGGAGGACGCGCCCGCACCCGAAGCCTGCCGCACGTGTCCCAAGCTCTACGGCGTGTGAGCGGAATCGTGCGACTACCGCGGCAGCCCCCCGCAGTCTCCGGAGCCCGGGTTCCTTGAACTCGCTGCCCATCACTCGCGATAATAGGCGCAATGGACCATCTCGAGCCCAAGCAGGCGCAGGAGTTCCTGCAGAACAACCCCGACGCGCTGTTCATCGACTGCCGCAGCGAGATGGAGTACCTGTTCGTCGGCCACCCGGTCGGCGCCCTGCACGTGGCATGGAACGACGGGCCCGACTGGGAGGTCAACCCGCATTTCGTCGGCCAGGTGAAGAAGCTCGCCGGTACGAACCACGCCGTGCGCCCGATCGTCCTCATCTGCCGCAGCGGCAACCGCTCCCGGGACGCGGGCGAAGCGCTCGAGCGGGAGGGCTTCTCTCGGGTCTACAACGTGCTGAACGGCTTCGAAGGTCCCCTGAACGCTAAGCACCAGCGCAACGTGGTCTCCGGCTGGCGCCACGACGGGCTCCCCTGGGAGCAGTGCTGAAGGCGTGTCCCGCGCTCGGGCGCGCGGCCCAACTTCCCGGCCGCTAGCCGCCGCGCTTGCGGAATTCCTTCGCGAAGGACATCAGGAAGCGCAGCGACTCCTGGCTTTCCGGGTCCCTGAGCAGCCGCCACAGGCCGCCCAGGCCCCCGCCTGCGGCCGGCTGGGCCGCCACGTCGCGCCTTGCGGCCTCAAGCGCGCCCATCGTACCTTCGAGCATCACGCCCAGACGCTCGAGCGAACCGACGATCCGGTCCAGGCCGGCGCGGTTGAGACGGTCCACGAGCGATACCGATTCGGCCGCGGTCTCGGCCAGGCGCGAGACCATTTCGTCGGTCATCGAATCCTGCGCCGCGCCGAAAGTGCGCGCGAGCGCGACCAGACGATCGAGATCGCCGTTATCGACCAGCTGCGCGAGCGCTGGCAGTGCTCGCCCCACGCCAGAGCGGTTGATCTGATCGAGCAGGTCCATGCCTTCGGCCGCGGTGGCCGTGACGCGGCCGACCATCTCGTCGGTCAGCGCATCGCTCGCCGCGCTGATGACGCGTTCGATCTCGAGTGCTTGGGTCGAGTCCATGGCGTCCTCCTAGAGCAGCCCGCGGGCCGAAGTCCAGTACAGCTTGTTGTACGCCATCTTGAACCAGTGGATCGCGCGCGACGGCGGCTTCGGATCGGGCGGGGTCGTGTAGTTGAACATCGCGTAGGTCGCGCGGTCCTTGCCGCACTCGATGAAGCAGAACACCTTGCCGTCGTGCTCGCGCACCGGCTCGCCGAGCTTGACGATGGCCGCGATGTTCTCGCCCAGCGTTTCGGCCTGGTAATGCGCGGTCGAGCCAGCCTTGCTGATCGGGATGTTGGTCGTGTCGCCGATCACGTAGACGTTCGGGCGCCCTTCCATGGTGAGCTTCGTCTTGTTGGTCGGAATGAAGCCGCCCTGCCCGAGCTTGTTCTTTTCCACGACCTCCATACCCTTGTGCGCCGGGATGGTGATCAGCAGGTCGTACTTGGTCTCGGTGCCCTCTTCGCTTTTCACCACCTGGCGCTTGCCGTCGACCTCCTTCATGTTGAACAGGGTCTCGTAGGTGATGCCGAGGCGATCGAACTCGGGTGCCGCCCATTTGGCCACGTTCTCCAGGCTGTGCACGCGGCCCACGGGGTAGGTGTAGTGCAGCTGCACCTTGTCGCGGATGCCGCGGTCCTTGAAGTAGTCGTGCAGCATGAAAGTGATCTCGAGCGGCGCCATCGGGCACTTGTGCGGCACGCCCATCGCGATCACCACCCTGCCGCCCTGGAACGCCTGCAGGCGCCTGAACATCTTCAGCGCGGTCTGCTCCGTGTAGAACGACTCGGCATTCTCGGCGAGCCCGGGGATCATCTCCGGCACCGGGCGCGAGCCGGTCGCGATCACCAGGATGTCGTAGCCGTGCGTCTTGCCGCCCTTGGTCTTCACCTGGTTCTTGTCCAGCTCGAAGGTCTCGACGGGGTCGACCTGCAATTCGATTCCCGGCTCGAGGAGGCTCGACTGATCGCGATACAACTCGTCGGGCGTCGTGCGGCCCAGCGCAAGGTACAGCAACCCCGGCTGGTACATGTGCTTCTCGGAAGCCGTGAGCATGGTGAGCTGCACCTTGCGCGAGCGGATCTCGGCAGCAAGCCTGCGCGCCAGGTTGTTGGCGAGAATCGTGCCTCCCATGCCGCCGCCGACGATGACGATCTTCATAGTGTCCTCCTCATTGATCAGACTACTTCGTTTTTCGCAGGGCGATGTGCCAGACCCCGGCCTCTTCGCGCGTGCCGAGGAACTCGTGCCCGACCTTGTGCAGCCATTCCGGGATGTCGTTCGCCGAGCCCTTGTCCGACGACAGCACCTCGAATTCCTCCCCCACCTTCCCGTACTTGAGACGCGCGATCAGCTCCATCAGCGGGCCGGGACAGAAGCTGCCACGAGCGTCGATGATCGTTCTTTCCGGCATGCGCGGCGCCTCCCTCAGAACGTCCACACCTGGCCGCCGTGCGCGTCCGAGAGAAACCGGGTGAGGCCCAGCGGCTCGCGCACCCACGGCTCGAGATCGCCCGGCTCGACGCCGAGCACGTCCACTGCCATTGAACAGGGATAGATCTTTGCGTCGCCGAGCTCGGCCGCGCTGCTGAACAGGTGTTTGAACCCGGGGACCCCCTTCTTTTCCTGCAGCAGCCTGCCGAACGGACCCTCTGCGGAGGGCGGCTCGCCCGCGGCCCGCGTGAAGTGACGCAGCGCGTTCATCGACAGGAAGACGGTCACCTGGTCGCCGCTCACGGCGCCGACGGAGGCGATCATCGCCGCCATCTGCAGCCGCTCCAGCGACCCCGACACCACCACGATGCTGATTCTGTTCGCCATGGGCATCAACCCCCGAGCGCGGCCGTCTCGCTAGACTCCGAAATGGGAATACTAGACGTTCGGGCCAAGGTCAGTTTGATCTGGGTCAAGCTCGCGCGCCGGCTTTCTCCTCCAGCGCCGCGTAGTACGCGCGCAGGATCTCCAGCACTTCGGGCCGGCTGAACTCGGCCGGCACCGGGCTCCCCTCCGAGAGCCACTTGCGCAGTTGCGTGCCGGAGACCTGAAGGCGGTCCTTGTCGCCGTGCGCGCAGGTGCGTCCGGAGGCCATGCCGCCGCAGCGGTAGCACCAGAACGTCACGTCCATCTTCAGGGGCCTCGTTTCCAGCGCGTCACGCGGGATTTCGTCGAAGATGCGATGCGCGTCGAACGGCCCGTAGTAGCTGCCCACTCCCGCGTGATCGCGACCCACGATCTGGTGAGAGCAGCCGTAGTTCTGCCGGAACAACGCGTGCAGCAGCGCTTCGCGCGGCCCCGCGTAGCGCATGTCGAGCGGATAGCCCGCCTGCACCACCGTGCCGGGCCGGAAGTACTTCGCGATCAGCTCGGCGATGGCAAGCGTGCGCACTTCCGCCGGGATATCGCCCGGCTTGAGGTTGCCGAGCAGCGAGTGCACCAGCACCCCGTCGCAGGTCTCGATCGCCACCTTGGCGAGGTACTCGTGCGAGCGGTGCATCGGGTTGCGCGTCTGGAACGCGGCGACGCGCGACCAGCCCAGCCGCTCGAATTCGGCGCGCGTCTCGGCGGGCGTCATGAAGAGCGCCCCGTACTTCGTCTTGAAGCCGCCATCCGACAACACCTTCACCGGGCCGGCGAGGTTCACGTCGCCCTGCTGCATCACCAGCTTCACGCCCGGGTGCTCGAGCGCGGTGGTCTTGAACACCGACATGCACTCGTGTGCCTTGTCGATGCGATACTTCTCGGTGACGCGCATGGTGGCGAGGATTTCGTCGCCGTCGGGATCCGTCAGCGCGATCTCCGCGCCAGTCTTGATGGCGTCGGCCACCACCTCGTCGGTCGAGAGCGTGATCGGGATCGGCCAGAACAGACCCGATAGCCGTGCGGTAGCCGTCGCACACTCCCTCCCAGTCCGCGCGCGTCATGAAGCCTTCGAGCGGTGTGAAGCCGCCGATGCCGAGCATGATGAGGTCGCCCTTCTCGCGCGAGCTGACGCGCAGCGCGGGAAGCGAGCGGGAGCGAGTGCGCTCCGCGGCGAGCGCATCGCCACCGAGCATCAGGGGTCTCAGCGATCCTCCGCCGTGGGGCCGGACCAAGCCGGACATGTCCACTCCTTTGTTCGACCTTGTATTCTCGGCACCCGCTCCCGCGCCCGGCAACACCGTTGTTCTGATCCGGCAATAAGGTCGCCTGATGGGCTCGTCACGGCCGCATCGCCCGTGCAGAATGGCGCCCATGCACAGACGGGAATTCCTCCGGCTCCTCGCGCTCGCGGCTGCGGCCGGCACCACGCTACGGCCCGATACGAGCGAGGCCCAGGCGGTCGGCGAGCTCTACGATGTTTTGCCCTTCGGAAACCTGTCGCTGCTCCACATGACCGATTCTCATGCGCAGCTGCTGCCGCTGTATTTCCGCGAGCCGAGCGTCAACCTCGGCGTGGGCGAAGCCGCCGGGCGCGCGCCGCACCTGGTGGGCGAAGGGTTCCTGAAGCAGTTCGGCATCGCGCCGGGCAGCGCCGCGGCGCACGCCTTCACCTTCCTCGATTTCGAGCGCGCCGCGCGCCGCTACGGCAAGGTGGGCGGCTACGCGCACCTTGCCACGCTGGTAAAGCGCATCCGCGCCTCGCGCCCGCACGCGCTGCTGCTCGATGGGGGCGACACCTGGCAGGGATCCGCTACGGCGCTGTGGACCGAGGGCGCCGACATGATCGGCGCGCAGAAGCTCCTTGGCGTGGACATCATGACCGCGCACTGGGAGTTCACCTACGGAGCCAAGCGCGTGCAGGCGGCGGTCGAGAAAGAGCTCGCGCCGATCGAGTTCCTCGCGCAGAACGTGAAGACCGCGGACTTCGAGGACCCGGTGTTCAAGCCATACACGCTGCGCTCGGTGAACGGCGTGGCGCTGGCGGTGATCGGCCAGGCCTTCCCCTACACGCCGATCGCCAACCCGCGCTACATGGTCGCGGAGTGGACCTTCGGCATCCAGGAGCCGCGGCTGCAGAAGCTGGTGGACGAGGTGCGTGCCAAGGGCGCGCAGGTCGTGGTCCTCTTGTCGCACAACGGCATGGACGTGGACCTCAAGCTCGCCGCGCGCGTGCGCGGCATCGACGCGATCCTCGGCGGGCACACGCACGACGGCGTGCCGGCGCCCGTGCTGGTGGGCAAGACACTCGTCACCAATGCCGGCTCGAGCGCCAAGTTCCTCGGCGTCCTGGACCTCGACGTGAAAGGAAGTGCTATCGCGGGCTATCGCTATCGGCTCCTGCCGGTGTTCGCCAATCTGCTGCCGCCCGATGCGGCGATGGCCGCGTACATCGAGCGCGTGCGCGCGCCCTACCGCGCGCGGCTCGGGGAAAAGCTGGCCGTCACCGAGGGACTGCTCTACCGGCGCGGCACTTTCAACGGCAGCTGGGATCAGCTGCTTTGCGATGCGCTGCTCCAGGTGAAAGGCGCCGAAATCGCCTTTTCTCCCGGATTCCGCTGGGGCAGCACCCTGCTTCCGGGGGACGCGATCACCTTCGAGCACCTGATGGACCAGACCGCCATCACCTACCCGTACTCGACGCTCGCCGAGATGAGCGGCGGGCAGATCAAGGCAATCCTGGAAGACGTCGCCGATAACCTTCTCAACCCGGATCCCTACCTTCAGCAGGGCGGCGACATGGTGCGCGTGGGCGGCATGACCTACGCGTGCAACCCGCGCGCCGCCATCGGCGCGCGCATTTCCGACATGCGCCTGCGAGGCCGGCCCATCGAAGAGGGCAAGCGCTACAAGGTCGCGGGCTGGGCGCCGGTAACCGAGGGCGCGAGCGGCGAGCCGATATGGGACGTGGCGGCGCGCTACCTGCGCGCCAAGCGCAGCATCGCGCCGCCTACGCCCAGCGTGCCGCGACTTACTGGTTGACCGGCGAGGCCGGGTCCATCAGCAGGGCCGTCAGGTCCTTCATCTGCTGCTCGGTGAGCGCGCCGACGTGGCCCATGCGCGGCATCTGCGAGCACAGGTTGTACGCCTTGGCGTTGTAGATCTTGCCGTAGGCGTAGCGCTGAATGTCCGCGCCGTAGCCGCGCGCCTTGCCGAACTGGTACAGGCTCGGTCCCACAGTGCCGAAGGAGCTCTCGCGCGGACCGATCTGGTGGCAGTTGTAGCAGCTGCCGCCGACGCCGCCCTTGTCGCTCCAGCTCATGCCGCGGCCGTCCTGCGCGACCTTCTCGCCGTTGCGCCAGTCGCCGAGGAGCTTGCCGTCGACGGGCCACTTGATCGTGGCGGCCTGCTCTTTCTGCAGCTTCTCGGCGACCTCCTTCGGCGGGTCGTCGCGATACTTGTTGCACGCGGCCTGCACGGCGTCTTCGTTCAGGCGCTCCATGCCTGCGATGCCCCGGGCATGGAAATCGCGCTTCATCATCGCCAGCGCGTCAGGCCGGTAGTCGCGCTGCGGCGTGGCGCAGGAAGCGAGGAGCGTCGCGCTGACAGCCAGAAGTCCTGCGGTTGCGAGTCTCATGGCGTCTCCTAGCGCTTGATGCCCGGGCCGCGGTACACCTGCCCGTTGGCGTTGACGGTGAGGTAGGTGAGCAGCGCGCTCACGGTCTCCGAGGCGTAGCCCGGCTCGGGGAAGCGCTGCTGGCGGAAGCAGTCGTTCATGCGCCATTGCAGCGAGTGCATCACACCGCCGGTCATGCGGTAGCCCGGCCAGCCCTGCACCGCGCGGATCGCCTGCTCCGGCTTGGTGAAGTTCGGCAGCGGCTGGGTGCGGATGCGCTTGTCGTCCACGCCGTGGCAGCTCGCGCAGGAGAAGTCGAAGCTCCCTGCACGGTAATGGAAGACCGCCTTGCCCGTCTCGTAAGTATCGCGCTCCTTCGGGTGGCTCTGCGGAGCGGCGAGTTTCATGCCGCGCGACTGCGAAGCGACGTAGGTGACAATCGACACCGGGTCCGGCGTGCGCGTGAGGCTGCTGAAGGGCTGCTTGGCGAGCTCCGCGTAGGTGTAGCCCTGCAGCGTGATCATGCAGTGCACGATGCGCGCCTCGGCGTCCATCACGCGATCGACGTCGGCGAAGTAGCGCGGCATCTGCGCGTAGGCGCCTTTCACCACGCCGGGCCCGAGGCCGAGATCGCATTGCTCCAGCGACACGTTTTTCGGGCCGCGCGGCGTCTTCCACAGCTCCTCGCCCTTAACCTCGAAGAGCTCCGCCGGGTTGTCCTGTTCCATGATCTCGCGGAACTTGTCGAATTCCGCGGCGGTGGGGTCGGGAGTCTGGGCCGCCGCGGGCCGCCAAGCGGCCGCCGCGACTGCGGCAACGATTCCCAGCATGAGCGCCTGTCTCATCTTGCCTCCTCCATGCTATTGAAAGGGACTCTGCGGCCCCTTGCTCGAAATCAGGATCCGGCTCGGATCACCACTTCGTCGGTGCGCTTGTCGCCGGTGTTGTCCTGCCAGGTGATGGAGAGCTTGTCGCCCGCCTTCGCGCCCTTCACCTTGAAGGCGAACACGGGGTTGCGCGACACCGCCTGGCTGACGTCGGCGCTGAACACCGTCTTGCCGTTGAGCCGCGCGGTGATGGTCTGGATGAAATGCAGCGGCACGATCTTGCCCGCCGCGTCCTTCCTCTGCCCGGTCTCCATCGGGTGCGCCATCAGCACGCGCACGTCGGCGACGTCGCCCTGCAGGGTGGCGCGGATCTTCATCGGTTCTGCCATGTTCCCCTCCGCTCAGCCGCCGCAGCCGCCGATGGTGACCTTCACTTCCTTGACAGTCGTATAGTGCTTGCCGCCCGCGGTCGCGACCACCCGTACCGGCGAGGACTCGCCGATTTTCACGCGCAGGTGAACGTAGGGCACTGCGCCCTGCGAGAAGTCGAAAGTGCCCGTGTAAGGGAATGGATTCTTCTCGATGAACACCGAGATGGCGGTGGTCCCGGGAATGTTGCTGGTGATGTCGATCGGCACCACCGCGCCGTTCTCGGCGATGTCGGGGGCACGAATCTCGATGGCCTTCGTGTCTTCGGCATTGGCCATACCAAGGGCACGCATGGCGTCGAGGACGCTTTTCGCTTCGAACGCGCCCTTGTTCCAGGCGGCGAACGCGCGCCTGGGCTTAAGCAGCGCGGTGCCGAAAGCGGCAAGCAGCACGGCTGCTCCGCCTACCTTGATGACGGACCTACGGGTTTCACGCATGGGTTATGTCTCCTGCCCAGGTCGATTTATTGGAATACCAAGCTTGAGCTGTGCCGACAAGCCTAAACAAATACCCCCACGCAGCACAAGCCTTTTGCCCAATGACGACATAAGGAAGTTCGATTCCCGCGGCGCGGGGCAATGCGCCACCATAGAAAAAGGGCGCGCAGGCGCGCCCTTTTTCCGGCGACGGCGACTCAGCCGAGCGCCTCGCCCCAGATGTTCCGTGCCCAGCCCCAGGCGTAGGCGCCTTCCATCTCGCTCGCTGCCGTGGAGAGCCCGCCCGCGCCTTTCACCACCACCATCGTCTTTTGCGTGGCGTCGTAGGTGTGCACCGAGGCGACATGCACCGAACTCTTGCCGTCCACGAAGCTGTAGCAGGTATTCATCATCATCGGCTGCGGGTTGACCGGCTGGCCTTTGATCAGCGCGATCACCGCCGCGGCGCAGACCTTGGCCTGCTGGTTCGCCATGCTCGCCGACTTCGGCATCGCCGGCGCGGAGAGCGTCGCGTCGCCCAGTACGTGTATGCCCTTGACCGCGACGGACTCCATGGTGAGCCAGTCGATGCCGCACCAGCGCTGATTGGCGGTGATGAGCCCCGCCTGCCGCGCGATGTTCCCCGCGCCGTGCGGGGGCACGACGTTGAGCACGTCGCCCTTGACGCTGCCGAACGTGAGCTTCACCGTCATGCCCTTCACATCCACGTCGGCCAGCTCGCTGTTGGGACGGTAGTCGATCATGTCCTTGTACATCCCGTTCCACGCGGCGAGAAACAGCCCCTTCTTCGACACGATATCGGGGTTGGCGTCGAGCACGATGATCTTGGACTTCGGTTTCGCCCGCTTGAAGTAGTCCGCGACCTGGCACACGCGCTCGTACGGCCCGGGTGGGCAGCGGTACGGCGCCAGCGGAAACTGGAACACGAACACTCCGCCGTCGGGCATCGCCTCGAGCTGCTTCCTCAACGCTACCGTCTGGGGCCCCGCCTTCCAGGCGTGCAGCACCTGGTTCTGCGCATCGGCGCTTTTCAGCCCCGGGATCTGGTCGTACAGGAAGTCGATCCCGGGCGAGACGATCAGCCGGTCATACGGGAGCGTCTTGCCGCTGGCGAGCCGCACTTGGCGCGCGCCGGCGTCCACCGCCACCGCGTCGTCGCGCACGATGTTCACGCCACGGTTTCTCAGGCCGTCGTAGCCCATCGCGATATTGCCGATCTGGGCGTTGCCGCCCAGCACCAGGTTGCTGATCGGGCAGGAGACGAACGTGTCGTTGCGCTCGACCACGGTGACGTCGATGTCGGACGCCCACAGCTTGATGTAGCGAGCGGCGGTCGCACCGCCGTAGCCCCCGCCGACCACGACCACGCGCCCGGAAGCCGCTCCCCCCATTCCCGCGCAACCCGCCACCGCGGCGGCACCGGATGAGGCCGCCATCCACTTCATGAATTTGCGTCTGGACAGTGTCATGAGCCGCTCCTTAATAGTTGATCCGCGCCGCGGGCGCGGCAGCAGCCGCGCCCGGCGTCACGCTGGCAAAGTAATTCGAAATGAGCTCGAGCTGCTCGTCGCTGTAGCCCTTCGCGTGCTGGTGCATGACCGTAGCCGGCCGTTTGCCCGTCTTGAAGTCCTTCATGGTCTGCAGCAGCTCGCCCTTGTCCCGCCCGGCCAGGCTGGGCGGAACGCCGCCGACGCTGCGTCCATCGGTGCCGTGGCAGGCGGTGCACGTTGCCGCAAGGCTCCGCGCAAGACTCGGATCCTGTGCCAAGGCCGGTGCGGCGGCGCACCCCGCCAACAGCATCGCGGCACAGCCGGCGCGAATAAGTGTGGGTTTCATGGCGTTCCTCCTGGTTGACGACGAAGTATATCGCGCCGGAATGCCGCTGCTGGGCACCGGGAACAGATATTGATCAATTCTGGGTCCCTCCCGCGGCACCGTCAAAGAGAAAACAGTGATGGGACAATCAATCCGCCCGTTGCCGGCGGCTGAAACCTTGTAGCGACGCCCGATCGGCGCGCCCCGCATCCGATCGCGCTCGAACCCCCCGTTGCCGGCGCAGGGTGAAGACAGGAAATCTCAGCGGCCGGGCCGCATTCCCCGAGCGGCTCACCCGAGCTTCGCGTGGAAGTGATCCCAGGTGCGCTTGAAAAGACCTGGGTTCCAGAGCTTCTCCCGGCACAGCGACACTTCCTCGGCGCTGAACGAGTAGGGGTTGCCGATCTGCATCGCCATGTACTGCCGGTAGGC
>CAVOUJ010000058.1:0-13522 GCA_963699535.1 uncultured beta proteobacterium | reverse complement strand
TGCAGTCGGCGCAGTTGACTGCTTGAAGCGCGGCGCGTCTGGCTGGACCCTGATCGATACGGTAGGCTATGGGCTGAACGGCGAACTATAGTGCATGCACCACCGCGTGCCATCGGATTCATGACGCGAGGAGGACCATCAATGCTTTCCACACACCGCATCGTTCTGGCCGCTGCCGCTGTGCTCGCCGCGGGCGCAGCAAGCGCCCAAGTCACGCTCAACGCGAGCTCGTGGGTGCCGCCCGCGCACCCGGTCACTGCCACGATGCTCGTGCCGCTGTGCGAGGACATCGCGAAAGTGACCTCGGGGCGCGTGAAGTGCAACGTACTTCCCAAGCCGCCGGTTGCGGCGCCACAGACGTTCGACGGCGTCGCGAACGGCCTGATGGACCTGTCCTTCGTCACGCACGGCTACACGCCGGGACGCTTCGCGCTCACCGAGGCGCCGGAATTTCCTTTCATGGGCGATACGGCCGAAGTCACCGCAGTCGCCTACCAGCGCATCTACGCCCGCATGCTCGCGAAGTTCGACGAGCACAAGGGCGTGGTCGTGCTGGGAGTGTTCACCCACGGCCCCGGCCAGATGTTCAACACCAAGCGCGCGATCAACGCGCTGAAGGATCTCGAGGGAATGAAGATCCGCGTCGGCGGAGGCGTCGTCACCGACGTCGCCAAGGCGCTCGGCGCGGTGCCCATTCTCAAGCCCGCCCCCGAATCCTACGAGCTGCTGTCCTCGGGCGTTGCCGACGGAGTGTTCTTCCCGAAGGAGGCGCCGGCTTCGTTCAAGTTCATCCCCTTGCTCAAGCACATGACCGTCATCCCCGGGGGGCTGTACAACACGAGCTTCGTGTGGATGGCGAATCCGGCCAAATGGAACTCGATCCCGCAATCCGACCGCAAGCTCATCCAGCCTCTGCTCGGGGAGGCCCTCGCGCGCCGCTCCGGGCGCGGTTGGGACGCGGCCGACGTGAAGGGGTTCGCCGCCATGAAGGAAGCGAACATTCCCATAGTCACTGCGAGTCCGCAGTTGATGGCGGAAATCCGGGCGAAGACTGCGGACCTCGAGAACGAGTGGATCGAAAAGAAAGCCAAACCGAAGGGTGTGGACGGCGCCGCAGTGCTGAAGGCCTTGCGCGCCGAGATCGCGGCGCTGCAGAAGAAGTAAGGTTCCTCCCTCACCCCATCCCTCTCCCCCGGGAGAAGGGTGGGGATGAGGAAGAACTTCGCATGGAATCCCGCCAGCCTCTGGATCGATTCGATCGCGTCGTCGTTCCCGTTCTCGAATACGTCGCGGCGGCACTGATGTTCTGTCTGATGCTGCTCACCTGCGTGGACGTGATCGGGCGCTACTTCCTGAACAAGCCGCTCTGGGGCGGGTTCGAGCTCACCGAGATGTTGCTCGCCGCCCTCATCTTCGCGGGCCTGCCGCTCGTGACGCTGAGGAACGAGCATGTGGTCGTCGACCTCTTCGATCCGGTCACGCCGGACTGGCTGTTCCAGATCCAGCATGTCGTTGCGTGCGCGATCGGCTTCGCGTGCACGGGCTATCTGGCCTGGCGCATCTGGCTTCGGGCCGAGGTCCTCGACCGCGCGGGCGAGACTACCTCGCAGCTGCAGTTCAAGCTCGCCTGGCTCACCTATTCGATGAGCATCCTGATGGCTTTCACCGCCGTGGCGTTTGCGATCCTCGCGTTCCGGCGCACGCGCCGCCACTTCGCCGCGGACGGCGGGTGACCGAAGCGCTCCTCGGGTTCGCCGCCTTTCTCGCGCTCGCTTTCCTGCGGGTGCCGATGGCCTTCGCCATGGGCATCGTCGGCTTCTTCGGCTTCGCATACAAGGTCAATTTCAGCGCGGCGGCGTCGATGATCGCTCAGACGACCTACGAAACCGGCCTTTCCTACACGCTGTCGGTGATCCCGCTCTTCATCCTCATGGGCAATTTCGTCGTTCGGGCGCGCATGTCCGAGGAGCTCTACCACGCCGCCTATACCTTCCTCGGCCACAGGCGCGGGGGCCTGGCGATGTCCACCGTCGTGGCGAGCGCCGGCTTCGGCTCGATCTGCGGCTCCTCGATCGCCACCGCGGCGACCTTCGCCAAGGTGGCCTACCCCTCGATGCGCAAGTTCGGCTACAAGGACTCGCTCGCGGCCGGCGCCATCGCCGGCGGCGGCACGCTCGGCATCCTGATCCCGCCCTCGGTGATCATGGTGATCTACGGCGTGATGACCGAGACCAGCATCGGCAAGGTATTCGTCGCCGGCATCCTGCCCGGTATCGTCGCGACCGTGCTGCTCTGCCTCGCGGTCGCGTGGATCACCTGGCGCGATCCCAAGGCGGGCCCGCCGGGAAAGCGCAGCTCGTGGCCCGAGCGGATCGAGGCGATCAGGCACGTCTGGCCGGTGGTGATGCTGTTCGTGCTCGTGATCGGCGGGATCTACGGCGGGGTGTTCACCGCGACCGAGGGCGCGGGCATAGGCGCGGTCGGCGCGTTCCTGTTCGCGCTCGCGCGCCGCGCGCTCAGCTGGAAGGTGCTTGTCGAGGTGCTGATCGAGAGCGTACGCACCACCTCGATGCTTTTCATGATCCTGATCGGCGCGCTGATCTTCGCCAATTTCATCAACTACACCACCATGCCGGCGGACCTGAAGGGCTTCGTCGCCCAGTTCCAGGTGCATCCGATCCTCGTGATCGTGGCGATCTGCGTGATCTACGTGGTGCTCGGGACCGCGATGGAGGAGCTGTCGATGATCCTCCTCACAGTCCCCGTGCTCTTCCCGCTCGTCGTCGCGCTCGGCTTCGACCCGGTCTGGTTCGGGATCATCGTCGTCATCGTCGTCCAGATCGGCCTCATCAGCCCGCCGGTGGGAATGAACATCTTCGTCGTGAAGAGCCTGCTGCGCCACCTGACGATAGGGACCGTGTTCCGCGGCGTGACGCCGTTCACCGTGGCGCTCGTCGCGCTGCTCGCGATCGTCGTCGCGTTTCCGTCGCTTGCCACCTACCTGCCGAGTTTCATGAAGTGACCTGGGCGGCCTTTTCTACCGGCAATCCTCAACGAACTGGTGCCGCCGGTAGTTGCCGCCGCCGTCCGACAGGGATTCGAGAAACGCCACCAGGTCCCCGGTTTCCCGTTCGGTCAGCCTGAGCGGCTTCAGGATCGCCTCGCCGTCCGAATGAAGCCGGTCGGGGCTGATCTCCGAGTAGTGTCTGACCACGTCGCGCACGGTCGCGAGGCTGCCGTTGTGCATGTAAGGCGCGGTGAGCGCGAGATTCCTCAGGGACGGCACCTTGAACTCGCCGAAGTTGCGATGCTCGAGGACCACATGTCGCGTGCCGACTGCACTTGAGCGCTTGGCGTCATCGTTGTAAGGCCCGAGCAGATTCATGCGATTCGCGAGCAGCCGCTTGATTCCGCCGTGCCTTCCCGCGTCCACCTGCCCCGGCCGGATGAAGAACGGAATTCCGGTATCGTGGAATTCGCCGTTGCTGAACGCAGGCCCCGCGTGGCACATGCTGCACGAGCCCTTGCCGATGAAGATGCGCAGGCCCCGCTGCGCCGGCTCCGGGTAGCGCGCCGCCGCTGCGCGGTCGCTGCGAGCGAGTGCATCGCGAAACTCGTCGAACGCGGTACGGCCGCTCACCAGCGTCTCCAAGAAGGCGGCAAGCGCTTTGCCCGCGTCCACCAAGACCCTCTCGTCGTCGGCACCTGGCGCAGAGCCGAAGGACTTGCGATAGCGGCAGGAGAGATCGCGGTCGCCACGCAGGAGCTTGGCCGCGTGCGCGGGGCTGGCCCCTAGCTCGCGCGCATCGAGGATCGGCCGCACGCTCTGCGACCAGAGGCTGTCGTTCGCGCCGTCCCAGCCGAACCAGCGCTGGTAGCGCGTATTGGTCACGCTGGGCGTATTGCGATCGACTTCCTCGAGCCCGACCGCCCTGCGGAGGCCGTCGCTCCAGTTGCGCTCGGGCAGGTGGCAGCGCGAGCAGGAGAACTGCCCGTTTCCCGAGAGGCGCCGATCGAAAAACAAGCGCTCGCCCAGGTCGATCGCCGCCGAATTGCCCGAGACCCGGTTGCTCGGATCGCGCGTCCACGGCGCGGGCCACGGCCCGTGCGACAGAATCGCGCGCGTTTCCGCCTCGTTGAATTCAGGTTCGGCTCCGGCCGCAGCGCTAGTCGCGACGAGGACGAGGAAGAGCCAGCCCGGCTTCACTCGAGTTTGCAGGCTCTGCACCAGGCGTTCGGTCGCGCCGGCAGCGCGCACTTCGAACACCAGCTCCCAGCGCCCGGCCATGTGGAACATCAGGCCCTCGGCGCGGTAGCGCCCGCCGCCTTGCGCCGTGACCGTAGGCCGGTAGTTCATCCCGTGGCGGTGCTCGGGCATGGTCGCGTCCACGCGCACGCCTTCGGGCGGGGGGCATACGGCGAACTCGAGGGCGAAGTGCTCTCCGACTCGCGGCGCGGGCTGCGCCCGGTACAGCACGAGGTATCGCGGAGATTCGATTCTCTGCGCGGCGCCGCCGGGCAACTCGCAGGCCGCGCCGGCTGTCGTGGCCGCCGCGATCCAGGTAACGAGCAGGAGCGCCCGCGTCATTTTTTCGGCGCGAACAGCGCTTCGCCGTTCCTCCAGGCGATGCGCTCGGCGACTTGCGGCGGCAGATCGGCGAGCCAGCCGCGCGCCCACACCGCATGCTCCGCAATGTAGTGCCAGCGCTCCGGCGTGTACGTATCGGTGCCGAGCAGAAAGCGGTCGGGAAACTCGAGGAAGGTTTTGCGCCACTCGGCGTCCACTTTCCCGCCGGAGGCGTAGTCGGTTCGAAAAGCGAGATCGCACCAGAGGTTCTTGTGCTTGCGCAGCATCTCGCGTACGCGCTCGGGGCGGTCGAAGCCCGAATGGGCCCAGAGAATCCTCGCCTGCGGCCACTGTTTGAACAGCCGCTCGACCGCTTCGACGTCGGAATGGGCATGCAGGAAGAGACTCCGCTCTCTCGCGAGCGCGACCATGCGCCGCGGCACCGGCAGGTCCGCGTCGGCGCCGTACAGGTGGAATTCGCCGATCCCCGCGTAGTGGAAGCGCTTCAATCGCTCTTCGAGGTAGGCGGGAACCGTATCGTCGCGGAACCAGGTGCCGGTGTCGGCCCGCGAGCGGTAGGGGCGCAGCTCGGGAATGACGAGGTCGGGCGCCTCGGCGGCCAGGCGCTGCTGGCCGTCGTCGCCCGAGCTCGAGACGAGCGCGCGCTTCACGCCCGCCTTGCGCAGGATCGCGATCGCCTCTTTGGGCGGGACCACGTCCCACGCGTCGTGGCTGTAGTGCAGGTGCGCGTCGAAGATCGGCAGATCCGCCGCGAGCGCGGCGAGCGGCGCGAAGGCAAGCAAGAGCAATGCGATCCGCTGCATGCGCCGATTCTACCCTCGTCAGGTCTTGGGAATCTCTTTCTTGGGGTCGATGAACGGCTTGGGGACGACGGTCGCGCGCCGCTCTCCGATTCCCGGTACGGTCACCTGAAGCGATGTGCCGAACGAACTCTGCGCGACCGGCAGCATCGCGTAGCCGATGTTCTTCTTCATGCGCGGCGAGTACAGGGCCGAAGTGACGCGGCCTGCCGTCTTGCCGCCCACCGCGACGGGCCACGATACCGGGTTCATCTCGATCCGCGGACCCTCGATCTCGATGCCCGCGAGCTTGCGCTTGACGCCTTCGGCCTTGATGCGCCTGAGCGCGTCGCGGCCGACGTAGTCGGCGGACTTGCCCTCGTCGACGAGATAGTCGAGCCCGACTTCATAGACGTTGTTCTCGAGCGTCATGTCGGCGCCCCAGTTGAGGATGCCGGCCTCGACGCGGCGGATGTCGGACGGGCCCGTCGGGCGGATGTTGCTGGGTCTACCGGCTTCCATGATCCGCTCCCACAGCTCGTCGCCGCGGCTGCCGTCGCGCAAATACACCTCGTAGCCCACCTCGCCCGTCCAGCCCGTGCGCGTCACGACGAGCGGGATGCCGTCCAGCTTCGTCTCGAGGAACCAGTAGTAGCGCAGGCTGGCCGCCGCCTCGCCAAAGAGCGCCTGCACCACGTCCTTCGCCTTCGGGCCCTGGATCTGCAGCGGCGACACGTCAGGCTCCGAAATTCTCACTCGCAAGCCCGACTTGAGCGCGACGCCGCGCGCCCACAGCAGCACGTCGCTGTCGGCGAGCGCGAGCCAGAAGTGGTTTTCGCCCAGGCGCAGCAGCACCGGGTCGTTGATGATGCCGCCGTCCTCTGCAGTGATCGCCACGTACTTGCCCTGGCCGACGGCGCAGCGCGAGAGATCGCGCGGCGTGAGCATGTCGGTGAACCTGAAGGCATCCGGGCCGGTGATCTCGACCTGCCGCTCGACCGACACGTCCCAAAGCGTCACGTGGTCGAGGAGGTGCCAGTATTCTTCCTCGAAATCGGCGAAGCAGATCGGGAAGAGCGTGTGGTTGTACACGGTGTAGGCCTTCGCGCCGTGGCGCTGGGTCGCCTCGAAGAAGGGGCTCCTGCGCAGCCGCGCGCCGCGCTGGATGAGATTCATGTCGAACATGGCATTTGAACGCGTGATGGACTAGGCGTGTCCAGAGTGCGCGCAGTGTACCGTCCGGAATCCGAAGCCGGAAGTCCCGGGCACTTGCCTGAACGAGGCCAATGCGGGCACCATTGGTCCACGGGGTTGACTGACAGCCGTCGCCTTCTTGAGGAAAACGTGAGCCGCAACCTGCATTTCGGAGAAGACCACATTCCCAACCCCTCGCGGAATCCGAGCTTCGGCGAGATCCTCCTATCCCGCCGCGATCTGCTGAAGGCGGCCTTCGGCTCCGCGGCACTCGCGGCCCTCCCCGGTTGCGCGGCGCAGGGTACGCGCCCCCAGATCGGCTTCACGCCCATTCCGGCCTCGAGCGACGACCAGCTGCGCGTCGCGCCGGAATACGACGCCAAGGTGCTCTACCGCTGGGGCGACGCCGGTGGGCGTTCCCGGGCGCGATGCCCTCCTTCAAGCTCGATGCCTCGAACACCGCCGCCGAGCAGGCGCTGCAGGCTGGGATGCACCACGACGGGATGCATTACTTTCCGCTCTCGGGCTCGGCGCACGGATTGCTGGTGATGAACCACGAGTACGTCGACGACGGACTGCTGTTTCCGGACGGCCAGAAGACCTGGAACGCGGAAAAGGTGGCGAAAGCGCAGAACGCCGTCGGCGTGTCGGTGATCGAAGTGAAGCTCGAAGGCGGCGAGTGGCGCGTGCTGCCCTCCAGGTACGCGCGCCGCATCACCGCGCGTACGCCCTGCGGCATCGCCGGCCCCGCGGCCGGCCACGCGCTCATGCGCACCACCGCCGATCCTTCCGGCCGCGTGGCGAACGGTACCTCCAGCAACTGCGCCCACGGCTGGACGCCGTGGGGAACCTACCTCACCTGCGAAGAGAACTGGCACTTCAACTTCGTCAACGCCGGCGAAATCACCGCCGACCAGCGGCGCTACCGCATCCCTGCGAAGCGAAGCGGCTATGGATGGGAGGCGCACGACGAGCGTTTCGATACAGCGAGGCATCCCAACGAATTCCACCGCTTCGGCTGGATCGTGGAGATCGATCCCTTCGACCCGGACTCGGTGCCGATCAAGCGCACCGCGCTCGGCCGCATGGGGCACGAAGGCGCCGCCTGCTCGGTAGGTCCGGACCGGCGCATGGCTTTCTACATGGGCGACGACTGGACTTTCGAGTACGTCTACAAGTTCGTGACCGCGCGCGCCTGGAATCCAGAGAACCGCGAGGCCAACCGCAACCTGCTGGACGATGGCACGCTCCATGTCGCACGCTTCAACGCCGACGGTACGGGCAATTGGCTGCCGCTCGTACACGGTGCGGATCCACTCACGGCGGTGAACGGCTTTCGCGATCAGGGAGAAGTGGCGATCAAGGCGCGGCAGGCGGCCGACGCCGTCGGCGCGACCAAGATGGACCGCGCCGAGTGGATCGTGCCGCACCCGGTGACGCGCGAGGTATTCTGCGCCTGCAGCAACAACTCCGAGCGCGGGCGCGACAACTTCGAGGGGCCGAACGCGGCCAATCGCCGCGCCCCGAACCCTTTCGGGCACCTCGTGCGCTGGCGCGAGGAAGGCTCCGATCCTGCGGCGACGCGCTTCCGCTGGGAGGTCATGGTCGAAGCGGGTCCCGAGGGCAAGAGCACGATCAAGGGCGACGCCTTCGCGTGCCCCGACGGGCTGTGGATCGACTCGGCGGGGACGCTGTGGGTGCAGACCGACGTCTCGGCCAACTTACTCGGCAAGGGCGACTTCGCACCGCTCGGCAACAACCAGCTGCTGGCGGTGGATCCGTCCACGGGCGTCTTCCGGCGCTTCCTCACCGGGCCGCGCGGTTGCGAGATCACGGGCTTTCACACCACGCCGGACAACCGCAGCGCCTTCGTCAACATCCAGCATCCCGGCGAGGCGCCCGGCGGCTCCAAACCGGACAATCCGCGCGCGAATTCGAACTGGCCGGACTACGCGCCGAACGGCCGCCCGCGCTCGGCGACCGTGGCCATCCGCCGCAAGGACGGAGGCATCGTCGGCACCTGAGGCCGATCTTGGAGGGTCACAACATGAGCGCAATGGATCAACTCGAACCGATCGAGAAGGCGAGCGTCGACGAGCTGCGCACCCTGCAGCTGAAGCGCCTGCGCTGGAGCCTCAAGCACGCCTACGAGAAGGTGCCGCATTACCGGAAGGCCTTCGACGCCGCGGGCGTTCGCCCGGACGACCTGAAGGATCTTGCCGACCTCGCGAAGTTTCCCTTCACGACCAAGGCGGACCTGCGCGCGAACTACCCCTTCGGCATGTTCGCCGCGCCCATGGACGACATCGTCCGCGTTCACGCCTCGAGCGGCACCACCGGCAGGCCCACCGTCGTCGGCTACACCCAGGAGGACATCGATACGTGGAGCACCGTCATGGCTCGGTCGATCCGAGCCGCGGGGGGACGGTCCACCGACATCGTCCACATTGCCTACGGCTATGGCCTGTTCACCGGGGGCCTGGGCGCGCACTACGGCGCCGAGCGGCTCGGGGCCACCGTCGTGCCCGTGAGCGGCGGCATGACCGAGCGGCAGGTGCAGCTCATTCGCGACTTCAGGCCCGGCGTCATCATGTGCACGCCGTCCTACCTGCTCGTGATCGGAGACGAGTTCGCGCGCCAGGGCCTGGACCCGACGCAGTGCGGCCTGCGAATCGGCATCTTCGGCGCCGAGCCGTGGACCGAGGGCATGCAGGCGGAGCTGGAGAAGCGCTTCGGCATCGCCGCGCTCGACCTGTACGGGCTCTCGGAGGTGATCGGCCCGGGGGTCGCGCAGGAGTGCATCGAAACGAAGGACGGGCTGACCGTGTGGGAGGACCATTTCTATCCCGAGATCGTCGATCCGCAAAGCGGCGTGGTGCTTCCGGACGGCCGGGACGGCGAACTGGTCCTCACCTCGCTCACCAAGATCGGCATGCCGGTAGTCCGCTACCGCACCCGCGATCTCACCCGGCTCCTCCCCGGCACGGCGCGCACCATGCGCCGCATGGCGCGCGTCACGGGCAGGAGCGACGACATGCTGATCATCCGCGGCGTCAACGTGTTCCCCTCGCAGATCGAGGAGCTGCTCCTCAAGGAGGAGAAGCTTTCGCCGCACTACGTGCTCGAAGTCCGCCGCGACGGACATCTCGACGATCTCGATGTGGTGGTCGAGCGCCGTCCGGAGATCCCGGGCCCGTTGTCGGTCGCGGCGAGGACCGCCATCGAGCATGAGGTCGAACGGCTGATCAAGGGATACATCGGCGTGACCGCGAAGGTGCGCGTCGTCGAGCCGGGCACGGTGCAGCGCTCGCAGGGCAAGGCGGTCCGCGTCATCGACAAGCGGCCCAAAGCTTGAAGGAAGAACGCCTGGCCGCGACAGCCACTGAAGCCTCCGCAAGGGGAGCGGCGCCGCGTGTGAGCGGAGATTTCGCGCTCGACTGCGCGCGCTTTTCGAAGTTCTGGGAGGCCGGCGCGGCGCTGCTCGCGCGGCTGCCCACCAAGCCGATGCGCGACGCGGGCGAAGCGCAGGCGGCCGAGCACATCAAGCGCGAAGCGCGCGAGGCGCGCACTGCGTTCCTCGCGGCTCACGTCGAATCCGTGTACGACCGGCTCACGCAGGGCCGCTCGCGCTTCGTCCGCGTCGAGCAGCTCGTGGTCGACGCCGCCCCTCTCGTCCCGGGGCTCGTCCCGACGCTCGCTCAGGTGACCGAGGAATCCTCGCTTCATCTTCGCGACAAGGAAGGAATCGAAATCGACCAGGGGATTTTCGTCTCCGCCGTGCTGGCGAATGCGCGCACCGGCCGCCACCTCTGCCACGCGATGCTGCTGCCGCGTCCCGAAGCGCTCGCGCGATTGCCCGACCTGGAGAGGAGCGACAGGGTGGATCTCGGTGCGGCCGAGGTCTTCCGCAAGGGCAAGGCGTCGCATGTCGTTCAGAAGAACCCCCGCCACCTGAACGCCGAGGACGACACGACCCTGGACGCGGCCGAGATCGCCGCGGACCTCGCGATACTCGACCCGCGCTCCGAAATCTGCGTGTTGCGCGGGGAAGCCGTTCCGGGAGGAAAGCTGAAGGGGCGCCGCGTTTTCGGCAGCGGAATCAACCTCACCCACCTGTACCACGGCAAAATCCCGTATATCTGGTACCTCAAGCGCGACCTGGGAATCGTGAACAAGATGTGCCGGGGGGTCGCGCGCCCGGAGGCGATGCCCGACGACGTCACCGGGCAGACCCTGGAGAAGCCCTGGATCGCGGCGGTCGAGGGCTTCGCCATCGGCGGCCACTGCCAGTACCTGCTCGTCATGGACTACGTGCTCGCGGAGCAGGACGCGTTCATGACTCTTCCCGCACGCAAGGAGGGCATCATTCCCGGCGCCGCCAACCTGCGCCTGCCGCGCTTCGTCGGTGATCGCATCGCGCGCCAGGCCATCATGGCCGAGCGGCGGCTGGAATGCGCGAGCCCCGAGGGACGCCTGATCTGCGACGAGATCGATCGAGGACGCCAACATGGACCGGCGCGATCGAGCGCGTCGTGGACCAGCTCACCGGGTCGGGCGTCGTGAGCGCCGCGGCGAACCGGCGGGCGTTTCGAATCGCGCAGGAGCCGCTCGATCTCTTCCGCAACTACTTCGCCCTGTACGCGCTGGAACAGGCATACTGCCACTTCAGTCCCGCGCTGATCGCCAACCTCGAGAACAACTGGAACGCAAAGAACCGCAGGCTCGACTAGTTCCAGGTTTGTCCCGCAGTCCCGTTTTCTTCGCGAGTCCGATCTCGTATCATCGCCACCATGAACCTGTCCGATCCCATCGTCGCCTCGCTCATCGCCGCCGGCGCCACGGTGCTCGCCACTCTCGTGCAGCTGCGCATTTCCTGGAGGAAGGAAATGCGCGAGCGCGAGCGCGGGCAGCCGATCACGAAGAAGACACGGCGCGGTCCGGTGTCGGTCGTTTTCCTGCTGATGATCGCGGCAGCAGTAGGCGGGTTCGCGCTATCCCAGTACTTCGTATCCCTGCGCGAGGAGGACCGCGACGCGCTGCGCGCCGATCTGCAATCGAAACTCTCCGAGATCAACGCGACCGCGGTGCGGCTCGAACAGGCGCGGTTGACCGAGCGCGATCAGATCGAGTCCGGAGTGCGCCGGGCCGATGCCGCCCGCCTGGGCGAGGAAGGCGTCGCTGCGACCGCCGTCGTCGGGCCGTGCAGGCCCGAAGGAGGCGACAAGCAGGAATGCACCGAGAAGAGTGCCGTGCGCGTCGCGGTATGCGCCAAGGTGCCGGCCTCGGCGAGCGTCAAGGAAGTGCTGCTCTACACGCTCTACACGCGCCTCGAGGACTCGCAAGCCCCGTGGGCGGACGCGCGCGTTCAGGCCGGTCAGGACGCCGGCCAGGCGAGGTTCATCGAAAAAACCCTGGAACGGCCCGACGGCGACGGATCGAAGCAGGTCTGCCAGACCTTCGTGAACTGGAGCCGCGAGAAGTCGCGCCTCGCGCGCATGGTCGTCAAATACACCCCTTAGGCGGGAAGCCTCGAGCGGGCGACCTCTCGCTCGCGACTCCGCTCCGAGCGCACACCATGGCCCCGATCACCCGGCTGCTCATCGCGGCCAACATCGCGGTGTTCCTGCTGCAGGCCGCGGGCGGAGGGCTGGTGGAGACCTGGTTTGCCCTGTGGCCGCCCGGACACGGATTCGGGATCTGGCAGCTCGTCACCTATGGCTTCCTTCACGGCAGCCTCGCGCACATTTTTTTCAACATGCTCGCGCTGTACATGTTCGGGAGCGACATCGAGCGGCTGTTCGGCTCGCCGTTCTTCTTGCGCTTCTACTTCGCCAGCGTGATCTCGGCCGCACTCTGCCAGCTCGCCGTGATCAGCTCGACGGGCGGGCCGCCCTTTCCGACGCTCGGCGCCTCCGGCGGCGTCTACGGGCTGCTGCTCGCCTTCGGGATCTACTATCCGCGGCGCATGGTGATGCTGATCGTTCCGCCGATACCGATGCAGGCGCGGTTCTTCGTCATTCTCTTCGCGGCAGTCGAGCTCGTGCTCGGCGTCACCGGCACCCAGGCCGGCGTCGCGCACTTCGCGCACCTGGGCGGCATGCTCGGAGGCTGGCTGATGATCCAGTACCGCCGCCGCCGCTTTCCCTTCTCGCCGCGGCGCTGACCGGCAGCGTGCGGGCCGGAGGGGGTCCCGCACGTCCGTTCGCTGCTGCAATTGCCCGAGCCGGCGAAGCGCGCGCTGCGCGGCTAGAACCTGATCTGCAACCCCGCGAAACCGCCCTTGTCGATATCGGCCTTGGCGTCGTTTTCGAACTCGGCCCGCACCTGGCGCAGGCCGATGTACACGAAGCTTCCCTTGATCAACTCGACCTCGGCGCGCAGGCCGACCTCCCAGAAACGCTTGCCGTCGAGGAAAGTCACGACCCCGGGCGCGTAGAAGAGGTAGCCGGAGACTGCGAACGGGCCGTCGCCGAAGAACAACCGCATCTGCCCGCCCAGAGCCAGGGCGCTCAGCTCGTTATCGTCGGCCGAGGCGACGTAGAACTTCCCGCCGACACCGCCTTCCAGCTTTGACCCTTTGACGCGCGTCTCGCCGGTCGCGAGTAGGCCAATGTTCGCGGAACTGTTCTTCTCGTCCCGGTTGTACAGGCCGCCGAAAGTCCATTCTCCAAACCCTACGGTGGAAGCGTATCTGCCCTCGACAGTGTCGTTCGACAAATTGATGTCCAGCGAATCCGACGCCGCCGAAAAGCTCGCCATCGCGAGCAGGGCGAACACTAACAAACGCATGAGGCCTCCGAATCTCGAATTGCTCCCCTTCACTGGCTGCGGATTATCCCATCCCTTGAGCCCCTGCTGAAGAGGATTTCTTCCGCGGGTGTCCTTCCCTGACCAAATCGCGGACAATTGAACGATGACCTCTCCGCGTCCGCTCGACCGCAGGCTCATGGTGCTGCTCGCC
>CAVOUJ010000057.1:0-14523 GCA_963699535.1 uncultured beta proteobacterium | reverse complement strand
AAATCCCGCAGCGAAAGCCGTCTGAGTTTGTCGCCGCGAGACGACATGCCGCCTCCGGGATAAGTTAGAGCACTGATCCGCTTGAACTTTCTGTGTCGCGCGACGGCGACATTATATACTTGACATACCCTAAGAAACCTGCCATGATCCTCCCACACCGGAGAGAACCATGGCAAACAGTCACTTAAACGCACCGCACTTCCAAGACGCTGACAAGGCCCGCGAATATCTAGAGGCCCAGGTCTGGCCCAATGGCCCAGTATGCCCTCACTGCGGGGTAGTGGGTAAGCACTGGCTCCTAAAGGGCAAGTCCACCCGCCCAGGTCTATTCAAATGTACCGACTGCCGCGAGCCTTTTACGGTCACAGTCGGGACGGTATTCGAACGCTCCAAAGTCCCCCTCAACAAGTGGTTGCTCGCGGTCTATCTGCTTTGCTCGTCCAAGAAAGGCATGAGTTCCAAGCAGATCGAGCGCATGTTAGGCGTCACCTATAGAACAGCATGGTTCATGACTCACCGTATCCGCAAGGCGATGGAAACCCGTAGCATGGAACCCATGGGCGGAAGCGGCAAGATCGTTGAGGCGGATGAAACCTACTGGGGCACTAGTGAGGTCGGCAAGCGCAATAAGAAGGTCGGCCGCTACATCCCCGGTCAAGCTGAAAAGATGAAGATCGTTTCCCTGATCGAGCGTGGCGGTAAGGCTCGCACCTTCCACGTTCCGAACGTCACCGCCAGAACCCTTGCGCCCATCCTGCGCGGGCAGATCGCTAAGGAAACGCATCTCATGACCGATGAGGCCCGCGCCTATATCAATGTAGGCCGCGAGTTCGCCGACCATTCCACCGTTACCCATTCGGTCAAGGAATACGTTCGCGGGAATGCCCACGTCAATACAGCGGAGAGCTTCTTCAACATCCTCAAACGCGGCCTGATCGGGACCTATCACCACGTGGGGGAGCAGCACCTTCAAAAGTATGTGAGCGAATTCGATTTCAGGTACAACACCCGCGAAAAACTAGGCGTCAATGACACCGAACGCGCTGCAATCGCGCTCAAGGGAATTACCGGGAAGCGGCTGACGTATCGGCGGACTAACGCATAGTAAGTATGGCTTCGACAAACATCGAAAATAGCCATGTGTTTACTAGGGAAACTTGTGATAGTTTACCCCTCGCCTGGACGCCCCTTTTTCGCACCAGTCAAACCGTGATGGTGGCGCGGTCAATGACTGACCGCGAGAAAGGAGGATACGCTTATGGCGAGTCCTGCAGCGTCACCCGGAAGGGTGATCTATAGAGCTTGGATTACCAGCAAGTCCGGTAATCGGCTCTATGCACGGAACTACGGACTAAAAGCTTGGCGCTTGGTTGTCCGTAGCCCGCGCAAGAGGTAAGGCCCTCTGAGTAGCACTGGGGCGTCTGGGCACCCCTTCCTGCGAAATGTAGCACCGTTCGCAAAAAGTTAACACCGGTGTTTTCCTTGCTCCCTTGCCTCCAATTCAGACCAAATGGGAGGCGCAAGAATTCACATTTTTGCGTAAGTAGCTGATTCTGTTACTGGACAAAGATGTAGCCGGTATATACACTGTACAACTCAAGCATATGCAATCCTGCTGCAATTCTTGGCTCTAATAATTTCTCCAGCGGTACGGGAAAAGCTTGCGGGCAAGACCCCTCCGGTTACCGAGGCAGAAGTTCTCCAATGTTTCGCAAATCGCTCTGGTGTCTATCTAGTAGATGATCGTGAAGAACATCGGACTGAGCCTCCTACCCGTTGGTTTATCGCCGAAACTGATTTCGGTCGTAAATTGAAAGTGATCTTTGTCCCTATTGGACCGGATATGCACCTGAGATCAGCCTATGACCCAGAACGAGAGGCACTAGATATCTACTACGAACATCACGGATGGACAGCTTAGCAACAACCGGGAGACCCAAATGACCAAACACGAGAAAATCCCTGCTTCTAATGAAGCTTGGGAAAGCGGCCAACTTGGGAGAGACAAAGCGCATGCCCAACTAATAAAAGAGGACATTGAAACTCAGGTTGATGAAGCGCTGGATCTGCAGGCGATTTCTATTCGTTTGCAGAAATCCCTGATCGAGGACTTCAAATTTATCGCAACGCTAAATGGGCTAGGCTATCAGCCGTTAATGCGCCAAGTATTGACCCGTTTTGTTGATTGCGAAAAGAAGCGAATCTTGCGCGAGAAAGTTTCGGAAATGAAAGCGCGAGGTTCGATTGAAAATGGAGAAGAACCACCTTTGCGCCGAAAGACAGCCTAATAGAGAGGCCCGCTTCGGCGGGTTTTTTTACGCCCGGAATTTATTCAGTATTATCTCCAGGCTTTTTCTTCGGCTTTGTCTTGTGCTGAGGCGGAGAAGCCCATACCCGCTTTAGGGCTTCATTGAAGGGCATCTGAGGAACGTTCTGTTTCTCGCGCTTGGCTTTCTTAATTGTCATGCCTCAGCCTCTCTCAACTGTCGTTCAAAGCGCCAACATATTCATCGGGAATGCTGGCGACAGACCATTAACTCGGCACCCCGAACTGGCAATCTTAGCAATAGAAGCGATCGCATCATGGTCAAATGTTGAAAGCTTCATGCTACGACTCTTTATACAACTTCTAGGTGGCAATGGGACATTGGCAGCTAATGTATTCCTGGCGCTTGAAGGCCAAGGACCGAAAACGGCGGCAATTCAGGCAGCTGCTAACACTGTCCTTCAAGCAATGCCCGAGAAGCTTACTTTGCTTAAAGCAATTCTTGCCATCGCAAAGACAAACGAAAAATCGCGTGACAAATTGGCACATTGGACATGGGGAGACAGCCCAAATCTTCCAGATGCTTTACTACTCCTCAATCCGAAATCATCTATTGAAAACCTAGATCGCGACGAAATCTTCGTTTGGCGAGAACAAGACTTCAGGGAAATCATCAAAGCTAATGATCGCCTTTGCGGATTTGGGCTACATTTCGGGTTTGTCCTAGGGGACCATCCTGCGAATAGAGGGAATCGACTATTCGACCAGCTATGCGCCGAGCCTGAAATTCGAGAAAGGCTAGATCATCTGGCTTAGCTAGTTCAATTTCCTCAAGCAGTACCCTTTCCACATCAGAAACTAGAACCGGCCTGTCACGGTTTTTCATGATACGCTCTTGGGTATGTTACGTACACAATGTCGCGCGACGGCGACAGACTGCGAGCTTTGCGCCTGTCGTGCGGCTGCGAATTGGCGGGGGGCGATGCATCAGTCAGAATCGCTCGTTCCAGCACCCGAGTTTCCAGAACGCATGAATAGGCCCGCCCCTGAAAACGTCACGCCAGACGCCACCGCGCGAGTCCACGTCGTTGACCGTTTCGCCGAATTCGCCGAGAGCTTTCGCACGCGGCGACTTGCACCACCGCTGCTGCATCACGCAAAACGCGCGGTGATCGACTGGTTCGCGGCGCTTTTTCCGGGCTCAGTTGCGGCGCCGGCGACGCTCCTCGAGCGGGCGCTCGCCGAGGAGCTCGACCGAGGCGAATCGCGCCTTGCGCTGGGCAGGCGCGCCACCGCGCGCGCTGCGGCGCTCATCAACGGCTCGGCCGCACACACCGCCGAGGTGGACGACATCTTCCGCGACGGCATCTACCATCCCGGGGCGCCCACGATTGCCGCCGCGCTCGCCCTCGCCCAGTCGCGGCGCGCGTCGGGCGAAGCGTTTCTGCGCGCGGTGATAATCGGTTATGAGATCTCGACGCGCATTGCTGCCACGATGGGCCGCAAACACTACGAGTACTGGCACAACACGGGCACCGTCGGCTGCTTCGGCGGAGCAAGCGCCGCGGCCGAGCTGCTCGGCCTCGATGCGAAGCGCTTCGCGCACGCGCTCGCCACCGTCGCGACCTTTTCCGCGGGGCTTCAGCAGGCATTCCGTATGGACTCGATGTCCAAACCCCTGCATGCCGGCAGAGCCGCCGAGGCGGGCGTAACCGCGGCGCTAGCCGCGGGCGAAGGCGTGATCGGGTCCCTCGACGTGCTCGAGGGCGAAGCCGGATTCGGACGCGCGATGGGTTACGGCCGGGGTGCCGGCCCGGACTGGGATCACGCGCTCGCGACGCTCGGGGAAGATTTCAACATCGGGCGCATGACGGTCAAGAACCACGCCTGCTGCGGGCATGCCTTTGCCGCGATAGACGGCGCTCTCGCGCTCAAGACGAGAATGGATCTGGCGGCCGGTGAGATCGCACGCGTGCGCGTCGGGGGCTACCGTGCGACGCTGGAGGTCGCGGGGATCGCCGATCCTGCGACTCCGGCCGAGGCGCGCTTCAGCACGGCCTACCTCGTGGCCACCGCGCTCGTGCACGGGAGCGTCCGGCTCGACGCGTTCGGCCCGGCGCGGCTCGGCGATACGGCCACGCGCTCGCTGATGCGGCGCGTCGAGCTGACGCTCGATCCCGAAATCGACGCCGGGTTTCCGGCGCAGCGCGCGGCTCGCGTCTCGATCGAAACGCGCGACGGCCGGCGCGGCGAGCACCTGCAACCCACGCGCAAGGGCGATCCGGACGCACCGCTCTCGGACGAAGAGCTCGAGCGCAAGTACCTCGAGCTCGCGGCCCCGGTGCTCGGCGAGGAGCGAGCGCGAGCGCTGCTCGCGCGGCTGTGGAGGCTGGAAGAGGAACCGCGCCTCGATCAACTGGCAAACCTCTGAACGAGTCAAGAATTCGGTGAAAGTGCTCGCGAGGTTCCGTCTGACGTGGGGGAGTTACGAGGGGGAGTAGCCCCCTCGTTCGGGGCAGCCCTGGCGTGACCCTCGCCCAGGCGCTTTTTGCCCCGCGCGCGGTTGCGCTCGTCGGCGCTTCCGGCGACGCCGGCAAGAACGCCGCGCGCCCGATGCGCTTCCTGCGCAGGCACGGCTACTCCGGGCGCATCGTTCCGGTGAACGCTGCGCGAGCCGAGGTGCTCGGCGAGCGCGCCTGGAAGAGTCTCGCCGAAGCGCCGGGAGAAATCGACCACGCGTACATCCTCACGCCCAGCGAATCGGTCGAGGGCGCGCTCGAGGACTGCGGTGCGCGCGGCGTGAAGGTCGTGACGGTGCTCGCCGGAGGCTTCGCCGACGCAGGCAGCAAGGGCGCGGCGCGCCAGGGGCGGCTCGCGGCGCGCGCCCGCGCGCTCGGCGTGCGGCTGCTGGGGCCCAACAGCATGGGCCTCATCGACGTTCCCGGCCGCGTCGCGCTCTCCGCGAACGCCGTCCTGGAGATGGAGTCCTTGCCCGCGGGAACGACCAGCTTCGTGTCGCAGAGCGGAACCATGCTCGGCACGCTCCTGTCGCGCGGCGAGGCGCGGGGCCTGGGTTTCTCCAAGCTCGTGTCGGTGGGGAACGAGGCCGATCTCGGGGTCGCGGAGCTGGTGGAGATCCTCGCCGAGGATCCGTCCACGCGGGTCATCCTCCTGTTTCTCGAGACGGTGCGCGATGCAGTGCGTCTTTCCGCCGCGGCGCGAAAGGCGCATGCCGCCGGCAAGCCGGTGGTCGCGTACAAGCTCGGCCGCTCGCGCCTGGGGGAGGCCCTCGCGCGCTCGCATACGGGAGCGCTCGCCGGCGAGGACGCTGCAGTGAGCGCCTTCTTCCGAGACTGCGGCATTGCGAGAGTGGACATGCTCGAGACGCTCCTCGAAATCGCGCCGTTGCTCGCCGGACGTGCGCCTCCGCGTCTATCCCGCGTTCCCCGCGTCGCCGTGATGACCACGACCGGCGGCGGGGCGGCGAGCGTGGTCGATCGCATGGGGACGCAGGGACTGGAAGCGATCGCGCCGGACGAGACGCTGAGCGCGCCTCGCCTCGCTCGGCGTGCTCGCTCTCGATTCGCCCATCGTCGATCTCACCATGGCGGCGAGCGGCGGGCAGTACGCCGGAGTGCTCGAGGCCCTGCTCGAATCGCCAGGCTGCGACGCCGTCGTCGCCGTCGTAGGGTCCTCTGCGCAGTTCCATCCGCAGCTCGCTGTCGAGCCCATCCTGCGGGCGAAGCGGAGCGCGAAACCTCTGGCGGCTTTCTTCACTCCGAATGCCGAGCGCTCGCTCGCGCTGCTTGCCGAGGGCGGCATCGCGGCGTTCCGCACGCCCGAGTCCTGCGTGGACGCGCTTTGCGCCTATTTTTCCTGGCGCGCGCCGCGCGGGCGGGAGGATTCGGCGCGCGTCGAATGGCCGGCGGGAATTCCCCGGAGTGGCGGGCTCGACGAGGCGCAGGCGCTTGCGCTTTTTTCCGCCCTCGGCGTGCCTTCGGCCGAGACCGCCATCGCGCGCGGTCCGCGTTACGAGCACGCCCTCACCTATCCGGTCGCCGCGAAGATCCTCTCGTCGGACATCACGCACAAGACCGAGGCGGGCGGGGTCGCCCTGGCGATTGGAGACCGAAGCCAATACGACAAGAAGGTCCGAAGCCTGCTCGCCTCGGTCGCCGCCGCGCGGCCGGAGGCGCGCATCGAGGGGATCCTGGTGCAGCGCATGGAGTCGGGCCTTGCGGAGGCGATCGTCGGCTACCGCCACGATGCGCTGGTCGGACCGATCGTCCTCGTCGGCGCCGGCGGAACGCTCGCCGAAATCTACAAGGATTGCGCGATCCGCATCGCGCCGGTGAGCGAAGAGGAGGCGAGCGCGATGATCGAGCAGGTGAAAGGATTCGCGACGCTGCGGGGATACCGGGGCCTGCCGCGAGGCGACCTCGGTGCCCTCGCGAGAACCGTAGCGGCTGTGTCGCGGCTCGCGCTCCTGGCGGGTCAGCCGGTCGCGGAGGCCGAGATCAATCCGCTCATCGTGAAGGGCGAGGGCGTCGTGGCGGTCGATGGTCTGGTGGTGATGAAAGAGCAGAATTTTTCCCCTCCTCCCTGAGGAGGGGTGCCGCCGAAGGCGGCGGGGTGGTGATCGCGGCCTGTGAAACCACCCCGTCGCGCTGCGCGCGACACCCCTCCTTGTCCAAGGAGGGGAATGCAGCGGGAGACGACATGGACTTTCACTTTACGCCCGAACAGGAGCAGTTTCGCGAGTCGGTGCGGCGCTTCGCCGAGAAGCATCTCGCCAAGGGCGCACGCGAGCGCGCGCATTCCGCCGACTATCCCTGGGACGTCGCGAAGCTCATGGCGGAGCAAGGGCTGCTCGGCATCACCGTCGCGGAGGCCGACGGCGGGCAGGGGGGCGCGCTGATCGACGCGGTGATCGCGATCGAGACGGTGGCGTCGGTGTGTCCCAGAAGCGCCGACGTCGTCCAGGTGGGCAACTTCGGCCCGATCCGCGTCCTCGCCGAGTACGGGTCGCCTGCGCAGAAGCAGCGCTACCTCGGACGCCTGCTCGCGGGCGAATCGGTGATCAGCGTCGGCATGACCGAGCCGGACGCGGGCTCCGCCGTCACCGACCTCAGGACCACCGCGACAGCGGACGGTTCGGGGTACCGGGTAAACGGCTCCAAGATCTTCACGACGCACTCCACGCACGCGGACGTGATGCTCGCCTACGTGCGATTCGGCCCCGGTGTGGGCGGCATCGGCTCGGTGCTGATCGACACCAAGGCGCCGGGCGTGCGCTTCGGCAAGCCCTCGAAGTTCATGTCGCAGGAAGAGTGGGTGCAGAGCTATTTCGAGAATGTCTTCGTTCCTGCCGACATGGTCGTGCTCAAGGAAGGCGGGTTCAAGAAGCAGATCGCGGGGTTCAACGTCGAGCGCATCGGCAACAGCGCCCGCTCCCTCGCTCTCGGGCGCTACTCCTACGAAGTCGCGCGCCGCTGGGCGATGCAGCGCAAGCAGTTCGGCCGGCTACTGTGCGAGTTCCAGGGGCTTCAGTGGAAGTTCGCCGAGATGAAAATGAAGCTCGACGCCGGCCAACTCCTGCTCTATCGCGCCGCGGTCAACGCCGACCGGGGCTTCCCTTCCGCCGAGGAAACCGCGATCGCCAAGGCCTGCTGCAACCAGGCGGGATTCGAGATCGCGAACGAGGCGCTGCAGGTGATGGGAGGTCTCGGCTACACCCAGGATGAGCTGGTCGAATACTGCCTCCGCCGCTGCCGCGGCTGGATGATCGCCGGCGGCTCGATCGAGATCCTCAAGAACCGGATCGCGGAGGCCGTGTTCGAACGCAGCTTTTCGCAGCGGCCGGGAAAAGCCTGAACCCCGGTCCCTCGTGCCGATGCGCTCAGTCGGCCCGCGCCCCGGAGAGCTTCACCACCTCCGCCCAGCGCGCCACGTCCGCGCGCAGCAGCCGGTCGAATTCCTCGGGTGTGTTGCCGACCGGCTCTGCGCCTTGCTCGAGGAGCCTCATGCGGATGTCGGGGGAGTGTGCCGCCTTGGCCACGCCTGCGGCGAGCGTGCGCACGATCTCGCGCGGCGTCGCAGAGGGCGCGAGCAGGCCGAACCACAGCGGCAACTCGACGCCCTCGACTCCCGCTTCCTTCATTGTCGGTACGTCGGGCATGAGCTCCGTGCGCTTGGCGCTGGTCACGGCCAGCGCGCGAAGGCGACCCGACTTGACGTGCGCTCCGACCGCGACGGGGTTGATGAAGCTCAACTGGACTTCCGCTGCGAGTAGCGCGGTGATCGAGGGCGCGCTGCCCTTGTAGGGGACGTGCACGATGCTCGTCCCCGTGCGCAGCTTGAAGAGTTCCCCCGCGAGGTGTTGCGTCGACCCGGAACCGGCCGAGGAATAGTTGAGCCCTCCGGGCCGCTCGCGTGCGAGCGCGGCCAGCTCTTTGACCGATTTTGCCGGAAGCGACGCCGGCACCACGAGCAGGTTGGTGCTCTCCGAGAAGATCGACACCCCCGCGAAATCGCGCAGCGCGTCGTAAGGCGGGTTCCGGTAGAGCGACATGTTGATCACGACGGCCGGGCTGTTGAAGAGCAGCGTGTAGCCGTCCGGCGCCGACTTTGCAACGTATTCGTTTGCGATGTTGGTACCCGCCCCGGGTCGGTTCTCGACGATCACCTGCTGGTTGAAAAGCTCGGTGAGCTTCGACGCGAGCAGCCGCGCGTTGATGTCGACGCCGCCGCCCGGAGTGAATCCGACGAGGATCTTCACGGGCTTCGCCGGATAGGCTTGTGCCCATGCGACGTCCGCCGCGATGCCCAGCGCAATCACCCACAGAAGGCATCGAGTACCGCGCATCGGATTCCCCTTGAAGGAGCAGCCCCTGACAGGCCGGATGCGCGATTCTACGCCCGCCTGAATCCGAAAAGAAAAAGCCGCGGCAGGCGCGGCTTTTTCTCCGGGGCAATGCTTAGGACTACGAGCCTACGCCTGCCCTCCCGGCGACCTGATCGGAGTCGGCAGGCCTGAACACGCGCTTGTTGGCGGAGGCCCACTCGAGACTGGAGGCGGGGATCTCGATGCGTTTCCCCGAGTCATCGGCAAAGCGCAGCGCCGAGTGCGCCGCGAGGACCGAAGACTTGCCCAGATCATGCCACTCGGCGGGCACGGCGACCGCTACAGGCTGACCCCCGGCGAGAGTGTAGACGCGGATGACCTCCCATCGGGTCTCGTCGGCATATGACGGCGCTGCGAGCGCGGCAAAGGCGACAGCAATGAGTGAAAAAGCGATTCGAAGCAGCATAAAGACCTCCCGGTTGTTGAGGGTTATCGATTCCTATCCGCGTATACGCTGTAGACGCGGGTGCCAATGCACAGGATGGCGAGGAGCAGCGGCAATAGTTCACGCTTCGGCAATCCTGCAGCCGTATTAGTTGATGCCGGTCAAGAAAGCCGGGGAAACGACCGTTGCGAACGGTCATCGCGGGGCCTTTGCGGCCCTGCCGCCGATGGGCGATCATAGCGCTCTCCATGGCTCCCGCGACGAAACCCGGGCGGAAATCAGGGCTCAAGCGCGCGCCCGCGCGCCGCACTCTGCGCAAAGCGAAGCCCGGCACGCGCGGCCTTTTGCCCGCCGAGTGCCGCATCGATTCGCTTACCGGCGAGGCCGAGGAAGTGCGCGAAAGGATCGAAAAGGAAGGCGGCCTCTTCCTCGGGGCCTACAGCGATCCGCTCGGCAAGAATCCTCTTCTCATGGCTATCCTTCCGATAGACCGCATCGAGCCCACGCCCTTTCAGCGCGATCTTTCGCAGGCCCACCACAGGAAACTCGCCGACGTCCTGCACCGCACCGGCATTTTTCTGGATCCGGTGATCGCGGTTACCGCGCCCCGGGAAGGATTCTGGACGCCAAACGGCAGGCATAGGCTCGAGGCGATGCGCAGGCTCGGCGCACGCTCGATCGCCGCACTCATCGTCCCGAAGCGCGAGATCGCCTGGCAGATCCTCGCGCTCAACACGGAAAAAGCCCACAACCTGCGCGAGAAATCGCTCGAGGTGGTCCGCATCTACCGCGGCCTGTTGGACCGATGAGGACGCAAGGCGCCCCGAGAACCAGTTCGCCTTCTACCTGGAAGAGGCGTCGCTGGTCACCCTCGGCGCGTGCTACGAGGCGAACGGCAAGTTCGCGGGCGGAGCCTACAACCCGATCGTGCGGCGGCTGGAGAAGTTCTCGGACGAACCGCTGTCGAAGGCGATCCGCGTGCACGAGAAACACGCCGGGATGCTGATCGACCTCGACGCGCGGGTCGCCGAGGTCGTCGCGAAACTGAAGGAACGCGGCTTTGTGAGCCCCTATCTGCGCGCCTTCGTCGTTGCCCGCGTGAATCCCTTGCGCTGGATCCAGGGGGAGCCGCCGCCGATCGAAGAAGTCCTGAAGACCATGCGCGAGCGCGCGGCGAAGTTCAACGTCGACAAGGTCAAGCAGGTGGACCTCGCCGGCGTCGGCGGCGCACTGGACGAGGCCGATTGACGATTCGGGTACCCCGATCCGGCTTGCATGCCCCGGGCCGGGCGGCATGGGATAATAAACAATGAATTTGTCATAACGGACGAGGGGCATGTCCCCTTATCCTGCAACCGTTTCCAGAGGGTGTTCGAGTGGCGACGATTCTCGTGATCGAGGATGACCTGGCTTTCCGCGATCTGCTGCGGTTGCACTTGCGCCAGGCGGGTCACAAGGTCCAGGCCGCGGCGGATCCGGAGGAAGGTCTGCGCAGCCTGATCGACGCGCCGCCCGACCTGATCCTGCTCGATCTCGACCTTCCCTATCTGAGCGGCTTCGAAGTCCTCGAGGCCCTGCGGAAAGACCCGGCGTCAGCGAAGATTCCGGTGGTGATCGTTACCGGGCATGCGGAAGAAGAAGTGCACGAACGGTGCCGGGGCATAGGGATCGAGGGCTATCTGACCAAGCCTTTCAAGAGCGAGCACCTGGTCCAGGCGATTACCAGGGCGCTCGAAGCGCCCGCAGAAAAGAAATAGACGGCGCGGCTCCTCCGGGCGAGTTGCCGGCCGTCATCTCGCCCAATTTCTCAACACCCCGCTTCGATTCGCCCTCGCAGCCGATTCCTCGGAGCGCCTACAATTTCCGCAGGCATAACAGGGCGTTGAAGCTGGGCGGTAATAGTTGTCGCCAGGCCCCGAAGCGCAAGAAAGCCGTGCACGCTTATTGCTTTTGGGGTCTCATGGGGAAACTGGAAAGTACGTGCCGCCTGCTGCTCGTCGACGATCAGGAATCGATGAGGTTGCTGCTCGCGCAGTTCATCAGGCAGGACCTCGGCGCGGAGATAGCGCTCGCCGGAACCTGCGAGGCGGCGCTTCGGCTTGCGGCCCGAAACACCTACGATGTGATCTTGCTCGATCTGCTGATGCCGGGGATGGGCGGGTTCGAGCTGCTCAGTCGCATCCGGTCGGATTCAGCGAACAAGTCCACTCCTGTGGTGGTGGTGTCGGCGCTGGGAGGCGACAGCGCTTCGGTCGAGCGC
The DNA here is from genome assembly GCA_963699535.1 of uncultured beta proteobacterium. GTDB lineage: Bacteria > Pseudomonadota > Gammaproteobacteria > Burkholderiales > SG8-39 > VBDM01. Next base: position 2,708 of record CAVOUJ010000057.1, on the reverse strand, counting down.
GTCAAGACTCTGGGCGCGGGAGCGGTCGTACCCAAACCGGTCAGGCGCCGGACGCTGATTGCAGCCGTCAAGGCGCAACTGCGCGCGAGCGTTTGAAGACGAGAGTCCTGCTGAAGGTTCTGCAACTTTGCATGAATAGTGCCCAAACGAATCGGGCTCGCCCAACTCCGACCCGACGCGAACCTTCCGAGACGAGGGACAGAGGTCCTGCTCACATCGTGCGGCGCATTCTGCTCGCGCTCCGGATTCGCAGGATTCATCGAATGAGCTGGCGCGCCGCCTGGATCTTCGCAGCCGGGAGATAATACCGGGCTGTTTCGGGTCTGTTTCGAGGACCTTGAACGGACTCGTCGACGCTTTCAGATCGCCTTTGCCGCGCGCAGGCCGGCGATTCTCTCGGGCGTGAGGCCCAGCTCGGTGAGGATTGCGTCCGTGTGCTCGCCCAATGCCGGGACGGCGTCCATGCGCGCTTCGCGGCCCGAGAGGCCGGGCGGAACCGGCGCGGCGATCCGTCCAGCCGGCGTATCCACGTCCACCCAGCGCGCCCGCGCGCGAAGCTGCGGGTGCTCCCAGACTTCGCGCATGTCGTTGACGCGGGCGTTGGCGATCTGCGCGGCGTCCAGGCGCCGCACCAGCTCCTCGGCGGATAAACGCGAGAACGCCTCGACGATGATCGGCTGAAGGATATCGCGCGCGGCGGCGCGCCTCGATACGCCTGAGAAGCGGGGATCGTCCGAGAGCTCCGGCCGTCCGAGCACCTTCTCGCAAAACGCCGCCCACTCGCGCTCGTTCTGGATGCCGAGCATCACGCGCTTGCCGTCGCCCGCCGGAAACGGACCGTAGGGGTAGATCGTCGCGTGGCTCGCGCCGGTGCGCTCGGGCGGCGCGGCGCCGTCGAAGGCGTAGTAGAGCGGGTAGCTCATCCATTCGACCAGCGACTCGAGCATCGAGACATCGATGTGACGCCCGCGGCCCGTCTTCCGGGCCTCGAGGAGCGCGACCAGGATGTTCGAGTACGCATACATTCCGGCCGCGATGTCGGCGACCGATATTCCGGCTTTTGCGGGCGCGTCGCGCGTCCCCGTCACCGAAACGAAGCCCGCCTCGCTCTGGATCAGGAGGTCGTAGGCCTTCTTGTCGCGGTACGGCCCGTCGCCGCCGTACCCCGAGATGTCGCACACGATGAGCGAGGGTTTTTCCGCGGAGAGCGATTCGTGGGAAAGCCCGAGCCGCGCGGCGGCGCCCGGGGCGAGATTCTGCACGAGCACGTCCGCGCGCTCGAGGATGAGGCGCTTGAGGATGGCGAGAGACCCCGGATTCTTCACGTCCAGAGTGAGGCTTTCCTTCGAGCGGTTGGTCCAGACGAAGTGCGAAGCGAGGCCCCGTACCCGCTCGTCGTACCCGCGCGCAAAGTCGCCCGAGCCCGGCCGCTCGACCTTGATCACGCGCGCGCCGAGGTCGGCGAGATGGCGCGTTGCGAGCGGCGCCGCGATCGCGTGCTCGAGGGTGACGACGGTGATGCCGCTCAAAGGGGGCATGGCTGATTGAGCGAGCATACCGAATTTCGCGAGAGGCCGGCTCCGGTTTGACCTGGATCAACCCGCGAGAAAGGGCGCCCCTCATCATGTGTACCGGAGGATTCATGCCGAATCGAGTGCGGGTTTCGCTTGCGGCCGGTGCACTCGCGATTCTCGCGGGGTGCGGGTCCTTTCCCGGCTCCGAACCGCAGGAACGGACTTCTGCGGACGTGATGCGTGGAAGCGAGCTCTATCGACTGCATTGCGGCGCCTGCCACACGGCGCAGGTGCATTGGCGGGACGCGCGGCTCGTCCGATCCTGGGACGATCTGCGCTACCAGGTCGCGCGCTGGCAAAGGATGGCCGGACAAAGCTGGGGCCGCGAAGAGGTGGAGGACGTGGCGGCCTACCTCAACCGGATCTTCTACGACGTGCCTTGCCCGCTGCCGGGCTGTGGCGGCCCGAAAGCGAGCGTTCCGGGTCCTGCCGCCGCCCGGAGCCGTTAGGACTTTCTCGGACGGAAAACGAGGAAATACTGGCTGGGCAGGAAGCCGTGCTCTTCGACGAGCGTGTAGCCGGCCCGGCCCAGCTCGGCGCGCACCCGCTCCGCTGAGATCCGCTGGGCCCTGGGCGGCCCCCTGGGCGCGTCTTCCCTGAAGTCGATGACGGCGAGCCTGCCTGCGGGCTTGAGCGAGCCCTCCAGCTTGCGGAAATACCTCTCCCGCCCGGCGATGTGGTGATAGACGTCGACGAGGAGAACGAGGTCCACCTTCTCGGGCAGCCTCGGGTCTTCCGGCGTTCCGGCGAGGGAAACGAGATTGGCGAGCCCCTCGCGCTGTGCCCGCTCGGCGAGGTGCTTGACCATGTCGGGCTCGGTGTCCACGCCGAAGACGCGTCCCCTGGGCACGCGATGCGCGAGGCGCACCGCGAAGTAGCCGGTGCCCGAGCCGATGTCCGCGACCGACGCGTCGGGCGCGAGGCCGAGTGCGACGATCACCTCGTGAGGCTTTTGCCAGGCATCGCGCTCCGGATCGTCGAAGACCTTCGACCACTTGTCCGCGTCGTGGAAGCGGTGCTGGTGTGTGTCGGGGGATTGCGCGGTGGAGATCCCGGGCAGCAAGAGGATTCCTGCGATTGCGGCAAGCAGCAGATCGCGTTTCATGAGTCCCACAATGATAGTCTCCCTGCTCG
>CAVOUJ010000056.1:0-72902 GCA_963699535.1 uncultured beta proteobacterium | reverse complement strand
CCTGTGCACGGCATTTCCGACGCTCTTCGATCTCGTGGATGCGAGCGCCAACTCTCGAGGTCGACGGCGTGGAGAGTCGCAGTTCTGGAAGGTGGTCGATCAGTGCTACCTCTGCGACATGTGCTACATGACCAAGTGTCCGTACGTCCCGCCACATCCCTGGAACGTCGACTTTCCGCACCTCATGCTGCGCGCCAAGGCGATCAAGTTCAAGAAAGGCGAAGTGCGCCTGCGCGACCGACTGCTTTCCTCCACCGATGCCATCGGCAAGCTCGCCGCGATTCCGGTCGTGGCGCAGTCGTGAACGCCGTCAACCGCAACCCCGTCGCGCGCGCGGCTCATGGAGAAGGCGATCGGTGTCCACCGGGAACGTGAAGCTGCCGCCGTATAGCCCGGGCACCTTTCGCGCAAGCGGGCGCGCGAGCCCGGGTCACGCGAACCAAAGAACGGCGAACGCACTCCCGGAAAAGTGGCGGTATTCTCGACCTGCTACGTGAACTACAACGAGCCGGGCATAGGCCACGATCTGCTCGCGGTTCTCGATCACAACGAAATTCCTTACGTGGTCGTGGAAAAGGAAGCCTGCTGCGGCATGCCCAAGCTCGAGCTCGGCGATCTCGAAGGGGTCGAGCGGCTCAAGGCAACGAACATTCCACCGCTCGCCAAGCTCGCGCGCGAGGGCTACGCGATCCTCACCCCGGTACCTTCGTGCACCTTGATGTTCAAGAACGAGCTGCCGCTGCTCTTTCCCGAGGATGCGGACATCAAGGCCGTAAGCGAGGCGATGTTCGATCCTTTCGAGTACTTCGTCCTGCGCAACCGCGACGGATTGCTCAGGACCGACTTCAAGACTGCTCTCGGAAAGGTGTCCTATCACATTCCGTGTCATTCGCGTGTCCAGAACATCGGACAGAAGACCCGCGAAGCGCTTCAGCTTGTGCCCGGAACCACTCTCAACACCGTCGAGCGCTGCTCCGGTCACGACGGGACCTGGGGAGTCAAGGTCGAGTACTACGAGAATTCGATGAAGATCGGCCGGCCCGTGTTTCGCCAGATGGCCGGGAACGATCCCGATTACATCAGCTCCGATTGCCCGATCGCCGCCCGTCACATCGAGCAGGGCATGGGCGGCGACGGGCGCAAAAAGAGCGCATCCCCTTGTCGCTGCTCCGAATCGCCTACGGAATTTGAAGCCTGAACTCGGGTGACAGTTGCCATGCCTCGAATCGACCGCGCGAGCCTGATGACGCTCGAAGCCTACGCCCGCGAACGCCCGCAGTTCCGGGCGAGAGTCATGGCGCACAAGAAGAACCGTACGATCCACCTCGGTGACCATCTCACGCTCATCTTCGAGGACGAGCTCACCATCCGTTACCAGGTGCAGGAGATGCTGCGCGTCGAACGGATCTTCGAGGAAGAAGGCATTCAGGACGAGCTCGATGCCTACAATCCGCTCGTTCCGGACGGCCGCAATCTCAAGGCGACCATGATGCTCGAATACCCCGATCCGGAAGAGCGCCGCAAGCGGCTGCAGGATCTCATCGGCATCGAGGACAAGGTATGGATCCAGGTCGCAGGGCACGAGCCGGTCTGGGCCATAGCCGATGAGGATCTCGAGCGGGAAAACGAGCAAAAGACCTCGTCGGTCCATTTTCTTCGCTTCGAGCTCTCCGAAGACATGGCGCGAGCGCTCAAGAATGGCGCAGGCCTTGCGATCGGAGTCGACCATCCCGGCTACACTGCCATGCAGGAAACGCCGCCGAACGTACGCAGCGCCCTCGCGAAAGACCTATCCTGAAACGCCCTTTTTCCACGGCGGTCTTGGTCGCTGTGGCTGCATGCGCTGGCCAGCCGACGCTGGACGAATTCGAGGGAAAACCCTGGGAAGCGCTGAAGACACAGCTGCCGTCGTACCCAAAACCAGAGAATCTGCTTCGGGTCCACGCCGGATCCGCGACGGCTTTTGAGTTCTTTGTAGATGCAGCCTCGGTCAGCGTTGGACAGGACGGAATCGTGCGCTATACGCTGATTGCACGCGGCGAGAGCGGGGCCGTCAATGCAAGTTACGAAGGCATGCGTTGCTACCCGCCTGAGCGCAAGTCGTACGCCTTCGGCGGATCTGACGGCACCTGGTCACCCGCGAAGCTTGCACAATGGGTTCGCATCAGCGGAGGGCAGGGTCATCAGCAGTATGCCGCGCTGGCGGAGGATTTCTTTTGTCCGTTGGGCAGGCAGGTGCGCACTGCCGGGGAGGCCGTACGGGCGCTCCGACGCGGAAACATCCCCGGTCTAGCTCCCCCAATCTACCCCGAGTAGCATCGACCGAGGCTGGGCCGAACTTGGCAAGTGTCGGCACCCGCCGGAATTCAGATGAGCACCAGGTTGTCGCGGTGGATGAGTTCCGGCTCGTCGACATAGCCGAGTATTGCCTCGATTTCGCTTGAGGCGCGGCCGGCGATGCGGCGGGATTCCTGCGCGCTGTAATTGACCAGGCCCCGCGCGATTTCCACGCCCTCCGGGGACATGCACGCGACGATCGCGCCGCGCTCGAATTCTCCCTCCACGCTCTTGACGCCGATCGGCAGCAGGCTCTTGCCTCCGGAGCGCAGGGCTTTGGCCGCGCCGGCGTCGATATCGATCCGTCCGGCGACCTGGAGGTGATCGGCGAGCCACTGCTTGCGCGCGGCAAGCGGCGTCGTCTGGACGAAGAGCAGCGTGCCGATGGCTTCTCCGGCCGCGAGCCTCACCAGGACGTCGGGCTCGTGCCCCGAGGCGATCACCGTCTGTGCCCCCGAACGCGCGGCGCGCTTGGCCGCGAGCACCTTGGTGAGCATTCCGCCCTTGGCGATTGCCGAACCCGTCCCTCCGGCGAGCGTCTTCGAGCCGGGGCTCGCCGGCCTGGGCGCTTTGAATCAAGGTCGCCTGGGGATTGCGCTGGGGATCGTCCGTATAGAGCCCCTTCTGGTCGGTGAGGATGATGAGGCAATCCGCTTCGACGAGGTTGGTCACCAGAGCGCCCAGCGTGTCGTTGTCGCCGAAGCGGATTTCGTCGGTGACGACGGTGTCGTTCTCGTTGATCACGGGAATGATTCCGAGCCCGAGCAGCGTCAACAACGTCGAACGGGCGTTCAGGTACCGCTGCCGGTCGGCGAGATCGGCGTGGGTGAGCAGCACCTGCGCCGTGCGCAGGCCATGCTGGCGGAAGCACGATTCGTACACCTGCACCAGGCCCATCTGCCCGACCGCCGCGGCGGCTTGCAGCTCGTGCATTGCGTGAGGACGTCGCGTCCAGCCCAGGCGCTGCATTCCCTCGGCAATGGCTCCGCTCGAAACGAGGACGATCTCTTTGCCGCTACTCCGGAGTCTCGCGATCTGCTCCGCCCAGCGGGCGATCGCGGTCGAGTCGAGACCCGCCCCGCGATTGGTCACGAGCGCGCTTCCGACTTTGACGACGAAACGCCTTGCATCCTTCATGCTGTCATTCCGGATTCCAGAAACTTCATTACCGCGAAGCCGAGCTCCCGGCAACCCTCCCCGGTAAGCGCGGAGATGCAGAAGCTCGGACCGCGCCAGCGCAGCCGGCGCACGATATCGCACGCCACGGCCTTTCGCTCGTCAGCGGGGAGCATATCCAATTTGTTCAATACCAACCAGCGCGGCTTGCGGTACAGCGCTACGTCGAATTTTTTCAGTTCCGCGGCGATGGAGCGTGCGTCGCGCGCCGGATCGGCGCCCGCTTCGAGAGGTGCCGCGTCGACAATGTGCAGCAGTAACCGGGTGCGGGCAAGATGCTTTAGGAACTGATGTCCCAGCCCCGCTCCCTCGGCGGCTCCCGCGATGAGTCCGGGAATGTCGGCGATGACGAAGCTGCGATCAACTCCGATCCGAACCACGCCGAGATGTGGATGCAGGGTCGTGAACGGGTAGTCGGCCACTTTGGGACGCGCGGCGGATACGGCGCGGATGAACGTAGATTTTCCGGCATTCGGCATGCCGAGCAGGCCCACATCGGCAAGCACCTTCAGTTCGAGACTGAGCGAACGATGCTCTCCGAGTTCTCCGGGGGTGGCTTTTCGAGGAGCACGGTTGGTGCTCGATTTGAAATTGACGTTGCCCAGGCCACCCTTGCCGCCGCGCGCGAGCAGCGCGATCTGATCATGCTCTGCCAGGTCGGCGACCGTTTCCCCCGAATCCAGGTCTTTGATCACGGTACCCACCGGCACGCGGAGCATCACGTCATCCGCGCCCTTCCCGCTGCATTGGCGACCCCGGCCCTTTTCACCATGGCGCGCGCGATGAATGCGCGCAAAACGGTACTCGACGAGAGTGTTGACATTGCGGTCTGCAACCGCAAGCACGCTGCCGCCGTTGCCACCGTCCCCGCCATCCGGGCCGCCGCGCGGCACGTACTTTTCGCGCCTGAAGCTGACGACGCCGGCACCGCCGTCTCCGGCGTGGACCTCGATGCGCGCTTCGTCGACGAACTTCATGAAGGGTGATGGTTTGGAAACAAAAAAGCCCTACCGCGGTCGATAGGGCTTTCAGGCGGCGGACTGCGACTTAGGCGGGGACCACACTCACCGTTTGCTTGTGATTTGGCCCTTTGAAGCCGAATTGGATCTTGCCGCTTACCTTTGCAAACAACGTGTGGTCCTTGCCGATGCCGACGTTGTCTCCGGGGTGGATGCGCGTACCACGCTGGCGAATGATGATGCTGCCCGCGGTTACGGTTTGCGCGCCATACGCCTTCACGCCGAGACGCTTCGCCTGCGAATCCCGGCCATTGCGCGAGCTGCCGCCTGCTTTCTTATGTGCCATGGCTGTGTCGTTCCCTTCCCCGAAGCGGCTAGGCTCCGGTGATACCCGTGATCTCGATCTCGGTGTAGCTCTGGCGGTGACCCCGGTGCCGCTTGGAGTTCTTACGCCTGCGCATCTTGAAGGTCATCACTTTTTCGCCGAGCCCATGCGACACGATCTTCGCCTTGACCGAGGCGCCCTTGACGACCGGGGTTCCGACCTTGATTGCCTGTCCTTCGCCGACAAGGAGCACTTCATCCAAAACCACTTCCTTGCCCACGTCAGCGGCCGGCAGTTTCTCAATCTTCAGCTTTTCACCGGTGGAAACCCGATACTGCTTGCCTCCGGTCCTGATGACCGCGTACATGTTCCGACCCCGATCCACCTGGAAAAAGCGAAATTATACATGCCTTTAGCGGGTGTGGTCAAAGAGATTATGCTATGCTCATCGGCCGTCGCAAAGTCGATCTCGGTAGTGCGATAGCCCCTTTGCAGCCCGAACTTCTCCGCAATCTCATTGCCGCCGACATGCTCGCAGTGGACGCGGCGATCCGGCGCCGTCTCCAATCCGATGTCGTCCTGATCCGCCAGATTGCTGAGTACATCATTGCCGGAGGCGGCAAGCGGCTGCGTCCGGCGCTCGTTTTCCTTGCCGCTGGGGCCACAGGTTATCGCGGTGAGCACCACGTGGAACTCGCCACCGTGGTGGAGTTCATTCATACGGCGACGCTGCTCCATGACGACGTTGTAGATGAATCCGAACTGCGGCGCGGTCGGAAGACGGCCAACGCGGAATTCGGTAATGCGGCGAGCGTTCTCGTCGGGGACTTTCTCTACTCGCGCGCTTTTCAAATGATGGTGGCCGTGCGGAGCATGCGCGTCATGGAGGTGGTGGCCGACGCCACGAACGCCATTGCAGAGGGCGAGGTGCTACAGCTCCTGAACGCCCGCAACCTTGCGATAACCGAGGCCGCCTACCTCGACGTTATTCGGCGCAAGACCGCGAAGCTCTTCGAGGCAGCGGCGCAACTGGGCGCTATCGTCGGAGACGCGCCCCCCGAAATCGAGCAGGGTCTTGCGCGCTACGGCATGCACTTGGGGACGGCATTCCAGCTGGTTGACGATGTGCTGGACTATTCCGGAGATGCCGCCCACACTGGCAAGAACCTGGGCGACGACCTGAGACAGGGCAAGCCCACGTTGCCGTTGATTCACGTTCTGCAGCGCGGGTCTGCAGAACAGGCCGCACTAGTGCGCTCTGCGATCGAAGGTGGAGGGCCGGACAATTTCGGGGCCGTTCTCGAAGCCATCCGAGCCACGGGGGCGCTCGAGTACGTCAGGAACAAGGCCAAAGACGAAGCTTGTCTTGCACGGGAAGCCGTCTCCGCGCTGTCGAATTCAAGGTACCGGGATTCTTTGCTAGAATTGTCAGCCTTCGCGGTCGAGCGTGATTACTAGTATTCCCGAATCGCTTTCCGCACCGGTTCCTGGCGGACCCGGGGTGTAGCTCAGCCTGGTAGAGTACTGCGTTCGGGACGCAGGAGTCGCTGGTTCGAATCCAGTCACCCCGACCAACCCCGCGGACCGCTTGTCGTCCGTGTGTCGGTAAAGTCACGCGTGAGACGAAAACAGATCTGCTTGTCCGATGCGACGGGCTTGAGCGATAAGACCGCTCTGCCCGCGAAAGCCGTCTGGGCGGAATGGCAGGAGAGCCCCGCTTGAGCAAGTTCGTCCTCCTAGTTGTCGCCATCGTCGTCATCTACCTTGTTGTGAGGGGCCTGGCCCGAAAGCGTCGCGAGCGAGCAAGCACTCCTCCCGGCGAGCAGATGGTTCCCTGCGCCCGCTGCCGAGTCAACCTTCCACGCAGCGAAGCTATCGAGGCCACTGGGCGCTTCTACTGCAGCGAAGAACACCGGCGGCTCGGCACCGATTGAGGGCGGTCGTGCCGAGTCGCGCAACGTTCGGCCTATCGTTGCCCCCGCCTCAGAGGGACGTGGCGGACTCGTTTTGGGTCTCGCTCAGGTACTTCAACTACTACAGGATCGCGGTTGCCGCCGTGTTCCTTTTCGCCGTCCCCCGCTATGGAACCGATCTGAGTCTCGGCGACCACGATCCCGCGGTGTTCATCTATGCGTCCGGAGCATATCTGGCGCTTGCGCTGATATTCCATGTCGTGCAGCGAAGGGTCTCGGGATATTTCAATTTTCAGCTAACGCTGCACATAGTGACCGATATCGTCGCAATGACCCTCCTTATGTACGCTTCGAGCGGGATCCGCAGCGGTCTGGGGGTAATGCTGCTCATTTCCCTGGCGGGTGCGGCCCTTGTCAGCCGGGGCACGCTGATGCTCTTCTATGCTGCATTGGCCTCGATTGCCGTCCTTCTCGAACAGTCGTACTGGGTGCTGGTGCACGACTCAAGCACCGCGAACTTTCTCCAGCCGGGACTGTTGTCGATCGGCTATTTTGTAACGGCGCTTATGACCAATAAGCTCGCGCGTCGCCTGATTCTGAACGAGCGCTTGGCGCGGCAGCGCGGTGCTGATCTTGCGGACCAGTTGCGCATCAACAGGCTGATCACGCGCGATGTCCAGGACGGTGTCTTGGTTGTCGATGCCAACGGGCTGGTGCATCAGCATAATCCGCGCGTGGCGGACCTGCTGGGGCGTCTCGTGCCGGACCTGAGCCAGATCGAGGATTACTCGCAGGAACTCGCGCAGCGCCTTGCGGAGTGGCGCTCGGGCCGAGGCGCGAGCATCGTGAACATGCATTTTGCGGAAAGCGGCCGCTTGGTGCGCGCGCGCTTTCTGGCGGCGGGCGTTGCCGGCGGCAGCTTCAGCCTGGTGTTCCTGGACGATCTGTCCAAGCTGCAGGAGCAGGCCCAGCAACTCAAGCTTGCGGCCTTGGGGAGGCTTACGGCCAACATCGCCCACGAGATTCGGAACCCCCTTTCGGCTATTACTCACGCGGGCGACTTGCTTCATGAAGAGCAGCGCGGACCACAGAAGGAGCGGATGGTGCAGATCATCCGCGACAACGCGCGGCGCCTTGACCGCATGGTGCACGATGTGCTCGAGCTCTCGCGGCGCGACCGTGTTCAACCGGAAGTGATCAAGCTGCGGCCGTACCTGCTCACGTTCATCGAGGAACTTATACGGAACGACAACGTTCCCCGCGATGGTTTCCTTGTCGAAGCGGCGGAAAATATCACTGTGGAGTTCGATCGTGCGCATCTGAACCAGGTGCTATGGAACCTAGTGCGCAACGCCTGGCGGCACTGCCGAAGGCAGGCGGCAAGCGTGCGACTTGCGGCCTTGCGTCGGGCAAATCAAGTAGAATTGCACGTCATCGACGACGGCGAAGGCGTGGCAAAGGAGCTGCAGGCGCAATTGTTCGAGCCATTTTTCACGACTTTCGCCAACGGTACGGGACTAGGCTTGTACATTGCTCGAGAATTGTGCGTCGCTAACGGCGTGATGCTCGACTATCTGGACCGCGGACAGGGCGCGGATTTCAGGATCCTATGGCAGGCGGCTTAGCGAACCGGCGCGTAGAACGACGCGGGAGCGTCACCCAGGGCGCAGTGCTTGTCGTCGACGACGAGGCGGACATCCGCGAACTGCTCGAGCTGTCGCTGGTCCGCATGGGCCTTGGCGTTGAAAGTGCCGGGACGGTGGGGGCTGCCAAGCAGTTGCTTCAGTCCAAGCGCTACGATCTCTGCCTTACCGATATGAGATTGCCCGACGGCAACGGCCTGGATCTGGTGCGCCATATCGGAACGCAATTTGCTGATCTTCCCGTGGCCGTGATCACGGCGTTCGGCAGCACCGAGAATGCCGTGGCTGCTCTGAAAGCTGGAGCCTTCGACTATCTGACAAAGCCCCTGTCTCTCGAACAGCTTCGAGCGCTGGTCAAGTCTGCGCTGTCCCTGCCGCATAAACCAACGCCGGCAAAGTCGGGGGAGTACGAGCTTCTCGGCTCAAGCCCGGGGATCCAGCAGGTACGTTTGACTATCGAGAAACTTGCGCGCAGTCAGGCCCCGGTCTATCTCACCGGCGAGTCCGGGAGCGGGAAGGAACTCGCCGCGCGCCTGATCCATACCAAGGGGGCCAGACGCGACAAGCCCTTTATTGCCGTCAACTGCGGCGCAATTCCGGAAAACCTGATGGAAAGCGAATTTTTCGGGTACAAGAAGGGCGCTTTTACCGGGGCCGACAACGACCGCGACGGTTTTTTTCAGGCAGCAAATACCGGCACGCTCTTCCTCGACGAAGTTGCCGACTTGCCGCTCGCGATGCAGGTAAAGCTCCTCCGGGCGATTCAAGAGAAGCATGTGCGCAAAGTCGGCGCGACCTCCGAAGACGCCGTCGACGTGCGCATCATCTGCGCCACGCATCAGAATTTGGCGAGCCGCGTCGAATCGGGCAAGTTTCGCCAGGACCTGTATTACCGGCTGGCGGTCATCGAGTTGAAGATGCCGCCGTTGCGGGAATGCCGGGAGGATGTCCCCGTGCTCGCCGAGGCGATTCTGCGACGGCTTTCAGGCCCCGACAGCAAGAGGTCTGTCTCGCTCTCCGCGGAGGCGAAGAGAGCTCTCGCCGAGTACGATTTCCCGGGAAACGCGCGCGAGTTGGAAAATATCCTTGAGAGGGCGATCGCGCTTGCAGCGAGCGAGGAAATCAAGCCCGAGGACCTGCAACTCGCGCCGCCAGCGCAGGTCGCCGCGGAGCCTGGGTCAAAAGACGCACGGTTGCCACTGCTCGAGTACCTCGACCGCGTCGAGAAGGCAGCCATCCTGGAGGCGCTGGAGAAGACTCGCTTCAATCGCACGGCCGCGGCGAAGCTCCTTGGAATCACGTTCCGGGCGCTCCGCTACCGCATGGAGCGGTTGGGAATTCGGTGAGTGGGTCCGCGTTCCCTTGACCGGGAGGGGGTGTTCGCGGGGGCTGTGCAATTTCCCTCGCCGAACTTTGATGAGCGTCCGGCGGACGCGACCCTCACGTTGTTGGTCGTGCACAACATCAGTCTGCCGCCCGGCGAGTTCGGCGGCGAGGCGATCGCCCGCCTGTTCACAAATAGCCTCGACTTTACCGCCCATTCGTATTACGAAACCCTGCACGATCTGAAGGTATCGGCGCACTTCCTGATTCATCGGGACGGCAAACTGGTCCAGTTCGTGCCCTGCTCAAAGCGCGCTTGGCACGCAGGCCCGTCCGTCTGGCGCGGGCACGAGCGCTGCAACGATTTTTCCATAGGGGTGGAGCTTGTCGGAGCCGACGACCAGTCCTACCCGGAGGAACAGTACGCCCGCCTTTCGGAGCTGACCGCCGCATTGCGTAGGCGCTACCCGCTCACAGATGTCGTCGGGCATGCCGACATCGCTCCCGGCCGCAAGACCGACCCGGGACAGGCATTCGACTGGGGCCACTATCGAGCATTGCTGAGCGGCACCCGATAGTCACAGTCACGCGGTTATCGGGCCTCTGCGTCGGGCCTTGTCGGTCCGCGACCCGGCAGGAGTGGGCGCTGTTCACCTCCAGTCCCGCGGTTGCTGCGTGTTTTCGACCCAGTTTCCGCGCCGCCCATGTCAGCCTGATCGTCGTTTGAGGCAAGGTTCCGGCCGAGCTCAGGTGTCTCAGTTCGAAGACACTGCGACGTCGAGTCCCATCCTTGACAACCTACTAGAATTAGTAGCAAACTGGCTGGGTTACACCATATATTGTGGTCGATGGGAATACCCAGTGTCTCGACCCAGGTCGCTGCGGTCAGTCGGCGGCCGATACCAGAGAAAAGCGCAGAGGAGACCACATATGCAGATTGCCGCTGACACGACCCCCTCCCTGTCGGTTCCCGGCCAGACGGGTCTCCCGGAGGCCGCCCATGCCACCACGCAGCCCGAGTTCTCCCAGTACAAGGTCATTCGGCGAAACGGGGTGGTGGTCGGTTTTGAGCCCGGCAAGATCAGCGTCGCCATGACAAAGGCGTTTCTTGCGGTCGAAGGAGGGCAGGGCGCCGCCTCGGCGCGGGTTCGCGAGATCGTTGCGGGGCTGACCGACGCCGTGACAGGTGCACTCGTGCGACGCCAGCCGGCTGGTGGTACTTTCCATATCGAGGACATTCAGGACCAAGTTGAGCTCGCCTTGATGCGTTCGGGCGAGCATGAAGTGGCGCGCGCCTACGTGCTGTACCGGGAGAAGCGTGCCGAGGCACGAGCCAAGGAAGCAGCGCAGAAGAAAGGTGTGCCGCAGGTTCAGCTCCACGTCGTTGAAGGCGACGCGAAACGCCCGCTCGACATGGCGCGACTTCAAGAGCTTATCGCATCGGCCTGCGAGGGCCTGGGCGAGGCCGTCGATCCGAAGGTCATTCTTGCCGAGACCCTCAAGAATCTCTATGACGGCGTGCCTGCCGAGGAGGTGCGGAAGTCGGCGGTGCTTTCCGCGCGCGCACAAATAGAAAAGGATCCAGCCTACAGCTACGTAACGGCACGGCTGCTTCTCCACACTATTCGCCGCGAGGTCCTCGGAGAGGAAGTATCCCAAGCAGGGATGAAGAAGCGGTACGCCGAGTATTTCCCGCAGTTCGTGAGACGCGGAATTCAGGCGGAGCTGCTCGATGAGCGGTTGGCCAATTTTGACCTCAGAAAGCTCGCCGCGGCCCTCGATGCGTCGCGCGATCTCAAGTTCGGCTATCTCGGCCTGCAGACCCTGTACGACCGCTACTTCCTGCACGTGCAAGGATCACGGATAGAACTGCCGCAGGCCTTCTTCATGCGAGTGGCGATGGGGTTGGCGCTGAACGAGATCGACCGCGAGATGCGAGCCGTCGAGTTCTACAACACGCTGTCCTCTTTCGATTTCATGAGTTCGACGCCGACGCTTTTCAACTCCGGCACCACCCGCTCGCAGCTCTCGTCGTGCTATCTGACTACCGTTTCAGATGATCTGGACGGCATTTACGAGGCGATCAAGGAGAACGCCCTGCTCGCCAAGTACGCAGGAGGGCTCGGCAACGACTGGACTCCGGTGAGGGCGCTTGGATCGCACATAAAGGGGACCAACGGAAAATCCCAGGGAGTCGTGCCCTTCCTGAAGGTGGTGAACGACACCGCGGTGGCCGTCAACCAGGGCGGCAAGCGCAAAGGAGCGGTCTGCTCCTATCTGGAAACTTGGCACCTCGACATCGAGGAATTTCTCGAGCTCCGCAAGAACACGGGCGACGATCGCCGGCGCACGCACGACATGAATACCGCCAGCTGGATTCCTGACCTGTTCATGAAGCGCGTCATGGAAGACGGCGAGTGGACTCTGTTTAGCCCGTCCGACGTGCCAGACCTGCACGACAAGTACGGGCGCGCGTTCGAGCAGGCCTATGTGGCCTATGAAGAAAAGACGTTCAAAGGCGAGCTGAAGCTCTTCAAGAAGATCCCTGCGAGACAGCTGTGGCGCAAGATGCTGAGCATGCTTTTCGAGACGGGGCATCCGTGGATCACGTTCAAGGATCCCTGCAATCTGCGCTCGCCGCAGCAGCACGTGGGCGTGGTGCACAGTTCCAATTTGTGCACAGAGATCACGCTCAACACGAACGAGGAGGAAATCGCGGTCTGCAACCTTGGCTCGATCAACATGGTTGCGCACATGAAGGACGGCGCACTCGATCACGACAAGCTGAAGCGCACCATCGCAGTAGCGATGCGCATGCTCGACAACGTCATCGACATCAACTATTACGCGGTACCCAAGGCGCGCAACTCCAATCTCAAGCACCGGCCGGTCGGCTTGGGAATCATGGGCTTCCAGGATTGCCTGCACAAGGTACGAGTCCCCTATGGCTCGGCGGAGGCGGTGGAATTCGCAGACCGCGCGATGGAGGCGGTCGCGTACTTCGCCTACTGGGCCTCGACGGAGCTCGCTGAAGAACGCGGCCGTTACGCCACCTATCGGGGCTCTCTCTGGGACTGCGGAGTGATGCCGCAGGATACGCTGGAACTCCTGCGCGAGGAGCGGGGCGGGTATGTCGAGATCGACGCGTCTGAGTCCATGGACTGGACCGCGCTGCGCGAGCGCATCAAGCGCCACGGCATGCGCAACTCGAACTGCCTGGCGATCGCACCGACGGCAACTATCGCCAATATCGTCGGAGTTTCGGCTTCGATCGAGCCCACGTTCCAGAACCTCTTCGTCAAATCGAACCTGTCGGGTGAATTCACCGTGGTCAACGAGTACCTCGTCGCTGACCTGAAGAAGCTGGGGCTGTGGGATGAGGTCATGGTGGCCGACCTGAAATATTTTGACGGCAACCTCGCCCGCATCGACCGGGTGCCTCCTGAGTTGCGTCGTCTTTACGCGACCGCCTTCGAGATCGATCCTGTCTGGATCGTCGAGGCGGGCGCCCGGCGTCAAAAGTGGATCGATCAGTCCCAGTCGCTCAACATCTACATCGGTCAAGCCTCCGGCAAGAAGCTCGATGAAACGTACAGGCTCGCCTGGCAACGGGGGCTGAAAACGACGTACTACTTGCGCGCCCTCGGTGCAACCCACGCCGAGAAGTCCACGGTAAAGACCGGACAACTGAATGCTGTATCGCCGGGTGGCGCATCGGCCCAATCGGCCAAATCACCCGAGCGCGAGGAACAAGCCGAGGGGGGCGCCTGCAAGATCGACAATCCGGAATGTGAAGCCTGTCAGTGACAACAGCCCGACTTCGGGCCCCAAGGAGGAAAAGTGCTGTCTTTTGACGATGAAATAGGAGCAGAGGCCATTCCAAGTCTGCGACCTGTTTCCTATTTTGTGCCCGCCTCGCCGGCGCCGATCGATCGAGAGGAACGTTTCGCGGCAGGCAACAGCCACCGACGCGTCCGAGTCGAGGACAAGCGCATCATCAACGGGCAGGCCGACGTGAATCAGCTCGTGCCCTTCAAGTACAAGTGGGCTTGGGAAAAGTATCTCTCCGGCTGCGCGAACCACTGGATGCCGCAGGAAATCAATATGAGCCGCGACATCGCCCTGTGGAAGGATCCGAACGGCCTGACCGAGGACGAACGCCGAGTCGTCAAGCGTAACCTCGGATTCTTCGTGACTGCCGATTCACTCGCGGCGAACAACATCGTTCTGGGCACCTACCGCCATATTTCCGCGCCCGAATGCCGTCAATATCTGCTGCGTCAGGCCTTCGAGGAAGCGATCCATACCCACGCCTACCAGTACATCGTGGAGAGCCTTCAACTGGAAGAAGGCGAAATCTTCAACGCCTATCACGAGATCCCCAGTATCAGGGACAAGGACGAGTTCCTCATCCCCTTCATCGATACGCTGACCGATCCATCGTTCAGGACCGGAACGCCCGAGGCCGACCAGCAGCTGCTGCGGAGTCTGATCGTGTTCGCCTGTCTGATGGAGGGGCTGTTTTTCTATGTCGGCTTTGTGCAGATTCTGGCGCTGGGTCGGCAGAACAAGATGACCGGTGCTGCCGAGCAATATCAGTACATCCTGCGCGACGAATCCATGCACTGCAATTTCGGCATCGACCTCATCAATCAGATCAAGATGGAAAACCCGCACCTCTGGACCCCGGAGTTCCGGGAGGAAGTGCAAGGGCTGATCAGGAAAGCGGTCGAGCTCGAGTATCGCTACGCCGAAGACACGATGCCTCGGGGCGTGCTGGGGCTCAACGCTCCGATGTTCAAGGAATATCTGCGCTATATCGCCAACCGGCGATGCCAGCAGATCGGTGTCGACACCCTGTTCTCTGGAGCGAGCAATCCGTTCCCGTGGATGAGCGAGATGACCGACCTCAAGAAGGAGCGCAATTTCTTCGAAACCCGCGTCATCGAATACCAAACGGGGGGTGCGCTCAGTTGGGACTAGTCCCGCTGCGTGGCCTCTCATACTTCCCCGGGACGGGCCGTTTCAAGGTCACGTCGTGGCGGATCCCGGTCTTTCCCCGCTTCCGGCGGAATTTTGTCTCGGAGGAAGCGTGCATCGCGTGACCGAATGCAGGGCGTCCACAGATTACAGGCTGTGGCTGAAGTTCGAGGACGGGCTCGAGGGCAGCGTGTTTCTCGGGGACCTGCTCGAAGCGAGCGCTTTCAGCGTGTGGCGGGATGTGGACCAGTTCTGCCGGGTTGCCGTGGACCGGAATGCAGCGACGGTCGTATGGGAGGGCGGAATCCGGTTCGACCCCGACATCCTCCACCAGGATCTGATGTCCAGCAAAGCGGCAAGGGAATTCAATCCTTCGGGACTCTCCCTGGAGGTTGAATAGCTCGCGCCCTCATGGGCGGGCTCAGTGCGTTGTTCCATCAACTCTTGACGGAGGCCAGCCATGGCAAAGAAGAGGAAAGCCAAAAAAGCAGCGAAGAAAAAGAAGAAGAAGAGAGCAGCAAAAAAGAAAGCCAAGAGGAAGTCGTTGAAGAGATCCGCAAAGAAAGCGGGCAAGGAGAAGTCCACCCGAAGAAAGGCGAAGCCCAAGGTGGCCAGAAAGGCTGCGAGACCGGTGGCGCCGATGGCGGGAGCTGTAGCTTCAGCCACGTCCGCTGCGGTATCGCCGGGGGCAAGAACTGCTCTTAACCCGGCAGCCGCCTGGCCTTTTCCAACGGGTTCCAGGCCTTAAGTGGGTGCGAGTGAGCTGCGGTCAGTCCGGGGCCTGTGCCTCGGGCTGAACCGCAGGCATTCGGGCGACGGCTCTCCTTGTGGATTCGTTCCACCCTTGACTAGCCCTAAGTGCCTATTTAGAATGCGTTTGCTGCGCTGCAGCAAACCGTGGGGACATAGGGCAGGATGTCTGCTGCGCTGTCCCGTCACGCGCGATTGCCGAAGGGAGCGGGTACTCGATTTTGTCCCGGCCTTCGGTGCGGCAAACAAGGAGGTCGGTGCAATGAACACCACCGCAATGAACCGGCGCTTGCCGGGCCAACTGAGAACGATCGGAGCGTTACTGAACCAGGGCCTGGCCTTCGTCGGCCTGGCGGCCGTGGTGCTCCTCCTGATTCGCGGCAAGCCGGTTTTCCCCGGCGAAGGTCCCGCAGACTCCGCCGCAATCGGCGCGATCCGTTTCGATGGAGCGGTTTCTTTGCTTGAGCGCGCCGAGGGCGATGACGCTCAGAAGTACCAAGCCCTAGTCAGTCACCTTTCGCGCAGGTATAGGATCGCGTCCGACGTCACCGAGCAATTTGTCGGCGCCGCCTACGACGCCGGGCAGCAAGTAGGTCTCGACCCCCTGATCATTCTCGCCGTGATGGCGGTCGAATCGCGCTTCAACCCCATCGCCGAGAGCGTGATGGGAGCGAAGGGTTTGATGCAGGTCATTCCGAGGCACCATCAGGACAAGCTTCTGGAGCACGGGGGTGAAGGGGCGCTCCTTGATCCCTTGATCAACATCCCGGTGGGCGCGCGCATACTCAAGGAATACATCCGGCGCACCGGCAGCCTTGAAGCCGGCCTGCAGTTCTACAACGGCGCCTTGTCCGATCCAACGAGCCGTTACGCCCAGAAGGTTTTCGCCGAGAAAGAACGGCTCGAGCAAGCCGTAAGCCAATTTTCTCGGCCGGCAAGGCGCAACTCGATCTGATCGGCGCCAATCTGAGCGCCAGGGCTAGCCCCGCCGCCGTAGCATTCGCGCGATATTGTCGATTCCCTCCATGATGTCCTCGATCGAGCGCGTATAGGCGAAGCGCACGTGCCGCTCGGGTTGATGCGAACCGAAATCGAGCCCCGGCGTGATGGCAACGCCTGCTTCCTCGAGAACCCGCATCGCAAACTGCGCGCTGTCCGCCGAGAACCTCTCGCATCCGGCGTAAATGTAGAACGCGCCTTGCGGTGTGATGGGAATGCGAAAACCCAGATTTCGGAGCGCGGGAACCGCGTAGTCGCGGCGACGCTGGAACTCGTTCCTGCGCTCTTCGAGCACCGCAATGGTCTCGGGCTGGAACGCCGCGAGCGCCGCGTATTGCGCCGGCGCGGAGGGGCAGATGAAGGCATTCTGGGCCAGCTTCTCAATCTCCCGCACGTAGGCTTCCGGCGCGACGATCCAGCCGAGCCGCCATCCCGTCATGCTGAAGTACTTTGAGAAGCTGTTGACGACGAAAACGTCGTCGGCGAGTTCCAGAGCCGTGGAAGCTTCGGACCCATAAACGAGCCCCTGGTAGATCTCATCCACCACCAGAAAGCCACCGCCGCGACGGACTGAATCGATGATTGCGCGCAACTCCTCGCGCGGAATCATGCTGCCGGTGGGATTGGAGGGTGAGGCGACGATCACCCCGCGTGTCGCGGAACCCCAGTTCGCACGAACGTCTGAATCGGTGAGCTGGTAGTGTTGCCTTTCGTCCACGGGAACCGTGCGGGGGCGGCCTTCGAACAGGCGCACGAAGTGCCGGTTGCAGGGATAGCAGGGGTCCGGCAGCAGCACCTCGTCGCCCGGGTTTACAAGGGCGGCAAGTGTGAGAAGGAACGCGCCCGAAGCGCCCGCGGTGACTACGATTCTGGAAGGGGAAACGGCCACCCCCAGCCGCTCGCGATAATAGTCGGAGATTGCCCGGCGC
This sequence comes from uncultured beta proteobacterium, assembly GCA_963699535.1. Taxonomy (GTDB): domain Bacteria; phylum Pseudomonadota; class Gammaproteobacteria; order Burkholderiales; family SG8-39; genus VBDM01. Next base: position 55,568 of record CAVOUJ010000056.1, on the reverse strand, counting down.
AACTCGGGTATTCCGATCGAAGCCGTGTAGCCAAGGCGGCGCGTGCGAATTGCGTCGATCGCTGCGTCTGCAACAAGCGGCGGTGCCGGAAAGTCCGGCTGGCCAATTTCCATGTGAACGATTCGACGCCCACTTGCCTCCAGTCGGTCAGCGCGTTCCTGCACGTCCATGACGTGAAAGGGTTCGATGTCGGCGATGCGGGCCGCAAGGATCAGATTGGCACCGCGCTTCATAGGACGGTGAAGCGCGCCGGTTGCAAGACGACACACGGCTTTCTTTTTTCCATGGACTGCAATTATGCCGCGGTCCGGCTCAGTAAACCGCACCTACAGTGCCGGCTGCCGCTGCGCGACGGAATTCGGCTATCATGTGCCACGCAATAAGAACCTTCAAGTCGCCGACTTTCCATGGACGAGACCCTGCGCAGGAGCGCATTGGAGTATCACCTTCGGCAGCCGCCAGGAAAGATTGCGGTCACTCCCACCAAAGGCTTGCTCAATCAGAGGGACCTGGCGCTCGCCTACACCCCCGGGGTCGCCGCGGCATGCGAGGAAATCGTGCGCGACCCGGCCGAGGCGCGCAACCTGACCGCTCGCGGCAACCTCATCGGTGTCGTGACCAACGGGACCGCGGTGCTGGGACTAGGGGCGATCGGCCCGCTCGCGTCCAAGCCGGTGATGGAGGGCAAAGCAGTGCTCTTCAAGAAGTTCGCCGGGATCGACTGCTTCGATATCGAATTGAACGAGCGCGACCCCGACAAGCTGGTCGAGATCATCGCGGCCCTGGAGCCCACGTTTGGTGGAATCAACCTCGAAGACATCAAGTCCCCGGAGTGCTTTCACATCGAAAGGAAACTGCGCGAACGCCTGAAAATACCGGTGTTTCACGACGACCAGCACGGCACTGCGATCATCGTCGGGGCCGCGGTGCTGAATGGATTGCGTGTCGTGGGCAAGGAGATGGGCAAGGTCAAGCTCGTTTGCTGCGGTGCGGGCGCCGCTGCGCTCGCCTGCCTCGATCTGCTGATGAGCCTGGGGCTGAATGCGGAAAACATCTGGGTGGCGGATATCCGGGGCGTGGTCTACCAGGGTCGAAAGGAAGAAATGGACCCGAACAAGGCTCGCTATGCCCGCAAGACATCAGCGCGCACTCTTGGCGAAATCATCCAGGGTGCAGACGTCTTTTTGGGTCTTTCGGCCGGGGGTGCTCTCAAAGCCGAAATGGTGAAGCAAATGGCCGAAAGGCCGCTGATTCTTGCGCTCGCCAACCCGGACCCCGAGATCGAGCCCGATGTCGCAAAGAAAGCGCGTCCGGACGCGGTGATTGCGACGGGGCGATCGGACTATCCGAATCAGGTGAACAACGTCCTGTGCTTTCCGTTCATTTTTCGAGGCGCGCTCGATGTCGGGGCGACCGCGATCAATGAACCCATGAAGCTCGCCGCCGTGCGCGCCCTGGCGGATCTGGCAATGGCGGAACAGTCGGAGATCGTAGCGGCCGCCTACGGCGGACAGAGCCTCAAGTTCGGACCCGAGTACCTCATCCCAAAGCCGTTCGATCCGCGGCTCATCGAGCGAATTGCCCCCGCCGTGGCAAGAGCCGCCATGGAATCCGGGGTCGCTACGCGTCCGATCACGGACTTCGAGGCCTACAACAACCGGTTGCTGCAATTCGTCTACCACTCCGGCCTCATCATGAAGCCGATCTTCACTGCGGCCAAGGAGGGTCCGCGGCGCCGGATCGTCCTTGCCGAGGGGGAAGACGAGCGTGTGTTGCGCGCAGCGCAGGTCGTCGTGGATGAAGGCCTTGCCAGGCCCATCCTCGTGGGAAGACCTGCAGTGGTCGAGCAGCGCATCGAGCGCTATGGCCTCCGTATACGGCCAGGGAACGAGTTCGAGCTCGTCAATCCGGAATCCGACCCCCGTTATCGCGAGTACTGGACCGAGTACCATCAGCTCGCAGAACGCCGCGGAGTTTCGCCGCAATACGCGCAAATCGAAATGCGCCGCAGGCACACGCTGATTGGCGCGATGATGGTCCATCGCGGCGAAGCCGACGGCATGATCTGCGGATCCTTCGGCGCGTACGCCGTACACCTGCAGTACATCGACCACGTCATCGGCCGGCGACCAGGCGCGGAAAATTTCTACGCGATGAACGTAGTCATGCTGCCCAAGCGCACCGTGTTCATCTGCGATACCTACGTCAATCTCGATCCCACCGCGGAGCAACTCGCGGAGATGGCGATGCTCGCCGCCGAAGCGGTCCGCCGCTTCGGCGTGGTCCCCAGGGCGGCGCTGCTCTCGCATTCGAGCTTCGGCACGAGCGACGCGCCCTCCGCCCAGAAGATGCGTCGGGCGCTGGATCTGATCCAGTCGCGTGTTCCGGACCTTGAGATCGAGGGAGAGATGCACGGCGATGCGGCCCTCGATGCCGGTCTCAGGCTCGCCAGCTTCCCCCGGTCGAAGTTGAAGGAGGAAGCGAATCTTCTGATCATGCCGACACTCGATGCCGCCAACATTGCCTTCAATCTTTTGAAGACCGCCGCGGGCGACGGCATTACGATCGGGCCGATCCTGCTCGGGGCGGCGCGCCCGGTTCACATTCTTACCCATTCAGCCACGGTCAGGCGCATCGTGAACATGACCGCACTGACCGTGGTCGACGGCAATGCCTCGCGCGAGGAGATGCCCCGGACGCGCCGGGGTTGAGACCCTTTCCCGCGACTATCCGCACACACGCACCGGCCTCAAATGGCGGCGATTCCCGAGTCAACAAGGTCCAAGGCGGGGCTCATCCTGAGCGGGGGCGGCGCCCGAGCTGCATATCAGGTCGGCGTGCTGAAGGCGATGAAGGAGTTCCTGCCGTTGCCCAAGAAGAATCCGTTTCCCATTGTCTGCGGCACGTCGGCCGGTGCGGTCAACGCGGCAACCCTGGCGGTGTTCGCCGATAATTTCGGCACCGCCGTGGGCAACCTCCTCGAAGTCTGGGAGAATTTCCACGTTGACCACGTTTACCGTTCGGACCCTATCGGAATCGCCCGACTCGGGGTCCGCTGGCTCGCGGCGCTGCTGTTGTTGTCGCGCACCACGCCAACGTCGCTGCTGGACAACAGCCCGCTCGCCGAGATGTTGTCGCGTAACCTCGACTTCGCCCGCATTCAGGAGAACATCGATAGGGGCAATCTCTACGCCATCTCCATCACTTGCTCCGGCTACACGTCGGGACAGAGCGTCTCCTTCTATCAAGGGGGGCCGGGCACCGAGGCGTGGGAGCGCACCCAGCGCATCGGCGCGGCAATGCCGATCCGCGTGGAGCATTTGATGGCCTCCGCGGCGCTGCCTTTCATGTTTCCCGCGGTAAGAATCAACCGCGAGTACTTCGGCGACGGCTCGATGCGCCAGATCGCCCCGATCAGTCCCGCGCTCCACCTGGGCGCGGACCGGGTACTCGTCGTGACCACCGGCCAGCAGGTCCCGAGCACGGAGCCGCCTCGCGTACGAGGCCATCTCTATCCGTCCGTCGCCCAGATCGCCGGCCACGCGCTCAACAGCATTTTTCTGGACAGCCTCAGCGTCGATATCGAAATCCTGAATAGACTGAATCGCACCATTGGTCTCATCCCCCCGGAAAAGCTTCGGGAAGCCGGGCTGCCGCTGCGGCAGGTCAAAGTGCTCGTGATTTCGCCGAGCCAGCCCCTAGAGCGCATGGTCGTTCGGCACGTGCACGAGCTGCCCTGGACGTTGCGATTTCTCTTTCGGGGAATAGGGGCGATGAACCGCAACGGCTCGAACCTCGCCAGCTATCTGCTCTTCGAGAAGGGTTATTGCCGGGCGCTCATCGATCTGGGCTACCAGGACACCATGGCGCGCCGGGCGGAGGTGATGGAGTTCCTGGGCGACAGGGATTAGAGTTGACGGCTCTGCGGCCCTCTGCCTCATGAATCAGCCCCCCGATCCGTTCGAGTTTCTCAAGAGCCTATGGGGTCCCATCGGAGTGCCGCTGCCCGGGCCGCTGGCACTGGGGCTCGACCGGGGCGAAATCGACAAGCGCATTGCGGAGCTCAGGTCTGTGGAAAACTGGCTCAACATGAACCTCAACGTTCTGCGGGCTACCATTCACGGTCTGGAAATGCAGAAGGCCGGTCTTGCCGCCGTGCAGGAAACTGTAACCGCGGCGACGCCTCAGGCCGTCCCCGAATCGATCCCGCGCGCACCCGCTGCTGCGGCAGCCGGCATCGGATCCGGCGCGCGGAAACAACAGACTTCTCATCGACCCGCGCGCCGGTCAAGGAAGTAATCGCGGCGCGACCCGCGGCAGGAAGACCAACCCATCGAGATCTATCACCCAGGAGAAAAAATGCCTAAAGCAATTCGCATCCAGCAGCAGGGCGGACCGGAAGTACTCAAGTGGGAAGACGTGCAGGTCGGCGACCCCGGCCCAGGAGAAGCGCGCGTTCGCCACAAGGCCTGCGGCCTCAATTTTCTCGACGTCTACCAGCGCAGCGGCTTGTACAAGCTCGCTTTGCCCTCAGGCATGGGCAATGAAGCGTCCGGCATCGTCGAAGCTGTGGGGGCAGGCGTGAGCCATGTCAAAGCGGGCGATCGCGTCGCCTATTCCGGGGGCGCCCCCGGCGCATATTCGGAGGTGCGGGTCATGCCGGCGGAACGCCTTCTGGTCCTTCCGGAAAAGATCTCATTCGAGACCGCTGCGGCGATGATGCTGAAGGGCATGACGGCACAGTATCTCCTGAGGCAGACCTACAAGGTCCAGCCGGGCGACACGGTCCTTCTGCACGCGGCGGCGGGCGGGGTCGGCTTAATCGCGTGCCAGTGGCTGAAGGTGCTCGGGGCTACGGTGATCGCTACCGCGGGGTCGGAGGAAAAATGCGCTACCGCCAAGGCGCATGGCGCCGACCATTGCATCAACTACCGCAAGGAGAACTTCGCAGAGCGCGTCAAGGCGATCACCGGGGGCAAGGGCGTGCCGGTGGTGTACGACTCGGTCGGCAAGGATACATTCGTCGGGTCGCTCGATTGCCTGCGGCCGCGCGGCTTGATGGTCAGTTTTGGCAACTCGTCGGGATCGGTGCCCCCCTTCGAGCTTTCGCTGCTGCAACAGAAGGGATCGCTGTACATCACGCGCCCGACCCTGGTCCACTATACGGCCAAGCGCGAGGATCTGGTCATAACCGCGAAGGATCTCTTCGACGTCGTGGCCTCGGGGAAAGTGAAGATCGAGGTCAACCATCGCTATCCGCTCAAGGATGCGGCGCAGGCGCAACGCGACCTGGAGGCGCGCAAGACGACGGGCTCGACCATACTGATACCCTGATCCCTGACGCGATGGGTGAGCTCGCGAGTACTGCCTTTCCCGGCCTGTACCCGGAAATCGAGCCGCGCGCGAGCGCGATGCTGCGGATCGACGGGGTGCATTCCATGTACTGGGAGGAGAGCGGCAAGCCGGCCGGGGTGCCCGTGGTGTTTCTGCACGGCGGTCCCGGAGCGGGCAGCACGCCGAAACATCGGCGCTTCTTCGACCCCGGAGCATACCGCATCATCGTCTATGACCAGCGCGGGGCGGGGCGCTCCACGCCGCTTGGCGAGTTGCGCGACAACACCACGCCGCACCTCATCGCCGATCTTGAGACCCTGCGAGAGCACCTGCGCGTGGAGCGCTGGATTGTTTTCGGCGGCTCTTGGGGCAGCACGCTTGCGATCGCCTACGCCGAGGCGCACCCTGAGCGCTGCCTCGGGCTGATCCTGCGCGGGATCTTCCTGTGCCGACGGAGCGAGATCGAGTGGTTCCTGTACGGGCTGCGCCGCATTTTTCCCGAGCCCTGGGAGAGGTTCTCCGGATTTCTGCCCGCGGAGGAGCGCTCCGATCTGCTTCGCAATTATCACCGCCGGCTGATCGATCCCGACCCTGCGGTGCACATGCCGGCGGCCCGCGCCTGGAGCGTCTATGAGGGGTCCTGCTCGACCCTGCTCCCCAGTCCCGAGACCGTTGCGTATTTTGCCGGGGATGTCGTGGCCCTGGGGCTTGCGCGGATAGAGGCGCATTATTTCGTGAACAACATTTTCCTGCCCGAGGACTCCTTGCTCGAGGGCGCGCACCGGCTGTGCGATATCCCCGGGGCGATCGTACAGGGGCGCTACGACATGGTTTGCCCGCTCGTGTCGGCGCACGACCTGCATCGCGCCTGGCCACGGGCCGAATATCGGATCGTCCCCGACGGCGGGCACTCCGTTTGGGAGCCTGGAATTCGGTCTGCGCTGGTCGAGGCGACCGAGCGCTTCAAGAAGGCTTCCTGATTTCTCGGATGCGGACGTGAAAACGCCGCGGCTGGCCGCGGCGTCCTGCATCGCTTGAGAGGAAGAACTAGATACCCAGGATCTTCATCGCCTTGGCGAGCGTGTCCACGGATTCCTGGTGCTTGCCGGCCTTGTGCAGGGCTTCGCCGTCTGCACGGAACTTCTTGACGTCGGCAGCCTGCTGCGCGGTGAGCTTCGGATTCTTGGCCAGCGCCGCATCGATCTTCTTCATGTCTGCGGGGCAATGGAAGGCAAACGCGGAAGCGCTCGCAAGCATGAGCGCACCAAATAGCAACGTGAGTCGGGCTTTCATGGGCTTCTCCTATAGAGGTTCGATCCATGCGGGTCGCCTCAAGGGCCGGCTGCCCGCGACGCGCACGCAAACGATGAAGGCAATGAGTCTATTCCGGCCATGGCTAGGATAGCGCTCCTGCCGGCGGGCTGCAATTGCTGTTCCGTGATCGCGGCTGTGCATCCGGCTAGAATAAGGGCCAGTGGACAAGACCCGATCGTTTCGCATGAAATCGACTGACTCCCTGCCCGAAGAGGTCTGGCTGCGCGCGCGCTTTGCCGAATCGCGCTCGGTCGCCCCGCTCGCCACTGGCGATGGTCACCTATGGCGCAGCGCGGAAGAAATCCGGCCCGCTGCGGTGCTGGTGCCCATCGTGCGGCGCGAGAGCGGGCTCACGGTTCTCCTCACCCGCCGCACAGCTCATCTCAATGACCATGCGGGGCAGATCAGTTTTCCCGGCGGCCGCTCCGAGCCCGCCGACGCAAGCGCCGCGGCGACCGCGCTGCGCGAGAGTGCCGAGGAAATCGGATTGGCATCTGCGAGGGTGGAAGTGCTCGGTGAGTTGCCTCAGTACGTTACGGTAACAGGATACCGCGTGACCCCGGTCGTGGCACTCGTGAATCCGCCGCTCGATCTCCGGCCGGACGACTTCGAAGTGGCCGAAGTATTCGAAGTGCCTCTCAATTTTCTGCTCGATCCAGAGAACCATCAGTCCAATTGCGTCTACTTCGGGGGCCGCGAGCGTCGCTACTACGCCATGCCTTACCGGCAGTACTACATCTGGGGCGCCACCGCGGGAATGCTGATGAACTTCTACGGTTTCCTGACCGGATGATCGGGCTTGGAATCGATTCATGAGTCTTCTCGCTCTCATCGCCGCACTCCTGCTCGAGCAGTGGCGCCCGCTGTCGGATCGCCGCTTTCTGTTCTCGGCCGCCACGGCCTACGCGGCATTCCTCGAGCGGCTGTTCAACGCCGGAGAAACCCGTCAAGGTGCCATTGCATGGCTGGTTGCGGTGATTCCTCCAGTGGCCGGCGCGGCGCTCTTGTACGCGTTGCTGTATAGCGGAAGTTTCTTGCTTGCGCTCCTGCTGAACATCGCGGCGCTCTACCTGACGATGGGGTTTCGGCAGCGCAGCCACTATTTCACCGACATTCGTCTCGCGCTCAAGGAGGATGATCTTCCGAGGTCGCGCGACATTCTGTCCGAGTGGCGCGGCGCAAGCTGCGCGGATCTGGACCTGGAAGCTGTGACGCGCCTCGCCATCGAGGAGGCACTGGTGGACTCACACCACCGTGTCTTTGCTGTGGTTTTCTGGTTCGTGGTTCTACCGGGGCCGACAGGCGCAATACTGTATCGGCTCGCGATGTTTCTCGACGAGCGCTGGGGCACCCAAACCGGAGAACTCTCGGCCTTCGGGGGTTTTGCGCACCGCGCTTTTGCGGCCCTCGATTGGCTGCCGGCGCGTTTTACCGCCGCGGCGTTCGCAGTCGTGGGCGACTTCGAGGACGCGGTCTATTGCTGGCGCAACCAGGCTTCCAAGTGGCCCGATCCCAACCTCGGGATCGTACTGGCGAGCGGCGCGGGGGCGATGGGAGTGAGGCTCGGCATGCCCATCCTCGACAAGGGCGTCGTACAGGACCGGCCGGAACTCGGCCTGGGCGAGGCGGCGGATCCCGGTCATCTGGACAGCACCGTCGGCCTGGTCTGGCGTTCGCTGGTGATGTGGCTGCTGCTGTTGCTGCTTGTTTCCCTGGCGGGGGCGGTGACCTGACCCCAAGGGTCACGGCGTAGTGAACGCCTCGATCTTCGCCGCGCAGATGAAATCGTTTTCCGAAATCCCTCCGATCGAGTGCGTGCTGAACTCCACCCGGCAGCGGTTGTAGCCCACGCTCATGTCGGGGTGGTGGTCTTCGCGATGCGCGACCCAGGCGACCGCATTCACGAATGCCATCGTCTGGTGATAGTTTTTGAAAGACCACTCCTTCGAGATGACTTTCCCGTCGTAGGACCAGCCGGGCACTTCCTTGAGTAGCGCGTCGATTCGCGAGCGAGCGAGTGCGGCTGTCCCCGGGGGCAGCGGCCGGCATTTCATCTGAGCAAGCGTGGCCACGTTTAGCCTTTCATGCCTGGTAGGTTTGCAGCCGGGCGATGCGCTGCATCGCCGGCGGATGCGAATCATAGAAAGCAGAGTGCACGGGGTCCGGTGTGAGCGTCGCCGCATTGTCCTGATAGAGCTTGACCAGGGCTCCCGCGAGGTCGCGAGCGGGCGCATGGCTCGCCGCGTAGGCATCCGCCTCGAATTCGTGGAGACGCGAGTACAGGCTTGCAAGCGGCTGCAGCAGGAAGGTGAACGCCGGAGTGACCAAGAGGAAAAGAACGAGCGCAATCGCCGTGCTCTGAGAGCGCACACCCAGCGCAGCGTAAAACCACTCCTGTCCGATCAGCCAAGCGAGGAGCCCGAGGAGGGCCAGACTCGTGCCAGACGCGAGCGCCATGCGTTTCCAGACATGATGGCGGGAGAAATGCCCGAGCTCATGCGCGAGCACGGCCTCGATCTCGCGAGGCTCGAGGCGGGAGATCAGGGTGTCGAACAGCACGATGCGCTTGGCGGCGCCGAAACCGGTGAAATAGGCGTTGCCATGGCTCGAGCGCCTGGAGTTGTCCATCACGAACAGACCGCGAGCGCGAAATCCACACCTGGCGAGCAGGGACTCGATCCGCGCGCGCAAGCCGGGATCCTCGAGCGGAGAGAACCGGTTGAAGATGGGCGCGATCAGCGTCGGATAGATCGTGACCACAAGCAAGTTGACCGCCATCCATGCAAGCCATACATAGACCCACCACATGCTGCCCATCTTCGCCATGAGCCAGAGCACGAGAAGAACCAGAGGAATTCCCAGCAGCGCTCCGAGCGCTGCGAACTTGGCGAGGTCGGCGAGAAACAGCGCCAGGCTCGTGCGATTGAAGCCGAAGCGCGCCTCGATCACGAACGTGCGGTACAGGCTGAAGGGCAGGTCTATGGCGCTCGAGATGAGCGCGACTGAAACGATCAGGGCGACCCCGTGTGCGTAGCTGCGCACCTCGAACACGCGTTCCCAGGCGTCCGAGAGAAGCTGTAGTCCGCCGCCAAGAGTGAGCACGAGGAGCAACAGGGTGGCGGCCAGCGTCTCGACTGTTCCGAGCCTGGTCTTGACAGTTGTGTAGTCTGCCGCATTCTGGTGCGCTGCGAGCGAGATGCGTCCGGCAAACGCCGCCGGAACGGTTTCGCGGTTGGCTGCAATGTGCCGGACGTGCCGCCTTGAAAGCCACAGCCGTCCAGCAGTGGCGAGCGCGAGCGCAATGAGAAAAGCGACGGTAAACCAATGCATTGAGCGAAGTTCGTTTATGCGACAATTCCATTCTACAGTAGAGACCTACGGAAGAGCGGGATGGCGCAGGACCAGAACAATCTCGTCTGGATCGACCTGGAAATGACCGGGCTCGATCCTGACAAGGACCGCATCATCGAGGTCGCAATAGTCGTCACCGATTCGCATTTGAACGTCCTGGGCGAGGCGCCGGTTCTGGTCGTTCATCAGTCCGACGAAGTGCTGGGCGCGATGGACAAGTGGAACTCGAGTACGCACGCGCGTTCCGGGCTGATCAACAAAGTCAGAGCATCAGCGCTGGATGAGGCTGCGGTGGAGCAGCAGCTTCTTGCATTTCTGGTGCAGCACGTACCCGCGAATACCTCGCCGATGTGCGGCAATTCGATCTGTCAGGATCGCAGGTTCCTCGCCCGCCGCATGCCGCGCTTGGAAGCCTACTTCCACTATAGGAACCTCGACGTCAGCACCGTGAAGGAGCTGGCGCGGCGCTGGAAACCGGAAATCGCGAAGGGCCTCGTCAAGCAGAGCAAGCACGAGGCTCTCGCCGACATCTACGAGTCGATCGACGAGCTGAAGTACTACAGGGAAAACTTCCTGAAGCTTTAGCGGCAATGCCTGTGCGAGGGAGGTGCTTTTCGGCGGCCTCGGATTGGGGGATCCCAAGGGGCGTAGCCCCTTTTGGACCTAATCCGGAATTTTCACGACTTTGCCGGGATTCATCAGGTTCTGTGGGTCGATGGCATGCTTGAGCGTGGCCATCAGATCGACCGCTTCGCCCAATTCCTTCCGCAAGGACGCCATCTTTCCGAAACCGATGCCGTGCTCGCCAGTGCACGTGCCTTCCATGGCGAGCGCGCGGTTCACGACGCGCTCGTTGAATTCCCTTGCCTCCGCCAGATCGGCTTCGCTGTCAGGCCGAATGAGGATCTCACAATGGAAGTTGCCGTCTCCGACGTGGCCGAAAAGCGGGATCGGCATCGAGGCCCGCTCGATGTCCTTGGAGGTCTCGACGATGCACTCTGTGAGGCGCGAGATCGGAACGCAGACGTCGGTTGAAACAGCCCGCGAGCCGGGCCTCAGCTGCAGGCACGCGAAATACGCCTGATGGCGCGCAGCCCATAGCCGGTTGCGGTCCTCGGCCTTGGTCGTCCACTCGAAGTCCATGCCGCCGTTCTCGCGGGCGAGTTCCTGCACCAGCTCTGCCTGCTCCTCAACGCCGGCCTGGGTGCCATGGAACTCGAGGAACAGGGTCGGCTGCTCGCGGTAGCCAGTCTTCGAGTAGGCGTTGATCGCCTTCATGGTCGTTGCGCAAAGCGCCTCGCTGCGCGCGATGGGTATTCCCGCCTGCAGGGTCTGGATCACGGTGTTCACCGCTCCCGACATGTCGGGGAACGAGCAGATCGCGGCGGACATTGCCTCGGGCATTGCGTACAGGCGCACCGTCAGCTCGGTGATGATACCCAAGGTCCCTTCCGATCCGACGAACAGCCGCGTCAGTTCGTATCCTGCTGCCGACTTGCGCGAGCGACGCGACGTGGTGATGATCCGGCCGTCCGCCAGCACCACGGTGAGCGAGAGCACGTTCTCGCGCATCGTGCCGTAGCGCACCGCGTTTGTGCCCGAAGCCCGGGTTGCGGCCATGCCTCCGAGGGTCGCATCGGCTCCCGGATCGACGGGGAAGAAGAGACCCGTGTGCCGGATATGCTCGTTCAGCTGCTTGCGCGTGACACCTGCCTGAACCACTGCGTCAAGGTCGTGCTCGTGGATGGCGAGCACCTTGTTCATCCGTGAGAGATCGATGCAGACCCCGCCGTGGATAGCCAGCACGTGTCCCTCGAGCGAGGTGCCGACCCCGAACGGAATCATCGGTGTCTTGTGGCGCCGACAGAGGTTGACGATATCGCGCACCTCCGCCGTGGATTCCGGGAACGCTACCGCATCCGGCAGCGCATACGGGAAATACGATTCGTCCTTTCCATGGTGCTCGCGCACCCCGTGCGAGGTGGCGAGCCGCTCGCCGAGAAGTGCACGCAGCTCGTCGAGAACGGTGGGGCTCAGTTCCCGGGGCTTGTTCACGAGGGTCGCGGCTATTCGAGGTCAATTCTGCCGTCGAACTTGACCGAGAGCTTGAGCCCGGGCACCTCCAGCGTGACCGAGGCGGGGAATCTTTCGTTGCCCTTGATCGCACCGCCGGCGCGCGCCTTGGCGACCGCCTGTTCGATCTCGCGCTGAGAGCTCACGCCGACTGTTTTCAGGAACTTGCGTATGCTGAGGTTGAAGCTGTCTTCGTTCATGGTCTTCTCCGTTTCCGCCAGCCTAAGTCCCGTCGTCCCCCGAGTCAACCGCCATCGCGCAGGCGAGCGAGCAGCGCACGGGTGGATGAGTCGATCCCGGCAATTTCTCCCCCCTCGATCAGTCTCGGGAGCAGCGTGCGCGCGAGATGCTTGCCGTGCTCGACCCCCCATTGGTCGAAACTGTTCAGGTTCCATATCGCGCCCTCGACGAACACCTTGTGCTCGTACAGCGCGATCAGTTCGCCCAGGGCGCGCGGGGTCAGGCGTTTGAGGAGCAGGGTGCTCGACGGGCGATCTCCTGGAAGGGCCTTGTGCGGTGCATCCGGAACGGGATTGCCGAATGCGAGAGCTGAGCTTTGGGCAAGGGCATTGGCTGCAAGCGCCGCCTGCGCCGGAGAGGAAGCGCCTTGTCCGACTACGATGAAATCGACCGGGATCAGATGGGTCCCCTGGTGGAGTAGCTGATGAAAGGAGTGCTGGCTCGGCGTGCCGGCCGCGCCCCAAACAACGGGCGCGGTCGCGTAGTCGACCTCGTTCCCATCGCGGTCGATGCGCTTGCCGTTGGATTCCATCTCGAGCTGCTGCAGGTATGCTGGAAAATCGCGCAGGTCCTCGCAATAGGGAATCACCGCGCGGGTCTGGGCGCCGAGGAAATTGACGCACCAGATTTCCAGCAGCGCGAGCACGACGGGCATGTTGCGCTCGAGGGGCGCGCTGCGGAAATGCGCGTCCATGTTGCGCGCGCCTTCGAGCAGATCCTCGAAAGCGTCCATCCCGGCCGTCAATGCAGCCGGCAAGCCTACCGCAGACCACACCGAGTAGCGTCCGCCTACCCAATCCCAGAGAGGAAACACGCGCTCGGGTGCAATGCCGAGCGCCGTCGCTGCCTGGACATTTGCCGTGACCGCCGCGAAATGACGCGAGACATCGGCGGATCCTCCGAGCCCGGCCTGGATCCAGGCCCGCGCTCGCGCCGCGTTGTCCAGAGTCTCGGCGGTCGTAAACGTCTTCGAGGCGACAATGAAGAAGGTCGTCCCGGGCACCAGACCGGCCAGTGTCGCCTCGAGGTCGGCGGGATCGATATTGGCGACGAAGTGAATTCGCGGGCCGGGTTTGCGAAATTTCCGCAAAGCGCGCGACAGCATGCGCGGACCGAGGTCCGAGCCGCCGATGCCGATGTTGACGATGTCGGTGATCGCGCGGCCGTCAGCGCCCTTGAGAGCGCCGCGCAGCGCTTCATCGACGAAACGGCGAATACGCTCGCGGGTGCCTTTAACGGCGGGCATTACGTCCCGTTCCTCCGGGAGAGCCCCGCCTTTGGCGCGCAAGGCTACATGGAGGGCGGCGCGCGCCTCGGTGTTGTTGATAGGGTCGCCGGCGAACATGCGGCCGATCCAGTGAGGGACCTGCGCCTGTGCCGCCAGCCCTGCGAGCAGCCGCATCGCCTCTGCGTCGACACGGTGTTTGGAATAGTCGAGCAGGATCTCACTGGATTCGAGTGAAAACCGCGTGGCGCGCGAAGCATCGGCCGCGAAGAGCTGGGCGAGCGTCGTGTCGGCGAGCTTACTCCGGTGCGCAGCGAGCGACACCCAGGCGGTCGATCGGGTGAGCCGGCTCACGATTGTCGTCTATAGAGCCGGAAGCGTTCGCGATCGCGCGGCCGGCTGCCTTCCCAGAGAAGTCTCCAGCCGGAACCCACACCGTCGGGTTCTCCGGGGCGCGTTTGTACGAGGAGCAGCGGGCAGCGGCCCCCGGCTTGCAGCTCAAGCCGCTGCGTGACGATTCCTTCGTGATAGTCGAACACCGCCCGCTGCGGCTCGCCCAGGCCCCGGCTTTCGATGCAGCGGGTGCCCGCGGGGATGTGTTTCTTCAGCGACTGCGCGACCGGGCGGTATGACTTCCCGTAATCGATCCATGAGAGCAGCAGAGTCATACCGAGACCCCAGAGGAGCGTCATGCCGGCCGCCCAGAAGGTCACGCTGCGGAAAGTCGAGCGCTCGCTCTTCAGAACGAGCCAAATCCACGCCACTGTGAACGTCAGCGCGGTAGCAAACACCATCCAGGAAAAACGGGGTATGTGACCGGGTTCGAGCTTGGCGAAGTTGCGCGCTATGGCCGGAGGAAAATCCGTCATCATCGCAAACCATCCCAGCCACACGACCGCGCCGAGGAACCCGGCCGTCATTACGCCGAACCATTCGAGCGCGTTGGAAGCACCGCGGCGCAAGCTCGGGACGCCGGCGCCGGCAAGAAGCGCGAGCGGCAACAGCAGTGGCAACGCATACACTTCGCGCGGATCCTTGGTGGCCAAGAGCACGGAGAAGGAGGCGGCAAACGCGGCGATCAGCATGCGCGTGCCGGGCTCGAACGTCCGGCGGCGCCGCTCCCAAAGAGCCCAGAGAGCGAGCGGCCACGCCGGCCAGGTCGTCCAGGCGAGAGTCTTTGCCCAATAACCGAGAACTGCGATGGGGGGAACGACGAATTGCATTGCGTTGTCGTGCAGCCAGGCCAACGCGAGCCCGGGTGTGTGCGCTTGTGCGAGAGCAAGCCAGGCGCCGCTGGAGCCAAGCATCACGGCAAGTCCCGTGGTGAGCGTAGCGAGGTATTCGCGCCGCCGCCAAGCCGCGGAGACGATGGGAATGGCAAGCGTGAGGGCGACCGGAGCGATCACCGCGGGGACCCCTTTGCTGAGCGCGGCGACGGCCAGCCCGGCGCCGAGAAGCCAGCCGGCGCGTTGCGGCCTTCGCTGAGCGAGCGCGATGCCGTACCAGGCGAGCGCCAGCCCGGCGAGCATGCTGATCTCTGCGAGCGTTTCGTGCGCGTGCACGAGGAGGCCCAGGCAGCCGAGCAGGACGAGCACGGCGCCCAAGCCTTCGATCTTCCCGTACAGTTCGCGGCCGGCGAGGTGCACGAAGTAAAGGGTCGCCGCCATGAGTGCTCCGCTCGCGAGACGCGCGCCCTCGTGGGGGGAGAGGATCGGCCCGAAAACCTTCGCGGTCAGCGCCGCGATCCAGTAATGGAAGGGGCCGTCCTCCCAGTACGGTTCCCCGGCGAGATGCGGTATGGTCCACCTCCCGTGCTCGAGCAGCTGTTGGACGATCCCTATGCCGATGGCGTCCTCCGCCTTCCAGGGATCGTGCCCGATCAGGCCGGGCAGCAGGTACGCGAGGAGCAGCAGCGCGAGCGTAGCGGGGGCGGGCGGCATTTCGATGCGGGCGTTCGCGAAGCTCATGCGCTTGCCTTCTGTCGACGGCCAAACAAAAAAGGCAGCCTAAGCTGCCTTTCCTGTCGGTTGCCTGAGTTCACTCAAGCCCGCAGACGCCGTTGTCAGGGCCCTTGCCGCCCGAGGCGCGCTCAGGCCGTGGCCTGTTTCTCCGCCTTCGTCGCGGGCTTCTTCTTCGTGTATTTCTGGCGGAATTTCTCCACACGTCCGGCGGTATCGACGATCTTCTGCTTGCCCGTATAGAACGGGTGGCAGGAAGAGCACACCTCGACCTTCAGGTCCCTTCCGAGCGTGGAGCTGGTCTTGAACGTGTTCCCGCAGCTGCAGGTCACGTTGATTTCCTTGTATTCCGGGTGGATCTTCGCCTTCATGGCCTGTCCTTGATGTCGTATCGCGTCAATCGAGGGGGAATTATCCGGCAAACGGTTTGCTGGGGCAATCAGCCGCGCCTCATGGAGTCGAAAAAGTCCCCGTTGTTCTTGGTGGCGCGGATCTTGTCGACCAGGAATTCCGCCGCCTCGAGGTCGTCCATCGGGTAGAGCAGCTTTCTCAGCACCCAGACCTTTTGCAGGATCTCGGGCTTGATCAGAAGCTCCTCGCGACGCGTTCCGGAGCGGTTGACGTTGATCGCCGGGAAGATCCGCTTTTCGTACATCCTGCGGTCGAGGTGAATCTCCATGTTGCCGGTTCCCTTGAACTCCTCGTAGATCACGTCGTCCATGCGGGAGCCGGTATCGATGAGAGCCGTGGCGAGAATGGTCAGCGAACCGCCTTCCTCGATGTTTCGCGCGGCGCCGAAGAAACGCTTGGGGCGCTGCAGGGCGTTGGCGTCCACGCCCCCGGTGAGCACCTTGCCCGAAGCGGGCACGACTGTGTTGTAGGCGCGCGCAAGCCGCGTGATCGAGTCGAGCAGAATCACCACGTCTTTCTTGTGCTCGATCAGGCGCTTCGCCTTCTCGATCACCATCTCTGCGACCTGCACGTGGCGAGAAGCGGGTTCGTCGAAAGTGGAGGACACGACCTCGCCTCTCACCGAGCGCACCATCTCGGTCACTTCCTCGGGACGCTCGTCGATGAGGAGCACGATCAGCACCACGTCCGGATAGTTCGTCGTGATGGCGTGCGCGAGCTGCTGCATCAGCACGGTCTTGCCGGCCTTGGGAGGGGAGACGATCAGCCCCCGTTGACCTTTGCCGATGGGCGCGATGATGTCGATGATGCGGCTGGTGATGTTCTCCTCGCCCTTCATGTCGCGCTCGAGCTTCAAGTGCTCGTCGGGATGGAGCGGCGTCAGGTTCTCGAACAGGATCTTGTGCTTGGAGGACTCCGGAGCGTCGGCGTTGACCTTGTCGACCTTTACGAGCGCGAAGTAGCGCTCGCCGTCCTTGGGAGTCCTGATCTCGCCCTCGATTGAGTCTCCGGTGTGAAGGTTGAAGCGCCGGATTTGCGAGGGGCTGACGTAGATGTCGTCAGTGCTCGCGAGGTAGGAGGTGTCTGGCGAGCGCAGGAACCCGAAGCCGTCGGGCAGCACTTCGAGCGTGCCGTCGCCGTAGATGGTTTCGCCTTTCTTAGCGCGATTCTTCAGGAGCGCGAAGATCAGCTCCTGCTTGCGCATGCGGTTCGCGCCGTCGACTTCGTTGGCCGTCGCCATCTCAAGTAGCTGGCTGACGTGCTGTGTTTTCAGTTCTGATAAGTGCATAAAACGCTCAAGCGGGATGAACGACCTCAGACCGTTCGCGCGGAAAACTGGGAACCGAAACGGGGAGGATGTGCGCCTGGATACTGCCTTCAGGCGCCGGGTGCCGGGCGGCTATGCCGCCCGCCTTGCGAAGCTAGGATAGGGTCTTTAGATATTGCTGTCAAGGAACGCGGTCAGCTGCGACTTCGACAGGGCTCCCACCTTCTGCGCCTCCACGTTGCCGTTCTTGAAAAGCATCAGCGTCGGGATGCCGCGGATACCGTACTTCCTCGGGATTTCCTGGTTCTCGTCCACGTTCACCTTGGCGACCTTGAGCTTGCCCGAATACTGTTTGGCGACTTCGTCGAGTACGGGCGCGATCGCCTTGCAGGGGCCGCACCATTCAGCCCAGTAGTCCACCAGCACCGGGACCTCGGATTTCAGCACTTCGGGCTCGAATGTGGCGTCGCTGACGTGATGGATATGTTCGTTCATTGATTCCTCTGAGAATCGGAGAGTGCAGCAGACGCTGCTCTTGTCGGTATATCGAGGCGTGAGCCCCAGTCTTCAAGAACATGCTAGCGGAATTTCCCCGGGAGCAAAAGCGCATATCCTTCAGAGCTAAGGGGTTATTTTCTCAGGAGAAACGGCTGGCTCTCGGGGTGGCCGTGGTAGACTTCGGCTTCCCGGATGCCCTTGCGGGACAAGGATGAGGGTGCAAGCGGCTTTTCCAGAATGACCTACGTCGTCACCGAAAGCTGCATCAAGTGCAAGTACACCGACTGCGTCGATGTCTGCCCGGTCGACTGCTTCCGCGAAGGCCCCAACATGCTGGTGATCGACCCGGAGGAGTGCATCGACTGCACCCTGTGCGTGCCCGAATGCCCGGTCGACGCGATCTTCGCCGAGGACGACGTTCCTCCCGGACAGCGCGAATGGATTCGCGCTCAACGCCGACCTCTCCAAGATCTGGAAGCCCATCGTCGAGCGCAAGCCCGCGCCGCCGGACGCCGACGCATGGACCAAGGTGAAGGACAAGAAAGCACCTCCTCGAGCGCTGAGCACGCGCTAAAGTAGGCGCCCATGAGCGCGGGCGCCGAGTGGCCGTTCCTGAAGAAGAGCGCCTTGCTCGAGCGCCTTGCGCAAGGCGGCCCGGCGGCCCCGACCGTCGTTACCCCGAACAAGCGCCTGTCGCAGGCGCTGATGCTGGAGTTCGATGCTTTCCAGATCGGGAAAGCACTTTCGGTCTGGGAAGCGCCGGATATCCTGCCGTTCGGTGCTTTCGTGCAGCGGCTCTACGAGGACGGCCTCTATGCGGACCTCTCGGCCGAGTTGCCGATGCTTCTCGCGCCGGCGCAGGAGGAGGAAGTCTGGAAGCAGGTAGTCGGCGGGAGCGGCCTCCTTGCCGTCGAAGGCGCGGCCGCCAAGTGCCGCGACGCCTGGAACCTCGCCAACCTGTGGCGCATCCGCCCCGGCGCCGGGAACCAGGACACCGAGACTTTCGCGCGGTGGCTCATTCACTATAAGAAGAAAACCGAGAACGACCTCGATACCCCGCGGCTGCCGGATGCGCTGCAGCGGTTCCTGCCGGAGCTGAAGCAGCCGAAGCTCGTCGTCGCCTACGAGTTCGACATCCTGCCGCCGCAGACGAAGGAGTTCCTCGACGCGCTCGGAACGGAGATCGCTTTTTGCAGGCCGGATCCCCGGTCCGCCACCGTTTCGCGAGCGGTTTTCGATTCCGCGAAGCACGAGATCGAGGCGGCCGCGCGGTGGGCGAGGGCGCGCCTGGAAGCGGGCGGCAAACGGATCGGGGTTGTCATTCCCTCCTTGCAGGAAGACAGAAAGGAAGTCGCGCGCGTCTTCTCGCGTGTGATGCGACCCGGCGGCGAGAAGGCGGCGATGCCGTTCAACATCTCGATCGGCATTCCGCTAGAGCGGTACCCGGTCGTTGCGCTGGCTTTGTCGGTCCTTCGGGTATCACAAGAGGAAATCCCGTTCGAAGAGGCGAGCCGGCTCGTGCGCTCGCCGTTCATCGGCGGTGCCGAGACCGAGCTCGGCGCGCGCATGCGCCTCGAGGCGCGGCTGCGTGGGAAGCTCGGCGCCACGGTCGCGCTGCCGAAGCTGATCGCTTTTCTCGAGAAGAAGACCGTGCTTCGCGAGAGGCTCGAGCGGGTGTTCGGGATGCGCGAGACTGGGCTGTTCTCGCAGAAGACGCCGGCCGAGTGGGCGCGGCATTTCTCGAGCGTGCTCGAGGCTGCCGGCTTTCCCGGCGAGCGCGCGCTCGACTCGGACGAGTTCCAGACGCAGGCCAAGTGGCACGAAGCGCTCGGCGAGCTGTCTCGCCTCGATCGAATCTCCAAGGAGATGTCCTTCTCTCAGGCGTTTCAGACGCTGCGAAAGATCTGCGCCGATACGCTGTTCCAGCCGGAAACGCCGGATACGCCGATCCAGGTACTGGGCCTGCTCGAGTCCGCAGGCGTCGAGTTCGACCATCTCTGGGTCACCGGCCTGAGCGACGAAGCCTGGCCGCTGAAGAGCTCGCCCAATCCCTTCCTGCCGCTCGCGCAGCAGCGCAAGGCCGGCATTCCCGAGGCGAGCGCCGAGACCTCGCTCGCGCTCGACCGGCGCATCACCGACGGCTGGAAGCAGGCCGCCGGCGAGGTGGTGTTCTCGCATTTCACCAAGGAGGAGGACCGTGACGTCCTGCCGAGCCCGCTCATCGCCGACGTTCCCTTGAAGCAGGTCGAAGTCCCCGCCTTCCCGAAATTCCGGGACGAGATATTCAAATTGAAGCGACGGGAAACCCTCGAAGACCGCGTCGCGCCTGCCGTTACGGCGAAGCAGATCCGCGGCGGCACCAAGGTCCTCTCCGACCAGGCGGCGTGCCCGTTCCGCGCCTTCGCCAGTCACCGCCTTTCGGCGAAGGAGCTGGAGGAGCCGTCGGACGGCCTCGACTTGAGGAAGCGCGGCAACCTCGTGCACGAGTTGATGAAGCACCTGTGGGGCCTCCTGAAGGATTCCTCTTCCCTCCAGGGAAATCTCGATTCCGCGATCGAGCAGGCCGCCGCCGCCGCGGTGAAGGAACTGGAGCTCGAGGGTCGGCTCGCCGAGCTCGAGCGCTCGCGTATGGCGCGCATCGCGCGCGAGTGGCTCGAGGTCGAGAAAAGCCGGTCAGAATTTTCCGTGGTGGGCGTCGAAGACAAGCGAAAGATCAGCTTCGCCGGCCTCGAGTTCGACGCGCGCATCGACCGCATGGACAAGCTCTCCAGCGGCGG
Source organism: uncultured beta proteobacterium (assembly GCA_963699535.1). GTDB lineage: Bacteria > Pseudomonadota > Gammaproteobacteria > Burkholderiales > SG8-39 > VBDM01. The sequence continues at coordinate 35,120 of CAVOUJ010000056.1, read as the reverse complement.
CTACGCGATCATCGACTACAAGACCGGCGGCAATATCACGCCGCGGCGCTGGGATCCGCCGCGCCCCGACGAGCCGCAGCTCGCGCTCTACGCGGTGGCGGCGAAGGAGGAGGTGACGGCAGTCGCCTTCGCCAAGGTACGTCCCGGAGAAATGCGCTTCATGGGCTACTCGCGCGACGACAAGGCGATCCCCAAGGTGCAGAAGGCGAAGGCGTGGCAGCCGCTGCTGCGCGACTGGAAGGCCGAGGCCGAACGGCTCGGTCAGTCTTTCGCGGCGGGCGAGGCGGGCGTCGATCCCAAGAAGGACCTCATGACCTGCCGCTACTGCGGCCTCGAGACGCTCTGCCGCGTGTACGAAAAGATCAACGTCCTGGCCGAAGAGGAATTCGAAGAGTGAAGGACGCCGGCGCCCGGGAAACCGCGCTCGACGTAAAGCGCTCCTTCATCGTCCAGGCGCCTGCCGGCTCCGGGAAGACCGAGCTGCTGGTGCGCCGCTTCCTGAAACTGCTGGAGGTCGTCAAAAAGCCCGAGGAAGTTCTCGCCATCACCTTCACCAAGAAGGCCGCGGCCGAGATGCGCAAGCGCGTGCTGGAGCGCCTGCACGAGACGGGAAATGAGTCGGCCGAGATCGCCCACCGCTTGCGCATCCAGACGATCGACGCGTTCTGCACCGCGCTCACGCGGCAGGTGCCGGTGCTCGCCCGCTTCGGTGCCCAGCCCGAGATCATCGAAGACGCGAAGCCCCTCTACAAGGAGGCCGCGGCGCGCGTGTTCGAGGAATTCAATCCCGCGACTGAGCGGCTGCTCGCGCACCTCGACAACAACATCCCGCTCGCCACCGAGCAGCTCGCCAAGATGCTCGAGAGCCGCGACCGCTGGCTGCGCAAGACCGGCGCCGTGCCGACGCGCGCAGAACTCGAGGCGACTCTCGTCTCCGAACGAACGCGTCTCCTGAAGCACGCCCAGGCGCTCTATCCCAAGGCTTCGGAGGCGCTCGCTCGCGGATACCTGACGCAAAAGGGCGATTGGACGCAAACGCTCCCCGCCGCCGCCCGAGCTTGTCCGTATCCCGGGGCTGCGCGAAGCGCTCTGGGCGCTCTACAACATGCCGCCGGCGCAGTACGACGACCGGCAATGGGAGGCGCTGGAAGCGATCCTCGCGCTTCTCAAGCCCGCCGTCGCGCACCTCAAGGTGCTGTTCGGCGAGCGCGGCCAGGCCGACTTCACCGAGTTCGCGCACGGCGCGCTCGAGGCGCTCGGCTCGGTCGACGACCCGAGCGACCTGCTGCTCTCGCTCGACCAGAAGATCTCGCACATCCTGGTCGACGAGTTCCAGGACACGTCGCTGTCGCAGTTTGAACTGCTCACCAAGCTGACCTCGGGATGGCAGCCGGGCGACGGACGCACGCTCTTCCTCGTCGGCGACCCGATGCAGTCCATCTACCGCTTCCGAGAGGCCGAAGTGTCGCTCTTCTTACAGGCGAAGCATTCCGGCATCGGCTCGGTCGCGCTCGAGGCGATCGAGCTCAGCACCAACCGCCGCTCGCAGGAAGGCCTCGTCGCGTGGTTCAACGCCGCCTTCCCGCGCGTCCTGCCCGCGCAGGAAGACCAGACCCTGGGCGCCGTTCCGTATCTCCCGGCTTCGGAGTTCGAGCCCGCGCTTCCCGGCACCGCCGTGACCTGGCACTGCGGCTACGACCGCGAAGAGGAAGCGAAGAAGGTCGTTTCGATCGTCCGGGAGGCTTCGGGCAGCAAGGCGATCCTCGTCCGCAACCGCGCGCACCTCGACGAGATCGTGCCGGCGCTCAAGGAGGCGGGCGTGCGCTTCCGCGCGCTCGACATCGAGCAACTCGGCGAGAAGCAGGTCGTGCAGGACCTCTACGCGCTGGCGCGCGCGCTCCTGCACCTCGGGGACCGCATCGCCTGGCTCGCGTGCCTGCGCGCTCCCTGGTGCGGCCTCACCCTCGCCGATCTCCTGCTCCTCTCGTCCGGCCGGAGCGAGGAAGGCGGCAGCGAGTACACCAGCGGCGGCGCGCTCATCTTCGACAAGATGCGCGATGTCACCCACCTCTCGGCCGATGGCCAGAAGCGCGTCGACCGCGTCCGCTCGGTCCTCGCGCCGCTGGTGAAGAACCGGCTGCGCGGCTCCCTGCGCGAGCGCGTCGAGGGCGCGTGGCTCGCGCTCGGCGGCCCCGCGTGCGTCGAGAGCGAGACCGATCTCGAGGACGCCGAGATCTTCCTCGACGAGCTCGAGCGCCTGGAAGAGGCGGGCGAGGTCGATCTCGCCGCGCTCGAGGACAAGATCGACCGCCGCCTCTACGCCCAGCCCGACGTAAAGGCGACGAAGGACGCGGTCGAGATCATGACCATCCACCGCGCCAAGGGCCTCGAGTTCGACACCGTGATCGTCCCCGGCCTCGACCGCCTGCCTCGCTCCGGCCCGAAGCCGCTCCTCGTCTGGAAGTCGCTCCTTCCCGCCGGACTGCTCCTCGCCCCGATCGACGAAACCGGCGCCGGCGAAGACCCGACCTACCAATATGTACGGGAGCTCGACAAGGACGCCGACGACATCGAGGCCGGCCGCCTCTTCTACGTCGTCGCCACTCGCGCCAGGCAGCGCCTGCACCTCCTCGCCTGCGCGAAGGCCGACGACGACCTCAGGCCCAAGGAACCCTCGCGGCGCTCCCTTCTCGCGAAGATCTGGTGGCAAGCGCGCGAGCACTTCGGCGAAGCGCCCGCCGATGCCATCGCCGAGCCCGAGCGCATGCCGATCCACGATGTGCTGCATCGCCTTCCGGCCGGCTTCGCTTTGCCGAAGGCGCCTGCTTCAGTGAAGTGGACGGCGCCGGACGAGGGACGGCGGGAAGAGGAGATCGAGTTCTCATGGGCCGGAGAAACGGCGCGTCATGTCGGAACGATCGTGCATCGCTGGCTGCAGCGCATCGCCGCTGATGAGTTGCGCACGTGGGACGCCACTCGCATCGACGCGCTGAGGAGCCGCTTTGCAAATGAACTCGAGCGGCGTGGCGTTCCGCCGCGTGACCTGAAGGCTTCCACCGAGCAGATCAGCGTTGCCCTGAAGAACGCGATCTCAGACGAGCGCGGTCGCTGGGTTCTCGGTCCGCATCCCGAAGCACGCAGCGAGCATCGCATCCGCGTGACAGGCGCTGCCGGGGCGAACACCTACATCGTGGATCGCATCTTCCGCACGGCGGAGGATGTGCGATGGATCGTTGACTACAAGACCAGCAGTCACGAGGGCAAAGACCTCGAAGGTTTTCTCGACAGCGAACAGGAGCGCTATCGGGCGCAACTGGAGCGCTATGCGCGCGCGCTCAGCGCAGGCGAAAACGCGGCGCTCGGACTCTACTTCCCGCTGTTGGCGGGCTGGCGGAATTGGAAGAGCAAATAGCAAGTATCGCACTCGCGCTCGCGGCCTCGGCGTTTCTGGGCATCGCGGTGGTGATCGCCAACGTCGGACTTCGCTACCTCGATCCCGCGCGGGGCGCGTTGGTCAGCATTCCATCCACGACGGCGCTCTTCTGGGTGCTCGCGCCCTTCCTCTTCAGCGGCGACGGCTGGAATGCGACCGCGCTCGCCGTCTTCGCCGCCGTGGGGCTCGTCTTCCCTGCGCTCGTGACTTGGCTCAACTTCGAGTCGAACCGGCTAGTGGGACCCACCATCGCCGGGACCGTCTCGAGCACGACGCCTGTTTTCGCGGTGCTCTGTGCGGTGCTGTTCCTGGGCGAGCAGCTCGATGCGACGATTGCCGGAGGGACCGCGGCGATCGTGCTCGGGGTCGTCGCGCTCACCGCGCGCGGAGAAGGCAGCGCGCGCAACTGGGCGGCGTGGGTGGTTCTGCTGCCGCTCATCGGCGCGGCGATCCGCGGGGGCGCGCAGGCGGCGGTGAAAGCCGGACTCGCGCTGTGGCCCGAACCCTTCGTCGCGGTGCTCGTCGGCTACACGGTGTCGTGCGCGACGATCTTCGCGGCCAACCGGGTTTTCGTTCCGCGTGCGGCCGCCGTTCCAGACCGGCGCGGCTTGCTTTGGTTCATGGCGGTCGGATTGTGCAACGGCGCAGGGATGCTCGCGATGTACGCGGCGCTCAGCCGCGCCCAGGTGAGCGTGGTGTCGCCGCTCGTTGCAACCTACCCGCTTTTCACGCTCGCGCTCTCGGTGCTGTTCCTTCGCGAGGAGAAGCCCGGCGCGCGAATCCTGCTCGGCGTGGCGCTGACGGTCGCCGGTGTGGTCGTGCTCGTGCGCGCTTGAAGCGCGCGGCGTTACAATGAATGCCTTGGTTCATATCGAATAGCGATGCGTCCCGATCTCCTCGCACTCGCCTCCAACCTCGCCTCCCGCGAGGAGCGCTTCGCCCTCGTGACGGTGGTGCGGCGCGAGCCGCCGAGCTCGGCTCGGGTCGGCGACGTCGCCGTGGTGACGGAGAAGGGCGACTATCACGGCTGGGTCGGCGGCGGCTGCACGCGATCGACGGTGTTGCGCGAGGCGCTGCGGGCGATCGCGGACGGCGAGCCGCGACTCTTGAGCCTCTCGCCCGACCCGGGCGGCGGGCAGCGCCCGGGGATGCTCGCGCTTCCCATGACTTGCGATAGCGGAGGTACCGTGGAAATCTATGTCGAACCCGTTCTACCGGTCGCGCGGCTGCTTCTCTTCGGAAGCTCGCCGACGGTCCGCGTGCTGGCGCGCATCGGCCATGCCATGGGCTACCGCGTCGATGTCGTCGATCCCGACGCGGACAAGGCGGACTTTCCCGAGGCGTTGAGCGTCTCGCGAGCGCTGTCCCCCGAGGTCGTTTCTTCCGGCGCGCACGTGCTCGTCGCCACCATGGGCGAGCGCGACCTGGAAGCGATCGAAGCGGCCATCGCGCGCTCGCCGGCGTATCTCGGCGTCATCGCGAGCCCGAAGCGTTTCGCGCTGCTGCGCGATGCGCTGCTCGCCCGCGGGGTCTCGCGCGCTGCGCTTGCGCGGATCGTGGCGCCGGCGGGCCTGGACATCGGCGCGCGCACGCCCGAGGAGATTGCCGTCTCCATCATGGCGCAGATCGTCGAGCGGCGCCGCGCGGCGGCAAGAGCGCAGGAGCCGGCAACGGCAAGGGAGCCGGCGAGAGTCGAGGAATCAGACGAAAGAACAGTGCGCGAGTCGATCGATCCGGTTTGCGGAATGAGCGTGACGATCGCCGGGGCGGCTCACACGGCCGAAGCGCAGGGCGAGAAGTACTACTTCTGTTGCGCGGGCTGCCGCGCGAAATTTCTGGCTGATTCCTCCCGCTACGTCGGCGCCCGCGCGAGGGTCCGCGGCTCGTGAACGAGGAGATCCGCGCGACGCAGTCCGCGAGCGGGGGGATGCCCCGCTCCTGAAGCGCGATGCGCCAGCGCTCGGCCAGAATAATCTGGCCGAATCCGCTACTTGGCGATTCGCGCTACCGGCCGGAGACGGCCGGGATGCGCGCCCGGCTGCCCTTCGTCGATCACGTAGGGTCCGCGCACAACCTCGAATCGCTGCGGGGCTTGCTCCGCTTCGTGGCCTGATGTATCGTCGCCGGCTCCGGGGACGTGTGCCCGGAGACACGGCGCGCCGGTTCGGCGGTCCGTTCTGTTCGGTCTGTGAGGAGAGTGCGCTTACGGCGCGGAAAGGGGAGACCGATGATTCCTGCAGCATTCGACTATCACCGTCCCGGAACGCTCGACGAGGCCTTGAAGCTGCTATCGAGCCACGGAGACCAGGCCAAGGTGCTCTCGGGCGGCATGAGCCTCCTGCCCATGCTGAAGATACGCCTTGCGTCCTTCGCACATCTCGTCGACATCGGGCGCATCCCCGGGCTCGACTTCATCAAGGAGGAGGGCGGGTCGCTGCGCATCGGGGCGATGACGCGCCAGTCCGCGCTCGAGCGCTCGGATCTCATCCGCACGAAGTATCCGATTCTCGCCGACGCCGTTCCGCTGATCGCCGATCCGCTGGTGCGCAACCGCGGCACCGTCGGCGGCAACGTCGCGAACGGCGATCCCGGCAACGACCAGCCGGCGATCATGATCGCGCTGGGCGCAACGTTCGTCGCGCAGCGGACCCAAGGGCGAGCGCAGCATCGCGGCGAACCAGTTCTACAAGGGGCTGTACAGCACCGCCCTCGCGCCGAACGAGATCCTCACCGAGATCCGGATCCCCGTGCCGCCGGCGCGTAGCGGCGGCGCCTACGCGAAGCTCAAGCGCAAGACCGGGGACTTCGCCGTCGCGGCCGCCGCCGTGCAGCTGACGCTGGACGCGAAAGGCGCCGTCGAGCGCTGCGGCATCGCTCTCACCAATGCCGGGCTGACGCCGGTCGAGGCGGCCGACGCGGCGAAGTTCCTCGCCGGCAAGACGCCCGACGACAAGACGATCGCGGAAGCGGCGAAGATGGCCGCGGCGAAGAGCTCGCCCAGCGCCGACCGGCGCGGCTCGGTCGAGTACAAGAAGGAAATGGCGCGCGTTCTGACCGCGCGCGCGCTGCGAAAAGCCGTCCAGCGGGCCGGAGGGAAGTGATCATGGCCAAGCACAAGATCAGCGTCACCATCAACGGCGCGGCGCGCGAGGCGGAAGTCGAGTCGCGCCTCCTGCTCGTGCACCTCATCCGCGAAGTGTTCCGCATGACCGGCACGCACGTCGGCTGCGACACCTCGCACTGCGGCGCATGCACGGTGGTCCTCGACGGCAATCCGGTGAAGTCGTGCACCGTGCTCGCGGTGCAGGCCGACGGCGCGAAGATCACCACGGTCGAGGGCCTGGAGCAGGGCGGCAAGCTCCATCCCGTGCAGGAGGGCTTCACCGAGAAGCACGGGCTGCAATGCGGCTTCTGCACGCCGGGCATGCTCATGACCACGAGCGCGCTCCTCGAGCGCAACAAGAACCCGAGCGAACAGGAAATCCGCGAGGCGATCGCGGGCAACCTGTGCCGCTGCACCGGCTACGTCAACATCGTCAAGGCCGTGCAGTACGCGGCCGAGAAAATGCGCTGACAAATTTGGAGAAGGGGGATACATCCCCCCTTCAGATCCCCCAGGACTACGTATCAGCAGGCGTGCCAGGAGACCAACAATGAGCGAACCCAGAACCGACGCCAAGATCTGCGGCATGGGCCATTCGATGAAGCGCAAGGAAGACCCGCGCTTCATCCGCGGCCAGGGTCACTATATCGACGACTTCACGCTGCCCGGGATGCTCTACATGGACATCGTGAGGAGCCCGCACGCGCACGCGAAGATCAAGAAGATCGACACTTCGAAGGCGCTCAAGATTCCCGGCGTGCTCGCGGTGATCGACGGACCGACGCTCGCCAAGTACAACCTGCACTGGATGCCGACGATCTCGTCCGACACGCAGATGGTGCTGCCGATCGACGAGGTCATGTACCAGGCGCAGGAAGTGTGCGCGGTGATCGCCACCGAGCGCTACATCGCCGCCGACGGAGCCGACGCGGTCGAGGTCGAGTACGAGCCGCTCCCGGTCATGGTCGACCCGTTCAAGTCGCTCGCCCCGGGTGCGCCGATGCTGCGCAAGGACAAGAAAGACAAGAAGGACAACCTCGCCTTCCACTGGGAAGCGGGCGACAAGGCGGACGCCGAAAAGGCGCTGCGCCTCATCGGACGTGGTGGTGACCGAGAACATCTATCTGCCGCGCATCCACGTCGCCTCGATGGAGACCTGCGGCTGCGTCGCCGATTTCGACACGGCCCAGGGCAAGCTCACTGTATACATGACGACGCAGGCGCCGCACGCGGTGCGCACGGTGCTCGCGCTCGTCGCCGGTCACGTCGGCCTGTCGGAGGAGAAGATCCGCGTCGTGTCGCCCGACATCGGCGGCGGCTTCGGCGGCAAGGTCCCGGTCTATCCGGGCTACGTGATCGCGATCGCGGCCTCGGTCGTGATCGGCAAGCCCGTGAAGTGGATCGAAGACCGCATGGAGAACCTCCAGGCCGACTCCTTCGCGCGCGACTACCACATGAAGGTGGAGCTCGGCGCGAAGAAGGACGGCACCATGACGTCGCTGAAGATCAAGACCGTGGCCGACCACGGCTACACCAACGCTTCGGCGAACCCGTCCAAGTTTCCCGCGGGCCTCTTTTCGATCTGCACCGGCTCCTACGACCTGAAGCACGCCTTCTGCGAAGTCGATGCGGCCTATACGCACAAGCCGCCCGGGGGCGTGGCCTACCGCTGCTCGTTCCGCGTCACCGAAGCGGCGCACGCGATCGAGCGCGCGACCGATGCGCTCGCGCAGAAGCTCAACATGGACCCGGCCGAGCTGCGCATGAAGAACTTCATCAAGCCGGAGCAGTTCCCGTACAAGTCGGTGCTCGGCTGGGAGTACGACAGCGGCAACTACGCCGGGGCCCTGAAGAAGGCGATGGACATCATCGGCTACGACGCACTGCGCAAGGAGCAGGCGGAGAAGCGCAAGAAGGGCGAGCTGATGGGCATCGGCATCTGCAGCTTCACCGAGATCGTCGGCGCTGGCCCGTCGAAGGACTTCGACATCCTCGGCATCAAGATGTTCGACTCGGCCGAGATCCGCGTCCACCCGACGGGCAAGGCCATCGCTCGCTTCGGCACCAAGAGCCAGGGCCAGGGCCACGAGACGACCTACGCGCAGATCGTCGCCGAGGAACTGGGTATTCCCGCCGCGCACGTGCAGGTGGAGGAGGGCGACACCGACACCGCGCCCTACGGCCTGGGCACCTACGCGAGCCGCTCGACGCCGACCTCGGGCGCGGCCTGCGGCGCTCGCCGCGCGCAAGATCCGCGACAAGGCGAAGAAGCTCGCCGCGCACCTCCTGGAAGTCAAGCGAGCAACGATCTCGAGTGGGAGCCGGGCAAATTCTTCGTCAAGGGCGCGCCGCAAATGTCGAAGACCATCCAGGAATGCGCATTCGCCGCCTACACCAACCATCCGCAGGGGATGGAGGCGGGGCTGGAGGCCACGCACTACTACGATCCGCCCAACCTCACCTTCCCCTTCGGCAGCTACATCTGCGTGGTCGATATCGACCGCGGCACGGGCGAGGTGAAAGTCAGGCGCTTCGTCGCGGTGGACGACTGCGGCAACATCATCAACCCGATGATCGTCGACGGCCAGATCCACGGCGGATTGACCCAGGGAATCGGGCCGGCGCTGTACGAGGAGATCAGCTACGACACGGAGGGCAACATCTCCGGCGGCAGCTTCCTCGACTACTACGTGCCGACGGCGCTGGAGACGCCCAAGTGGGAGACCGACAAGACCATTACGCCCTCGCCGCACCACCCCTTCGGTGCGAAAGGAGTCGGGGAATCCGCGACCGTGGGCGCGCCTCCGGCGATCGTCAACGCGGTCGTCGACGCGCTGCGGCACCTGGGCGTGACGCACCTCGACATCCCGATCACGCCGGAGAAGGTGTGGACGATCCTGAAGAACAAGGGAGTGGCGGAGTAGCGCCCGACGCGGAGTGAACGGGGCACCGCGTTCGACGTCAATATCGGGCTTCACATCGTGATCACCCGATTGATCTGGGCCGGAGCGGTGGCCGGGCTCATTTCCGCGCCTGCGCTTGCTCAATATCCAAGTAAGCCGATTCGCATCCTCGTGCCGTTCGCGGCGGGCGGGAGCGCGGATATCGGCACTCGCGCGGTCGCCCAGGCCCTCTCACGATCGTTGGGGAGCCCCGTGGTGGTCGAGACGAAGCCGGGAGCCGACGGCCAGATCGCTGGCGTCGAAGTCGCGAAATCTGCGCCTGACGGGTACACGCTGTTCATGGGGAGTACTACTGCGTTGTTCTTTGTGCCTGCTGTCCGAAGGACTCCGCCCTACGACCCGGCCAGCGACTTCACTCCGATCTCATCGTTTTATGCCACCTCCTACTTCGTCTTCGTGCACGACCGCGTCCCGGCGAGCTCGCTGCGGGAGCTCATCGAATATGCGCGCACGAACCCTGGCAAGCTGGCCTACGGCACCGGGAACAGCACGAGCATTCTCGTTACCGCAGAGCTCCTAGCGAATGCAAATGCGGAAATGTTCCATGTCCCGTACAAGGGCGATGCACCGGTCGTACTGGATCTGATCACCGGCCGGATCCAGATGACGATCGGGTCGCCGGGGCCGGCGATGCCCCATGTGAAGAACGGCAAGCTGCGCGCGCTCGCGACCCTGCTTCCAGAGCGCAGCGCATTGCTTCCCGACGTGCCGACGATAACGGAGGCGGGATATCCGGCGCCGAAGGTCAGGGGCTGGGGTGGATTCTTTGCGCCCGCCAAACTGCCAACGGACATTACCGAGCGGCTTTCACGGGAAATCAACGCCGCTCTGCGGCGGGCGGACGTTCGCGAGCAGCTCGCAAAGGGCGGGTATGAACCGCTCGGCTCCTCGCCGGCAGAACTCGCGGCTCTGGTGAAGGAACAACGCGAGGTGTGGCGTCGCGCAATCCGTGAAGCGGGGATCAAGCAGGAATGACATCTGGGTGTGAGCTTGACCGGCGTGGCGATGACGTATCGGTTCTGATGCACCGCGCCAGCCGCTCTCCGAGTTCGTGATGCCGGCAGGCTGGGCTGAATACATACAGGAGAAAAACTCATGACAGCAGGCAACAACGGACTCGCATCGGCGCTGCTATCCTTTTTCGCAATGAATGCACTCGCTCAAGCGCCTGCTCCACCCGCGGTGCCGGCCGAGGTCAGCCCGCTCTACGTAGTCACCTACGTGGAGGCGAGGCCGACCGCCCGGGACGAAGCCGCTGCGCTGCTCAAGTCCTATCGCGACGCGAGCCGCGCGTCGGCCGGAAACATGCGCTCGGTCGTGGTGCGCAGCGTGATCCGGCCGGGTCAATTCGTCGTCGTCGCCGCCTGGAAGGACAAGGCCGCGTGGGACGCCCACATGGGGGCTGCAAGCACGAAGGAATTCCGCGACAAGCTCAACGCGCTGCGCAACGCGCCGGCTGACGACCGCTTCCACAATTCGCTCTCCGTCGGGCCGATGGACGTTCCGCAGGCAGCCGGTGCGCTCTACGCCGTGACCCACGTCGACGTGATTCCGCCGCAGCGGGAGAACGGCGTTGCAGCGCTCAAGGTCCTGGGCGAAGCAAGCCGCGGCGCGGCCGGAAACCTCCGCTACGAAGTAGTGCAGCAGACCAACCGTCCGAATCACTTCACGGTGTTTGAGATCTGGCGCTCGCGCGAGGCTTTCGACGCCAACACGATGTCCGCGCACCAGCGCGAGTTCCGCGACAAGCTCGCCGGGATGACCGGTGCGCTTTACGACGAACGTTTGTACGAAATTCTCAACTAGGAGAAACATATGAGCCGCATCGCCATTGCAGCCGCTCAAGATCTACGGCGCTTCGGGGTCGAGCGTGGCTCCCGCGGCGATACGTTAGCCGGACCGGGCCGGTCAGGTCAGGCCGGACGAGCCTGACCGGCGGAGCAGCTTTCCGAAGGCTACTTTCCCCGAGCCTCAATCTTTGCAGGGGGTCATATGCGATCGCTTCCCGCTATTCTCCTTTCATTGGTTTTCCCCGGCCTCACCGCCGCGGTGACGCTCGAGGACGATGTCCAGAACCTCGTCAAGGTATTTGGCGGCGACAAGACCGCACATGTCGCGGCCGTGCGCACCCTGGCCTGGATGGGCATCTCCGACGCGCGGGTCTACGACATCGTCGAGCGGAACCTGAAGGCGGACGCCGATGCGGCGCGCAATGACCGAAAGGAGCAGGACCGCGTGGCCCACTACTTGCGCGCGCTCGGCTTCTCGGGCAACGACAAGTACCTGCCGATCCTCAACAGCTTCCAGAATGACGATACATACGGGCGCGCGGTCCGCAACGCGCTCAAGGAATTCCCCCTGTACCAGAAATGGAACCCCGTCATTTCCAACCGCGCTACTTTCTTCGACGCGAAGCACACCGATGACGTGAACCGGGTGATGAACATGCTGGCCGGGGATGACATCCAGCTGAAGGGCCTGGGCGCCCGGCGCATCCGCCACGCGCCGCACTACGACGAACCCCTGCTCGATCGCCTCGAGAAGGAAGCGAGGACTCTCTATCCCAAGGGCAAAGACTTCGACGCGGAGACCAACGACGCCATCGGCTGGATGCTGATTGCGCTCGGCAGCTCACGCAACCCGAAGTACGTCCCGCTGCTCGAGGAGGCGCTAAACGGCACGAGCGAACGCAAGATACGCAATGGGGCGGCTTCCGGCCTGAAGTTCTACGGCTCCCAGGGCCAAGAGATCATCCAGAAGTACTACGGTCGTTAGGCTGAAGGGAGTCGAAGGAGCACTGGAGCAAACCAGCCTCTACTTTTCCCCCAGCCCCAGCGAACGGGAAATCACTTCCTTCATGATCTCGTTCGTCCCGCCGTAGATGCGCTGCACGCGCGCATCCACGTAAGCCTGCGAGATCGGGAACTCCCACATGTAACCGTAGCCCCCGTGCAGCTGCACGCACTCGTCGATCACCCGGCATTCGAGGTCGGTCACCCAGTACTTGGCCATCGACGCGGTCGCGGTGTCGAGCTGTTTCGCCAGCAGCAGCTCCATGCAGCGGTCGACGAATACGCGCGCGGCCTGGGCCTCGGTCGCGAGCTCCGCGAGCTTGAAGCGCGTCGTCTGGAAGCTCGCGACCGTGCGCCCAAAGGCCTTCCTCTCGCGCACGTAGTCGATCGTCCACCGGACGGCCGCTTCGGCCTTGGCGGCCGCAGCGATCGCGATCTGCATGCGCTCCCAGGGCAGCTCCTGCATGAGATAGACGAAGCCGTTGTTCTCCTGGCCGATCAGGTTCTCGGCGGGGACCTCGACGTTGTCGAAAAAGAGCTCCGCGGTATCCTGGCCCTTGAGCCCCATCTTCTTCAGCCGTTTGCCCTTGGTGAATCCCTTCATCGAGGTGTCGACGACGATGAGGCTGGTGCCCTTCGCACCCAGCGCAGGATCGGTTTTCGAGACCACGATCGCGAGATCGCAATTCCAGCCGTTGGTGATGAAGGTCTTGGATCCGTTGACGATGTAGCGGTCGCCCCTGCGGATCGCGCTCGTCTTGACTCCCTGCAGGTCCGAGCCCGCGCCCGGCTCGCTCATCGCGATCGCGCCTATCATCTCGCCCGAAGCCATCTTCGGCAGGTATTTCTTCCTCAGCGCCTCGCTGCCGTAGTTGAGCAGGTAGGGCGCGACGATTTCCGAGTGCAGGCTGAAGCCGAGCGAAGTGATGTTCGCCCGCGCCTGCTCCTCGATCAGCACCATGCTGTAGAGCCGGTCGGCGGCGGCGCCGCCGCACTCCTCGGGCATGGTCATGCACAGGAACCCGTTCTTGCCGGCCTTCAGCCACACGTCGCGATCGACGTAGCCCTGCTCCTGCCATTTCTCGTCGCGCGGCTTGACTTCCTCCTCCATGAAGCGGCGCGCGCTGTCGCGGAAGGTTTCGTGCTCCGGGGAAAAGAGGGTTCTCGGGATCATCGAGCGAGTCTTCCGCGAAGGGGATGGCCCCCTGCGGCATGATAACGCAAGCCTTGCGGTACTGGACCGCGACTCAGGCCAGCCGCTGCGGAGCCGAGACGATCAAACCCTGGGCGAAATCGACTTCGACGATGCGCAGGTGATCGAGGACTTCCCGGGTCTCGACGTACTCTGCGATGGTCTTGACTCCCAGCGCGCGGCATTTCCGGCTGATCGATTCGGCCTTTTCCGAGGCGGCGAGCGAGCGGCCGATGTCCTTGACGATTCCGTAGGTGAGCTTGACGAAGTCCGGCTTCGCGACTTTCAGGAAATCGAACGAGCCTTCGCTGCCGTCGAAGCCGGCGACCGTGAAGCGGCATCCGGCGGGCCTGAGTTGCGCCTGGATGTTCTTGAGCGGGTCGGCGTTCAGCAGCGCCGCTTCCCACCCGAGTTCGAACGTGAAGGTTCCCTCCGGCAGCTTGGCGCTCTGGAGGGTCTTGACCACGAAATCCCCGAATTTCGGCTCGCGCAGCGTGTCCTCAGAGAGGTTGATGCCGTTGACGGGGACGGGCCAATCGGGCTTTTTCGCGCGAGTTTCCTGGATCCACGTCGCGAGGCGCCCCACCACCCAGCGGTCGACGTGGGGCAGCAGCCGGTACTCCTGCAGCATGGGGAAGAACGTTCCGGGCGGAAGCAGCTTCTCCTCTTCCTCCTTGAAACGGACTAGCACCTCCTGAAACGGACGCGCGTTTCCGGGGGCGAGTTGCGCGATCCTCTGGCAGTAGAGGACGAAGCCGCCCGTCTTCAGCGCCGAAACGAGCTTGTCGGTGATCTCCTTGTGCTCTGTGCGTTCTTCCATCTCAACGGTCATGGCGCTTCTGGTGCTGTCTTTTTCCCGGACGGGAGTCGCCGCAAGAAGCGTACCTGAATGGGCCCTATTCGGGTCTTGCCCGGGCATTCACGCCCTCGACCGGCTCCTATTCGTGCGTTTGTTCTCATCCGGTCGTATTCTGTAGGAGTTGCTCGACACGTGGAAGCATCCGGCTCCCGGCAGTGGTCCCGAAAGGCCCGGGTCAGCGGCGGCGTGCGAGAAGGAGGAGAGACATGCGAATCCCGAGACCCGGCGGTTTCTTGGTCCTGGCCGGCGTTCTTGCGGCCTGTGCGGTAGCACAGCACAAAGGGGGCGAGGAGGAGACCGGCCCCTATGACGTCGTGCCGAATTGGCCGCAACCGCCGTCTACCGACGGCTGGACATGGGGGTCGGTCGCGGCCGTCTGGGCCGAATCGCCCGATCGCGTGTGGGTGTTCCAGCGTGGCGAGCTCGAGATTCTCAAAGACCCGGTAGGTCCGGGCGGTCTCCCCAAACGCGTCGCGACTGGCGCCAAGCCGCGCTGGCAGAACTGCCTCGTGGTCCTCGATAGGAACGGCAGGATCATCGAGTCCTGGCGCCAGCACGACGACAAGTTCGTGCGGCCGCACCGCATCGTGATCAGCCCGTACGACCCGCAGAAGCACGTCTGGCTCGTCGACGACGGCGCGCACCAGGTGTTCAAGTTCACCCACGACGGCGCGAAGCTCGTGATGGCGATCGGCGAGAAAGGCAAGTCCGGCAACGACCCGTACCATTTCGCGCGCCCGACCGACATCGCCTTTCTGCCAAATGGCGACTTCTACGTCACCGATGGCTACGTCAACACGCGCGTAGTGAAGTACGACAAGGATGGCAAGTACCTTTTCGAGTGGGGCAAGCCGGGGAAGGGCCCGGGCGAATTCAATCTCGTGCACGGCATCTCCATCGACGTGGACAGGGAGCGCATCTTCGTCTCGGACCGCTCCAACTCGCGCATCCAGGTGTTCGACCTGGGCGGGAGGTTCATCGAGGCCTGGAACGACATCCGCTCGCCGTACTACCTCGCTCTCTCGAAGGACCGGCACATGGTCGTCTCCGACGGCGTGACGCAGAAGATCCTGAAGTACGATCTGGACGGAAGGCTGCTTCATTCCTGGGGAACGTTCGGCCCCTTCCCCGGCGGGCTCTGGGGAGTGCACCAGGTCAGCGTGGATACCGAAGGAAACCTGTACGTCGCCGAGGTCTTCAACGGCAGGCTGCAGAAGTTCCGTCCCAAGGCGGGGGCGAGCCGCGGGCTCCTGATCGGGGAGACGACGCACAGTCTCTCGCGCTGACCGGCGTTGCGAGCGCAGCGCGCCTTCACCCCGTACTTCGTGCGGACTGAAGGAGCGAAGCGCCTGGCGCCTATCCGGCGCGATGCGCCGTGAAATCGTGCTGTCACGTCTGCGGCTACATGAGATAGAATCGCGCCAGCCTTTGCCGGGGGAGCTGGCGCCATAGGGAAAGACGGGACGAACAAGGAACCGCCGGGTGGTGTCGGCGCCGCGGCGTCCGGGGCCTCCGTCCCTTGATGCAGACGCAGCGGAATCTCGGCTTTCATTCGAGAGTGGCAGGTATCCTCGCGACCCTCGAACCTCCTCGAGAGCAGGACCTCCGAGCCGCAGAGGGTCCGCCTAATCCCCGATGATCAGGACCCTGTTTCCGCCCGAAGGCGATGCCGAGCAGACGGCGCACATGCGCCAATTCCTGCTGATATCCATCACCTACGCGATTTCCGTTCCCCTGCTGGTGCTCGCTCACGCCTTCGGACTGATCGCCCTTGCGCCCGTCGTCGCCCTGTGCGCCGCCATGGCGGTCATCACCGCGGGGTTTTACCTCGTGTTTCGCACGCGCCTGAACCTCCGCTTCAGCGATCCCGGCCTGATCTGGCAGCAGATCCTCACTACCAACCTCGTGCTGATGGCGGTCGTGTTCTTCCTCAACCAGGGCCGCGCATTCGCGCTCATCATGTGTCTCGTCGTGCTCCTCTTCGGAGCCTTCCGCTTCGATACCCGCGAGTTCGTCCGGGTCACGCTGATGATTCTTGCCGGCTATGCGCTCGTGATCAACCTGCTGATGTTCCTGAAGCCGGAAACCGTCAACGTCTATGTGGAATGGTTCCAGTGGGCGGGGATGGCGGCGTTTCTTCCGTTTTTCGGAGTGGTCGGGGGAAAGATCAGCGAGCTGCGCCAGCGGCTGCGCGCCAGCAATGAGGAGCTGAGCGCGGCGCTCTCCTCGGTCCGGCGGATCGCCACCCACGACCACCTTACCGGTTTGGCCAACCGCGTTCTTTTCAACGAGGAGCTGATGCACGCGCTCGCCAGGGTCGAACGGCACCACCGGCGCGCGGCGCTTTTCGTGCTCGACCTCGACCGGTTCAAGGTAATCAACGACACGCTCGGCCATCAGTTCGGCGACCGCGTGCTCCAGGAGACCGCCAAGCGCCTGCTCACCTGCGTGCGCGACGCGGACATCCTCGCCCGCGTGGGCGGCGACGAATTCGTGCTCCTGCTGGAGGAATTCGGCGAGGAAGCCCATCTCACCGATATCGCGCGCAAGCTGCTCGCCGCCGTCTCCGGAATCACCTCGATCGACGGCCGCGAGATCGGCCTTTCGGTGAGCATCGGCGTCTGCTCCGCCCCGGCCGACGGGCGCGATGCAAAGACGCTGTTCGCCAACGCCGATATCGCCATGTATCGCGCCAAGGAATTGGGCCGGAACAACTACTGCTTCTATTCGGCGGAGATGCACACCTACACTCTGGACAAGCTGGCGCTGGAGGCATCGTTGCGTCACGCCCTGGAGCGCGGCGAGTTCCGCATCCACTACCAGCCCAAGATCGACATGGAGTCAGGCGGCGTAACCGGGGTCGAGGCGCTGCTGCGCTGGCAGCACCCCGAGCACGGGCTTGTGGGACCGGACAAGTTCATCCCGCTCGCGGAGGCGACCGGGATGATCGTGCCGATCGGACTGTGGACCCTGCGCGAGGCCTGCGAGCGCGGCAAGGCCTGGCAGGATTCCGGACTGCAGAAGTTCCCGATCGCGGTCAACCTGTCCGCGAGCCAGTTTCGCCAGGACGATCTCGTGCCTCAGCTCTCCGAAATCCTCAAATCCACCGGCTTCGACCCCCGATACCTGGAGCTGGAGATCACAGAGAGCGTCGTGATGCAGGAACCGGACAAGGTGGCGGCGAAGCTGGAGTTGCTCCGCCGCATAGGAATCAGCTTCGCCATCGACGATTTCGGCACGGGATACTCGTCCCTCGGATACCTGAAGCGCTTCCCGGTCTCGAGCCTCAAGGTCGACAAGGCTTTCGTGCGCGACCTTCCCCACTCGAGCGACGACGTCGCCATCACGCGCGCGGTCATCGCGATGGCTCACAGCCTGGGAATGAACGTGATCGCCGAGGGCGTCGAGCTGAAAGAGCAGTTCGACGTGCTGCGCCGGGAAGGATGCGACGAGTTCCAGGGCTTCCTGTGCCGTCCGGCGCTCGCGGAGGAGGAACTCCTGCACTTCATCCGGGAAAACGCCGCGCGCCGGTAGCGAAGTCCTTGCTTGCCCGAGGTCAGAGAAATCCAGAGAAATGTACAAGGTACTGATCGTCGAGGGCGTTGAAGCGGTCGCGGATCTCCAGATCCTGATGCTGATTCGCTCAGGGATAGCGCTCAAGGCGCGGCGCGTCGGGACTCCCGAGGAGTTCACCCAGCAGGCGGAGCTCTCCGCTCCGGATGCCGTCCTCTACAGCGCCAGTCTTCCCCAGTTCGGTGCTTCCGAGGCATTTGCGATGGCACGTGTTCTGTGCCCCGACGCGGCGCTGATATTCGTCTCGGGCATGCACGCAGACGCCACCGCCGACAGGCCTGCGGCGCCGACGGGCGAGAAGATCTTCGTGGCCAGTCTCTCCAAGCTCCCGGCGACCTTCGAGCAGGCGGTGAAGGAGGCTGTGGAGCGCAGGAACCGCAAGGCGCGCGAGTCGGCGATCGCGCGCCTGACGCGTGTATATGCCGATCAGGTGCGGGAGCTGGAACGGACCAACCAACAGCACGTCACGATGCGCAAGCTCTGCGGGTATCTGCAGGCGAGCGCGACGCCGGCCGAAATCTATTCGGCGCTGGAGTGCTTCGGGCCTCAATTATTCCCGGGCACAAGAGGCAGGCTGTACCTCGATTCCCTTCCGGGAAGAACCCTGGAGTCGGTCGCAGCCTGGGGCGAGGCGTCGCGTAGCGAGGCAGCGCTGGCAATCCAGGACTGCTGGGCCCTGCGCCAGGCGCAGGCTCACTGGGTCCGGGATCCGCGGACCGAGCTCCTCTGCGGGCACATCGCGCCGGATCCGGCATCCGCGCCGCCCTACCTGTGCATTCCGCTGTTCGCGCAGGGCGAGACCCTCGGACTGCTGCATCTGCGGCGCGCCAGGGAAGAAGGTCAATCCCCGGATGCGGCGCAGGTGGAATCCAGGCTCAACCTCGCCCAGGCCGTCGCCGACGAGGTCGGCCTTGCGCTCGCGGGCCTCAGGGTCCGCAACAGCCTGCGCCAGCAATCGATCCGCGATCCGCTCACCGGCCTTTACAACCGCCGTTTTCTGGAAGAGTTTCTCCTGCGCGAGCTGGCGCGGGCAGACCGCAAGAAGCACCCTTTGTCCATCATCACGCTCGATATCGACCATTTCAAGCGCATCAACGACAGCCTGGGGCACGCCGCCGGCGATATCGCGCTGCGGCGCGTGGGCCTGCTGCTGCAGGGATTCGTCCGCCAGAGCGACATCGCGTGCCGCGTCGGCGGGGAAGAGTTCTCGGTGCTCCTGCCGGAAGCGTCGTTGCAGATCGCGGCGCAGCGGGCCGAGGACATCCGCAAGGCGGTGCAGGACCTGAAGCTGAAATTCGGGGACAGCGAGCTCGGCGCGATCACGGTTTCTCTGGGAGTCGCGGCTTTCCCGGATCACGGAACGAGCGTGGACGCGCTCATCCATGCGGCGGACCAGGCGCTCTATGACGCCAAGTACCGGGGCCGCGACAGGGTGGTGTCGGCGGCGTGATCCGCGCGGCGGTCTGTCATGCCCTTCGTCCAGCCGCCCCCCGAACTCGGCAACCAGTACGCCGCCGACCGCGCGCTGCGCTCGATCCTGGCGCGCGCGCTTCCCGCCGAGGTGCTTGCCGACATCGTGCCCGGATTGAGCGCAATGGGCGAGCTCGCGAGCGGGGAGCTCTATCGTTTACAGCTCGCCGATCGGCGGAACGAGCCGGTCCTCACGCACTGGGACGCGTGGGGGAACCGCGTGGACCGCGTCGAAGTGACGCCGCTCTGGCGCGAGGCGGAGCGCATCGCTGCGGAGCGGGGACTCGTCGCTACGGCCTACGAGCGCAAGCACGGGCTGCACTCGCGCCTGCACCAGTTTGCGCTCGTCTATCTGTTCACGCCCTCGACCGATATCTACAGCTGTCCGCTCGCCATGAGCGACGGTGCCGCCCGCGCGCTGATCGCTTCGGGAAACCAGGCGCTCATCGAGCGCGCCGTTCCTCGCCTCACGAGCCGTGATCCCCGGGAATTCTGGACCAGCGGGCAGTGGATGACCGAGTCAACCGGCGGTTCGGACGTGGGCCTGACCGAGACCGTCGCGCGGCGGGAGAGCGGGCGCTGGCGGCTCCACGGCCGCAAGTGGTTCACCTCCGCGATCAACTCGCAGATGGCCCTGACCCTGGCCCGCCCCGAAGGCAATCCGCCGGGGGGCAAGGGGCTCGCGCTCTTTTACCTCGAAACGCGCGACGCGCAAGGGCGGTTAAACGGCATCCGGGTGAACCGGCTGAAGGACAAGCTCGGCACGCGCAAGGTGCCGACCGCCGAGCTGGAGCTGGACGGCGCCGCGGCGGAGCTCGTGGCCGGCACCGGAGACGGCATCAAGAGAATCGCGCCGATGCTCAACACCACGCGCACCTGGAACGCGGTAAGCGCCGTGGCGCTCGCCCGCCGCGGCCTGGCGCTCGCGCGTGACTACGCCGGCAAGCGCATCGCGTTCGGCGCGCCCCTCTGCGAGAAGCCTTTGCACGTCGACACCCTGGCGGGACTCGAGGCTGAATTCCAGGGTGCCCTGCAACTCACGTTCTTTGTGGCCGAGATGATGGGGCGGCATGAAGCGGGCAGGGCGAGCGCTGAGCAGGAGGACTTGCTTCGTCTCCTGACGCCGATCGCCAAGCTCGTCACGGCTAAACAGTCCGTGCAGATCCTGTCCGAGGTGATCGAATCGTTCGGCGGCGCCGGCTACGTCGAGGACACGGGTCTCCCGGCCTTGCTGCGCGACGCGCAGGTGCTGCCGATCTGGGAAGGCACCACCAACGTGCTCTCGCTCGACGCGCTGCGCGCGCTGGAGGCGATGGGCGGCGCCAAGGTACTCAAGCGCGAGATCGGCGTCTGGCTCCGCGACGTACGCGAGCCGAGCCTGGTGAAGATCTCGGCGCAGGTGGAGCGGGCGGTAGAGCTGGCGGAAGCCTGGCTCGTCAACGCGAAAGGCGGCGAGCTCGAGGCCGGGGCACGCCGCTTCGCGATGACGCTCGGACGCGCCGTGGAGCTCGCTCTCCTGGGGCGGCACGCGCAGTGGTCGCTCGAGCACGAGAAAGACCCCCTTGCGCGCGCCGCTGCGCGGCGCTTCGCGGCGCACGGCGTCAGTCTGCTCGCCGACGCGGACCCCTCCGACTCGCAGCTGCTTGTCGGAGATCAGCCGGCCTGAGAAGAGTCCGCGCCGATCTACTTCTTCCCGCGAGGCGGGAAGTTCTGGAGCATCTCACCCACCGCCTGGTTGATCCGCTGTTCCTGCTCTTCGGGCGACGCATCCGGGTGGACGGTTCCGGTCGCCGCGCCGTGCCACAGCAGCGATTTATCGGCCGGCGAGACGAAATCCAGAATCAAGGTGCCTTCGGTTTTCTCTATGGGCTTCCTGCGCCCCCCGCCCACCGAGACGGTCCCCCGTCCCACCGGAATGCCGACCGACGCGCCCACGCCGACCGACCCCGATTCGGTGGTCCTGCCCGACACCTGCATGCCGATGAGGAAATCGGGCTTGTCGGACGCCGGCTTCAGGCCCTTCGCCTGAAGCCGGGAATTGACCGCGCTCTGGATCCGCTTCACGCGCAGCTGCTGCGCCGGCGGGTCCGGATTCCTCGGCAGCCAGCCGAAGGTACGCAGCTTGGAGAAATCCGCGCCCGGGTCGTAGTCGTAATCCACCTCCAGGGAGCTCGCGCAGCCGCCGGCGAGTACGAGTAAGGAGCACGCAAACAGCAGGGGGACGGCACTTCGTGGAGCCATACACTTCTCCTTGTCTCTGATGCCGCAAGCTTTATCTGAGCGGCGACGAAGCGTCAAGCAATGCCTGTTCGAGGATCTCGGCGTTTGATACAGATCAAGAAAGATCGTCTCCGCACACGCCGGCGGCGCGGTCGGATCGAAAAAAACCGCCGCGGCAGGCGCGGCGGACAGGTCTGGGGAAATTCTTCGGAACTGGACGGTCAGGCGGGAACGGGCTCTCTCTCCTTGACGGGTTTCTGCGGGGCGGCGGGCTTCGCCGGGGAGGAGGTGTTCGGCTGCCTCAGATCGTCAGCGAGCTTCTTTCTCCGCGCTTCCTCGACCTCGCGCGCTTTCCTGTACATCTCGTCGAACTCGTAGCACATAAGGACTCCTTTCGCACAAGTGAAGCAGGTCTCCCTTGTCACGCCTTGGAGTTGTGCGGACCATGTTACGCCAGCGGTCGCGGGAGCACAATCGGGCACCGGCCGCCTCGCCCCAAAAAGCTGTGTTACCGTTGCCGCTATGAAGGCGGCGTACTACGAGAGAAAAGGTCCCGCGTCGCAAGTCCTCGTGCTCGGCGAGCTTCCCGATCCGCAGCCCGCGGCGGGAGAGGTCCGCGTCAAAGTCCGTTACTCGGGCTTGAACCCGACCGACACGAAATTGCGCAGCGGCTGGGACGGCGCGATGGAGATGCCGTTTCCGCGCATCGTTCCGCACCAGGACGGGTCGGGCGAGATCGATCGCGTCGGCGCGGGCGTGGCGCAGGCCAGGGTGGGCGAGCGCGTCTGGATCTACGAGGCGCAGCGCGGGCGCGCCTTCGGCACCGCGGCCGAATACGTCGCGGTGCCCGCGGAAAACGCGGTGGCGCTTCCGGAGGGCACGAGCCTCGAGACCGGCGCCTGCGTCGGCATCGCCGGGATGACCGCGCACCGCTGTCTCTTTCAGGACGGCGGGATTCAGGGGCAGACGGTGCTCGTCGCGGGCGGGGGCGGCGCGGTCGGGCACGCGGCGATCCAGCTCGCCAAGTGGGGCGGCGCGCGCGTGGCGACGACGGTGAGCCGGCCCGAGCAGGAACGACTCGCGCGCGAGGCGGGCGCCGAACTCGTCGTCAACCGCAAGAGCGAAGACCTCGCGGCGAAAATCAAGGCGTTCACGCAGGGCGCGGGGTTGGATCGCGTGGTCGAGGTCGCCTTCGAGGCGAATCTCGATCTCAACCGCGCCGTTCTCAAGCCGAACGGCGTCATCTCCACCTATTCGTCGGGCCCGCCCGGGAGCTCGCCGCACATTCCATTCACGCAGGTCATGAGGCAGGGCATCACCGTGCATTTCATCCTCGTCTACGTGATGCCGCGCGAGGCGCACTGGGCGGCGGCGCGGGACTTGAACGCGGCGCTGCAAGCGGGACGCTACCGCCCGCACGTCGCGCGCACCTACCACCTGGATCAGATCGCCGATGCGCACGAGGCGCAGGAAAGCGGCGCCACGGTCGGCAAGATCCTTATCGGTCTTTGAGACGGGCGCCGGGACATGGAGAAACCCCAGGAAGAAGCGCGCGCGATCCCGAAGAGCGGGATCGGCGCCGCCGGCCCGCTTGCGGCCAAGCTGCGCATTCTCGCCGGGGCGGCGTTCGAATCGCTCAAGGCCCGGGCGGGTCGAGCGAGCAGGCTCGAGCTCGGCCTCGCGGCAACGGCGCTTGTGGCGCTGGGGATCGTTATCGCGGCGGCCTTCACCGGACCGGCCGGACGCTACTTCCGCGCGATGTCGGCTCCGGGCCAGACGGTGCCGCTGACGGGAAAAATCCGGGAGGGAGCCGACGAAAAGGCGAAGCAGCTCGCCGCGGCGCTCGAAGCGCGCACCGACCGCAAGGGGAAGTTCGCGGGCGAGGCGTGGACTTCCGCGCAAGTGCTGATCGCGATCGGCGGAGACGGCGCGAGCAAGTCCAGGGTCAAATCGATCGAGCAATATTTCCGTTCCATCGAAGGCCCCGAGTGCGCGTGCTGGCGCAGGTTTCCCCGGGGAGAATTTCCCAACCATGTCGGCGTGACCTCCTGGGCGCTGTGGGCCATGGCGAGGTACGGAATCCCGGCGCAGAAGGCCGAGCTCGAGTTCCTGCTCTCGATCCAGCAGAGCGAGGGGGCATGGCCGCAATTCGCCGGAGCCCAGGAGCAGAAATTCGCATCGAGCTACGGGACGGCGGCCGCGATCCTGGCGCTGCACGAGCAATCAGCCTTGCCCGGGACCCAAGCGCAGGCGAAGCGCGTCCGGGCGGCGGTGGAGCGCGGGGCCGAGTGGCTGAACAAGCGCGCCATCGAGGGCGGTGCCCGCTGGGCCGACTATCCGGATTGGCCGGAAGAGAAATCGCGCGCCGAATTTCTCGGCCTTTCGGGGTTCGTGCTGTTCGCGCTGCATCGCGCGGGGGCGCCGGGCCTGGAAGCGCTCGACCGCGACTGGCTCAGGCGGCTTCCCGCCGAAGCGCCCGGGGCGAGCGAAGCCGGGGCTACACGCAAGACGGTGCAGGTCGGCAAGCGGACCTACCGGGACGACACGCGCTACTACGCGCTGCCCTGGGCGATCCTCGCGACCGCCGCCGCGTATCCCGGCGGATCGCTGGGCGAAAGGGTGCGCGCGATCGGCTGGCTCGAGCGCGCCCTTGCACCCGGAGCCTCGATCCATGCGCTCACGGGAAAGGAAAGGAATCCTGCGATCGCCGCCGAGGCCTTGCTCGCGTTGAAAAAGGGAGCGGCACGTGAGTAAAGTGAAGAGCTATCGCGAAGTCGAATTGACGCTCAAGCGCGACGTTGCGCTCGCCAACCGCATCATCGAGCGCTTCGGACTCTCGAACGCATTCGGGCATGCGAGCGCGCGCATCCCGGGCACGAACACCTTCTGCTTCCCCACGCGGCGCAGTCCCGGCCTCGCGGACGAGAAGCGCCTCCTCGTCCTCGACACCGACGGCAACATCCTCTCGGGCAAGGGAACGCCGAACAGCGAGCTGTGGATCCACGCGCGCATCTACGCCGCGCGGCCCGACGTGGGCGGCGTGGTGCACGCGCATCCACTCGCCTGCATCTGCCTCACGCAGATCGGGCAGCCGCATCGCGTGGTGCACAACCAGGGCGGGGGATTCCACGCCGGCGTGCCCGAGTACGAGCGCATCGGGCTCATCCGCACGCGCGAGCTGGGAGACCTGCTCGCTCGGCGCCTGGGCTCCGGCATCGCGGTGATGATGCGCGGCCACGGCATCACGACGGCGCTTCCTGACATTCGCACGGCCACCGTCGCCGCCTGCCAGCTCGAGGAAAGCGCCGGCCTGCAGCTGCGCATGCTCGCGGCGGCGGGAGGCGATGCGGCACGCATGCGCGTCTACACCCGCGAGGAGGCCGAGGCGCTGAGCGATCAGCTGGGCCCGAGGGTGGTGGAGCGCGCCTGGGAGTACTACTCGATCGCCGCCGAAGCGAAGACTCTCGGGGGATGACGGCAGCAGGCTGTTTTCCCTTCGCTCCTGGCGCGGCAAGCGCCACGCTACGGGTACCCGGCCGCTTGCGCCTCCATTGAAGCAGTCGGCGCGCGGCCACCCCGCGTTTCGAAACGCGCGTGTCGCCGCGCAAGTCGCTCAGGAAAAAAGCCTGCTACCCGTAGCTTCTAGATCTTGATCGGCAGCGAACGGATTCGTTTGCCCGTCGCCGCCGCGATCGCGTTCGCGACGGCCGGAGCGATGACCGGCGTCGACGGCTCGCCGACCCCCGTGGGCTTCTCGCTCGAGCGCACGATGTAGACGCCGACCCGCGGCATCTCGTTGATGCGCAGTGGCGCGTAGTCGTGGAAATTCGACTGCTCGACCACGCCGTCCTTCAGCGTGATCGCCCCGTACATCGCGGCCGTGAGGCCGTATACGATGCCGCTTTCCATCTGCGCGCGGATCACGTCCGGATTCACCGCCACCCCGCAATCGACCGCGCACATGACGCGCTCCACGCGGAAGCTCGCGTCGCGCCGCACCGTCACTTCGGCGACCTGGGCGACGATGGTGTTGAACGACTCGTGCAGCGCGATGCCGCGCCCGCGCCGCTCGCCCGCGCGAGGCGAGGGCGCGAGCGGCAGGGTCCAGTCGGCCTCGGTCGCCGCGAGCTCGAGCACGGCGCGGTGGCGCGGATGCTTGGCGAGCAGCGCGCGGCGCAGCTGGTAGGGATCCTTGCCCGCCGCGGCGGCCAGCTCGTCGAGGAAGGTCTCGGTCGAGAACGCGGTGTGCGTCGAACCCACCGAGCGCCACCACTGCACCGGAACGCCCATCTTGGGCGAATGGAGATCCACGCCGAGGTTGGGGATCGCGTAGGGCAGGCTGGCCGCGCCCTCGACCGAGGTCGCGTCGATGCCGTTCTTCACCAGCGCGCCCTCGAATGCGGTGCCCGTGAGGATCGACTGCCCGACGATGCGGTGCTGCCAGGCGGCGATGTTGCCCTGCGCATCGAGCCCCGCGCGCAGGGCGTGGTAGTACAGCGGCCGGTAGTAGCCGGCGCGCATGTCGTCCTCGCGCGTCCACACCAGCTTCACCGGCGCGCGTCCGCCGATCGCCTTCGCGATCGCCGCCGCCTCGACGAGATAGTCGGACTGCGGATTGGCGCGCCGGCCGAAGCTGCCGCCCGCGTAGAGCATGTTGAGCTTCACCTGCTCGGGCTTCAGGCCCACGACCGCGGCGACCGCGGCCTGATCGACGGTCTGGAACTGCTCGCCGTTCCAGATCTCGCAGGCGTCCGCCGAGAGCCTCACGACGCAGTTCATCGGCTCCATCGCCGCGTGCGCGAGGTAGGGAAACTCGTACTCCGCCTCGAATTTCTTCGCCGCGCCGGCGAGCGCCGCGGCGGGGTCGCCGTCCTTCCTCGCCTGAAGCCCCGGACTTGCGGCGAGGCGCTTGTACTCGGCCATGATCTCGCTCGATCCGAGCCTGAACGCCGCGCTCTCGTCCCAATCGACGGCAAGCGCGTCGCGGCCTTTCTTCGCCGACCAGAAATCGCTCGCCAGCACCGCCACGCCCTGGGGGATCGCCACGACGTCGGCGACGCCCTTGACCGCTTTGGCTCTAGCGGCGTCGAAGCCCTTCACCTTGGCGCCGAATCTCGGCGGGTGCGCGACGAGCGCGGTCAGCATCCCGGGCAGCTTCACGTCCTGCGTGAAGATCGCGGCGCCGGTGCACTTTGCGCGGCTGTCGGTGCGCGGCACGCGCTTGCCTATATAGACGAATTCCTTCGGCTCCTTAAGCTTCACCTCGGCGGGCACCGGCAGCTTGGCCGCGTCCGCCACGAGCTCGCCGAACCGGGCGCTGCGGCGGCTGGGCGCATGCGTAAGCACGCCGCGCGAGACCACGATGGACTCCTTCGGCACGCCCCAGCGCTCGGCCGCGGCGGCGACGAGCATGGCGCGCGCGGCGGCTCCGGCCTTTCTCATCTGCTCCCAGGAGTTGGCGAGCGCAGTGCTCCCGCCCGTCCCTTGAGCCGGGCCCCAGAAGAGGTTGTTGTAGCGGGCGGCGTCGGCGGGCGCGCCCTCGACGCGCACCGAGGCCCAGTCGGCGTCGAGCTCGTCGGCGACGAGCGTGGGCAGCCCCGTGTAAGTCCCCTGGCCCATCTCGAGGTGCTTGACGATCACCGTCACGCTGCCGTCCGTGCCGATGCGGACGAACGCGTTGGGCTCGAAAGCGGGCCCGGCGGCTGCTCCCGCCTTGCCGGGCCGGGCCTGCGGCCACGCCCCTTGCGCGACGATGCCGAGCGTGAGCCCGGCGCCCGCCTTGAGAAAATCGCGGCGGCTCAGGTTCAGGATCTCGAACTCGCTCATGTGCGCCTCCTACTTCACGTTGCGCGCGGCCTGCCGGATCGCGAGGCGCACGCGGTTGTAGGTGCCGCAGCGGCACACGTTGCCGCCCATCGCGGCGTCGATCTCCTGGTCGGTCGGGCGCTTGACCTGGGCGAGCAGCGCCGCGGCGCTCATGATCTGGCCCGACTGGCAGTAGCCGCACTGGACCACGTCGGTCGCGATCCAGGCATCCTGCACCGCCTTGCCTTCCTTGGTCGCCGCGATGCCTTCGATCGTCGTGATCGACCTGCCCTTGACGTCGCCCACCGGTGTCGTGCAGGAGCGCACCGGCTCGCCGTTCAGGTGCACGGTGCAGGCGCCGCAGAGGGCCATTCCGCAGCCGTACTTGGTTCCGGTGAGGTTGAGGTGGTCGCGCAGCACCCACAGGAGGGGCGTGTCCGGATCGGCGTCCGCCTGAAGGCGCTTGCCGTTGACGTTCAGGGAAATCATCGAAGGACTCCTTGGAGAGAATCGGTGGAACGATGGACCGCCCTCACCGCGGGAGCGAGGGGCGTCCGCGCCCGTTGCGGCGCAAGACGGAGATTCGCAGCGCCGCTAGTGGTTGCTCGACGTCGTCGTGCTGCTGCTCGTTCCCGCAGCCGCGATGCCCGCGGCGATCGCCAGAACCACGGCGGCGATCGTTGCTCCGACTCCGGACGACGCCGCCGCCGGCGCGCCGGCGCCTGTCGATGCGCCTCCGGCCTGAGCCAGCGCGAAGCCATTGCTGCTGAAGGCGAACAACACGACAAACAAAACGCGTAGCGTTCTCACCTGTTCTCCTGTCTCTCGGGGCAAAAGACCCGAATGCGTCGAATTATAGGCTGGGTTGCGGCATTGCGGCGGGAGGCGTGTGATTTTTGACAGGTATTGCAGCCTGTGAGCCGGCGTTCGCGACCGGTTCGACGGCCGCGCCGAGGCACTCGGACCGCCTGAACCCGGCTCCTATCGCTTCGCGAGCGACGGATAAAGGGACTGCGCGGTGCGGGAGAAAATCCAGTCGCGATCCGCGCGGGGGAGCGCTGCGAGCGCCGCGCGCGCTTCGGCGAGAATCTCCGCGAGCGTCCCCTCGGAGGCGGGGAAGTTCGAGCCCCAGGCGATGCGCGAGGCGCCGAATTCGGCCACGACGCGTCCAAAGAAGCTCTCAGGAGTCGCCTTGCCCACGCGCGACTCGCGCACGTTGTGCGTGGTCAGCTTGAGAAAAAGGTTCTCGTGGCGCGCGAGCGAAAACAAGCCTGCGGCGCCAACATAAGGCGGCCCATCCTCGATCGCGGGCCGCGCCATGTGATCGGCGACGGTCCGCACCTGCGGAAAGCGTTCGAGCATGGCCTGCAGCTGCGGGAGTCCTCCGGCGCGCAGCTGCACGCACACCGGGATCCCGGTCTCGCGAGCGAATTCCCAGGCCGGAAACGATCTCGGGTCATCGAGCCGTGCGTCCTTCGCCGCCGAGGTGTGCCCCGCGATGAAAACGCGCAGGCCCGCCAGGCCTTTGCTCATCCAGTGGCGGATCCTCTCCGGCGCGTCGGGCCCGAAAACGTCCACCGAGAACACGCCGGCGAAGCGCTCCGGGTGCGCCGCTACGGCGTCGGCGACGTAGGCGTTGTCGTGGCCGTAGCAGGTCGAGGCCTGCACCAACACCGCCTTAGCGACGCCCGCGTCGTCCATCGCGGCGATCATCCGCTCGAAGCCGACCGGCCGCTCGCGCGACCAGTCGGACTGATGCCCGCTCAAGGGGGAGAGCGGATAGCGCTGCGTGTCGGAGGCGATGACATGCGAATGCACGTCGATGACCGTGCTCATTCTATGCGCCCGACGGCCTTCACCACCTTGGCCATGTCCTCGTAGTCCTGGCGTATCGGTTTCGGCTTGAGCGGTACGGGTTTCAGGCTCTTTGCGCCTTCAGCAGGTCGCGGATCTCCGCGAGCAGCACCTGCTCCTTCGAGGGAGCGGGGGGCGCGGCCGGTGCGGCCTCTTTCGCCTTCATCACGAAACCGAGAAACTTGACGATGAAGAGGTAGATCGCGAACGCAACAATGATGAAGTTCACGATCTCGCCGATGAACAGCCCGTAGGGTACTTCCTTCGCTCCGATCGCAATCTTCCAGCCGAGGTAACCCTGCTCGCCCGGCAGGAGCAGCCCGATCAGCGGCATGAGGATGTGCTTGACGAGGGAATCGACGATCTTGCCGAAGGCCGCGCCGATGATGACGCCGACGGCGAGGTCGATGACGTTGCCCTTCAACGCGAAGTTCTTGAATTCCTCGAGCAGTGAAAGCGCTTTGCGCGATGGGTCGATGGCGCCTATCGATTTGAGCGGGTCCATGGAGTCTCTCCTTGGGTTGACTGGAACGGGCGCACGATGCGCTCCAAGGGTTTGTATACCGCAAAACCGGCCGGGGTGGACGGCGCGCCGCCGAGGAGTACGATGTGCGCCTGGCGAAGGGAGGAGTCCGGATGCGGATACCGATGGTCGGGGCGCTCGCGCTGGGGCTGAGCGCGCTCGCGCCCTTCGCCGGCGCCCAGGAGACCTGGCCCGCCCGGGCGATCAGGTTCGTCGTGCCTTCGTCGCCCTCGGGCGGCACCGACCTCTACGCGCGCCTGCTCGCCACGACGCTCCCCGAGCTCCTCAAGCAGCAGGTCGTCATCGAGAACCGCGCGGGCGGTGCTGGCAACATCGGCGCGGTGGCGGTGGCGAAAGCCGCGCCCGACGGCTACACCTTCCTTGTCTCGGGGAATCCGTCGCTGGTCATCAACCCGGCCCTCTACAAGGACCTGCCGTACGACGCCGAGCGCGATTTCGCGCCGGTGGCGCGCGGCGTCGTGAATCCGCTCGTTCTTTCCGTGCTGCCCGAAGTGCCGGCGCGCTCGGTCTCGGAGCTCGTCGCCCTCGGCAAGCGCGACCCGGGGACGATCGCCTTCGCCTCCGCGGGCTCGACCACCGCGACCTACTTCGGCGTGCGCCTGCTCGAGGAGGCGTCCGGGGCGCGCTTCCTCCACGTGCCCTACAAGGGCGCGGGCCAGGCCTACCAGGGACTCTTCAGCGGGCAGATCAAGTTCATGCTCGCCGACATGGGCACCGCGATCCCGCACATCCGCTCCGGGAAACTGGTGGCGCTCGCGGCGACGTACTCCACGCGGATGCTGCCGGGCGTGCCGACGATGGCCGAGCTCGGCTACCCGGACAGCGACGTGAGCGCGGTGTTCAGCGTGGTCGCTCCGGCCGGGACCCCGCGCGGCATCGTCGAGCACATGAACGCCGCGATCAACAGCGTGATGAAGACGCCCTGGCTCGCTTCGAAGCTCGAGGAGGCCGTGTTCATCCCGGTGTTCGAGACGCCGGAGCAGTTCGCCGCGACGCTCCGAAAAGACCGCGAGAAGTGGGCGGCGATCGTGAAGCGGCTGGGGATCAAAGTGGAGCAGTAGGTGGAAATCCGGGTGCTCGCCTCGAACGGCGTGAAGGCGGCGCTCAAGGAGCTCGGCCCCGCCTTCGAGCGCGCGAGCGGGCACAGGCTCGCGATCCGCTTCGGCCTCGGCGCCGATCTGAAGCGCAGGATCGAATCGGGCGAGGCCTTCGATCTCGCGATCCTTACCGGCGCTGCGATCGACGATCTCGCGAGGCAAGGCAAGGTGGACGCGCTCTCGCGCGCCCCGATTGCGCGCTCGGGCGTCGGCATCGGCATCAGGAAAGGAACGCCGCGTCCCGACATCGCCACGGCCGATGCGCTGAAGCGCACGCTGCTCGCCGCGAAATCGATCACCTGGGCGAAGGAGGGCGTGGGCGGCGTCTACTTCGCGGGCTTGCTCGAGCGCATGGGCATCGCCGGGAGCATCAAGCCGAAAGCGGTGCTCGCTGCCTCGGGCGAGGAGGTCGGCCGGCTCGTCGCCGAAGGGAAGGCCGAATTGGGCGTGATGCTCGCCAACGAATTGATGGCCGCGCCGGGCGTCGAGTTGCTGGGTCCGCTGCCCGCGGAAGTGCAGGGCTATACCGTCTTCCATGCCGGCGTCGGCGTGGGCTCGAAGGACTCGGCGGCGGCAAAGGCGCTGATCGAGTTCCTCACCACGCCGTCCGCCGGCGCCGTGTTCAGGGCGAAGGGCCAGGAGCCGGCGTAGAAGGGTAGAAAACCCGGCGGCAGGGCGCGACCTGCCGCCCCAGGGGTGCTACGTCGCCATCACCTGATTCAGCAGGATGATGAGAAGAATCGCAACCGTGGCCGCCTGCAAGCCGACCCGCCGGAACATCAGAAGGTGGCTGCGCGCCTGATCCGAGGCCCCGCCTTGCGCCATCGAGGTGATGCCCTGGATGAGGGTGATGACCGTGGCGATGAGCCCCGCCACGATGAGCAGCGTGATCGTGTTCATGTTTCACCTCCTTTTCGTCTCTGCGTATCTGCCAAGAGACTCCCTTACCCATCGGGCCGTGTTGATGTAGGTCAAGCTTCGTCGCAAGGCCTGCCGGCGGGTTTCCCGCTTAACCTGCCGGGTGGCGCGGAGTAGGATGCCCCTACACCGAATGAAACCGGTTTCGCAGAGCTCCGCCCCCGATCCGACCCGCTACGATCTCGCGGCCGTCGTCGAGCGCGAACGCGAGTTCCTCGCGAAGAGCGGTGCGCCGGCGGGGGCGACGATCGGGCTCGCGTTCTCCGGCGGCGGCATCCGCAGCGCGACCTTCAACCTCGGCATCATCCAGGCGCTCGCCGAGTGCCGGCTGCTCTCCAGGTTCCATTACCTCTCGACGGTCTCGGGCGGCGGCTACATCGGGAGCTGGCTGTCGGCCCTGATCCACCGCTCAGGCGAAGGCCGCGTCGAGCGCATCGAGGCGGCGCTCGCCGCGACCCCGGAGAATCTCCAGGAACGCGCGGCGGGCTGCGGGCTCAACGCTGAGGCCCTCGCCAAAGTCGCCGAGGAGACGAGCTACGCCATCCAGTACCTGCGCCGCTACGCGAGCTATCTCACGCCGCGCACCGGCATCTTCGGCCTGGACGCGCTCACCGGCGCGGCGATCTACCTGCGCAATCTCCAGCTCAACTTTTCGATCCTGTTCCTCTCCTTCATCGCGGTGCTGCTCGTGCCCTACCTCGCCGCCGACCTCGCCGGGCGTGGTCGAAGGCTCGCTCGCCGCTCGCGGTGCTGCTCGCGGCCGTGTGCGCGTTCGCCGTCGGCTTCGGCATGGGCGAGCCGCTGAAGGGGCGGCGGGACCCCGCGGTCGCCTGGATCGCCTGCGCGGCGGCGCTCCTCGCGTGCCTCGTCGCCGCAGATTGGCTCTCGAGCCCCGTCGTTCCCGCGCTCCTCGAGGGGGGACCGAAAAACTGGATGGTGGTCGCGGCGTTCATCAACGTTCTCTTCTGGGTGATCTCGAGCGCGGGGCGCGTCGCGCGCCGGCCCTTCCGCACGGTCCGCTGGGAAAAGGACGACGCCGACGGGCTGGGCGTGCGCGGCCCGGCGTTTTTCGTCGGCGCGGTCGTCGCGGGGGGCCTCGTCGGCCTCGCCTTCTACGGCTTTGCCGAGCTGGGCACCTGCCTTTCGGTAGGCGAGTGCAGGGTCGAGTCGCTCGAGCGGGCGATTTCCGGTCCGCGCGACACGTTCGCGAAGGCCGCCGGCGACCAGTTCCTGCCCTGGATCTCGATCGAGATCTTCGCGCCGCTCCTCGCGCTGCTCGCCTGCATGGCGGTGGTGCTGCAGATCGGCATCGCCAAGCTCGGCTTTTCCGAGCACGACCGCGAGTGGCTGGGGCGCCTGGGCGCGACGATCCTGCAATGCTGCCTCGTGTGGGTGGCGGCCGGTGGGGGTCGTGATGCTCGCCCCGCCGCTGATGCGGGCGGCGGGCGCGTGGCTGGTATTCGGGCGGCGCGGCCTGGATCGTCACCACGCTCGCGGGCCTCTTCGCGGCGAAGAGCGAGAAGACCGGGGCCGTGAGCGGCGCGTGGAAGGATCGGCTGCTTTCGCTCGTGCCTTATGTGTTCGTCGCGGGACTCTTGTTCCTCCTCGCCTGGTGCCTGCAGCTGCTCCTCACCGCGCCGTTCGATACCAGCGTGTGCAAGCCCTTCGACGAGGGCGTCGACCGCACCGACACTTTCCTCTACCGGGCAGCGCTCTCCCTGTGCGAGACCTCCTGGACCAACCTCGATCCGCTCCCGCTCTCCATCGCCCAGCTGCACGTGGCCATGTTCGCCTTCTGCGTGCTCGCCGCGTATCTCCTCGGCTGGCGCTTCGACATCAATCTTTTCGCGTTTCACCAGTTCTACCGCAATCGGCTGGTGCGCTGTTTCCTCGGCGCGACCAAGTACGCGCGCGGCAACGACAAGCGGGAGCTGCAGCGCCACCCGAACGAATTCACCGATCTCGATCCCGACGACGACCTGCGCCTTCCGGATCTCGCGCAGCCGCGGGAGGAGGGCCGGGTGCAGCATCCCTATCATCTGGTGAACACGGCGCTCAACCTCGCCAACCCCAAGGAGCTGGGCTGGCAGCAGCGGAAGGCGGCGAGCTTCACGTTCTCGCCGCTCTTTGCCGGATACGAGCTGCGCTACCAGAGGAGCCGCCGCGGGGCTTTCCGGCCGATGGAGCTCTACGGCGCGGGTGCGAGCGGCCAGGGCATGAAGCTCGGGATACCGCTTGCGATTTCCGGCGCGGCCGCGAGCCCGAACCAGGGCTATCACACCTCGCCCGGCCTCGCGTTCCTCATGACCGTGTTCAACGTGCGCCTGGGGCGCTGGTGCGGGAACACGGCGGCGGAGATCGCCTGGCGCGATCGGGGTCCGGTCTTTTCCAATCATTATCTCTTTCGCGAGCTGCTCGCCGATACCAACGAAACGTCGAGATTCCTCTATCTCTCGGACGGCGGGCACTTCGAGAACCTCGGGCATCTACGAGCTGGTGCGGCGCCGCTGCGCCGTCATCGTCGCCTGCGACGCCGGCTGCGACCCGAAGTTCGAGTTCGAGGACCTGGGGAACGCCATCTTGAAATGCGAGACCGACCTCGGCGTGGAAATCAGGATCGACGTGGACGCGCTGCGCCCTTCGCAGGAGAATGGCGCGAGCGCCGCCCACTTCGCGGTCGGAACCATCAAGTACCCGGGCATCGAGCGGCTCGGCACGCTCATCTACATCAAGAGTTCCCTGTCCGGGGGCGAGCCGGTGGATATCCAGTACTACAAATCCAAGCATCCCGAGTTCCCGCACGAGAGCACCGCCGACCAGTGGTTCGACGAGCCGCAATTCGAAAGCTACCGGAGGCTCGGGTACCACATCGGTGTGGACGTGTTCGAGAGAATCAAGGACGAAGAAAGCGTGGACGCGGATGTGCTGCAGGAGCGCGTTTCCCGCAACCGGTACGTTAACGTCCAGGGAGGAATCGCCATGCGTCTTGCTGCTGCCGTCGCCTTACCCTGGGTTCTCTTTGCGTCCTCCGCGTCCGCCCAGGTCGCGCGCGTGGAAATGCACGCCTTTTCCTCGGCGACGCTCAGCGACGAGCAGTTCCTCTCCGGAGAGCGCGACGGGACGCCCGTGATCCTCGCGGGCGAACTGCGACTGCCGCGGCCGGGGAGCGAGCGTCTTCCCGCGGTCGTCCTCCTGCACGGCTCGGGCGGCGTCTCGGGCGGGGTGGACAGTTGGGCGCGGTTCTTGAACGAGCTCGGCGTCGCGACCTTCGTGGTCGACTCCTTCACTGGCAGGGCG
>CAVOUJ010000055.1:0-12304 GCA_963699535.1 uncultured beta proteobacterium | reverse complement strand
GATAACCATCGGCTAGATTGCGGAGGCCTTGCTTCGCCTCGGAACATGCCCCGTCCGGAAGACGACAGCCGTCGCATGCTGTCCTACGAATAGCGCGGGCTCGTAAAGCCGCCAGTTCGTGGTTTGCGGTGAAGCCCGTCCGAAAATGCGCCACTGCGCGCGTCGGAACAGTCAGGTGAGCATTCGATCTGGACCGCCGCTGTCGGCCAGGAGCTGTCGGTTGAGATGCCCGACGCTACAACCGCTTCAGACTGGGTGCTGCCCTTCGATCTTGCGCTCCCGAAAGTCACCTGCTGCCGAAGCGACGTTGGGGCTCTCGTTGCGAGTGCGCAGGTTCACCTGGAAACTCGGCGTCCGCCGAAGGCCGTTCGAATGTCAGCTGCTCACGGCGTCGAACTCACGCACCCGACCCGCTGCAGACATCGCGCTCTCCCGAGAGCGGACGTTTCAACAGCTCCTGGAAGCGGACGCCTAACGTCCCGCTTCACCGGCGCGCGCAGCTCTTTCGCGCGTCCGTGTGCAAGCGGTTGTTAGCCGGCTTCGACTCTATTGTCGAATCTGTGGAATCACACGGCATCCGCACTCAAGGCCTGATAGCCACCTTGAGCACGCCGTCGCGCTGATTGGCGAAAAGCTCATAGGCCTGCTCGATGTGATCGAGTTTGTACGATCCCGCCAGGATTAGTAAATACTGCCGCTTTTCATGGTTCGCATGGCGATCTATTCATAGGCTATGAATCAACACTTGTGGTGAGCGATGCCGACGTGCATATCTAATCGCTCAGCACCATTACAGACGCCGTCCCGCAGATGCCGCGCTCCGGTGAAGGCGCCCGAGCACCGCAAGGCCGAGCTTGCGTCCTTCTTCCAGGATCAGGACCGACGCGGCCACGCCCGTCGCGATGCCCCAGTCGGCGAGGGTCATGCCGCCAGTCCCGAAGATCGCCTGCGCGGGCGGCCAATGCACGGCGACCGCCTGCAGCCCGACGATCCCGGCGAGCGAGCCCCACAGCATGGCGTTGTCGAAGAAGTGCGCGTTGAATGCCGTGCCACTCTCGTTGCGGGCGTTGAACACATTGAAGAACTGGAACAGCACGAACGTCGTGAACGCCAGGGTCAGCGCGCGCTGCTCCGTGCCGGTATGCAGCCCGTAGTACAGCACCGCAAGCGTGCCCACCATCATCGTGATTCCGTAGGCGAGGATCTTCGCCAGCCGGGAGAACGGAAGAACTGGCTCGGCGCGGCGGCGCGGCGGCTCGAACATGATGCCGGGGCGCGCCGCGTCGAGCGCGAGCGAGACGGCCGGCGGGCCGTCCATGATGATCGCGACCCAAAGGATCTGGAGCGGCGTAAAGGGCTCCGGCAAGCCGGCCAGCGGCGCGAAGAACACGGTCAGGATCGCGCCGATTGTCGTCGAGAGCTGGAAGCGGACGAACTTCAGGATGTTGTCGTAGAGCGTGCGCCCCTGTCGCACCGCGCTCACGATGGTCGCGAAGTTGTCGTCGGTCAGCACCATCGTCGCGGCTTCCTTCGCGACCGCCGTGCCGGTGATGCCCATGGCCACGCCGATGTCGGCGCTCTTCAGGGCCGGCGCGTCGTTGACGCCGTCGCCCGTCATGGCGACCACATGCCCCTTTGATCTGGAGGGCGCGCACGATCTTCACCTTGTGCGCCGGGGCGACGCGGGCGAAGACCACGACTGTCGTCGATCGCCGCGCCAAGCGTGATCAGAGTCCATGCGGTCGAGCTCCGCGCCGGTAATCGCATTGCCCTTCAAGCCCGAGCTCCCGTGCGATCGCCGAAGCGGTGGACTTGTGGTCGCCGGTGATCATCTTGACGGCAATGCCCGCCTGCGTGCACTGGGCGATGGCCTCCTTCGCCTCGGGCCGCGGCGGGTCCATCAACCCGACCAGACCGACGAAAGTCAGCTCGTACAGCCAAGGCAAAGAGATCGCCAGACGCGTCGAACGCGCTTGCGGGGATCGTTCGCGAGGCGATGAGCAGCCCGCGAAGTCCACCTTCCGCGAGCGCCACGTAGTCGCGCATCGATCCGCTGCCGATCGCCCGAGTGCAGCGGCCGGTCCTCGCTCCCGACGAGCCAACGGTCGCAGCGCGCCAACAGCACATCGGGCGCACCCTTGACGAACATGTCGCACTCGATCGTCCTCGCGGTGGAAGGTAGCCATGAACTTGTGCGCCGAGTCGAAGGGAACTTCGGCGAGCCGCGGCAGCCTCTGCGGCGACTTGGTCCTGCGCGATGCCGCCCTTCGAGGCCAAGATCAACAACGCCGCCTCCATCGGATCGCCGATCACCTTGCCGTCATCGACGCGGCTGTCGTTGCAGGCGGCAAGCGGGATCAGCAGAGGAGTGAGATCGGGGAACCTGCGAGCCGTCGCGCGCCGCTCGGATCGAGCCTTGTGGCCGGTAGCCTTCGCCCGACACCTCGAAACGTTCCCCCTGGTAGAAGAACGCGCGCGCGGTCATCTGATTGAGCGTGAGCGTCCCCGTCTTGTCCGAGCAGATGACCGTCGTGCAGCCCAAGGTCTCGACGCTCGCCAGGCGCTTCACGATGGCGCGCTGTCGCGCCATCTTGTGCATGCCGAGCGCGAGCGTCACGGTCACCACCACCGGCAGGCCTTCCGGCATGGCGGCGACCGCCAATGCAATCGCGTCCAGGACGATGTGCGCGAGGTCGGTTCCGCGCAGCAATTCCAGGAAGGACAGCAGACCCACCAGCGTCAAGGCGATCGCCCCCAGGCGCTTGCCGAGCTGGTCGAGCTGAACCTGCAATGGGCTGGGCGCTTCCTCGGCCGCGGCCAGTTCCTGCGACAGCCGTCCCATCTCGGTATGCACGCCAGTGGCGGTGACGATGAGTTCGGCACGCCCGCGCGTGAGCATCGTGTTCATGTAGGCCATGTTGACCCGGTCGCCGAGCGGCGCCTCCAACGTCTTCAGGGCGGCGGTCTGCTTGCCAACCGGCTGTGACTCGCCGGTCAATGCGGATTCGTCGATTTCGAGCCCTGGCGGCGATGAACAAGCGTCCGTCGGCCGGCACGCGGTCACCTGCCTCCAGCAACACGACATCCCCCGGCACCAGATCCTCGGCAGCGATCTCGTGCTTTTCCCCCTCTCGCCGCACGCGGGTCTTGGCGGGCAACATTTCCTTCAAGGCAGCCAGGCTCCGCTCGGCGCGGTACTCCTGGTAGAAGCCGACGGCGGCATTGATCACCACCACGGCCAGGATGACGATTGCATCCTTGACGTTGCCGATGAGCGCGGAAAGCAGCGCCGCACCGATCAGGATGAGGATCAGGATGCTCTTGAACTGACCGAAGAACACCAGCCACGCCGAGCGCGGCGGTGCTTCGGGCAGCCGATTCAGTCCGTACTGAACCCTGCGCTGCCGTGCGTGCTGACCGCTGAGACCAAGATCGGGTCGCACCTCAAGGCGCGCTGCGACCTCTTCAGCAGCCAGCGTATGAGGCGATGGCACCAGGCCGGGAAAGGTTGAGGAATCGCGCGTCCCGTTGATCATCGTTCCACCGCACGAAATGTCATGGTCCGATCGAACGCAGCGACTCCAGTTCGCTTTGCGCGACACTCGATATGAGGACGTCCACTAGAGTGCGGCCCGCACCTTCATGCCAGCCGGCTAACGTCTCAGTTCAGCCGCCCGTGTAGGCGGGCGAAGCCCCGCCCGAACGGGTCGGCTGCAACTGATGGTTAGCAGTCTGCGTACGATCACTTCGTGGCCGCACCGACAAGGCACTCACCCGGCACCTCGAACCCACCAGACGATTCGAAACTACGCATTGAGCCTTCTACTTCGTTCCACACGGACTCGCGTTCTTGAGGGGACAGGTGAGCCATCATGGCATTGAATGCACCGAAGGCTTCTCGGGCGAGCCGCACGTACTCGGCGGTACTGGCCATTCTCAGGGGCACCGGCACAGCGCGAACCTCGGGGTTGGCAAATCCGGCTTGACGGAAGACGCCTTCGAGCACCCCGGGACCGCCAAGGCTAAACGGTCCGGGTTGCCCCGGAACGGGAGGCGGGAGTTGCGCGCGCCGGCGGATGATGGAAACTGGCATAGCACCCCAACTGTTTCGATCGGGCGTGGAAAAGACAACGACGGCGACCCGACCGCCCGCTCTCAGAGCACGGCGCCACTCGCGTAGCGCTGTCACGGGGTGCGGCATATACATCAGACCAAGCCGACACAGCACCGCATCAAAGGAAGCGTCAGGGAGATCTAATTTCTCGCCGTCCATGGCGCGGGTCTCAATCTGTTTGAGTCCACGTTCACGGGCGACCTGGAGCGCAAGCTCAACGATCCCTTCCGCGATGTCGGTCGCCAGCACGTAACCGCTAGGGCCAACTCGTTCGGCGGCACTGACAGCCGGTTCACCTGCGCCGGCGGCGATGTCTAGGATGCGCTGACCTGGCTGAATCCGGGCCAGGTCGAGCATCTGGCGGGTAACTTCGCCATACCAACGATCCAGAGTGGGATTCCAGCGTCGCCATGCTGCGCCGTCCTTGTTCCATTGCTCTCGCTGCGCGTTCTTGTACTTCGCTGCGTCGAATGAGGGTTGCTGTTCGGCCACGCAAGTCCTCCTCTCGGTTAGACCTTGATGTTGCTTCGCGGTGCGGGACTCAGACTGCTAACGAACGAAGGTAACCGGCGGCCCGCTGCGCGGGCGAAGCCGCCGGCGCGGCGCCCGAGAGGTTAGGCATAGTCTCGCTGCGCCTCAAGGAGGGTGACAAACTCCTGAGTTAATACTCTTCGAACTTCGGCTGACACGACTACCTTGCGAAAGTCCTCTTTCGCGGCATCAAGCATATGAGCGGCTTCAATGCGAAGGTCAGTATGAACTTCGAGGTCGTCGGATGGCTTCGAATTGGCGCGTTTGTTACCTGAGTGCTTTAGCGAGTTGTAAACCTCGCGATACATTCCCTCGTGCTGTCGGTCGCCGCCAGGTTGTGCAACGAGCTCTCCAATCTTGGCAAGAAGTTGGTGCATTGTGCGGCCGCCCTGTTCCTTTAACAGAGGACCAACAATCCCAACAACAGCTCCGGACATGAGAATCGACGCGACGTAGTCCACGTCAGACCGCGCTTTTGTGTACCGGGCGTCGGCCTCGACAAACATTTGGGAGGCGATAGCGATTTTGTTGTACGTCGCCACGATGACTATGCCTAACTTGACTTATCCGTGCGAATTGACGGTTAACCGGCACCGGCTGTCACGTTATCCAAATGTTGCGCCTGGCCAGAAACCGTTGTCCAGAGCCGCTCCGCGGCCGCATACTCTAATTGCATTTTTGCATAGTGCCTCGAGGTTGTGCCGCGAGACTTGCGAGTACGGCTGCGTGCCTTCAGATACTCTTGAAGCACCACGCCAGACCGATTTCGGCGAGGCGAAGGAGTTCAAGCGTGTCGCGGGGCCGCCAAAACAGGCTTTGTGAACAAGTGCGAGAAAGACGCAGTCGCCGCGGCTACGAAGTCAATCGACGCGCAGGCCGCGGAAAAGAAACTCGCCGGCACAGCAACGAATAGCTAAGCTGATCCGAGGCTCACGCTGCCACTGCGCAGCGATCGCAATCCGGTAGCGTCAACACCTGCATGTCGGCGGATCATTGGATCAGCAGCACCGGCACCTTGCAGCGCGCCAACACCCCCGTCGTCACCGAACCGAGCACTAAGTTGACCATCGCAGTATGGCCGTGCGTGCCCATCACGATCAGATCCGGCTTGTTCGTTTCGACGAACGCGGCGATGGCATCGGCCGGCTGCCCAACGACGTAGGTCACGCGCACCCGCCATTCTTGCTGGTCGAGGAACCTGCGGACAGGCTGCAACACTTCGTCGGCACGATCCCGGTAGTAGTCGTCGAGTGTGCTGCGGTCCAGATAGCGCGCTACGTGGCCGGGGATGGACGGCACGACGGTCAACACGAAGTACTCGTGGTCGCCACCCAGCAACTCGTCGTGCGCGGCAACGTAGGCAAGCATGCGCTTGGTGTATTCGCTTCCGTCGACTGGCAAGAGGATCTTCATCTGCATTCAGGCACCGAGGGCTCGGGCAGCGATAACAATGGACCAGCATCGATGGCTGGCGTTGATTCGCATCAACCGCCTCGGACGCTACTCACCCGCCGGCCGTCGCGCACGCTGTCGCTCGGGTAGACGATCACCCGCTCGCCGGGTTGCAGGCCTTCTTCGATCCACGCATCGATCGAGGTGCGCGCGCCGACCTTCACCTTGCGCTGCACTGCGCGGCCTTCCTGCACGACGAACACCGCCCAGTCGCGGCCGTCGCGAAACAGTGCGGCCACCGGCGCGATCACCGCGTCCGCGCGCTCGAACACGGTGACGCGCACGTCGACGCGGAACTGGTCGCCCAGCGACGCCCATCGCTGCCGCGGCGACGTGATGTCGATCACGACATTCACCCGCTGTTCCTCGACCCCCAGCGCCGAGACCTTGGTGAACGCCGACGGCTCGACGTGCCGCACCCAGCCGGAGAAACGGTACTCGCCGCCCGCCTCGATCAGCACAGCGGCGCCCGGCCGGATCCGCGCCCCGTCGGTGGACAGCACGTCGGCGACGACCTCGAGATCGGCCGGGTCGGCGATCTCCATCAGCGGCGCGCCGACCGCGACCGCCGCCTCGCTTTCCTGCAGCACACGCAGCACCCGGCCCGCGACCGGCGATTCGATCGGCCAGGTGGTGCCCTGGCGCGGGCGCGCCGCCGCGTCCTGCGCGCGCACCAGCGCCGCACGCGCCTGCGCCAGGTCGTGGCGCGCGCCGTCCACCGCGAAGCGCGCCGCTTCCACCGAGCGCGCCTGCACCTCGACTTCGAGCTCGGTCCGTTCGCGCGCGGCGGCAGCGATGAATTTCTGCTGTTCCAGTTTCAACTGGCGGTCGAGGTCGGCGCGCGCCTGGGCGAGCGACGCCTGGCTGCGCGCGAAGTTCGCGTTCGCCGCGGCGAGCGCGGCCTGCGCCGCGCCGACGCGCTCCATCAGCTCTCCCGCGGTGCGCGCGTCGATCATCGACGGCGCTGACGGGGAGAGCTGCGCGACGACCGCGCCCGCCTTGACCTCGTCGCCCGCCTTCAGGCGGATGCGCGCGAGCTGCCCGGCGAGCGGCGCTGACACCACGTAGCGCTCGCGCACGCGGGTCTTGCCGTCCTCGTCGACCGTCTGCGCGAACAGACCCTGCCGCACCTCGGCCGCCTCGACCAGCACCGGCCGCGGGCGCAGTGCCCACGCGAAGCCGGCGACCAGCACCGCGACGCCCGTCGCGACCCACAACCACTGCTTGCGCGTCATCGCTCTTCTCCTACTCGCGCGTCTTCAGCACCGCCACCAGGTCGAGTCGGTCGATCCGGCGGCGCACCACCAGCCCGCTCACCACGCCGCCCACCAGCACGACCAGCGTCGCGTACGCGTAGGTGGCGGGCAGGATCACGAACGGAAACTCGAAATCGCCGTGCGGCATCAGCTCGATCAGCAGCCGCGCGAGCCCGTAGCCCGCCGCCCACCCGAGCGGCAGCGCGAGCAGCAGCTCGAGCGCGAGCTCGCCCAGCAGCAGTCCCGAGACCTCGCCGCGCGTGAAGCCGAGCACCCGCAGGCTCGCCAGCTCCCAAGCGCGCTCGGCGAGCGAGATGCGCGCGGTGTTGTAGACCACACCGACCGCGATCGTGCCGGCGAACACAGTCAGCACCGTCGTGAACACCAGCACGTTGCGCGCGGTGTTCTCACGGAAGTTGCGGATGATCGGCCCAAGCTCGGCCACCGCGCCCATGCGCGGCGTCTCCTTCACCGCCTGCAGG
Organism: uncultured beta proteobacterium; assembly: GCA_963699535.1. Classification (GTDB taxonomy): domain Bacteria; phylum Pseudomonadota; class Gammaproteobacteria; order Burkholderiales; family SG8-39; genus VBDM01. The sequence continues at coordinate 4,469 of CAVOUJ010000055.1, read as the reverse complement.
AACGCCTCGCGCTGGCCGGCATCGATCCGCAGCCGCGCGCCGGAGATCGCGTCGCCCTCGCCGAGCAGCCGGTTCAGCGCCGTCCGCTCCATGAAGCCGAGCATCTGCATCTTCTCGTCGACCATCCCAACGACGCGTACGTCGTGCTCGCTGCGGTTGCCCTGGAGGAACTCGACGCGGACGGTCTCGCCGTTGCGGACCTCGAGCCGCTCGGCGAGCCGCCGGTTCAGCACGACGCCGGAGCCGGGCAGCGGGACGGGCTCGAGCCGTTCGTCGAGCAGCGGCCGCATCGTGCTTGCCGGCGCCAGGCCGATCATCAGCGTCTGATAGCTGCGATGGCGGTTGCGGAAGCGCACCAGCGCTTCGCGCCCCGGTTCGGACTCGATCACGCCGGGCAGTCTTTGGAAGTCGTACGCCGCGCTGCTGGACGCGGGTTCGACCAGTTGCACCGCGACGTGCATCCGTTCGCGCATCCCGAACTCGACATCGAGCAGCCAGTTGATCGCGTCGCCCCACCAGGTTCCGGCGATCAGGATCGCGAGCGACGCGGCGATGCCCGAAGTCGTGAGGATCGCGCGCGCCGGGCGGCGCTCCATGTCGCGCAGGATCATCCGCACCGCCGGCGAATAGATGTGGCCGAAGCCGAACCGCTCGGCGAGCGTCGGCCGGAAGGTCGGCGGACTCGGCGGCCGCATCGCCTCCGCGGGCGCGAGCCGCACCACCTGCAGCACGGCCTGCGTTGCGCCGGCCACCGCGCCGACCAGCGCGGTGCCGACGCCGACCAGAACGATCCACGGATCGAGCCGGTACTCGAAGTTCGGGAAGCGGAAGAAGCGCGTGTACATCTCGGTCAGCATCTGGCCGAGCAGTGCGCCGGCCACGATGCCGATCACCGCACCCAGCACGACGATGACGCCGACGAACTTCAGGTAGTGCAACCCGATCTCGGCATCCGGCCGGCCGAGCGCCTTGAGCGCGGCGATCTGGCTGCGCTGCGTGCCGATCTGGCGCGACAGCACCACGTTCAGCAGGAACACCGCGACGCCGAGGAAGACCGCCGGCAGCACGATGCCGAACACGCGCTGCTGGTCGATCTCCTGCGACAGCGTCTGGTGCGAGACCTGGCGGTCGCGCCCGTTCGCGCCGATCGAGCCGTAGCGGTCGAGCTCGCGGTCGACCGCCGCCTTCACGGCCTGCTCGTTCGCGTCGTGCGCGAGACGCAGCGCCGCCGCGTCGAACGCGCCGTCCATGTCGAACGCGGCGGCGAGGCGCTTGCGGCCGACCCAGAACACGCCGAACGTGCGCTCGTCGCCCACGCCCGGCACGGCAGCGAACACGTATTCCGGCGACTGCACCAGTCCGACGATCACGAGCTTCTCGCGCTTGCCGTTGAGCAGGGCGGTGCATCGAGTCGCCCGGTCGCAGCTCGTTGTGCGGAAGCGAAGCTTTCGTTGACCAGCACCTCGTTGCTCTCCGGCGCGTCGATCCAGCGGCCGCCGACCAATGTCAGGCGGTTGATCGGCGGCAGCCCCCGCTCGGGCAGCGCGATCATCCGACCCACCATCGGCTCGATCACTCCGGGCAGGTCGAGCAGCACGTCGCGCGTGATCGTCGCCTGCATCTCGGCCACGCCGGGGATGTCGAGCAGGCGCGCGGCCACGCTCTCCGGCGCGCGCTTCAGCCGTACGAACACGTGCGCGAAGCGGGCGCTGTCGTAGTAGTCGGCCTGCATCGACTTCAGCGACTCGTGGGTCGACAGCGACGCGCAGAAGGCGGCGATGCCGCTCGCCACCACCAGCGCGATCGTCAGCACCTGCCCCTTCAGGTGCCAGAGGTCGCGCGCGAGCTTGCGGTCGAGCATGTTCATGGCATCGCCCTGCTGCGCATCACCAGGAGATCTCGCGCGCCGAGACCTTGTGCTCGTTCACCTGCGACGGCGGCGATGCGGCCGTCGGCGAGGCGCATCACGCGGTCGGCCATCTTCGGCGATCGGCGCGTTGTGCGTGATCACCGCCGTGGTCGTGCCGAGCTCCGCGATTGATGCGCGCGATCGCCTCCAGCACCATCATGCCGGTCGCGTAGTCGAGCGCTCCGGTCGGCTCGTCGCACAGCAGCACCTCAGGGCGCTTGGCGATCGCGCGCGCGATCGCCACCCGCTGCTGCTCGCCGCCGGAAAGCTGCGACGGAAAGTGATCGAGCCGGTCGCCGAGCCCGACCAGCGCCGAGCGCCTCCTCGGGCCGCATCGGCCGCTGCGCCATCTCGGTGACGAGCGCGACGTTCTCGCGCGCGGTCAGGCTCGGGATCAGGTTGTAGAACTGGAACACGAAGCCGACGTGCTCGCGCCGGTAGCGCGTCAGCTCCGCCTCGCGCGGCGCGCGCGAGGTCGTGGTCGCGCCAGACGCGCGCTGCCCGCTGGTCGGCGTGTCCAGCCCGCCGAGGATGTTGAGCAGCGTCGACTTGCCGCTGCCCGACGGGCCGAGCAGCACGACGAACTCGCACGCGTAGATGTCGAGGTCGACGCCGCGCAGCGCGTGCACCTCGACCTCGCCCATCCGGTAGATCTTGGTGAGGCCGCGGGCGGTGAAGACCGCCTCGCGTTCAACAACGGGAGCGCGGCTCGTTGCCCGCTCGGCCGCCTGCGTCATGCTGGTTTCTCTGCTTCGACTGCCAGCCTAATTGCGATCCCGCAAGGCGTTGTTGAGGCACATCAGCGAGGAGGCCGGTCGCCCCGTTAGCTCCCTTAGCCACATCAGGGCTCGTCAGCCAGGCGGTCAGGCCGGAAAGGTAACGGTGAAACGCGCGCCCCCCATCGGTGCGCGATCCACCATGACCGAGCCCGCATGCAGCTCGGCCACGCGCTGCACCAGAGAGAGGCCAAGGCCTGCGCCGGTATCGGATGCCCCGGCACGATAGAAGCGGTCGAAGACACGGTCGCTCATGCCGGACGGCACGCCCGGCCCGTCGTCCAACACGGCGATGCGGACTGACTTGGCGTCCCGCCTCGATCGTCACCTCGACGCGGGACCGTGCGTGTCGCAGCGCGTTGTCGACGAGATTGCGAATGAGGATGGCGAGCGCGTCCGCGTCGCCGCGTACCGTTGCAGCAGCCGGCACGAACGCCACCTCGATACCACGCGCCGTCGCGGCAGGCGTAAGTTCATCCAAGACGAGGCGCACGACGGCGGCCAGGTCCGTCACGGGTAGCTCCGCGGGTTTGGCTTCGCGCGCATCGAGCCGCGCCAGCGTCATCACGGCGTTGACGAGATGCGTGGCGCGATCGACGCCTGCCATCAGCGCCTGCAGTGCCTCCGCGCGTTCCGCGGCGTCCGTCGCGCGCAGTGCCACCTGGGCTTGGGCGCGCAGTGCCGCCAGTGGCGTGCGCAACTCGTGGGCGGCATCGGCCGTGAGTGTGCGTTCGTGACGCAGCGCGGCCTGAACCCGTTCGAGCAGGCGGTCGAGCGCCAGGCCCACTGGCGTGAGCTCGCGCGGCAGATCGTCGTACGCGACCTCGCGGGCTTGCGTCGGCTGCAACGCATCGATCGACTGCGAGAAGCGCACTACCGGCTGCGTCACCTGCCGCACCACGAGGCCGACACCGACCACCAGGGCAAGTATCAGCACGGCGCCCGGCAGCACCAACCGAAGGGCACTGGCACGCGACAGCCGAACGCGGTCGGCCATCGGCTGGCCGACATGGATCGTCGCACCCTCCGGCCCGGCGCGCAGCGAGAACACTCTGTAGTCCTGACCGGCGGCCTCCACTTCGGCAAAGCCTGTCGCAGCGGCCTCAGCCAAGGGCTCAGTGGGCGCTCCGGGCGAGCGGTAGACGATGGCGCCGTCGCGCCGGCGCACCTGATAGACCACGTGCTCGTCGTGCGCGTGGTCGATGCGCGCCAGTTCGATGTCCCGGTCATCATCGCGCTCATCATCATCTTCATGCGCCCCGCGCTCGCGACGGCGCGATGCGTGCTCACGCTCGCGGATTTCCCGATCGGCCACCGCCAGCACGGCGTGGGCCGTTTCGACAAGCGCGGCGTCAAACAGACGGTCGGCTTCGGCCACCGCGCTGCGGTACAGCCAGACGCTGCTGGCGGCCCATGCGACGATGGCGATGGCGATGAGCAGCCAGGTGAGGCGGCCGCGCAGCGACCAGGCGCCCGCGCTCATCACAGCACCAGGCGCCAGCCCAAGCCGCGCTGCGTTTCGATCAACCCGGCGCCGAGTTTGCGGCGCAGATGGTGCAGGTACACATCGACGGCGTTGCTTTCGATGCTCTCATCCCAGCCGTACAGTGCCTCGACGAGCTGCGCCCGCGACAGCGTGCTGCCCGGCCGTCGGGCGAGAGCGAGCAGGACCGCCGTCTCGCGCGCCGTCAGGTCGACAGCGGCCCCTGCCTTCGTCACGCGCCGCGTGCTGGGCTCGATGACGACGTCGCCGAGTCTGATCTGCGGCGCGGCCCGTCCGCCCA
>CAVOUJ010000054.1:0-22241 GCA_963699535.1 uncultured beta proteobacterium | reverse complement strand
GTAACGAGACGCCCGATCCAGGGATGAAGCGCGCAGTCGGCCGGCCGATACGGCCCGTCGAAGACTACCGCTTCTTGACTGGGACCGGGCGCTACACCGACGACATTCTCCTCGAGCAGGCGCACTGCGCGTTGTGCATGCCTACGCGCGGAGCAGTGCTGTGCGGCTAACATAGCCGGCGATTTTTCTGCGGATTTTTAGCCGCCGAAAGAATTGGCCGGTGTCAATTCGCTTGTGAGCCGCTCTTGAATTAGGCCTTCTTAACTAGGCTGACTATATATAAAAGAATGATAGCGCCAACCGTTGCTGTAATTATCGCGCCTATCAACCCACCTGCTGTTATTCCCAGCAGACTGAATAAGACACCACCCAATACAGCTCCGACAATTCCCACAACAATGTTGCCAACAACGCCAAATCCTTTTCCTTTCATTATGGTGCCAGCAAGCCAGCCGGCCAGTGCGCCAATTGCCAAAAATATGATCAAGCTGGTTATATCCACGATGCCTCCGATCTTATCTTTTGATGAAAAGGTACATGCCGACAACAAAACAGACAGCGCCACTAATGTAGAAAGTCATTACCTTATCTGTAGCTGAGCCAGTAAAAGCTTGAGTCATTTGCGAACCGACAGAACCAGACAACCGATATCCCCAAAATGCCAGGCCAAGGCCTATGACCGCCAGCACGATGCCGACAATTTTCATTGTAGATGTTGAACTCTTTCCCATGTTGAACTCCTATGGTTGGATGAAACGAGACTCTAGCCGTCACGCCGCTACTCGACGTTCAATAGTCAGCAAAGATGCTGTTTGAAATATCTTCTACTTTGTGGGCTTAGAGTCAACTCTGCCTGAATTCAACACGATACGGCACCAATCCCCTGCAATCTGCACGCCCCGCCCAGGCGCTTCGTGCGTAGAGCGCCGGAACGGTTTGGGTTTCGGGGATGCGAAACCGGAACGAAGCAAGAAGCTACTTCGGTTCGGTCCATCCGCCGCCGAGCGCCTTGACCAACTCGACGCTGAAGGCGAGGCGAGCCTGTCGGTTGCGCACGAACGCCAGTTCGGCGTCGTCGACGGTGCGCTGCGCGTCCAGCACTTCCAGGAACGGTGAGTAGCCCGATTCATAGCGCAGCGTGGAAAGCTCGAGCGCGTTGCGCGCGGCTTCCAGGCGTTGCTGGAGGTCCGCCTCGCTGCTGCCCGTCTGCGCAACGTTGACCAGCGCGTCGGAAACCTCGCGGAATGCGGTTTCGATGGCGCGTTGGTAATTCGCGAGTCCCTGTCGCGACGCGCGTCTGCTCGATCGACGCGCGGCGCCGCGCCGCCCGGCGTCGAAGATCGGCTGCACGAGGCCGAATCCGATCGACCAGATGCCGGCGCCGACGGAGAGCAGATTGGAAAACTCCGAGCAATCCATGATCGGCGCCAATGCCCAGATCGGCAATCGCGCGCCGCGGCGCTATTTCCCACGCATCCACGTCTGAACCGGTGCGCTGGGCGCGCAACAGCGCTCGGAGTTTTCCAATCTGCTCTCCGTCGGCGCCGGCATCTGGTCGATCGGATTCGGCCTCGTGCAGCCGATCTTCGACGCCGGGCGGCGCGGCGCGCGCGTCGATCAAGCAGACGCGCGTCGCGAACAGGCGCTCGCGAATTACCAACGCGCCATCGAAACCGCATTCCGCGAGGTTTCCGACGCGCTGGTCAACGTTGCGCAGACGGGCAGCAGCGAGGCGGACCTCCAGCAACGCCTGGAAGCCGCGCGCAACGCGCTCGAGCTTTCCACGCTGCGCTATGAATCGGGCTACTCACCGTTCCTGGAAGTGCTGGACGCGCAGCGCACCGTCAACGACGCCGAACTGGCGTTCGTGCGCAACCGACAGGCTCGCCTCGCCTTCAGCGTCGACTTGGTCAAGGCGCTCGGCGGCGGATGGACCGAACCGAAGTAGCTTCTTGCTTCGTTCCGGTTTCGCATCCCCGAAACCCAAACCGTTCCGGCGCTCTACGCACGAAGCGCCTGGGCGGGGCGTGCAGATTGCAGGGGATTGGTGCCGTATCGTGTTGAATTCAGGCAGAGTTGACTCTAAGCCCACAAAGTAGAAGATATTTCAAACAGCATCTTTGCTGACTATTGAACGTCGAGTAGCGGCGTGACGGCTAAGAGTCTCGTTTCATCCAACCATAGGAGTTCAACATGGGAAAGAGTTCAACATCTACAATGAAAATTGTCGGCATCGTGCTGGCGGTCATAGGCCTTGGCCTGGCATTTTGGGGATATCGGTTGTCTGGTTCTGTCGGTTCGCAAATGACTCAAGCTTTTACTGGCTCAGCTACAGATAAGGTAATGACTTTCTACATTAGTGGCGCTGTCTGTTTTGTTGTCGGCATGTACCTTTTCATCAAAAGATAAGATCGGAGGCATCGTGGATATAACCAGCTTGATCATATTTTTGGCAATTGGCGCACTGGCCGGCTGGCTTGCTGGCACCATAATGAAAGGAAAAGGATTTGGCGTTGTTGGCAACATTGTTGTGGGAATTGTCGGAGCTGTATTGGGTGGTGTCTTATTCAGTCTGCTGGGAATAACAGCAGGTGGGTTGATAGGCGCGATAATTACAGCAACGGTTGGCGCTATCATTCTTTTATATATAGTCAGCCTAGTTAAGAAGGCCTAATTCAAGAGCGGCTCACAAGCGAATTGACACCGGCCAATTCTTTCGGCGGCTAAAAATCCGCAGAAAAATCGCCGGCTATGTTAGCCGCACAGCACTGCTCCGCGCGTAGGCGTGCGGCGTGCTCAAAAACGCGCAGTGCGCCTGTCCCTCGAGGAGAATGTCGTCGGTGTAGCGCCCGGTCCCGGTCAAGAAGCGGTAGTCTTCGACGGGCCGTATCGGCCGGCCGACTAGCGCTTCATCCCTGGATCGGGCGTCTCGTTACGCGTGCGAGACCGCGGCAAGCGGACGGAAGCGGAATTCCCGCTCGGCCCTCGCCAGCGCGGCGGTGTTTCGCGGCGAAACACCCCAGTGATCGCCGCGGTTGGGCGGCCACTTCCAGTCTTCCGGGGTTCCGGTCCTGTAGGCGCTGCTCACGCGCTGGACTTCCGCGGTGTACTCGATCGCCGCTCCGAAGGGAGCCACGAAATAGGCGAAGACGTTGTTGCCGGGCCCGTGGCGGCCCGGGCCCCAGAAGGTCTCAAATCCGGCGTCTTTCAGCCGGCCGATGCCGAGCATGACGGCGTCGATGTCCGTCATTTCGAAGGCGATGTGATTGAGCAGTGAATTGTCGCCTTGAGCGTAGGCGATCGCGTGATGGACGCGGTCGCAGCGCACGAAGTTCATGAATCCCGTGCGGTCGGACAGCCGGAAGCCGAGGACATCCACGGCGAAGCGCGAGCACGCCTCCCGGTCCCGCGCATTGAGGACGACGTGCGTGACCTGCAGCGGCCTGTCCCGGTCCGCGCGCAGGCGCTTCACGCGCTTCTTTTCCGTCACGAACCGGAACACGTGACCCTCGGGCGCTACGACATGGAATCCCGATCCGCCGCCGGGCTCGTCGAAATCACGCACCGGACCGAGCGGCGCGCCCGCCGCGGACGCGCGTTTTCGGATTCGCTGAAGCTCGGGCCCAGAGCCCGAGAAAGTGATCGCCGTAACCGCCGGCTCGCCGGCCTGGGCAATCGAGACGATGTACGGAATATCCTCGGTGCCGCGAAGATAGGCGATCCCGTTTCGAGTCCCGGCATCCCGGAGACCCCAGGTATCCAGAAAAAACCGGGCCGCCGATTCCCGATCCGGGACTTCCAGCTCGACGCTGCGCAACCTCATGTTCACATGACCCTTGGCGCAAGGGAGGGCAGTGTAGGGACAAACAAAACGCTCCGCAAGCCGGCTTTGCTCGACCGGGATCCGCCCGCCCTGCCTCTCGAAGAATTCAGACACCGATCGGCCGGCAATACTTCACTCAAGGGTCGCTCGCCTGTCCCCGAATCCGGATACAATCGCTCCCCCTGAGGGAGGTTTTTTTCGATGAAGGGTCGCAAGAGCCCCGCTGCAGTCGGCCTGCACAAATCGGTATCGCTCCTCCGCGCAACTCTCGAGTCCACGGCGGACGGCGTGCTGGTCGTCGACATCCTCGGCAAGATCACGACCCACAACCGGCAGTTCGCCGAAATGTGGCGCATTCCCCCCCAGGTCCTGTCTTCCGGGAACGACGACGAGGTGCTCGATTTCGTCCTCGACCAGCTCAAGGACCCGGAGGGCTTCCGCGCGAAAGTTCGCGAGCTTTACGCTCATCCCGGCGAGGAGAGCTTCGATACGCTCGAGTTCAAGGACGGCCGAATCTTCGAGCGCTACTCCAGGCCGCACCTGGTGGACAAACAGACCATCGGCAGGGTGTGGAGCTTCCGCGACGTGACCGAGCACCGCCGCGCCGAGGAGCGGTTGCGCGAGAGCGAAGAACGCTTTCGCCTGATCACCGAAAACGTCGGCGATCTCGTCGCCATGATCGATACCGAGGGCCGGCGCATCTACAACAGCCCTTCCTACCGGGCTCTCTTCAACGACGGGATCGAGCCGGGGTCGGATTCGTTCAGGGAAATCCACCCCGAGGACCGGGATCGCATCAAAGAGCTTTTCGGGGAAACCGTCGCGACGGGCGCAGGGCATCGAGCCGAGTTCCGCTTCGTGCTCCACGACGGCAGCATCCGCTACATCGAATCGGAAAGCCGCGGCATTCGGGATGCCGCCGGCAAGGTGTCCAAGGTCGTCCTGGTTTCGCGGGATGTCTCCGCGCGCAAGCGCGCCGAGCAGCGCGAGCGCATGGAGCACGCCGTCACACGCGTGCTTGCCGAATCGGACACGCTTGCGGACGCCATCCCGAGAATCATCCAGGCCATCTGCGAGACGCTCAACTGGGACTGCGGGGCGCGCTGGAGCCTGGACGAGCGCGAAAAGGCCATAGTGCGCGTGGAGAAATGGAGCATTCCGGACGAGGCCGTCGCCGAGTTCGCCGAGCGGGCGCGCGATGTCACGCTGGAGCCCGCTCACCGCGGCCTAGTGAGGCAGGTCTGGGTGAGCGGCACGCCTCACTGGATCCCCGACGTCGGCAACGACCAGAGCTTCACGCGGGCCCAGTCCGCTGCAAAGGCGGGGCTGCATGGCGCGTTTGCCTTTCCGATCCTGGCGGGTAACGTCACGCTCGGCGTGCTGGAATTCTTCAGCCGGGAGATCCGCAATCCCGATCCGTCGCTCCTGCAGATGGTGCGCGTGATCGGAAGCCAGATCGGGCAGTTCATGGCGCGCAAGCAGGCCGAGGAGAACCTGCTCTACGTCGCGACGCACGACACCCTGACCGGCCTGCCCAACCGCTACATGTTCAATCAACGCTTCGCGCACGCGCTGAACAACGCCCAGCGCTACCGCAAGACGATGGCGCTCCTGTTCCTCGACCTCGACCGCTTCAAGTTCATCAACGACACCCTCGGCCACCCGTTCGGGGACCGGCTGCTGGTCGAGGTGGCGGGCCGCCTGCGGATGTGCCTGAGGGAAAGCGACACGATCGCGCGCTTCGGAGGGGACGAATTCGTCGCGCTGATCGAGGACTACGCCGAACCCGGCGACGTCGTGAGCGTCGCGCAGAAGATCCTTCATGCCCTGCGCTGGCCGTTCCTGCTCGAGGGGGAGACCTGTCACATCTCGGCGAGCATCGGCATCAGCCTTTATCCGAACGACGGGGACGACCTCTCGACGCTCCTCAAGAACGCCGACATCGCAGCCTATCGCACCAAAGAACAGGGCAAGAACAACTATCTCTTCTATTCGGAGGACATGAACGATCACCTGTCCGCGCGAATCGCAAGAGAGACAAAGCTCAAGGGGGCGCTCGAGCGCAGCGAGTTCGTGCTTCACTACCAGCCCAAGTACGAGATCCACACCGGCCGCATTACGGGGATGGAGGCGCTGATCCGGTGGCAGCATCCGGAGCTGGGACTGATTCCCCCGACGGAGTTCATCGGACTCGCCGAGAACTCAGGGCTCATCGTTCCGATCGGGGCCTGGGTGCTCAGGACCGCGTGCGCGAACAACCAGAAGCTTCAGAACCGGCTTGCCGCCCCGCTGACGGTTTCAGCAAACCTCTCTGTGCGTCAGTTCGAGGACAAGCATCTGTTGCGGGAAATCGAACGCGCCCTGAAGGAGAGTGCGCTCAAGCCGGGCTGCCTCGAGATCGAGATCACCGAGAGCATGGTGATGCGGGATATCCAAGGCTCCAAGAAGATACTCGAAGGGATCAAGTCTATGGGCATTCGCCTGGCGCTCGACGACTTCGGCACCGGAAATTTTTCCCTCCTGTCCATCAAGCGATTCCCGTTCGACTGCATCAAGATCGACCGCTCGTTCATCAAGGACGTCCCTCATGATCTGGACGACGTCGCGATCACGCAGGCAATCATCGCGATGGCGAAAAGCCTGGGGCTCAAGGTGATCGCAGAGGGAGTCGAGACCCGCGAGCAGCTCGACTTTCTCACCGAGCTCGGATGCCACGAGTTTCAAGGTTATTACTTCAAGAAACCGCAGCCCGCGGACGAACTCTCCCGGCTGCTGCGCGAGAACGCGGCAGCAGGCGCAGCCGCGACCGGCTGAGCGCCGCCCTGAAGGGGCCGGCTGCCGCGCGGCGGCCCGGATTCAGTCGATCTTCGCCCCGGAGCGCTTCACGACTTCGGCCCACTTGGCCGAATCCCTGCGAATCGTCCCGGCAAACTCCTCGGGCGTGCCGCCGGCGGGCTCGTCGCCGATTTCGCCAAAGCGCGTCTTGAATACCGGCGAGACGATCGCCTTGTTGATCGAGGCGTTGAGCTTGTCGACGACGGGTCTCGGCATGCCCGCGGGCCCGATCACGCCGCTCCACGTGGCGGCTTCGTAGCCCGGGACTCCGGCCTCGGCGATCGTCGGCAGGTCCGGAAAACCCGGCGAGCGTCTTGGGCCGCTCACCGCAAGCGCCTTGACCTTGCCCGAGCGAGCCTGGGGAGAGATCGAGTTCAGGCTCTCGAACATCACCTGCACGTGCCCGGCGATCAGATCGTTGATGGCCATCGCGCCGCCCTTGTAAGGGACGTGGACGATGTCGGTGCCGGTCATGGTCTTGAACAGCTCGCCGCCCACGTGTCCCGGCGAGCCATTGCTCGAGGACGCATTCATGAGCTTCCCGGGGTTCTTCCTGGCGTACTCGACCAGCTCGCGCACCGAGCTCACCGGGAGCGAGGGCGACACCGCGAGCAGCAAGTGCCCGCGGGTCACGAGCGCGATCGGCTGCAGGTCCCGCTCGATGTCGTAGGGAAGTTTCGAGACCATGTGGCGCGTGATCGCGAGCGCCCCTACCGGTCCCATTCCTATCGTGTACCCATCCGGTGCCGATTTCGCTACGAGGTCTATTCCGATCGTCAGCGCGCCGCCGGGCCGGTTCTCGACGACGACCGGCTGTCCGAGCGAGGGCGGCATCTCGGCGGCGAGAATGCGCGCAACCGTGTCCGTGGCGCTCCCCGCCGCCTGCGGAACGATCAGTCGAACCGGACGCTCGGGGTATCCCTGCGCAGCCGCGGAAACGGAGAACGCCGCCAGCCCTGCGGCGAGCGTCAGGCGCTTCACGTCAGTCGGCGCGGATGTTGTTGTCGCGGACGACCTTACCCCAGCGCTGCATCTGGGTATCGAGCCACTGCCCAAGTCCCTCGGGGGACCCGACGACCAAGTCTATGCCGAGCGTTTCGGTGAGCAGCTTGCGCACGTCGGGCAGGTTGAATGCCTTGACGAGCTCGGCGTGGAACTTGTCCACGATCGGCTTTGGGACGCCGGCAGGAGCGAAGATCGCCCACCACGCGAGCGCCGAGAATCCCGGCAGGCCCTGCTCGGCGAGCGCGGGCACATCGGGCAAGGCACGCGAGCGCGTGTCGCCGGTGACCGCGATGGCGCGAAGCTTTCCGCCCATCACGTGCGGGGTGATCACCGCCACCGAGCCGATCGCGAGATCGATCTGGCCGCCGACCGCGTCCGCCGTCATCGGTCCGCCGCCTTTGTAGGGGATGTGAATGAGCTTGATTCCGGAGGCCTGTTGCACCAGGACCATAGTCAGGTGCCCGAGGCTGCCGTTGCCGACCGAGCCTATGCTCACAGTGTTCGGTTTCGCCTTGGCCGCGGCCACGACATCGGTGAAGCTCTTGTAGGGCTTGCCGGAGGCGGTCGCGATCGCCATCGGCGCGGTGCCGATCAGCATCACCGGCGCGAGATCCTTCGCGGTATCGAACGGCAGGTTCGGAATCACAAAAGGATTCACGGCGTGATAATCGAAAACGAAGATGAACGTGTAGCCGTCTGCCGGCGACTTGGCGACGAAAGCGGTCCCGATCGTTCCCGAGGCGCCGGATCTGTTCTCCACGACGAAGGGCTGCCCCAGGGAATCGGAGAGCTTCGCCGCGATCAGGCGTGCCATCGGGTCGGTCGATCCGCCTGGCGGATACGGCACGACGAATTTCACCGGCTTGGTCGGCCAGGCCTGCGCGAAAGCCACGGATGGCGCGAGCACGCACAGGACCAGTGCCGCCGCGGCAGTGCGAAAAGCGATGCGGGTCATGACTCCCTCCTCTGTCTTGGACGAGGCAGGTTACCATTCGAGCCATGAAGATCGCAATGATGGGCTCGGGAGGCGTCGGCGGCTTCCTCGGCGGGCGGCTCGCGCACGCCGGCTACGACGTGAGCTTCATCGCGCGCGGGGCGCACCTCGCCGCGATGCGCGAGCGCGGGCTCGTGATCGAGAGCCAGGCGCACGGCGACATCCGCATCCCCAGCGTGCGCGCCTCCGACAATCCGGCCTCGATCGGTCCGGTCGACCTGATCATCCTGTCGGTGAAGCTGTGGGACACCGAATCCGCGATCCGGCAGATGAAGCCCATGCTCAAGCCCGGCACCGGCGTGCTGTCGCTGCAGAATGGCGTGATCAAGGACGATATCCTGCGCCGCGAGCTGGGCGAAGCGCCCGTCATGGGTGGGGTGTGCTATGTCGCGACCACCATCGCCCGCCCCGGTGTAATCCTCCAGACGGGACCGATGCAGCGGGTGGTGGTCGGCGAATACGACGGACGCCCTTCCGAGCGCGCACGCCTCCTCCACGAAGCGCTGCTCAAGTCGGGTGTCACCGCCGAGCTGAGCAACGACGTGCGCCGCGCGATCTGGGAGAAGTACGTATTCCTGGTTGGCATATCCGCGACCACCGCCGCGATGCGCTCGACCATAGGGCCGATCCGGAAGAATCCGCGCACGCGCGCCTTCCTTTTCGAGGTCTTTCGCGAAGTCGTCACGGTGGGACGCGCGCACGGCATCGCCCTTCCCGCCGACTACGCCGATGCCTGCCTCAATCGCGCCGACGGCTTACCCGACGACATGGCCGCTTCCATGGCTCACGACCTGCAGCGCGGCAATCGGCTCGAGGTCGAGTGGTTGAGTGGCGGCGCGGTGGACCTCGGCGTAGCGGCCGGCGTTCCGACTCCCGCCAACCGCGCCGTGCGCGACATCCTCGCCCTGTACGCGCAGGGCGGAAAGCCGGCGTGAGCACGCCGCTCACTCTCCGCGCGATCCGCGCGCGGGGCGTCGAGGTGCCGATGAAGCTCCCCTTGGGAACGAGCGCGGGCGCGATCCGTGCCGCGCCCCTCGTCCTCGTCGACGTCGAAACCGAGGAAGGCATAACCGGGCGCTCGTATCTTTTCTGCTACCTCCCCGCTGCCGCGCCGGCCATCTCCGCGCTGCTCGCCGAGATCGAGCGAACGCTGAAAGGCGAGCGCATCGCCCCTGCCGGACTCTGGGACAAGCTCGCGCGGCGCTTCAAGCTGATCGGGGTGCAAGGCATCGTACGGATGGCGATGTCGGGGTTCGATGTCGCCTGCTGGGACGTGCTCGCTGTCGCCGCCGGAAAACCCCTTGTCGCGTTTCTCGGCGGATCGCCGCGCCGTATTCCCGCATACAACAGCAACGGTCTCGGCCTCATGGCGCCGGAAGCCGCCGCCGACGAGGCGGAAAAACTCCTCGAGGGAGGCTTTCGCGCGGTGAAGCTGCGCCTCGGATATCCGAGGCTAGCAGCCGATCTCGCCGCAGTGCGCGCGGTGCGCAGGCGCCTGCCCGACGATGTGAAGCTCATGGTCGATTTCAACCAGGCGCTTTCGCTCGCCGAAGCGCTTCACCGCTGCCGTGCGATCGACCGGGAGGGAATCTATTGGATCGAGGAACCCATCCGGCACGACGATTTCCGCGGATGTGCGGAGCTCGCGCGCGAGCTTTCGACGCTGGTGCAGATCGGCGAGAATTTTTCCCTGCCCGAGCAGATGGCCGAGGCGCTCGCCATGGGCGCGTGCGACTGCGTCATGCCCGACCTCGAGCGGATCGGCGGCGTCACAGGCTGGCAGCGCGCTGCGCGGATTGCCGGGGAAAAAGGCATTCCGATGTCCTCGCATCTTTTTCCGGAAGCAAGCGCGCACCTGCTCGCCGTCACGTCGACCTGTCACTACCTCGAATACGTAGACTGGGCGAACGCCATCCTCGCCGAGCCGCTCGCTATTATCGATGGGGCGGCCGTCATTCCCGATCGTCCAGGAAGCGGAATGGTCTGGGACGAGAAAGCGGTGAAGCGCTACAGGATGGGTTGAGCCCTCATCCCGTTCCTCGCGGCGACAGTCGGATCGAACTATGCGCTGGACCATGGCAGTCGTCGCCTTGTGGGCTCAATTCAGCGTCCCGGCACACGCGTCGGGCGGTCCGCTCGGCATCGACCACCGCCTGCCGCTGGACGATGACGGCATCTGGAAACAGACCAACGAACGGGCACTGCGCTACATTCTGGTTGGGGGCAGCCTCGGCATCGCACTGTGGGAGGGCGGCGAAACCCGCCCGGGACAGACCGCCTGGAAAGCGCTCGACGCGACGCTCTCCGGAGTCGTCGTCGTCAACCTGGCGAAACCCATCTTCAGCCGCACCCGCCCCCGCGACAGCGACGATCCGAGCCTGTGGTTCCAGGGCAAAGGGAACGACAGCTTTCCCTCCGGCGCGGTGACGACGGTGGCGGCAGTCGTGACTCCCTATATTGCGGAATACCACCGCGATGCTCCGGCGATCTGGGCGCTCGCGATCTTGCCTGTTTACACGGCGGTCGCGCGCATGAAAGCACAGGCGCACTGGCAGACAGACGTTCTGGCCGGCGCTGCGATCGGCGGCGGTCTAGGCTACGCCGCGCACTCGCGCGACAACTCGTTCATCCTGGAGGTGCTGCCCGGCGGGATGATGGTCGGCCTGAAGAAGCGCTTCTGAGACTCGCTGCGGCTACGCCGAGCTTCTGGGATTGCGTCAACCCGGAGATGATGTGCGGGAGGCGGTGGAATACAATGGAATCATTCCATTTCAACCTCTGCCCGCATGAACGGAAAACCGCTTCTGCCGTGCTTGCTCACCGCGGCCCTGGCTCTGACGGCTGCTCCCGGCCTCGCGCCGGCGCAGACATATCCCACTCGGCCGGTGAGAATCATCGTGCCGGCCTCGCCGGGCGAAGCGATCGACCTGCTATCCCGCGCGCTCGCCCCGCGCCTTTCACAGATGTGGCGGATGCCTGTGCTCGTCGAGAACCGCGGGGCGAACCCGATCGCCGCCGTCGAGCAAGTCTCGAAGGCCGCGCCAGACGGCGCGACGCTGCTCATTTCGGACAGCTCCACATTCGTGATGAATCCGCACCTGTACCCAAAGCTCCCCTATGACGGCTTGAAGAGCTTCACGCCGATCACGGTTCTGGTGCGCGTCCCCTGGGTCGTCGCGATCCACGCCGACGTGCCGGCGGCCAGCTTCCAGCAGCTCGTGGCGCTCGCGAAGGCGAAACCCGGGGCGCTCTCGTACGGGTCCCTCGGCCCCGGTTCATCGACGCATGTGAGCATGGAGTACCTGAAGCAGCAGCTCGAAATCGACATGGTGCACGTGCCTTACAGCGGCGAAAGTCCCGCGATCACCGCTCTTCTTACCGGCCAGATCCAGATGATGATGATCACGCCGTTCCTGGTGGAATCGCACGCGCGCGGAGGCAGGCTCAAGATCCTCGCCGCGGCGTCCGCGCGAAGGATTCCCGCGCTGATCCAGCTTCCCACGGTCGCCGAAGCCGGGGTCCCCGGCTTTGAGGCCGGGACATGGTTCGCGCTGGTGGGGCCGGCGCGGCTGCCGCGCGAGGTCGTGCGCCGGATCTACGCGGACACGACGGATATTCTCCTCGATCCGGCCTTCCGCGAAAGGTATGTGGCGAGCCAATGGTTCGAGGTCGTCAGCAACACCCCGGAGGAATTCGCCCAGTTCCTGAAATCCGAGGACGCGCGCTGGGATCGTGTCGTCGAGCTTTCCGGCGTGATGGTCGAATAGTTCAGGCACCGCCCCACACTTCGCGGGCGACTTCGACGACGAGAGCGAGCTTCCTCCACTGGTCGTCCTCGGTGAGGAGGTTGCCGTGGTGGCTGCTCGCAAAGCCGCACTGCGGGCTCAGGCAGAGGTTTTCGAGCGGCACGTACCTTGAGGCCTGCTCTATGCGGCGTTTGAGTTCGTCTTTTTTCTCGAGCACCGGCGTCTTCGTCGATACCAGTCCCAGCACCACCTTCTTCCCCTTCGGGACGAGCCGCAGGGGCTCGAAGCTCCCGGCCCGCTCGCTGTCGTATTCGAGGAAGTAGCCGTCGACCCCGGTCTCCTCGAACACGGCCTCGGCGACCGGGTCGTAGGCCCCCTCAGCAAGCCAGGTACTCTTCCAGTTTCCCCGGCAGGTGTGCATGACGATCGTCATGCCGCGCGGCCGATCGGCGATGGCCGCGTTCACCGCCCGCGCGTACATGTGCGGAAGCGCCTCCGGGTCGTCGCCGCGGGCGCGGCAGCTCGCGCGGAACTTTTCGTCGCAGAGGAACGAGAAGCTCGTGTCGTCGATCTGCAGATAGGTACAGCCCGCAGCGGCAAGATCGCCGATCTCTTCCCGGTACACCCTGCCGACATCCCTCCAAAGCTCGTCCAGGTCCGGATAGGCCTCTGTGCTGATCGCCGCCCTGCCGCCACGGTGATAGAGGATCGAGGGTGAAGGGATCGTGAACTTCGGCGTTTTGTTCGCGACCGATTTGAGGTACTTGAAATGATCGACCATCATGGGTCGCGTACGACGGACTCTCCGCCGCACTTTGGCCGTGTACCGTGGATCGTCCGTTCCCGCGAACTTGTAGGACGCGGCGTCGAGCTCGATCTCGACGCCGTCGATCCTCCCGAGGAAATCGTGGTTCCACCAGCCGCGGCGATATTCGCCGTCGGTGATGCTCTCGAGACCGATCGCCTCCTCCCGCTCGACGGCTTTGCGGATGCAGCGGTCCTCGATTGCGCGAAGCTCCTCGGCCTTCATTTCCCCGCGCTCGACCCTGGCGCGTGCTTCCTTGATCTCCACGGGCCGGAGCAGGCTCCCGACCTGGTCGGCCCGGAACGGCGGCTTTGCGTTCTTCATGTCTCTTTCTTCAGCCGGGATCGCGGGCGTGTCCCAGTTGGCCATGAAGTGCTCGTTCCAGCCAAGCCTAGGGCATCAGGTGGGAGGAGAACTTCATCGCTTGGGTCCCGTCTTGGGGACCCGACTGTATACCGTATTCCGGGCCCGATGTCAGCGTGCTTTCTTTCGGACCTGCGATGCCGCGGGAGCGCCTACTCCTCCGACTTCATCCGCTCGGTCACGTCGGTGATGACCGCCATGCGTGCCGGGCTTCCGTCGAACTCCAGGTTGAAGGAAACGATCTCGACGCGTATCTGCTCGCCGTTTTTCTTGCGGTGCCGGGCCGCGCGCTGCATGTAGGAGCGGCTCTGGTCCTGAAAGTCCCTGAGCAGCTGGCCGAGTTCCTCGGGCGAACGCAGCTGCTCCGCCGTCATCGACAGGAATTCGTCCCTCGAGTAGCCGTAATGGTCGATCGCCGCCTGGTTGACCGCGAGGAAGCGCAACGTCTTTTGCTCGACGACCCACATGGGCTGGGGGTGAATGTCGAACAGCATCCGGTAGCGCGCTTCGCTGTCTTCCACGGACTTGAGGGCGCGCGCCTTGTCGGTGACATCCTTGCCGATCCCGTGGTATCCCTTGAATTTGCCCTGCTCGTCGAAGACCGGCTCGCCGCTCACGCTCAGGTAGCGCAGATCGCCCGAACCGTCGCGCGAGAGATACACGAAGTCCGAGAACGACTCGCGCCGCTCGAGCATGTCGCGGTGCCGCTGCCACACTGCTTCCGGGAGGGGTTCCAGGCCAGGAAGGTCCCATCGCGTCTTGCCAAGATACTTCGTCGGGTCGACGTTGCGTTTCCCCAGTCCGGGCAAATCGATGAAGCGCAGGTTCTCGTCCTGCACCCAATACCAGTCCGAGCTCAGCTCCACCATGCGGCGGAACCGCCGTTCGCTCGTCCTGAGCGCATCCTGCGCGAATTTCAACTCGGTGATGTCGTAGACCATGGCGACAAAGCACTGCGGTGCGCCCGAACCGTCGCGAACCACATTCCCGACCACCTGCACCCAGATCTGAGACCCATCCTTGCGCAGGTAGCGCTTCTCGTAGACGCGCGACTGGGCCTTTCCCGAAAGGAGCTCCTCGCGGAATTCCAGGTTGGACTCGAGATCGTCGGCGTGAGTAATGTCCCGCACCGTTCTTTGCAGGAGTTCCTCTTCGCGGTAGTCGAGCATGCGGCAAAGCGCTTCGTTGGCGCGCAGAAAGCGGCCTTCGATCGACCCGACCGCGATGCCCACGGCGCCCTGCCCGAAGAGCGCGCCAAACAAGGCGTCGTCCTTCGCGACGGCGATCGTGTCCCGTTTCGCTAGCTTCGATTCGATGGCGGACCCTCCCAGGTCGGCGTGGATTGCCTCTCGCCGGGCGCGATTCGCATGCGATGTCGGCCCCTGTGGCATTCCGACGCAGGAAGTGTGCCACAGGCAAGAACAGGACCGGTATGAAATATGTTACAAAACAGGGGCTAACGCGCCACCTGTCGGCAAGCTACCGCCCCAGCACTTCGTTCAGAACTCGCGCGAGCCGGACACCGGCCTTCCTGATCTGGGTTTCGATGATCGGGGCGGCTTTGGAGTAGTAGTCCCCGTCGATTGCCACGACTCCGGTGATCTTGTTCGAGCACGCGCTCGGCACCGGAAGCAGCGGATAGGCGACGTCTCTCGCGACCCGGTGGGTCTCGTCGATCCAATCGGTAATCGAACCCTTCTCCCACGCGTGCCTGTCGCCCTCGGCGAGGGGCGCGGAAACGATCGTGCGCTCTCCGCCGCGCTCCGAGACCAGCCGCCGCACCATGTGGACGTCCCAGATGGTGTGCAGGTTCATGCTGCCGTAGGGCGGATTGTGGGTTTCCCCGAAGAAGGACACCTGCACCCGGTTTCCGCCGCGGTCGCCGCGGTTGCTCGCGTGCAGGGGCTGATGGATGTCTCCGACGAGGTGAACGATCCACTTGAGCGCCTCGTTCCTGCGCCTCCGACTCGCGCCCTCGTCAGTGAGGATCTCCATGTGGCGAGCGAGCTGCGCTGAGGCACACCGGCCGTTGCGGCAGTATTTCTCGTACGCGTCCGTTCCGCAAAGCGGCACATCGTCGTAGTGCCAGGAGGAGCGCCTCTTGCCCCAATCGGTTTCCTTGATCTCGTCGGCCCAGTTTGCGATCTCGCCGAGAGTGCGCCGGCCCGAGGGCTGGCCGTCCGCGAGGCGGTCGCTGCCGAGCAGATCGAGGATCTGGGCGTTCGCTTTCGGGTCAAGGAAGCGGGTCGCGATGTCCCCGACCATCCGATGGCCTTCCGGACCCCAGGCGAGCACCGCCTGAGCCGGCGCGAGAAGAACAAGCAGCGCCGCGAGGAAGCGCGGCGTCAGCAAGGAGCCGTCGTGCCGATCACTGCGGCTTGAAGTCGATGTCGCGGGCGAGCTTGCCGTACTTGGCGTAGTCGCTCCTGATCATGTCACCGAAGAATTCAGGCGGCTCGGTCACGATGATGAGGCCCGCAGCGATCATCTTCTCCGAGACGTCCGGCAGCTTCATCGCGCGGTTGATCTCGTCGTTCAGCCTGACGACGATCTCGCGCGGCGTTCCGGTCGGCGCGACATAGCCGAACCAGCCGCGGGAATCGTAGCCCGGGACGGCCTCGGCGAATATCGGAAGCTCGGGCTTGTTCGGGACGCGCACCGGGTTGGTCACCGCGATCAGCCGCACCCGGCCCGACAGCACGTGCGGGGACATGCTCGTGTAAGCGCCGATCCCCAGCTGCACCTGACCTCCCATGACGTCGGTGATGATCTGCGCCGCGCCCTTGTAAGGAATGTGCTGGAACTTGAAGCCGCCCATCACGGCCAGGTGCTCGAACGCGAGATGCGGGAACCCGCCCTCGCCGTTCGTGGCGAGAGTCAGCCTTCCAGGGTTCGCCTTGGCCCAGGCAATCATTTCGGCCGCCGATTTGAACGGAACGCCGGGATTCGCGACGACGGCGAGGTAGTTCGTTGCGAGGATCGCAACCGGAACGAAATCCTTGAGCGGATCGTACGGGAGCTTCTTGTAGGTGTGCGGCGCGACGACGAGATTGCCGCCCTGACCAACGCCGATGGTGTAACCGTCGGCGGCCGAGTTCTTGAGGACCTCCAGGCCGATCTGGCCGCTCGCGCCGGCGCGGTTCTCGACGACGAGGGGTTGCCCCATTCTCTCGGACATCTTCGGCCCGATAAGGCGCGACAGGATGTCAGCCGCGTCTCCAGGCGGGAAGGGGACGATGACCTTGATGGGTCTGGAAGGGTAGGACTGCGCGAGCGCCGTCGCGGCGAAAGCCAGAGCGAAACCTGCAACCAACCAAGTACGGACCTGTCTCATACCCGCTCTCCTTATCCGATTCCGACCGTCTCATTCTACGGGCGGCAACCGCGCCTGTCATTCGGCGCGGAATCCACGGACCTCAGGTATCAGGCCACGCGCTCGATGTGCCGGAGCTTTGGCTCGCGGCCCAGGCGATAGAAGCGTCGCAGCTCGGCGATCGCCGCAGCTTGCGCGTTGAACCCGGCTGGCCGCAACGTGCGCGCGAGTCGCCGGCAGAACCGCTCCGCATAGAAGCTCGCCCGCCGATAGAGTTCCTTTCGATCGCCTGCCAGGACAGTGTCGACGCGGGTGCGTTCGAACAGCACGTGGTGCAGCTCGACCGGAAAGCGATTCGGGTTCTGCTCCTGCAACAACCACAGGCTGCTCACGTACTTGTCGATCTCGGCCTGCAGCTCGAGCTCGAGCAGGGTGACGGGACGATCGTGTGACGCGTTCCACGCCAGATAGACGAAATGGCTCACGCCCTCGAGCGCGGTCCAGTAGTCGGCGATATTGCCGGCGTGGAGCGCTTCGAATGGATTTGCCGATGCGAGGCGCTGCAGCACGGCGGGCTCCAGATACAGACTTACCCAGAGTGTCCCGTCGTCCTCGGCAACCAGCACCTGCTCATCCGAATCGTTCGCTCGCACCGCCGGCGGCAGCCGGGTGCGATCCGTCAGCAGGAACTCGGACACGTCGTGCGTCAGCGGCACATCGTAGATGCCGGCGAGCAGGCTCTGCAGCGCTTGCAGCACCGCGAACCGATTCTCAGTGTGTTCGCAACGCGACCGGTGCCGCCTCGACGCCGAGCCGACGCAGGAGACGGCGCGCCCGCACACTTCCCGTCTTCAGCCAGACTTCGTACAGTCTGAGAATGTCGCGCTGGGTGTAGACGTACGCGGCATCGCTGATCTGGCCCAAGGCATCCACCAGCGGCTGGAACTTGGCCGCCAGCTCGGCGAACACCTGAGCCGGACCGCGCCGGCGGCCGCGCTCAAGCGAGCGGGCCAAAGTGCCGTACGCCTGCCCGCCCATTGCAATGTGATAGTCGACATCCACCAGGCGGCGCGCGAAGCTGCGCAGGAAGAATCCGGCCATGAACAGCGAGATATCGCCGACTCGCTGCAGGGCCAGGTCGCGCTCGGCGACGGTGGCTGCCTGAAGCGCCTCGGAAAACATCTGGACCAGGGGTTTCAGACCCCGGCCGTCCGGCGTGGATTCGTACAGGCGCTCCGCGCGAGCGAACAGAGTGAGCATGTTGACGACGTAGTGCTCGGTCTGCTCGTCCACCGCAACATGCTGGTCGGCGAGCACGCTGCGCAACGCGCCGCGAAAGAACTCCTCCAGGTTGGTCACCGCCACGACGCTGCCAGAGCCGATAGTAGGCTGCATGAATGCCCCCTTACTGGGTCAACATAGTCACTATTCTAGATAGTGAAGCAATTTTCGGGCGCACACTTACCCTCTAGCAGCCGAAGGAGCCGGCTGCTAACAGGAGGCAGGTTTGTCAACGTGCAGGACCCAAGTGAAGCGTTTTCGCGAGCCACGACGAGACGATTGCCTGGATCGCTTCCTCGCGCCCGTTGTAGAAATGGTCGCAGCTCGGGACGATTTCTACGGTGCAGGATCCGCCCGCGCGCTCCCTGAAGTCTTCGGCGGGGTACGCGTCCCGAGGCTCCTGGTCTCCTCGAATGTAGAGCGTCGGACACTTCACGCTGGGGGCGAGCTCGAGGATGTCGGGCGTCTCGGTCAGGCGGTCGAGAAAGCTCTGAGCGCTGATCGCGTACCACCAGCCGGGCATCAGCATCAGCCCACGTCCGAGTCCGTCCTTGACCATTTCGCGCGCCAGCTCGGCATATTCCTCGACGCTGCTCGCCGACCATCAGCCCCGCTTTTCCGCCTCTTTGCACGATGTCTTTGCCGCCGCCGTGCGCCGAAAGGAGCACGAGCGCGGGCGTCCGCGGATGATCGGCAACGTGCCGCACTGCGAGCATTCCCCCGTTGCTGTGGCCGATGATCACCGGGTGGGGAAATCCCCGCCCGGCCATCCACCGCACCGCGATGCGGTTGTCCTCTATGCCCTCGCTCGCTAGCTGATACGCTGCACCCTCGGCAATGCGGCTGTTGCGCGTACTGAGGATATCGTGTCCCCGGCGGTTGAAGGCGAGGCAAGCGAAGCCGAGCTTCACCAGCACGGGCGGCAGGAAGCGCATCGCGCAGGTGTAGAAATTCATGGCGTTGCCGTGAAACAGCAGCGCCGCGCCGCTTGCTTCCCCGCCTTCAGGCTCGTAGTAGAGGCCGTCGAGAGGAATGGTGTCGGTAGGAATGGAAACGAGTTCGGCACGCATGCTCTGCACGCGTAGTCTGCCAGACAAACTCAGCCCGGCACATAGGCCTTGATCGCGTTGGCGCGCGCAGGGTACTCGATTTTCCCATCGGGGCAGGGCAATGCAGCCCGCACGGTCTCTCTCAGTCGTGCGCGTTCGTCTTTCGTCATGCCGGCGATCATCGTGCTAGTGGGAAGGTAGGCCGGCGTCTGCGCTGCCCAGAAATCGTCGAAATCGGTGTACGGCAGCGTCACCTCGATGGCCCGAGTCGCGATCCGTTCAAGCCCCGCTTGCGCGAACAGTGCGTTAAGCGCCTCGAGGCTCGACTGCTCGGTGCCAGGAATCGGCGGAACTTCAGCGCCGAATCGGCGTATCCCGCGGCGCACAGGGCCGCTCGGTGAGAGTTCCGCCCCGAAATCCCACACGTAGCCAGCCACAATTCCCCCCGGACGCGCGACGCGACGCATCTCCGAAAGCGCCTTGGGCCGGTCCGGGATGAAATTGATGACCAGAGCTGAAGCGACGACGTCGAACGCCGCATCGGGAAAGGGCAGTGCCAACGCATCGGCAACCTGGAAATCCGCCCGCTCTGCCGCAGGCTGCCGGCGCGCGTGATCGATCTGCGCCGCCGATGGATCGACGGCCGACACCGTCAGGGGCGAACAGGTATCCAGTACCAGTTCGGTAAAGGCACCGGTGCCGCAACCGACATCCAGCCAACGGGCGCCAGGAGAGGGCGCGACCCACTCAATGAAGACCGGCGCGACGGCGCGGCTCCAGCGCCCCATGGCGCGCTCGTAGGCAGCGCCATCGTCGAAACTGATTTTCGCCATCGGCCCGGACAGAATTCGGCGCGGCTCTTCGCCTTTCTCATCATACGCCGTCACTCCGGCTTGAGACCGATCGCCTTGACGAGTGTTGCGTTGAGAGCGACTTCTCTCTGTACGTATGCATCAAACTCGCCCGGCGTCATCACCATCGGGTCGAGTCCAAGCCCTGCCAGCTTCTCCCGCAGCTTGGGTGATTGCAGCGCCTTGAGCGTTTCGCGGTTGAGCTTGTCGACGACCTCGCGCGGTGTTTTTGCCGGAGCAAAGAGTCCGAACCAGATCGGATATTCGGCGTCGGAGAGTCCGGCTTCCAGCGTCGTCGGCACGTTCGGCAGTGCGGCGGAGCGCCTCGAGCCGTTCACCACCAGTGCAGCGAGCTTGCCCTCGCGGACATTGGGCAGGACAAGCCCGATCGGCCCGAAGAAGAAATCGACGCGACCTGCCATGACTTCGAACATCGCCTCGGCGCCGCCCTTGAACGGAATGTGTACCGCCCGTATTCCGGCGCTGTGCTCGAACCGCTCCGCGCTGAGATGCGTTGCGGTGCCGATGCCAACCGAGGAGAAGTTCAGCGCGCCGGGCCTGGCTTCTGCGGCAGAGACCAGATCGCCGACCGTCTTGTAGCCCTTTGCGGGCGAAATCACCAAAACACTCGGCGAGATGCCGAGCGGGACGACTGCGGCGAAATCGCGCGCCGGGTGGTAGCTCAGGTCCTTGTAAAGAGCCGGAGCGATGGTGTGCGCGGACCCGTGCGCGAGGATCGTGTAGCCGTCCGGGTTCGCCTTGGCGACAAAACCCGAGCCTATCGTGCCTCCCGCGCCCGTACGGTTCTCTACGACGATGGGCTGGCCGAGCAGTGGCGAGACCTGTTCGAGTACCACGCGATGGACGATGTCGGTCGTGCTGCCCGCTCCGACGGGGACGATCGCTCGGAGGGGCTTCGTCGGCCACGTGTCGGCCCCGGCCTTCATCGTGGCGAACACCAGGGCAATGGTCGGTACCAGCATCAGGCGGATATGTTTCACGAGGTTCTCCTTCCTTTGCAGCACGGCATCGAGTACGACGTGGCTCAGGATAGGTTTCCGGATACCACGCGTCCAATACCATATTTCGTTGATCGTTCATGCCGAATGAGCATAGACTTTCGGCATGAAGCTGCAGCACCTGAAAACGTTCGTCACGGTCGCCGAAGTAGGGACAGTCTCGAAAGCGGCGTTGCGCCTGCGAATCGCGCAGCCCGCGCTGTCGCGCCAGATCGGCGATTTCGAGGACGAGCTCGGAGTGCGCTTGTTCGATCGCGTGCGCCGGCGGCTGGTGCTGACGGGCGAAGGCGAGCGCCTGCTCGCAGACTGCCGCAGCATTCTGGACGCGACGGATGCCCTCGGCGATCGAGCCCGGCTGCTCGGTCGCGGCGACGCCGGCGTGCTCAAGGTGGCGGCAGTCATGCTCGACGAGGTTTTTGCGACGTTCCTGCATCACTATGCCGCGCGCTTTCCCAACGTGCAGGTGAAATTGAGCGACAACGCCGGCCCTGCCGATCTGTTTGCCAGGCTGGAGAGCGGGGAACTACACCTGGGCATCGGTTTGCTGCAATCCGTCAAAGCCGAAAATCGCAAGTTCGAGAACTTCCCGCTCCCTTCGATCGAGTTTCTCGCCGCCGGCCATGCATCGCTTCCGCTGGGGTCCGCCGGCCACATCGAAGTAGCCGACCTTGGTCGATTCCCGCTCCTGCTTCTGGTTTCCAGCTTCCAGGTCCGCAGAACGTTCGATGACGCTTGCCGCGTCGCCGGACTCACGCCGCGGATTCTCGTGGAGAGCCGCATCCCGCATACGCTGCTCGCGCTCGCCGAGGCCGGACACGGGGTGGCGATCGGGCCTTCCACCCTGCCGATCCATCGCTACCGGCTGCGCGTCGCTCGCGTGGTGCACCAGGGCAAGCCATTGGAGGAACCGCTGACCGTGATGTGGAACGGCCGGCGCGCGCTGCCGCGCTACGCCAGGGTTTTTTGCGAGTTGCTGGATGGCTACATGCGAGAGGTGTTTCCGACCCTGCAAGCACCGTCTCGGAAGGTGCCGCGCAGTGTGAGACGAGCGAGCGTGCAGCGCGAGTAAAACTCCTGCTCTGCCTGGAGCGTCATCTCTCGGGTATCACTGGCAGGAGCAGATGGGCCTGCCGCTTGGGACCGAAGTGCAGCGTGGC
>CAVOUJ010000053.1:0-54294 GCA_963699535.1 uncultured beta proteobacterium | reverse complement strand
TGCAACGCGCCCGACACGGGGAACATGGAGATCCTGTCGCTGTTCGGCACGCCCGAGCAGAAGGAGCGGTGGCTGGTGCCGCTGCTGAACGGCGAGATCCGGTCGTGCTTCGCCATGACCGAGCCCGACGTGGCCTCCAGCGACGCCAAGAACATCCAGCTCGAGATCCGCCGGGACGGCGACGAGTACGTGCTGAACGGCCGCAAGTGGTGGATCTCGGGCGCGGCGCACCCCCAGTGCCGGGTCGCCATCGTGATGGGCAAGACCGACCCCGACGCGCCGCCTACAGCCAGCAGTCGATGATCCTCGTCCCGATGGACACCCCCGGGCTCACCGTCGTCCGGGACCTCCTCGTGTTCGGGTACAACGACCGCGAGGGCCACTGCGGAGCTCCGCTTCGACGACGTGCGCGTGCCCGCGTCGAACCTGCTCGGCGAGCAGGGCGGCGGCTTCGCGATGGCGCAGGCCCGCCTCGGCCCCGGCCGCATCCACCACTGCATGCGCTGCATCGGGATCGCCGAGCGGGCCCTCGAGCTCATGTGCCGCCGGGTCACCCAGCGGGTGGCGTTCGGCAAGGAGCTCGCCCAGCAGGCGTGTGATCGTCAGGAGTGGATCGCCGACAGCCGCATCGAGATCGAGCAGGCCCGCCTGCTCACCATGAAGACGGCCTGGCTCATGGACACGGTGGGCAACCAGGGGCGCCCGGGTCGAGATCTCGGCCATCAAGGTGGTCGCCCCGAACATGGCGTTGCGGGTGGTCGATCGGGCGATCCAGGCCCACGGCGGCGCCGGCGTCTCCCAGGACACCCCGCTCGCGCGGCCATGTGGGCGCGGGCTGCGCACGTTGCGCTTCGCCGACGGGCCCGACGAGGTGCACCGCATGCAGCTCGCCCGCCGCGAGCTGCGCCCCTACGACTCCGACCACGCCGCCTGAGCGGCGGCGCGCGCGATCACTACGGCGCGATCGGCGCCAGGCGGTCCGCCGGGACCGTGCGCACGTGGCGCGCGAGGCACATCGTCTTGACGTGCTCGATGCGGCCGTGGGTGCTCGAGCGGGCGAAGCGGTCGCGGACCTCGGCGGGCCGGCCGCGCTCGGGGCAGTGGGTCGTGGCGTTCACGGTCCTCAAGGACGGCGTCGCCGCGAGATCCTTCCCGGCCCCGCGGCGGACGGGCTCGGCCGCGCGACGACCACGCCGGCGAGGCACAGCGCGCCACCCGCGCGCGCGAGCGCGCGTGGCGTCTCGCCCAAGGCGAGGGGCCCGATCGCGACCGGCGACACGACGTACGTCGTGGCCCCATGCGTCCCGCGGTCGTGCGCGCGAGCGCGTAGGCCCACGGTGAAGGCCAGCGCGTCTCCCAGCCGGCGCCCCTTGCGCGCTGGCCGGGGCCGCGATTGCCGGTCACGCGGTGCTCGGCGCCACCTTCGATGCGCCCGAGCTTCTGGCGGCGACGTGGATGAGCTCGCCCGCCTGGCGGCGCTCGTAGCGATTGGGCGGCTCGGGGGGCTCCAGGCTGGCCAGCGGGCGCGGCTGGCCGCCGGTCGTCGAGCTCCCTTCGGATGCGGTCGACTACGAGCAGCGCCCCGCGCGAGGGATCGAGGTCGCGCTCAGCCAGGTTCATCGCTTCGGCGATTCGAAGCCCCGCGCGCCAGAGCACGACTATGAGGCCGCGCATGCGTGCTCCATGAACTCCCTCCCCGGCATGGCGCATCACGGCCACAATCTCCTACCCGTGGTGGGTCGGCCGGGTAGCGCATCCCCTTGTTTCGCGGTGGGCGTCCGGCGTGGTAGCCGGGAGCGTCGCGGGCGATCGCCGCCGACCCGCGGCATCGAGTGTTTGCAGCGCCGACATCGGTCCTCCTTCGTCGAGGGTTTTTTCCGCTCGACCTACCACTCGGAGGCCGCTCGCACGCCGTCCGTGTCGTCCGTCCGTGTCTTCCATCAGCCTCTTGAACATGAGCGGCGACGAGCGTCTGCTAGGTGAGGCCAGCGACCCCGACGGTCGCTCTGGTCGTGCTGCTGGCGCGGATCTGGGAGGACAAGATCGTCGTTGACCATCCCGAACTGCGCGATCTCGTCGAGGAAGTTCTTGAAACGGTCAGCGCACCTGATCACGTCGAACGCGACCCGAAGACGGATCGTCGGCGCTACTACCGTCGCAGCGTCGGACCCAGTGCATGGCTGATGGTGGTCGTAAGCTTTGAGCAGGAGCCGGGGCGGGTCATCACCGTGCTGGCGCTTCGAAAGGACCCCAAGCGATGGAAGCCGTGAACGTGCAAATCGGTCCGCTGATCTTCGATCACGCCGACTACGACGCCGCGGGCGACGTGCTCTACCTGCACATGGGCGAACCCGTTGAGGCCGAGGGCGAGGAAACGCCGGAGGGCCATGTGGTGCGCTTCGAACCCGGTACGCAGCGCGTCGTCGGGCTCACGGTCATCAACGCCCGCTCGGTGATCGATCGCGACGGACGTTTGATCGTCACGGTCCCAGAGACGGTCGAGGCGAGTGCTGACGAGCTTGCGCCAGCGCTAGTGACGTCCTAAAGCGCGCCTCCCAGGCACAGACCCGCTCCCGCTTCGCGCGATGAGGGGCACTGTCGCTCAAGCGCTCCGCCGCTGCTGCCTTCGACCGAAGCAGCAGCGGAAGGCGCCTCGCGCCGACGGCCGCTCGCTACCTGGTTGGACGAGGAGTGCTGAGCGGTCGCGCTGGATGCGCGCCCCGCGCTGTTGTGTTGCGCCCATGCTCACTTTCCAGGAACTGATCCTCAAGCTGCAGAGTTACTGGGGCGGCAAGGGCTGCGCGCTGCTTCAGCCCTACGACATGGAGGTCGGCGCGGGCACTTTCCACACGGCGACCTTCCTGCGCGCGATCGGGCCGGAGCCCTGGAAGGCCGCCTACGTGCAGCCCTCCCGCCGCCCCAAGGACGGACGCTACGGCGACAACCCCAACCGCCTGCAGCACTACTACCAGTTCCAGGTGGCGATGAAGCCGTCGCCGCTCGATCTGCAGGACCTCTATCTCGGCTCGCTCAAGGCGCTCGGCATCGATCCGAGCAAGAACGACATTCGCTTCGTCGAGGACGACTGGGAATCGCCCACGCTCGGCGCCTGGGGTCTCGGCTGGGAGGTGTGGCTGAACGGCATGGAAGTCACCCAGTTCACCTACTTCCAGCAGGTCGGCGGCCTCGACTGCCGGCCGGTGCTGGGCGAGCTCACCTACGGCCTCGAGCGCCTGGCGATGTACCTGCAGGAAAAGGAGAGCGTGTTCGATCTGGTCTGGGTGGACGGCGTCACCTACGGCGACGTCTACCACCAGAACGAAGTCGAGCAGTCGCGCTACAACTTCGAGCTCGCCGACACGGGGATGCTGTTCCAGCACTTCGGCCAGTTCGAAGCGCGAGGCGAAACGCCTGATCGAAGCGCAGTGCGTGCTGCCCGCCTACGAGATGGTGATCCGCTGCTCGCACGCATTCAACCTGCTCGATGCGCGCGGCGCGATCTCGGTCACCGAGCGCGCGGCGTTCATCGCCCGCGTGCGCACGCTCGCGCGCGCGGTCGCGACAGGCGTATCTACGAGTCGCGCGAGAAGCTCGGCTTTCCGATGCCGAATTCGCGAGCGCGTGTCGAAGAAGAAGCGGCGAGCCTGAAGCGATGGCAAAAAAGAAAGCCGCGGCGCCCGCGACCGATACGCTGCTCGTCGAGCTGCTCACCGAGGAATTGCCGCCCAAGTCGCTGAGTCAGCTCGGACAAGCCTTCGCCGACGAAGTCTTGAGCGGTCTGGTCCGATATCAGCTCAAGCTTCGGGACTCTTCCGCAGGATCACGTCTTCGCGACACCCCGCCGGCTCGCCGTGCTGATGCCGGATGTGCTCGCGCGGTTGCCGAGACCCGGTCGAACGAAATCACGGGACCCTCGGTAACGGCGCCGCCCGAGGCAGTGGCCGGATTCGCGAGAAAGCACGGCCTTGCCGTGGGTGCTCTTGAGCAACGCGACACGCCGAAGGGCCGACGTCTTCGTCGCGCACGTCACTATCGAGGGTGCGTCGCTGGACAGGGTACTGGGCGAGATCGTCACGGAAGCCGTGAAGAAGCTTCCGATTCCCAAGCTCATGCGGTGGGGATCGGGCGATGCCCAGTTCGTGCGCCCCGTGCACGGGCTTGTGATGATGCACGGAAAGCGCGTCGTGCCGGGCGATGTCCTCGACATGAGGAGCGGGAAAACCACGCTCGGGCATCGTTTCCTTAGCAGCGGCCGCATCGGCATAGACAGCGCGGAGCGCTACGAGGCGACTCTCGATTCAAAGGGACGCGTTGTCGCCGTGTTCGCCGAACGCCGGGACCGTATCCGCGCCAAGCTGGAAAGCCTTGCCCGCGGCGCAATGATGGTATGCGACGATGCGCTGCTCGACGAGATCACCGCGCTCGTCGAATGGCCCGCCGTCTATCAAGGCACCTTCAGCACCGAGTTCCTCGAAGTGCCGCCCGAGTGCCTGATTCTCTCGATGCAGCAGCACCAGAAATACGTGCCGCTGCGCGACAGGGAGACCGGCGAGCTGCTGCCACGTTTTCTGTTCGTTTCCAATCTCGAGACGAAGGATCCGCGCGAAATCATTCACGGCAACGAGCGGGTGCTGCGCGCACGGCTCGCCGACGCCAAGTTTTTCTACGACCAGGACCGCAGGGAACGACTGGAGGCGCGCGTACCGCGCCTCGCGCGGGTGGTCTATCACAACAAGCTTGGAACTCAGCGTGAGCGCGTTGAGAGGCTAAAGCTCCTGGCAGGAAGCATCGCTCGCGATCTCGGCGCCGACTCGAGCTTGGCTGAGCGCGCCGCGGAACTCTGCAAGGCTGATTTGCTGACCGGCATGGTCGGCAGAGTTTCCGGAATTGCAGGGCGTGATGGGGCGCTACTACGCATTGCACGACGGGGAATCGAAGGAAGTCGCAGACGCGATCGAAGCGCACTATCGCCCGCGCTTTGCCGGCGACGAGCTTCCTGAGGGGCCGATCGCCTGCGCCGTAGCGCTCGCCGACAAGCTCGACGCCCTCGCCGGGCTATTCAGTATTCGCGAGCTGCCCACCGGGGACAAGGATCCGTTCGGTCTGCGCCGCGCCGCACTTGGAGTAGTCAGGATCATCGTCGAAAACAAGCTGGCCCTGTCGCTATTGGATCTGGCGGATGCGGCGTTCGAGCCGTATGAGAGCAAATCACCCCGCGAGCTCGTTGAATTCGTGTACGAGCGCTTCGCCAGCTACCTCAAGGACCTCGGCTTTTCCACGCTCCAGATCGATGCAGTCCTCAGCAAGAATCGCACGCAACCCAGCCTCGTGCCGAAACAGCTTGAAGCCGTAAAGGCATTCCAGGCGCTGCCGGAAGCCGAGAGTCTGGTGGCAGCCAACAAGCGCGTCGCAAACATACTGAGGCAGGCCGAGGCAAAGGGCGAGAAATTCGTTCGATGCGAAGCTAGGGCGAACTCAAGGAACCTGCGGAACGCGCCTTGCACGACGCCATCCGCTCGACATCGGAGAAGGCGGGAGCCCTGTTCGACCGAGGCGACTACGCTGGCTATCTGACGACTTTCTCGGTGCTGAAGTCACCTGTCGATGCTTTTTTCGACTCGGTCATGGTGATGGTTGATGACCCGGCGATCCGCCGCGGCCGGCTCGCTCTTCTCCGCGACCTGCGCGAAGCGATGAACCGCGTGGCGGACATCTCCAAGCTCGCCGCATGAAACTCGTCATCCTCGACCGCGACGGTGTCATCAATTTCGACAGCGAGGGCTTCATCAAGCACCCCGACGAATGGCGGCCCATTCCCGGGAGCCTCGAGGCCATCGCGCGCCTCACCCAGGACGGCTGGCGCGTCGTGGTGGCAACCAACCAGTCCGGCATCGGACGCGGACTGTTCGACATGGCCGCGCTCAACGCGATCAACGCCAAGATGCACAAGGCTGTGAATCAGGCGGGAGGACGCATCGAAGCGGTCTTCTACTGTCCCGACACCGACGAGTCGCATTCGCCCTGCCGCAAGCCCAATCCCGGGATGTTCCTCGCCATCGCGGAGCGCTTCAACGCTTCCCTCGAGCGCGCCCCTGCTGTGGGAGACAGCCTGCGCGATCTCCAGGCTGCGGTTTCGGCGGGGGCGCGGCCGATCCTCGTTCTCACGGGCAAGGGCGGGAAGACGCGCGCAGCGGGAGGGCTGCCGGAGGGCACGGAGGTCTATCCCGACCTCGCAGCCGTGGCGCGGGCGCTGTGTCAATGATCTTTCTACGGTCGTTCGTTTTTCTCGTCGCGCAGACTCTCATTACCGCCACCTACGCGATCTTCGCCCTTGCCACAGCGCCGCTCCCGAGACTCGCGCGCTTCCGGGTGATCGCAGGCTGGTGTCACGTGATGGTCTGGCTGGCGGACGCTGTTCTCGGCATCCGCTACCGCGTCGTCGGCGAAGCGAACCTTCCGCAAACTCCGGCGATCATCCTGTCCAAGCATCAATCCGCCTGGGAAACCTTCGCGTTTCAGGTGATCTTCCCGCCGCACGTGCTGGTGGTGAAGCGCGAGCTCTTGTGGATTCCTTTCTTCGGCTGGGGCCTTGCGCTCACGAGTCCGATCGCCATCGACCGCGCGAGCGGACCCCGGGCGCTCAAGCAAATAATCGAGCTGGGCCGCAAACGTCTGGCGCAAGGGTTCTGGGTCGCCATTTTCCCCGAGGGAACGCGCGTGGAACCGGGCAGCCGCGGCAGGTACCGCCTGGGGGGAGCGCGGCTCGCCGTGGAATGCGGTGCTCCCGTGGTGCCGGTCGCGCACAATGCCGGAATACTGTGGAGGCGCAAGGCATTCCTGAAACAGCCCGGCACGGTTACGGTCGAGATCGGGCCCGTAATAGACCCGAGGGACCATACGCCCGAGTCACTCATGGCGGCCGTGGAAGAATGGATAGAGGGGCGCATGACTGTGCTCTGTCCCAGGCCCTGAGTCGGAGGAGGTGAACGATGCGAATGCTTCACACCATGCTGCGGGTCGGCGACCTCGAACGATCGCTTCGTTTCTACACGGACGTGCTCGGCATGCGCCTCTTGCGCCGCAAGGACTATCCGGAGGGGAAGTTCACCCTCGCCTTCGTCGGCTACGGCGAGGAGGCCGACACCTCGGTGCTCGAGCTGACCCACAACTGGGGCGTCGACAAGTACGAGCTGGGCAACGCCTACGGCCACATCGCCATCGCTGTCGATGACGCCTACAAAGCCTGCGAGGAAGTGAAACGCCGCGGTGGGAAGGTCACTCGCGAGGCCGGCCCGATGAAGCACGGCACGACCGTGATCGCCTTTGTCGAGGACCCCGACGGCTACAAGATCGAGCTGATCGAGCGAAAATAGAAAGAGCGGGTCGAATCCAGGCGACCCCGCAAACCGGTCCTAGCGCGCGGCCCCCGGCTGCGCGCTCACTACGCGGTATTTCTTGATCTGGCTCTGCTGCCCGATCAGGGCCTTGGCGAAATCCTCCAGCATCTCCTCGCTGATTTCCGGCGCAGGCACGACGAACTGCTCCACTCCCAGGCCGAAGATGTGAGTCGCCTGGAACAGCAATCTCCCCTGCTCGTGGTCCGCCTTCACGACGATGTCGGTCAGGACCGACGCCGGGACGACGAACTTTGCGCCGATGACGAATCCCCTGGCGTTTTTCTTCTCCTCCTCGACGAACTTGACCTTGCTGAGCCACAGAGACTCGCGAATGCGCTGCATCGCCGGAGGCATGTCCTTCTCGATCACGATCGTTTCCGGAGAAGCCCACTTGATGAAGAAATGGATGGTGTCGAAGTATTCCTTGTCGTTGATGCGTTTGCGCCGGTAGTCAATGAACGACTCGGCGAAAACGAGGTCCTTGAAGTCGCCGACGTTGGGAATCGAGTAGACCAGCGGGCTCTTGGGCTTCACTACGGCAAGCTGCTTGAGAAGCTCGTGGACGTACTGAAACGTCTGCTTCATCTTGTCTTCGACCAGCTTGACTTTGTCGCCCTGCAGATTCTGCTGGAGAATCTGCTGGGTTTTCACCAAGTCCGCCTGCTTTTTGAGGTCGTCAAGAAGGCCCACGGCGATCTCCCCAGCTCCTATGCATCTGTCCTATACCGCATTTTGCCAGTCGGCGTCTGCCGGGTCTAGCTCGGCAGCTCCGCGAGCCGATTTGCGATCTTGACAAAGTCCCCCACCGGCAGGGTCTGCGCACGCGCCCCCGGGTCGATGCCCAGCGCCGCCAGCTCGAGTTCCGGAATCAGGCCGCGGAAGGCATTGCGCAGCGTTTTCCGCCGCATCGAGAACGCCTTGAAGACAACCCTGGCGAATTCAAGCTCGTCGAGCGCCTTGCGTTCCTGCGAGGGAAGTGGGACGAGCCGCACACAGGCGGAGTGGACCTTTGGCACCGGCCGGAACGCCTCGGGCGGTACCGTGAATAACCGTTCCATTCGGAAGCGGTACTGCAGCATGACCGAGAGCCGTCCATAGTCGGGGTGGGAGGGTCTAGCCACCATCCGGTCCACCACCTCCTGCTGCAGCATGAAATGAAGGTCGCTGCAACGATCCGCCGAGTTCGCGATGTGAAACAGGAGCGGCGTGGAGATATTGTAGGGGAGGTTGCCCACAATTCTCAGCGGCGCGGGCAGCCTCGCGAAATCGAAGCGGAGCGCGTCGGCCTGATGCACCGACAGGCGCTCCGCGGGGTAGCGCTCGCGCAGACGATCGCAGAGCTCCCGGTCCAGCTCGACGACATGCAAGTGCCCGACGTGCTCAAGCAGCGGAACAGTGAGCGCTCCGAGTCCGGGCCCGATTTCGGCGATGTGTTCGCCCGGTCTGGGGTCGATTGCACGGATGATGCGGGCTATGACGCTGCGATCGACGAGGAAGTGCTGGCCAAATCTCTTCCGCGGAACGTGCCGGGGCGCCGCCACGCGGGAACTAGCGCGGCGCGCTCGCCGACGCCTGCGCCATGTCGATCGCGGTCTCAACGGCCGCGAACAGGCTTTCCGGGTCTGCCCGGCCGGTGCCCGCGAGATCGAGCGCGGTTCCGTGATCGACCGACGTCCGTATTATCGGCAGGCCGAGCGTGACGTTGATGCCTTTGCCGAAGCTTGCGTACTTGAGCACCGGCAGACCCTGATCGTGATACATCGCAAGCACGCAATCGACGCCCTCGAGCCGGGACGGCACGAACAAAGTGTCGGCGGGCAGCGGCCCGACGATTTGCTGGCCTTCGGCGCGCAGTTTGTCGAGCACCGGACCGATCAACTCGATCTCCTCGGTTCCGAAATACCCGCTCTCTCCGGCGTGCGGATTGAGGCCCGCGACCAGGATCCGCGGCGAAGAGATCCCGAACCGCCGGGTCAGTTCGGCGCAGAGAATCCGCACGGTCCGCTCGAGGCCATCCCGGGTCAGGGTGCGAGCGACATCCTTCAGAGCGAGGTGCGTGGTCGCAAGCGCGACGCGCAGGCCCCCTCCTACGAGCATCATCACCACGCGGTCGGCGCCCGTGCGCTCGGCGAGATACTCGGTGTGGCCGATGAACGGAATTCCGCCGTCGTTGATCACGCCCTTGTGCACCGGGGCGGTCACCAGCGCGGCGAATTCGCCCGATTCGCAGCCCGCGACGGCGCGCTCGAGCAGAGAAATCACGTAACGCGCGTTGCGTGGATCAAGCGAACCCGCCTTGGACGGTACAGCCAGTGGAACGTGCACACAAGGTATCGAATCCGGCGTCGCGCCGGCCGCGGGATCGGATATCCGCACGTCTAGACCGAGCCGTCGAGCACGGTTCTCGAGCATGTCCCGGTCGCCTATCACCACAACGCGTGCGGCGAACTTGCGTCGCGCGAGAGCCAGGCAGATATCGGGGCCGATCCCGGCGGGCTCCCCGGAGGTCACGGCAACGACCGGGGCAGGCTTCGAAGGGCCGGCGAACCGGGCCCCTTCCGAAACATCGATCCGGGCGCTCACTGCTCTTCGAGCCTGAGCTCGACGTAGGCGCGATCGCGGAGCTGGCGCAGCCACTCCTGATAGGCTTCGTCGCCCCTTCGCTCCCGCAAAACCCTGCGCGCCTCCAGGCGCCTGCGCTCGCCGGACATGTCCGAAGTGCGGCGCTCCAGTACCTGGATGAGATGCCAACCGAAGGGCGTCTTGACCGGTTGACTCACCTCCTTGAGCTTCAATTCCCCGAACGCCCGCTCGAACTCCGGAACCGTATCGCCAGAGTAGATCCATCCGAGATCTCCGCCCCGCGATGCCGAACCGTCGTCCGAGTTCAGGCGCGCGAGCTCGCCAAAATCCACCCCGTTCACGATGCGTTCGCGTAGGTTCGAGAGCTTTCTCTTGGCCTCGTCCTCGGAAACGAGCTCGTTGGTCCTGACCAGGATGTGCCGAACGTGCGCTTGCTCGACCATCTGCGGCGCTCCGGCGCCGCGCAGTTCGACAAGCTTCAATACGTGGAATCCGGCAGGGCTCCTGAGTACGCTGCTCAATTCCCCGGGATTGAGCTTCGCCAGGGCTTCGACGTACAACTCCGGCAGGCGATCCTGGCTGCGCCAACCCATGTTGCCGCCCAGCAGCGCGTCCGGCGCATCGGAGTAGGTCGCTGCGATCTGCGCAAAATTCGCACCCCCATTGAGCCGTTTGATCGCCTCCTCGGCGCGTGCGCGCCGGGCTTCGAGCTGTTCGGGCGTCGCCCGCTCGGGCACGCGCACCAGAATGTGCCCCACGTTGTACTCGGTCGCCGTGCCTTTTCTTTCGCTCTGCTCGAGCAGGAAAATCTCGACCTCTCCTTCGCTTATTGTGATCTTGCTGGTGACATCGCGTTCGCGCAGTCGCGTCATGAGGATTTCGTTGCGCAGGTCCTCCCGAAACGCGTCAAAAGGGATCCCGTCGCTCTCCAACATCTGGCGAAAAGCCGTGAGAGACAATTTGTTTCCCTCGGCCACCCGGGCGACGGTGCGGTCGAGCTCGATGTCGTCAACGCGGAGCCCCGTCTCCCGGGCGAACTGCAGCTGCACTTTCTCGATGATGAGGCGCTCGAGCACCTGATTCTCGATCTCGCGGCGATCGGGAAGAGCCGTTCCGCGGCGCTGCAGATCCTTCCGGATGCGGCTTATCCGGTCGGCGAGCTCATATTCGGTGATGACTTCCTTGTTGACGACGGCGACGATCCGATCGACCAGAGCCACCCGCGTCCGGGGAGCCGGTTCCGCGCGGCCGAGCTGCGCGACGGCGCTCGTCCAGGCGAAGGCAAGCAGGGCGGCAAGGCAAAGTTTCATCGTCATCCTATTCTGCGGTATTGTCGCCGAACGCGCGCACGAGCCAAACTCTCGTCCGATCAGTCGTACAGATCGAACCGGGTATCGGGCGCCGCCGGGGACACCGCCGAACCGATTCGCTGGTAGCCCGGGACATTGCGCTTCAGAGCTTCCAGGGGATTCGACCCGAGACGCGAAAGGCCGTTCAGCTCCAGTTGCACGAAAATGGACCTCGTCGACTCGCCGGCGGTGAGGGCAAACGTCTGCACGACCAAGCGGGTTATCCAGCAGTCCGCAGCGTACTCCAGACCCGCGACGGTCTCGACAATCCGGCTGTCCGGCAGAGAATAGTTGAATCGCCCCACGCCGTACCAGCGCTCAAGGAGCGGCCACTGCCCCGAAACGTCCACCTGCCTGATCTGCCCGTTCAGGAATCGGTAGGCCAGATTGAGCGTCTTGAACGGCTCGGGCTGGTAGCGGGTCGCCACCGTCAGGCGCTCGAATTGGTAGTCCCGATGGTTGTACTGCATCGCGACTTCGGAGAGCCAGTTCCTTCCTACCCGTCCCGAGAGCGAGGCGAGCCAGTCGGAGGTGTGGTAGGTCCGCGGCGTGTCGGTGGGATTGAGCGTGACTTGCTGGTCCTTGAAGTAATAGCGCTGGCCCAAGGTGGCGCGCAGCACTTCCTGGCCGCTGTCCGCGCGCAGCATCCGGGAAGTGAGCGCCACGGTGAGCTGGTTGGCGTCGTTGACGCGGTCGCCTCCGGAAAAGCTGTTTTCCGAGAAGATCTGCGCGTAGTTGAAGTCCGCGATCGCAGTGTCGAACAGGGGAATCTGGTTCTGATCCTTGTAAGGCACGTACACGTAGAAGACTCGTGGCTCGAGCGTCTGAGTGACAGCCTGCCCCTGCGCCCTCGTTTCGCGCTCGAACATCAGACCGCTGTCCACGCTGAAGATGGAGAGGGCGCGGTTGATCGTAGTGGGATATTGCGGGATCGTTGGATCCACCGCGGGTGTAGAGGGGTTGTCCAAGAGCGGGATCTGAGAAAGCGAATACGCCGTGTAATGACCTCCGAGCTTGGGCGTGAGGAAAGCGCTCGGAGTGATCAGCGGCAACCTCACACTCGGATAGATGGTGAACCGATTGCCATTCACCAGCGTGGGGTGGCTGAAGTTCACGATTTCCGCGGCGGCTCCCAAGTCCGCTCCGGATGGATCCTGGCGCAGCATCGACAAAGTGAGTTGCGGTGTGCGGCCGTAGGGCGGCACGATCGGTTCGTTCGGGTCCTGCAGAACCTGGAACCGCTGAACGCGCCCCGTGGCCGAATAGCTCCCGGTGTCCCACCAGCGGCCGTTGTAGGTCAAGTACCCCTCCCGCGGCAGGGTAGCCTGCGAGGTGATGCTGATCCGGGTCGCGAGATCGCGAAAGTAGTCGTCGTCGGACACCTTGTTCAGGTTCAGCCCGCCCACGAGATGGCCGTCCCGGTTGTAGTTGTGAATGAACGCGATCGCCGACCGGCTGCGCTCGGCGATGCGGTCATTCGGGATCTGCTCCGCCTTGAGTTCGCCGCTGTAGGTGTTCTCCAGGTAGCGGAACTGCTCGATCATCTGCAAGCCCCGCTTCGTCATGTAGCGCGGCGTCAGGGTGAGATCGTAGTTCGGCGCGAGGTTGAGATAGTACGGAACGGCAAGCTCCGGTCCGCTCTTGCCGGTCGTCCCGATCAACGGCGGGAGCAAACCGGACTTGCGCTGATCGTTCAGCGGAAACTCGAATGTGGGCAACCCGGGCATGGGGACACCCTTGAATACGATGCTCCCGCCGCGCGCGGTGCCCACTTCGCGCGTGTAGTCAAGGTCGAGCTGGTCTGCCCTGATCAGCCAGCTCTCGTCGCCCGGTTTGCAGGAGGTGACGAAGCCGTCGTTGATCCTGAGCTGGTTTTCACCCAGGAACTCGATCGATTCCGCCCGTCCGCGGGCCGCGATGGGCTGCTGTCCCATGCTCTCGCGGGGCTTGCGCGGCGCGAGATCGAATTCGGGCTTGTCGAACCTCCCGGTCGTGTCCGGGATGCGGTACCTGAGGAAGGTACCAGACATGACGCTGCCGCCGCTTTGGAAGCGCACGTTGCCGCGTGCTTCGACGTCTTCATTCTCCTCCCCATACGTCAACGAGTCGGCGTGGACCGACATGTCACCCCTGCGCAAGCTCGCGTTCCCTTGCGCCGTGGTCTGCTTTCCGGAAACCCCTTCGATCCGGTCCGCATCGATGACGATGGGCAAGTCTTCTCCGGATTGCGGCGGCAACTTGAGTCCCCGTCCCTGCGCATGCACGGCGGCACAATGGAACAGCGCACAGGCCAGCACCGCGAAGCGGGCGCAGGAACACGACATGAGCAGAAGCTTTGAACCCGGGCTTTTTGGGGCGGGTGCTAAAATCGCACAAATCAGTAGCGATGGCAATGCTTTGTTTTAGGGAGGATTTTTGGAGCGAGCCGAGCAGTTGCGGCAATGGCTGAGCACGACCCTCGGAAGCGCAGACTTCCACGTCGCGCCGGCCTCGGACGATGCGAGCTTCCGGCGCTATTTCCGGATTTCCCGCGGCGGGGCGCAGCCGTCGCTGATCGCAATGGACGCTCCGCCCGCCAGAGAGGACTGCCGGCAGTTCGTATTCGTTGCACAATTGTTCGCCTCGGCCGGCGTGCACGTTCCGGCGATCCACGCTCAGGATCTCGAACGGGGGTTTCTCCTGCTTTCGGACCTCGGCAGCAGGACTTATCTGGAGGCCCTCGACGACGACAGCGCCGGAGGACTCTACGGAAAGGCGCTCGATGCCCTGCTTCTGATCCAGCGCGCGAGCCGTCCCGGGGTGCTGCCCGAATACGACAGGACGTTGCTCGAGCGGGAGCTGCATCTTTTTCCCGATTGGTACGTCGCGCGCCAGCTGCAATGCGAGCTCAGCGTTGTGCAGCGCGAGCTCCTGGAGAATAGCTTCTTGCTTCTCCTCGAGAACAATCTCGCGCAGCCGCGGGTCTTCGTGCACCGCGACTATCATTCGCGCAACCTCATGGTGTGCGAGCCCTGCCCGGGCATTCTCGACTTTCAGGATGCGGTCTTCGGTCCGATCACCTACGATCTCGTCTCCCTTCTGCGCGACGCCTACGTCGCCTGGAGCGAGGACCGCGTCCTCGATCTTGCGATCCGCTACTGGGAAAAAGCCAGGACCGCTCGGCTCCCCGTTGCCGCGGATTTCGCGGATTTCTATCGGGATTTCGAATGGATGGGGGCGCAGCGCCAGCTCAAGGTACTGGGCATCTTCGCGCGGCTTTCGTTTCGCGACGGAAAGAATGGCTACCTGAAGGACCAGCCGCTCGTGATGCGGTACCTGCGCCGAACGTGCGAGCGCTACCGCGAGCTCACCCCGCTCGCGCGCCTGCTCGATGAGATCGAGCCGACCGAGAAGCGCGTCGGCTACACCTTCTGAATCTTGACCGTGAAAGCGATGATTCTTGCCGCGGGGCGGGGCGAACGCATGCGCCCGCTCAGCGACACGATGCCCAAACCGCTGCTCGAGGTGCGCGGCAAGGCGCTGATTGTGTGGTTGATCGAATCGATGGTGCGCGCGGGCATCCGTGACGTCGTCATCAATCACGCGCATCTCGGAGATTTGATCGAAAGCGCACTCGGCGACGGACGCCGCATCGGCGCGGTCATCCGATACTCGCGCGAGGCCGAAGCGCTCGAATCCGCGGGTGGAATCGCAAAAGCGCTGAATCTTCTCGGTGAAGCGCCATTCGTCGTCGCCAACGGCGACCTTCTCTGCGACTTCGACTTCTCCACCCTGGTCAAGCGATCTCTGGGAAAGCATCTCGCCCACCTCGTGCTGGTGCCGAATCCGCCGCACCATCCCGATGGAGACTTCGGACTCGAGGGCGCGCAGGTCGTGAGCGCTGGGAATCCCAAATGGACCTTCAGCGGAATAGGCCTCTATCGTCGGGAGCTCTTCGCAAGCATCCGGCCTGGCTCCAAGGGCCAGCTCGCACCGCTCTTGCGCGCGGCGATGGCGCGCGGACTCGTCTCGGGTGAGGTGCACCGCGGCGTATGGCACGATGTCGGAACTCCGGAGCGGCTCGCGGCGCTCCAGATCACTTGATCGTCCCCACAAAGCAGACGACAATCGCTCGCATGGATACCACGACCAACGTCTCGCGCTACGGCGAGCGCCGGCTCGCACTGCAGCAACGCATGAAGAAGGGCGTCGCGATCGTTCCGACCGCGCCGGCGCGCCTGCGCAACCGTGATAGCGACTACCTGTATCGGTTCGACAGCTACTTCTACTACCTCACCGGGTTCGCCGAGCCCGACGCAGTGCTCGTCCTCCTCGCCGGAGAGGAAGCGAAGGCCGTCTTCTTTTGCCGCGACCGCAATCCGGAGCGCGAGCTCTGGGACGGTGTCCGTCTCGGACCCGAGGGAGCAAAAGAGGGTTTTGGTTTCGACGAGGCCTATCCGATACAGACGCTCGACGAACACATACCGAGACTGCTGGCGGACCAGCCGGCGCTCTACTACGCCCCTGGTGCCGACGCCGGATGGGACGCCCGGGTCATGAGTTGGCTGAACGAGGTCCGCGCTCAGGCGCGTGCGGGAATCAGCGCGCCCGCGGAGATCCGCGACGTGCGCGTCGAGCTGGACGACATGCGCTCGATCAAGGACGACGGCGAGATCGCGGTGATGCGCCGCGCAGCGGCGATCTCCGCCGCCGCTCACGAGCGGGCGATGCGCGCGACTCGCCCTGGACGCGGCGAGTACGAGATCGAAGCCGAACTGCTTTACGAGTTTCGCCGCCGCGGCGCCCAGTTCCCCGCCTACTGGCCCATTGTCGCCGGAGGCGCCAACGCCTGCGTCCTTCACTACCGCGACAACAATGGCAGGCTCGCCGACGGCGAGCTCCTGCTGATCGACGCCGGCTGCGAGCTGGACGGCTACGCTTCGGATCTCACCCGTACATTCCCGGTGAGCGGAAAATTCAGCGGCCCTCAACGCGACATCTACGAGCTGGTGCTCGCCGCTCAGGGCGCTGCGATTGCCGCCATAGGCGCCGGCAAGCGCTGGAACGATCCGCACGATGCCGCGGTGAAAACGCTGGCCATAGGGTTCATCGACCTGGGACTGTGCCGCGGCACGCCCGACACGGTCATCGAAACCGAGGACTACAAGCGCTTCTACATGCACCGCACCGGGCACTGGCTCGGCCTTGACGTCCACGACGCCGGGGATTACAAGTCCGCCGGCGAATGGCGAACGCTTCAACCGGGCATGACGCTCACCGTGGAGCCCGGCTGCTACATTCGCCCGGCCAACGACGTGCCCGATGCATTCTGGAATATCGGCGTGCGC
This sequence comes from uncultured beta proteobacterium, assembly GCA_963699535.1. Lineage (GTDB taxonomy): Bacteria > Pseudomonadota > Gammaproteobacteria > Burkholderiales > SG8-39 > VBDM01. The sequence continues at coordinate 37,638 of CAVOUJ010000053.1, read as the reverse complement.
ATCGAGGACGACGTCGTGGTCACGCCCTCGGGCTGCGAAGTGTTGACGGCGGCGGCACCGAAATCGGTTGCGGACATCGAAGCGCTGGTCGGCCGTGACTGAATTGCCCGAAGTCGACGTGGCCATCGCCGGAGGCGGACCGGTCGGCTGCGCATTCGCTCTCGCCATCGCCGGAAGCGGCCTTTCGATGGCGCGAATCTCAGGCGATGCGGCCCCTGCCGATCGCCCCATCGCCCTCTCCCATGGAAGCCGCCTGATCCTGGAGCGGCTGGGCGTCTGGAACTCGGTCCGGAATACTCCCATAGAAACGATACACGTCTCCCAGCAGGGATTCGGGCGGACCGTCATGCGCTGCGCCGAGCTCGGCTTGCCCGCGCTCGGCTATGTGACCTCGTACTCCGCGCTCGCCCAAGAACTCGCCGCGCGCACACCCTCGGTCTCGGGAGTACTTCGCGACTGGAAGGTGGATGCAGACGGGATCTCTTTGCGCCTCTCCCGCGGCACAGGCGAGCACAGCATGCGCGCGCGGCTCCTCGTGCTCGCCGATGGCGGGAGTCTTCGCCTTGAGCGCACGAAAGACTACCAGCAGCAGGCGATCGTGGCCGGGGTCACGGTCGAGCGTCCCCAGGTCCACGTCGCCTGGGAGCGATTCGCGAGCGAAGGGCCGCTCGCGTTGCTGCCGCACGGAGACGAGCTCGCCTTGGTCTGGAGCGTGCGGCCCGCGAGCGCTGCAGAGCTGCTCGGTCTTTCCGATCGAGCTTTTCTGGCGCGTCTGCGCGAAGCTTTCGGCGGTCGCCTCGGCGAATTCCTCACCGTGAGCTCGCGTGCCGTATTTCCCCTTTCACTGCGCCGCGGCGCGGTCAATCCACAACCGAGGGTTCTCTCGGTAGGCAATGCGGCGCAAACGCTGCATCCAGTGGCGGGCCAGGGCCTCAACCTCGGCCTGCGCGACGCCTGGGAACTGGCGCATATGTTGCTTGACGCCGAGGAGGACATTGGCGGGGCCCGTCTTGCCATCCGCTACACGCGCGCCCGCCGCTTCGACCGTTACGCCGGAATCGGCTTCACGGACTTTCTCGTAAGTTTGTTTTCAAACTCCCTGCCGCCGCTCGCCGCGGCGCGCGGTGCGGGACTCGCGATGCTCGACGCCGTTTCGCCGGCGCGGCGCTTTCTCGCCCGCCGCATGATCTACGGAGCGCGCGCTCTCCCCTGAAGACGGACGGCTGCGTCTCTCTGCCGCGGGGAGAAGTCAGGATCTCCATTGAAAGCGCAAATCGCGCGCAGCGACACGACCGCTTCCCTCATCGCTCGTGTTTGGGTATAAAATTGCGCCCTTCCCTGAATTGTCTTCCACGATCTTCGATGCAAGTCGGTTCGCGCACGTTGCGCAATAATCTTTTCGTCGCTCCGATGGCGGGCGTCACCGACCGCCCCTTCAGACAGTTGTGCAAGAAGTTTGGCGCAGGGCTCGCCGTATCCGAGATGGTTGCATCGAATTCGCTTCTTTGGGGCAGCCAGAAGACGCGACGCCGCGCGAACCACGAGGGCGAGGTCGATCCGATCTCCGTGCAGATCGCCGGGGCGGACCCGGCGATGATGGCTGATGCCGCGCGCTATAACGTCGCGCAGGGTGCCCAGATCATCGATATCAACATGGGCTGTCCCGCGAAGAAAGTCTGTAACACCATGGCAGGCTCGGCGCTCCTGAAAGACGAACCTCTCGTCGGACGCATCCTGGAGGCGGTGGTCAAGGCCGTGGACGTGCCCGTGACGCTCAAGTTCCGCACCGGTTGGGATGCGGCGAACAGGAACGCCCTCAAGGTCGCGCGAATCGCCGAAGACAGCGGCATACAACTCCTCTCCCTGCACGGCCGTACCCGCGCCTGCGGTTTCTCCGGCCGGGCCGAGTACGACACGATCCGCGACGTCAAGCGATCGACACGCCTGCCCGTGGTGGCGAACGGTGATATCGCCACGCCCGAGGAGGCGAAGCAGGTTCTCGAACACACCGGCGCCGACGGCGTCATGATCGGTCGCGCCGCTCAAGGGCGGCCCTGGATCTTCCGCGAGATCGAACACTATCTTTCCACCGGGGAGAAGCTACCTTCGCCGCTCGTTTCGGAGATTCACTCCGTGCTGATGGCGCACCTACACGACCTGTATGCATTCTACGGCCTGGAAACGGGCGTCAAGGTGGCCCGCAAGCATATCTCCTGGTACACGAAGGGGCTCGCCGGCTCGGCAAGCTTCCGGCATCGCATGAATCAACTCGAGACCTGCGAGCAGCAATTGGACGAGGTCAATCGCTTCTTCGGCGAACTCGGGAACGAGCGCGAGCGTTTGCTCTACGTGCAGGAGCGCGTTGCCGCATGAGACAAACGAGCGAAATCGCGGATTGTGTCCGCCGGTCGCTGGAGCGGTATTTCAAGGACTTGGACGGAGCCAAGCCGCGCGCTATATACGATATGGTGCTCAGGAACGTCGAGCGGCCGATGCTGGAGATCGTGCTCGATCAGGCCGAGGGCAACCAGAGCGTCGCCGCGGAGATGCTCGGCATCAATCGCAACACGCTGCGAAAGAAGATTCAGGCGCTCAAGCTCAAGGTGTGAGTAAGACGCACATCCGGACCGCGCTGGTCAGCGTATCGGACAAGACCGGCCTTCGCGAGTTTGGCCTCGGACTCGCGCGGCTCAACATCAAGATCCTTTCGACCGGCGGCACCGCGAAACGGCTCATCGAACTGGGCGTCCCGGTGACCGAGGTCGCCGAGTACACGGGCTTCCCCGAAATGCTCGACGGACGCGTCAAGACCCTGCACCCACGGGTATACGGCGGCATTCTCGCGCGGCGCGATTCCCCCGCACACATGGCCGCGATTATTTCGGCCGGGATCGAACCGATCGATCTCGTCGTCGTCAACCTCTATCCCTTCGCGCAAGCCGTGGCGAAGCCCGGCTGCACCCTCGAAGAGGCGATAGAGAACATAGACATCGGCGGCCCGAGCATGCTGCGCGCCGCGGCGAAAAACTACGCGGGGGTCGCAGTCGTTTCCGATCCGTCCGATTACTCCTGCGTGCTTTCGGAAATGAGAGAGCACAACGGAGCGCTGACCGAGGCCACACGCTTTGCACTGGCGAAGAAGGCGTTTGCCCACACCGCGGCGTACGACGCCGCGATCGGCGAGTACCTCGCCGACCTCGCCGGCGAAGAGAAGCCTTCCTCTTTTCCCGAACGCCTGGCGCTTCAGTTCGAAAAAATCCAGGACCTGCGCTACGGCGAAAATCCTCACCAGAGCGCCGCGTTTTATCGGGACGCGAAGCCCTTGCCGGGCGGCATTGCAGGCTATACCCAACTCCAGGGCAAGGCGCTGTCCTACAACAACGTCGCCGATGCCGACGCGGCGTGGGAGTGCGTGAAATCTCTCGATGAGCCCGCCTGCGTTATCGTCAAGCACGCCAACCCGTGCGGCGCCGCGACGGGAACCTCGCTGCGCGAAGCCTACGAACACGCCTATGCGACCGATCCGACCTCGGCGTTTGGAGGCATCGTTGCCTTCAACCGGAGTCTTGACGCCGAAACAGCCGAGGCAGGCGCCAGGCAGTTCGCCGAGGTGCTGATCGCGCCCGAATTCGACCCCGAAGCCCGGCGTATCTTCGCTGCCAAGGCCAACGTGCGGCTGCTCTCGGTGAAGCTCGCGCGCGCCGCGAATACGTACGATCTGAAACGAGTCACCGGAGGCCTGCTCGTGCAATCTCCGGATGAACGCAGCGTGCAGCTCTCCGAACTGCGCATCGTTACACGCCTGCAGCCCACACCGGAGCAGCTCGCGGCGCTCATGTTCGCCTGGCGCGTCGCCAAGTACGTCAAGTCCAATGCAATCGTGTTCTGCGCGCGCGGCCGCACCCTCGGTGTCGGCGCAGGTCAGATGAGCCGCATCGACTCCGTCCGGATTGCCGTGGTCAAGGCCCAGAACGCGGGCCTCGCGCTCGCGGGCTCCGTGGTCGCATCGGACGCGTTCTTCCCGTTTCGCGACGGCGTGGATGCTATCGCCGCGGCGGGCGCCAAGGCCGTCATCCAGCCTGGTGGCAGCATGCGCGACGAAGAGGTGATCAGGGCGGCCGACGAGCGCGCTCTCGTCATGGCGTTTACCGGCACAAGACACTTCAGGCATTGAGGTCTTGCCGCTCCCATGAAACTTCTGGTCATCGGTTCGGGGGGCAGGGAGCACGCGATCGCATGGCGTCTCGCGCACAGCCCCCGCGTGCAGAAAGTTTTCGTCGCTCCCGGCAACGGCGGCACCGCCCGCGAACCCGGCCTCGAAAACCTTGCGATCTCCGGCGTGGACGAGCTTGCAGAATTCGCCCGAACGGAAAATATCTTCCTCACAGTGGTGGGCCCCGAGGCGCCGCTCGCCGACGGGATCGTGGATACTTTCCGCGCGCGAGGCCTTCGCATCTTCGGCCCGACGCAGGCCGGCGCGCGGCTGGAGAGCTCCAAGCAGTTCGCCAAGGAATTCATGGTGAGACACCGGATTCCTACGGCGGTGTTCGCGACCTTCGACGACGCGCGCGCGGCGCACGGCTACGTCGATGCGCACGGCGCCCCTATCGTCGTGAAAGCGGACGGGCTCGCGGCCGGGAAGGGAGTGGTGGTCGCGATGACGGCGGACGAAGCGCATCGCGCGATCGACCAGATTCTCGTCGAGCGCACGATGGGAGCCGCAGGCAGCCGCGTCGTTATCGAGGAATTCCTGGAGGGCGAAGAAGCGAGCTTCATCGTTCTCGCGGACGGTGTGCACGTGCTGCCGCTCGCGAGCAGCCAGGATCACAAGCGCCTGAAGGACGGAGACTTGGGACCCAACACCGGCGGCATGGGGGCGTATTCGCCGGCGCCGGTCGTGACGCCCCAGTTGCACGCACGCGTGATTCGCGAAATCATCCGGCCCGTGCTCAAGGGGATGGCCGAGGAAGGTCATCCCTACAGCGGGTTTCTCTATGCCGGCCTCATGATCGACAGCGCGGGCAATCCGCGGGTGCTGGAGTTCAACTGCAGGCTGGGCGATCCCGAAACGCAGCCTATCCTCCTGCGCCTGAAAAGCGACCTTTTCAAGCTGATCGAGTCCGCTGTCGATGGCAGGCTCGATCACGCCAATGCGGAATGGGACCGGCGCCCGGCGCTCGGCGTGGTTCTCGCCTCCGCCGGCTACCCCGACTCGCCGAAGAAAGGCGACGCCATCAGCGGGCTCCCCAGCGCCGGCGAGGACTTTCGCGTATTCCATGCGGGCACTGCGCTGAAGGGGGAAGTCCTCGTCACCAACGGCGGGCGCGTGCTCTGCGTCACGACGCTCGGGGATTCGATCGGAATGGCGCGCAGACGCGCCTATGAAATCGTCGATGGAATTCGATTCGAGGGCATGCAGTATCGGCGGGACATTGGGCATCGCGCCGAAAGAAAGCATTGACGATGAAACCGGAATCGGTTCTCGACTACCTGACCGGGCTGCAGAACCGCATCGTATCCGAGCTGGAGCGAATCGACGGCCGGCGTTTCCGCAGCGACCGCTGGGAGCGCGAGGGAGGCGGGGGCGGCGAGAGCCGGATCGTCGAGGACGGCGACGTCTTCGAACGCGGGGGAGTGAATTTCTCCCGCGTGCGCGGAGAGCGACTCCCGCCCTCCGCGAGTGCGTCCCGGCCGGAGCTCGCGGGACGGGCTTTTGAAGCCATGGGCGTGTCGCTGGTCCTGCATCCGCGCAACCCATTTGTCCCCACCGTTCACATGAACGTGAGATTCCTGATCGCGACGCGGGCGGGAAGCGAACCGGTATGGTGGTTCGGAGGCGGGATGGACATGACCCCTTATTACGGATTCGAGGAAGACGCGCGTCACTTTCACGCTGTCTGCCGAGCCGCGCTCGAGCCCTCCGGGCCGGACTACTACCCGCGCTTCAAGCGCTGGTGCGACGAGTATTTCTTTCTCAAGCACCGCAGCGAGCCACGAGGCATCGGCGGCATCTTCTTCGACGATCTGAACGAACGAGGCTTCGACTCCTGTTTCGGTATCACGCGAAGCGTCGGGGATCATTTTCTGCCGGCCTACGTTCCAGTTCTCGAGCGCCGGCGCAGCAACCCTTACGGCGAGCGAGAACGCGACTTCCAGGCTTACCGCCGCGGACGCTATGTCGAATTCAATCTTGTGTACGACCGCGGCACGCTCTTCGGACTGCAGTCCGGCGGACGCGCCGAGTCGATATTGATGTCGCTGCCTCCGATCGTGAAATGGCGTTATGACTGGAAGCCCGAGCCCTCGAGCGAGGAGGACAGGCTTTACCGCGAGTTCCTGCGCCCGAGAGACTGGGTCGGAGGAACGACTGAATCCTGATTGTTATTGAGGAGAGAAGACAATGGAAAAACGCAAGCTTGGTAGGAACGGCCCCACGGTCCCGGCGTTGGGATTGGGCTGCATGGGAATGACCGGGCTCTACGGCGAGCCCAACGATACCGAGTCGATCGCGACCATCCACCGCGCCATCGATCTCGGCGTCAACCTGATCGTCACTTCGGACGCTTATGCATCAGGCGTCAACGAAGAACTGGTCGGGCGCGCGATAAAGGGCAAACGCGACCGGGTCCTCGTCGCGACCAAATTCGGGAACATGGGCTTGTCCGGATTCAAGCTTCCCGAAGGCCAGTCGGGGGGCCATCCTGCCTACGTTGTCTCAGCCTGCGAAGCTTCGCTCAAGCGACTCGGTGTGGACATGATCGACATCTACGGGCTGCATCGCGTCGATCCCAAGGTGCCGATCGAGGACACGGTGGGCGCGATGAAGAAGCTGGTCGATCAGGGCAAGGTGCGGTATCTCGCACTGTCGGAGGCGGGTGCGGCGACCATCCGCCGGGCGCACAAGGTACACGCCATCGCCGCGCTCGAGACCGAATATTCGCTGTGGTCGCGCGACGTCGAAAAGGACATCCTCCCCGCCTGCCGGGAGCTCGGCATCGGTTTCATGGCCTACTCGCCTCTGGGTCGCGGCTTCCTCACCGCTACTATCAAGACGCTCGACGCTCTCCTGCCCAAGGACCGGCGCCGCGATCATCCGCGATTCAATCCCGACAATCTGAAGCGCAACGTCGACCTGCTGCAACCGCTCGAAGCGGTCGCCGCGGCGCACAAGGTCACGCCGGCGCAGGTGGCGCTTGCGTGGGTGCTCGCTCAGGGTCAGGACATCGTGCCTATTCCCGGGACGAAACGGCGCAGCTACCTCGAGCAAAACTCCGCGGCGGCCGATATCAAGCTCAGCCCTGCCGAGATCGCACAGCTTGCCAAGGTGTTTGAGCCCGGTGTCGCCTCGGGCACTCGCTATCCGGAGAAACAGCTCCCCAGTCTCGGCATCTAGCCCCGTGCGCGGCCCGCGAGCCCCAGGTCGGCGCTCGCGCGAAAATGCCTCGCGGCCTGCTCGGTGCGGCCGATGCGCTCGAAGAGCTCGGCCAGAGCGACGTGCGCGCCCTGGGTCGGGCGCGTCGCGAGGCTCGCTTCGAAGTAGCTCTGCGCCTTTCCCCAGAGCTCGCGCTGCACGCACAGGCGCCCGAGCGTGAGCAGGAGTTCCGCGTCGCCCGGTCGTTCCTTCAGCCACTTTTCCGCCCGCTCGATGCGCTCGCGCGCGTCCTCGTCGATGCATTCCCCATAGAGCAGGACGAGCGCACTGTCCCAGTTCCGTTCGAGCGCTTCCTCGATGGCGCGGTGCGCCCTGCGGCAATCGCCGAGCTGCATGAAGGCACGTGCCGCCACGGCAGCGATCTTCGGCCGCGTTCGCTCTGAGCGCGGCATCTCTTCCCAGTACCGGGCGAGGCCCTCCGGATCCAGGGTCTTGTGCGACAGCATCGAGATGCGCGCGTTCATGCCGACGCTTTCCAGCGCTTCCGCAGGCATCGCGTTCCGTTTTTCCAGCAGCTTCGCTATGCGGACGACTTCCTCCCAGTTCGCCATGCCTTGCTCCGCGCGCAGCAGCAGCGGAAGCGATGCGGGGTGCCCGTTGGGATTCAGCTCTCGCAGGACCTTTCTTGCCTCGTCGAAGCGCCTTTCGTCCAGCAGCAGCTCCGCAGTGGTCATGAGTCGTGCGGGACGCCAATCGTCGTCGCCTTCTGCCGCCCGCTCGAGCCATCGGTCGCGCCGCCCAAACTCGCGCAGCCGCTGCGTCGCGCGCGCCGCGAGCAAGCTCGCGAGGGTCGGCGCGGCGCTGAGCTCGTGAGCCTCCGAAGCCAGCTTCTCGGCCTTGGCGTACTGGCCCTCGAACAAGGCCTGAATGGACTTCAGCAAGGCCTTCTGTCCCTTCTCGTCGCGCCGGCGCTCGCGAAAGGCGCGCACCTGGGAGGGGAGCGAAAAGGTGTGCAACACCGCCCTCGTCAGAAAGTACGCAACGACAAAGACGACGAGGGTGAGGACTGCGAGCAAATTGAGCGAGACTTCGACGCGCCACGGATGCAGCACGAAAAGCGCATACCCGTCGTTCCCGCGCAGTCCGATCGACAGCGCCGCTGCGAGCGCGAGCGCCGCAAGCAGCCACATCAGGGCTTTCATCGGCCCGGCCGTTCGCGCGACGCCTTGTACGCGCGTACCGCGTCAAGGCTTTCGCCGATTCCAGGATGCGAGACGCCCGTGCCACCGGAATCGAGCTGCTTCAGGGCCGCAGACGCCGACGCGACGTCCTTGGAACGCACATCGAAGTAGCGGACCAGCCACGCCGCGGAGAGCTTGAGGTCGTTCCGATAGGTCGTTTCGTCGCGCGCGAGGAGTGCGAGCCGTGCATTCATCAGGCGCAGTTTGAGGTTCTCGCGCAGGAAAAAAGCCTGCGACGGACTGAGGAGGACCGCCTCGGTGCCCTCGACCTTCTGTATCCTGACGAGCTGTTTCATCTCGCTCAAGACTTCGGCGCCGAGCCGCTCCCAAAGGCCCTGCGACTCGCGCTCGGGGGCAGCTGTAGGCTGCGGGCGCGCGTCCTGGGCGAGCGCGAGGCTGTCGACGCTCGCGATCAACTGATCGAGCCTGGCGGCGAATCCCGCGACGCTTTGGTTCGGGGCCGCCTTCAGGCGCTCGATGTCCCGGGCGAGAACCTTTCGCAGCGGCTGCAATTGCGGCCGGCCTGAACGCAAGAGACGGGCGTCGGCCGTCTGCAAGGCGTTCAACGCGACTTGAGTGCTGCCTCCGAACTGGAGCTGCTGCGAGGCGATAGTGAGAATCTGCTCGATTTCGGCGAGCACCCATTCGTCCCGGCCCCGGGACAGGTCCTGGAGGAGCGCTTCGAGAGCCAGTTGCTGGCTCTGGAATTCAGCGAGCTTAAGCTCGAGCTGCGCGAGTTTCGCCTGCGTCTCGCGCTGTGCTTCCTGCGCCTGCCTCGCCATGAGTCGCGCGTCCCGGCCGTCGTTCTCGCTGTCACGCAAACGGCGCGCGATCTCCTCCCGGAGCGCGCCCGTGTCGCTGCGATCCTCGTACCACTGCCAGACGAGGGCGACGGAAACGAGGACGAATCCGATTGCGACCAGCAGCATCGCGATGCCTCGGGACTCTCGCTTAGGCGCGGGGGCGGGCGGCGTGTTCTCTTCCATGCTCCGACAGATCCATCAATACGGGGCGATCATACTCTAGAAAAAAAAGCCGACATCTCCGCCACGGTTTGATCGTCCCCGGGTCCGGTGACGAGCACTTGGCGCACGCCGAGTTCCCGGGCGGCCGCGGCGATGCGCGGATGCGGAACGAATACGGGACTTGCGCACAGGTATCCTTTGCCGGTCGGACCCAGCATCGCAGTGAAATTCTCCAGGCCTTCGGTGCTGGTAATCGAGACCGCTTCGATGCCACCGCTTTGCCAGCGCGCAAGCAGCCCTCCTGCGTCGGCAGCGGGCCGGGCGCGGCGGTAGCACTCGGCGTACTCGACCCTCGCTCCACGCGCCTCCAGCCTCGCTCCCAACCACTCGCGTCCCCCCTGCCCGCGAAAGATGACGACCGCGCGATCGCGCAGGTCCTGCAACTCGGGAAGTGCGGCAAGAGCCTCGCTGTCGGCCTCCCCCGGCGGCGATATCACGTCGCGCAATCCCAGTCGCACTAGGGCCCTCGCCGTTCCGGCACCCAGCGCGGCGACGCGCAAGCCCGCGGGCCATGCGGAAGCGCTCAACATCGCGCAGCCTCGCGTTGCCGCGGTCGGGCTGACGAATATCGCGAGCTGGAAAGAACTCAGGCGCGCGATGACTCCGGCGGCCGCAGCGGGATCATCCGGCGGGAGTATCTCCAGCGTGGGAAAGAGAACCGGATCCCCCCCGGCCGCACGAATGAGGTCGGCCAGCGCTACGGCATGCTCCCGCGGGCGCGTGATCACGATGCCGCGGCCCGAAAGCGGTCCGGCGGTCATCGCAAGGCGGAGAGGATCGCGTCCGCACCCAGGCGCCGCAGGTTCCCTGCGAGCGCCTCGCCCAATTGCTCGGGCGCGGAGATGGGACCTTTCAGCTCGGCGCGAACCACCTTGCTGCCGTCGGGCAGCGCCACGAGACCTCTCAGATATATCTGCGCGCCGTCCGCGAGAGCATAGGCTGCGAGCGGCAGTCGGCAATCTCCCGACAGGGCACGGCTTACAGCACGCTCGGCCAGCACGCAGGCCGACGTAGCGAGATCGTCGAGCGGCGCTACGTGCCTGCGCGATACGTCATCGTCCTCGCGGCACTCGATGGCGAGTGCCCCCTGTCCGGGCGCAGGCAGACTCTGCTCGGGTTCGAGCATCGCACGGATTCGCGACCCAAGGCCGAGTCGCCTCAACCCCGCGGCGGCGAGCACGAGCGCCTGGCATTCGCCCCGGTCGAGCTTCGCCAGACGCGTGTCGAGATTGCCGCGCAGCGGTTTCACCGTGAGCCCCGGGTACCGCTCGCGTAGCTGCGCCTCGCGCCGCAGGCTGGATGTCCCGACGATGCTGCCTGTGCGCAGCGTCTCCAGTCTCGCGCTCTCGTTCGACACCAGGCAATCCCGCGCGTCTTCTCTCGCCGTGACCGCAGCCAGGCAAAAGCCTTGCGGCAGCAGCATCGGCACGTCCTTGGCGGAATGCACTGCGAGATCGGCACGCCCTTCCTCGAGCGCGGCCTCGAGCTCCTTGACGAAAAGACCCTTTCCGCCGACCTCCGCAAGTGGCCGGTCAACGATTCTATCCCCTTGCGTCGTGAGGCCAAGGATGCTCACCTCGCAATGCGGATACAGGCGCCGCAGTTCCGCCGCAACGTGCTCGGACTGCCACATCGCAAGCCGGCTCCGGCGCGAGGCGATGACGATCCGTTCCGGAGCTGGATTCAACTTGCGGCCAGCGACTTGACTTGCGTCCACAGCCTGCGGCTTACAGGAAGCCTCTCGTCGCGCCCCTCCAGGATCACCGCCCATCCGATTTCGCCTTCAGGTTCGCTCACGCGCTCGAAACCGCGGATCAGGCGTCGCGCGACCAGGCAGTTGCGGTGAATCCGCACGAACACGCTGCCGAACTCCTGTTCGAGTTGAGCCAGCGATTCCTCGACGAGGTGCGCGCCTGCTCGCGTGCACACCGTAACGTATTTCTGCTCGGCCTTAAGGTAAACGATCTCCTGCACCGGAACGAGGATCACCCGGCCGCGCTCCGCCACGCTCAGGTAGCGCCTGGGCGCCGGATCGATGCGTTCGAGCACCCCGCGCGCGAGCCGCCCTCCGGCCGCGGCTTTCTTCAACGCCGCGAGCAGCCTCGGCGCGCGCACCGGCTTGGTCAGGTAGTCCACCGCATTGACCTCGAAAGCCTCGACGGCGTACCGGTCGTGCGCGGTCACGAAGATCACGGCGGGCGGGGCTTCCATCACCAGCAGATGCCGTGCGAACTCCATGCCGCTCATCTCGGGCATCTGGATATCGACCAGCACCGCGTCCGCCTTTCTCTCCGCAACCGTTTTCAGGCCCTCCACGCCGTTTGCCGCTTCTCCGACGATCTGATGCGGGAGCTCAGCGCGGCAATCATCGAGCAGCTCGCGCAGGCGATTGCGCGCCGGTTCCTCGTCATCGACGACCACTATCCTGAGCGGGTTCACGGCTTGCGGTAGGGCATCAGGATGACGATCTCAAAGCGGTCGCTCGCGATACGCGTATCCAGACTCGCTTCGACATCGAAATGCAGCTGCAGGCGCTCCCGGATGTTGGCGAGCGCCATGCGATTTCCCTGGCGGTGCTGGTACTCCTCGTGATAGGGATTGGACAATTGCAGCGACAGTCTGTCGTCCCGGCGTTCGATGCGCACTTCGATGACTCCGGCTCCGATCCCCGGCTCGATCCCGTGGTACACGGCATTCTCGATCAGCGGCTGCAACAGCATCGGCGGCACCAGCGCCTGTTCGACGCCGGGATCCACCCGCCATTGCACACTGAGCCGCTCCCCGAGGCGCAGCTGCTCCAGGTTGAGATACTGCCGGCACAAGGACAACTCATCTCCGAGCGCGATCAGCTCACGGTTGTCGGCCATGACGGTCCGAAACAGCTCGGCGAGATCCTCCAGGGCAGCTTCGGCGCGCTTCGGATCCTTGCGGACGAGGGAGAGCACGGCGTTCAGGCTGTTGAAGAGAAAGTGCGGGCGGATTCGCGCCTGCAAGGCCTGGAGACGCGCCTCGGAAATCGCAGGAGAGAAAGCGCGGTTGCGCAGATGGAAATACCAAGCGAGCGATCCTGTCGCGAGCGCGGCATAGCCGAGTCCAAGGGCGAGCTCGCCGCCGCTGACACTCCCTCCAGAAAAGGACTGAAGTGGAAAGAGAACGGCGGTCACCGCAAGTACGGTCGCAAGTACGGCAAGCAGCCCCTGCGGATACGCGAGGCGCCGTAGTTGCGTGGACCCGGCATAGAGGAGGACCAATACTACGAGCAGCACGGGCTCCAGCGATCCGGCGACTTCGGTGACCTTACCGGGGAATTCGCCGATGTCCCTGGAACGCGCCAGGGCAAGAAACAAGGCTGCCGCGTTCACCGAGACGAGTATGCGTGAGATCACGCCCAGATTGCGGAAGTCCGGCAGGGCGTCGGGCCAGTCGTTTTGCCGTATACTTTGCACTTTTTTCGCACGCAGGCGCGCGGAGTCGGGTTGCGCGCTTCGCACTTCCGGGCATTTTACAATCAACCATGGCCGCCAAGCCCAGTTCCGGCAACAAACCCTGGTCGGGGCGATTCGCCGAACCGGTGTCCGATCTCGTCAAGCGCTACACCGCGTCGGTCGGCTTCGATCGCCGCCTCGCGGCCCAGGACATCCGCGCATCCCTTGCCCACGCGCGCATGCTGCGCTCCGCGAGAATCCTCTCGGTCGCCGATCTCAAGGCGATCGAGCGGGGCCTCTCCAGGATCTCGCGGGAAATCGAGACGGGAAGGTTTCGCTGGTCCATCGACGCAGAGGACGTCCACTCGAACATCGAGAGGCGGCTGATTGCTCTGGTCGGCGAAGCCGGCAAGCGTCTGCACACCGCGCGTTCGCGCAACGACCAGGTCGCGACCAGTCTGCGGCTCTGGCTGCGCGAAGAGATCGACGAGAATCGGCGGCCTGCTGCGCGACCTGCAGCGGCGGCTGCTCGACCTCGCGGAAAAGCACGCCGCGACGGTCATGCCCGGGTTCACGCACCTGCAGGTCGCCCAGCCGGTGACCTTCGGACATCACCTGCTCGCCTATTTCGAGATGTTCGAGCGCGACCACTCGCGCTTCTCCGACTGTCGGCGGCGCGTCAACCACCTTCCGCTCGGGGCGGCGGCGCTTGCAGGGACTTCCTTCCGGATCGATCGCGCGAAGGTGGCCCGCGAACTGGGTTTCGAGGTCGTGAGCCAGAACTCTCTCGACGCCGTGTCCGACCGCGACTTTGCGATCGAATTCTGTGCCTGTGCCGCGCTCGCCATGGTGCATCTTTCTCGCTTTTCGGAGGAACTGATCCTCTGGACCAACCCGCGTTTCGGCTTCGTTGCACTGCCCGATCGGTTCTGCACCGGCTCGTCGATCATGCCGCAGAAGAAGAACCCCGACGTCCCCGAGCTCGCGCGCGGGAAGACCGGGAGGGTCGCCGGCGATCTCATGGCGCTGCTCACCCTGATGAAAGGGCAGCCCCTCGCGTACAACAAGGACAATCAGGAGGACAAGGAGCCCGCGTTCGACGCAGCCGACACCCTGCGCGACACGCTCGCCGTTTTCGCCGAGCTGGTTCCCGGCATCCGCGTCAATACGGGCGCGATGCGCGCGGCGGCTGAAGAGGGCTTCGCGACTGCCACCGACCTGGCCGATTACCTCGTGAAGAAGGGGCTTGCGTTCCGGGACGCCCACGAGGCGGCAGCCCGCGCCGTGCGCTTTGCCGAGGGCTCGAAGCGCCGGCTGGAGCAGCTGTCTCTCGACGAGTTGCGCCGGTTCTCTCCCGGAATCGGAAAGGACGTCTACGGCGTCCTCACGCTCGAGGGCTCGGTCGCGGCCCGTTCGCATATCGGCGGCACCGCGCCGGCGCAGGTGCGCGCCGCGATCAGGCGCGCGCGCAGGATTCTTGCGGCCTGAACCGGTGTCGTGATCTCATTGTGACCGCATTTCTAGGGTAGGTACCTTCACGCCGCGCGGGTCCCATGAAGCATATCGGCAAGTACGAGGTCAAGCGACGGCTCGGCGAAGGCATGACGAGCGAAGTCTTCCTTTGCCACGACCCGTTCTCGAGTCGCGACGTTGCAGTCAAGGTCGTCTACGAGGACCGCCTGAAGGACGCCGACGACAGCGCAAAGCTCTACAAGAAGCTGTTCGTCACCGAGGCGTCGCTGGCAGGCAAGCTCCAGCACCCGCACATCGTGCAGATCTACGATGCGGTCGTCGCGCCCAAGATGAGCTACATCGTCATGGAATACGTGCCTGGAGGGACGCTCGAGCCTTTCTGCGCCAAGGACAAGCTGCTGCCGATCGACAAGGTCGTCGAGATCGTCTTCAAATGCACCCGCGCGCTCGGTTTCGCGAACAAGATGGGAATCACGCATCGGGACATCAAGCCTGCGAACATCCTCCTCGCAGGCTCGACCGACATCAAGATCTCCGACTTCGGTGCCGCGTTGATGGCGAGCGCGGAACAGACTCAGGTGAGCGGGATCGGCTCCCCCGCGTACATGTCGCCCCAGCAGTACAGGGATCAGCCGCTCAATCACCAGACCGATATCTATTCGCTGGGCGTCGTTATGTACCATCTGCTCACGGGCACGCTGCCTTTCATGGGCACGAGCAATTACTCGATGATGTACCAGATCACCAACGTCGATCCACCGCCTCCATCGTCGCTGCGCAAGGAAGTGCCTCCTGAGGTGGATGCGATCGTGAAGAAGGCGATGGCCAAGGAGCTGGAGCGGCGTTATCAGACCTGGGAGGAGTTCTCCCTGGATCTTGCCGAAGCCTTTCGAAACGTGCAGTCCGAAGGGCGCGAGGCCGCCGACACCAACAAGTTCAACACGCTACGCGAAATGCCATTCTTCTCGAGGTTCACGGACGCCGAGCTGTGGGAGGTCTTGCGTATATCGCAATGGGAGAACCTCTCACCGGGAACCGTCATCATGGAGGATGGGACCGAGGGCAATTTCTTCTGCATCCTCGCCGCAGGCGAAGTGAAGGTGACCAAGAGGAAGAAACTTCTCAACATTCTGCGGTCGGGGGAATGCTTCGGCGAAATGGCCTATCTCGCCCAGGACGGGAAGGAGCGCACCGCGGACGTTTCCGCCATGGGCCCTTCGCGCATCATCAAGATCCGCGCCGAGGACCTCGACCGTGCCTCCGACGCCTGCAGACACTGCTTCGACCGGGCGTTCATGGCGATCCTGGTCGAGCGGCTGAAACTCGCCAACACGCGCCTTGCAGCGCTGTAGCGGCAGCCGCTCGGTCCCGCAGGGTCTGGGCGACACGTATGATCGCTTCCGCAGAACTCCGTGCCGCGCTGGAAGCGGCGGTCTCGGATGCCATCGGCGCATTCCGAATCGAGCGCGCCACGCCCGCTGCGGGGGGCTGCATTCACCGCTCCTACATTTTGGAGGGGACCGGGCGCAGACTCTTCGCGAAAATCAACGATCGCTCACGACTAGATAATTTCATCGCCGAGGCTGACGGGCTAGTCGCGCTTGCCACAGCGGGCGCGCGTGTCCCTTCGCCCATCTGCCAGGGGGCGGGCGGGGGTGAAGCGTTCCTTGTGCTCGAATACCTCGACCTGCGCGGGAACGGAGATTTCGCGGCGCTCGCGCGCGCGCTCGCCCGCGTGCACTCGACCTGCGGCGAGCGCTACGGCTGGCGGCGCGACAACTACATCGGGGCGACGCCACAGGCGAACCGCCCTTCGCCGTCCTGGAGCGACTTCTGGGGCGAAGCGCGGCTCGCCCCGCAACTTGCGCTGGCTGAAAGAAACGGGCTCGGCAAACCTCTACTGAAGAAAGGTGAGCGGCTGCTCGCGGCGCTGCCGCAATTCCTCGCCGGACACGCGCCGGCGGCGTCGCTGCTGCACGGCGATCTGTGGGGCGGCAACGCGAGCTTCCTTGCAGACGGGACGCCGGCGCTTTTCGATCCCGCAACGTATTTCGGGGATCGCGAAGCTGACCTTGCGATGACCGAGCTGTTCGGCGGATTCCCGCCGGTCTTCTATTCCGCCTACTCAGAACTCGCGCCGCTCGATCGGGGCTACGGGGTGAGGAAACATCTCTACAACCTCTACCACGTCCTCAACCACGCGAATCTCTTCGGCGGCGGCTATGCGGCGCAGGCAGAGCGGATGATCGAGCGCCTCCTCGCGAAGGTCGGTTAGGAGAGCAATCCGCGGCTAAGATGTGGTCTTCTCGGCAAGAAGCTTCTGCAGCTCTCCGGACTGATACATCTCGCGCATGATGTCCGAACCGCCCACGAACTCGCCGTTGACATAGAGCTGGGGTATTGTCGGCCAGTTCGCGTACTCCTTGATGCCCTGGCGGATTTCAGGCTCCTCCAGGACGTTGACGGTGAAGGCCTCGTCGATCCCGCAGGCTTTGAGAATCTGCACGGCATTGGCGGAAAAACCGCACTGAGGAAATTGCGGCGTGCCCTTCATGTAGAGCACGACCGGATGGGTGGTTACCTGCTGTTTGATGCGTTCCCGCGTGTCCATGGCTGACCTCGAATATCCGATGAATTTGCTCGGGTATCTTACCGGCGGGTCTCACCGTGGTCAATCAGCGGCATGGCCGGCGCACACGCGCGGGAGTCCGGCGAGGTCTGCAAAGGTTTCCACTTCGATGTAGCCAAACTCGCGGAAAAGCTCGGCGCAGCGATCCCCCTGGTCATATCCATGCTCCAGCAGCAGCCAGCCGCCTGGCCGGAGGCGGTCTCGCGCATGTGCTGCGATCTTTCGAATGCAGTCGAACCCGTCCTCGCCGCCGAGGAGCGCAAGACGAGGCTCGAAACGTACATCGCCCCGGTCGAGATGCGCGTCCTTTTCCGCGACGTACGGCGGGTTCGCCACGATCAAATCGAACTTCCCCGGCGCGAGCCCCTCGAACCAGTCGCTGCGCACGAGCTCGATGGCGGCCCTTTGATCGCGGGCGTTCCGCCGGGCGACGGCTAGAGCGGGTTCTGAAATATCCGTTCCGATGATCGCAAGGTCGGGCCGCTCGCACGCGAGAGCCACCGCAATCGCGCCGCTCCCGGTTCCGAGATCTAATATGCGCGCACCCGGCACTGCGCGCTCGAGCGTGAGCTCGACCAGAAGCTCGGTCTCCGGGACGCGGGATCAGGACCGCCGGCGTCACCTTGAGCGCGACGCCGTAGAACTCACGCCGGCCTGTGATGTAGGCAATCGGCTCGCCCGCGCGCCGCCGCGCGAACGCGCCCTTGGCCAGACTCGCCTTCCGCGGATCGGGCGCCTCGTCGGTATGCGCGATGAGATGCGAGCGCTCGCAGCCGAGGACCGAGCAGAGCAACAGCTCAGCTTCGAATCGCGGCGAGCCAGATTCGCGCAGCAAGCTGCCGATCGTAGCGCCGGTTTCGACTGCGCTCACGCCGACCCTCAGCGCTCTTCGGCGAATGCGGCGAGCTGCTCGGTCTGGTGTTCGGCGAGCAGCGCCTGCGTCAGCTGGGAAAGGTCACCGTCCATGATGTCGTTGATCTTGTACAGGGTGAGGCCGATGCGGTGGTCGGTAACCCTCCCTTGCGGGAAGTTGTATGTGCGTATCCGTTCGGAACGGTCGCCTGAGCCGACGAGCGATTTTCGGGTCGCGGCCTCCTTGGCCTGCTGCTCGCGCCGCTGCTTGTCCTTGATGCGCGCCGCGAGCACTGCGAGCGCCTTCTCCTTGTTCTTGTGCTGGGAGCGCGCATCCTGGCACTCGACCACGATCCCGGTGGGCAGGTGCGTGATCCGCACCGCCGAATCGGTCTTGTTGACGTGTTGGCCGCCGGCCCCGGAGGCGCGGTAGGTGTCGATACGGAGATCCGAGGGGTTCAGTACGACGTCGCCGATCGCGCTCGCCTCGGGCAGCACCGCCACCGTGCAGGCCGAGGTGTGGATGCGGCCCTGAGTCTCAGTCTCCGGCACTCTCTGGACACGATGGCCGCCCGATTCGAACTTGAGCTTGGAGTAGGCGCCCTGCCCGATGACGCGGGCGATGATCTCCTTGTACCCGCCGACTTGGCCCGGCGATTCCGAAATGATTTCCACTTGCCAACCCTGGCGTTCGGCATAGCGTGCATACATGCGAAACAGGTCGCCGGCGAAAAGCGCCGACTCGTCACCACCGGTTCCAGCACGGATCTCGAGAAAAATGTTGCGCTCATCGTTTGGATCCTTCGGGAGGAGCAGTTTCTGCAGCTCCGATTCAAGAGCAGTGAGCCTCTCGCGGCCGGCCTTGATCTCACTCTCGGCGTAGCTTTTCATCTCCGGATCGGCGAGCAGATCCTGCGCCTCGGCGACGCTCTGCTCCGCTTCTCGATACTTGTTGAAGAGCTCGACGACCGGTTCGAGCTCGGCGTGCTCGCGAGAGAGCTTCCGAAACTGCTCCAGGTCACGCGTCGCGTTTTCAGAAGAAAGAAGCGCGCTGACGTCGAGGAGCCGCTGGCGCCGCTGATCGAGTTTTGCCGCGATGGTCGCCTTCATCGGTCCGAGATCGCGCGCGCGAATTAATCGCGCGCGCGCAGGTGATACAGGCGTGCGACCAGCGCCTTGAGCGCCTGGTCATCCTGGCTGCCCTGGCTGAGCGCCTCGGTAGGAGCATGCATCAGTTTGTTGGTCAGACCGTGGGACAGCGCCTCGAGGACCGCCTTGGGGTCGTCGCCGCGCACGAGCATTCTCACCGCGCGCTCGACCTCGCGGCTTCGCGCCTCCTCGGCTGATTCGCGCAACTGGCGGATGAGCGGCACCATTTCGCGCGTCTTCATCCAGTGCAGGAACGAGCCTACCTGCGATTCAATGATGGCCTCGGCCTGCGCGACCGCGGCCTGACGCGCGTCCAGCCCCTCGCGCACGGTCGCGGCGAGATCATCGATGGTGTAGAGAAACACATCGTCCATCACGCCCACCTCGGCTTCGATGTCCCGAGGCACGGCGAGATCCACCATGAACACGGGGCGATGGCGGCGCGCACGCACGGTGCGTTCCATCGTGCCCTTGCCGATGATGGGCAGCGAGCTCGCAGTGCAGGAAATAACGATGTCGAATTCATGCAGCCGCTCAGGCAGGTCGCGCAGCTCGAATGACTCGGCGTTGTAGCGGTGCGCCAGCGCCTCGGCACGCTCCAGGGTACGGTTGGCTACGACCATGCCCCGCGGTTGCTGTGCCGCAAAATGGGTCGCGGCGAGCTCGATCATCTCGCCCGCGCCGATCAGCAGTACCTTTTGCTCGGAGAGACTCGGAAAAATCCGCGCGGCGAGCTTCACCGCCGCGGCGGCCATCGAGACGACGTTCGTGCCGATCCCGGTATTGCTGCGTACCTCCTTCGCCACGGCGAACGAGCGTTGAAACAGCTTGTTCAGCAGCGTTCCCAGGGTGCCGGCGGACTCAGCGACGCGAACCGCCTCCTTCATCTGGCCGAGGATCTGCGGCTCCCCGACCACCATAGAGTCGAGGCCCGAAGCAACCCGGAACGTGTGCCGCACGGCATCGCTCTGCGGATGCGTGTAGACGTAGGGCTTCAGTTCCTGGGGTTGAACCCCGTGGTAGCCCGCCAGCCACTCGAGCGCCGCCTGCGGGTCTCCGATCGCGCAATAGAGCTCGGTGCGATTGCAGGTCGAGAGGATCGCCGCCTCTCTGACGGGCTCACGCAGCGTCAGTTCCGCGAGCGCCGAGCGAAGGCGCTCGGCCTGGAACGCAACGCGCTCGCGCATCGCGAGCGGGGCCGTCTGGTGATTCAAGCCGAGTGCGAAAAGCTGCATGGCGAAGATCCGTAGTGGGCGCCCATTATATCGCAGACGATTCAGCGTCTTGCCGTGCTGAGGGCACCCGACGGGGCGCCCGCTCGATTGGATATGCTCCTGCCGGCTCGGCAGGGACCGCGTTACGTCGCCGCAGCCGCGTCCACAAGCGCCATGTCCGAGCTCGTCATGAGGCGCTCGATATCCACCAGTATCAGCATGCGGTCCTTCTCCACGCCCAGCCCCGTAATATAGGTCGTGTCGAACGTGGACGAGAACTCGGGCGCCGGCTTGATCTGCTCGGCAGCAAGGGTAAGCACGTCAGAAACGGCGTCCACGACCACGCCCACCACGCGGCCTGAGAGGTTGAGGATGATCATTACCGTGGTTTCATCGTACTTCGCTTCGCCGAGATTGAACTTGAGCCGCAGATCCACCACCGGCACGATCGTTCCGCGCAGGCTGATCACGCCCTTGATGAACGCCGGCGCGTTGGCGATCGCTGTGGGCGTTTCCCAGCCACGGATTTCCTGCACCTTCAGGATGTCGATGCCGTACTCCTCACCGCCCAACCGAAACGTGAGCAACTCCCGCCCTGCGCCTTTGACAGCCGCGCCGGATTCCGGTGCCGGAGATGATGGCGTCGCTCGCATTGTCTGAATCATGACTGCTTCTCCCGATCAATGATACTGGTTACCCGCGGGGGGGTCCCATCGCGCCTTCCGTACGCTGTTTTCGGTCGCGAAACAGCCTCGTCGCGTGCGCGAGGATTCATTGCTTCGTCACGGCAACCGAGCGCAGGATCTCATCGGCCATTTCAGCGATCGGAACGACCGCGTCCACACAGCCGGTATCGATAGCCGCTTTCGGCATCCCGAATACGACACAGCTGTCGCGGTCCTGCGCAAGGGTACGGGCTCCCGCCTCCTTGAGAGCGCGTATCCCCGACTTCCCGTCCGCGCCCATGCCCGTCAGGATGACGCCGACGCTCGTCTTCCCGGCTATCTCCGCAATCGAGTGGAAGAGCACGTCCACGGCGGGCCTGTGGCGATTGACGGGCGGATCCTGGTCGAGCGCGACCGCAAAATGGTCACCCTCGCGGGCAAGGCGCATGTGCATGTCGCCGGGTGCGATGTAGGCGTGCCCGGGGCGAATGCGCTCGCCTTGGCGCGCTTCGGTGACTGTAATCCTGCAGAGGCCGTCGAGCCGCTTCGCAAACATCTTCGTGAACATCTCCGGCATGTGCTGAACCACCATGACCGGCGGGAAGGTATCGGGGAGTTGGGTCAGCACGTCTCGCAGCGCTTCGGTCCCCCCCGTCGAGGCACCGATGGCGACAAGTTGCCCGGATCGAAACGCGGACTGTACCGGACTCGAGGGCGGACGCGGGCGATCGTCCTCTCCACGGACACGCGGCGAGCCGGCCGATGCGGCCGCGCGAAGTTTCTCGACGATGATTTCACCATACCGCGCCAGATCTTCGGGCGTCTGGGCGGCCGGCTTGGTGACGAAATCGACCGCGCCCAGTTCGAGCGCACGCAAGGTCGTTTCCGCGTCCTTCTTGGTGAGCGAGGAAACCATCACCACCGGCATCGGCCGGAGGCGCATGAGATTCTTCAGGAACGTGAGTCCGTCCATGCGCGGCATCTCGACGTCCAGGGTCAGCACGTCGGGGTTGAGTGCCTTGATTTTTTCGCGCGCAATGTACGGGTCGTGCGCCGCACCGACGACTTCGAAGTCGTCGTAGCCACCGATGATCTCGGAGAGCATCTGGCGCATGAGCGCCGAGTCGTCAACGATCAGGACCTTGGTTCGCATGGGGCCTATTTGAAAAGGTCCGCGTCACCGCTGACGCGCAGGTGCTCCAACCTCTCCGCGTGATCGCGTTCGCGCGTCAGTATGGTGTCATTCTTGAGAGTCTTGAGCCGTTTCACCAGCACGCGCCCGGTGCGAGGGAAAAAATAGACCTTGCTCGGATGTGGATTGCCCAGGTCCTCCGCGAGGATGGGGATCTTTTCCCTGCGCAGGTAATGCTGGGCAAAAAGCGCGTTTCGCTTGCCGATGTCCGACATGCCCTGCATCACCCGTCCCGCGCCGAACAGCTTTGCCTCGAGCTTGTCCCGGCGAGCGCCCATGCCGATCAGGTTATTGATCAGCACTTCCATGGCGTAGGCACCGTAGCGCGCCGAATTGGAGAGCGGGCTGTCCGGGTCGCCCCCGTGTTCGGGCAGCATGAAATGGTTCATCCCGCCGATCTGTGTCGTCGAGTCTCTCAGGCACGCCGAAACGCAGGATCCAAGCACGGTGACGATCAGCATGTCCCGCTGAGTTACGTAATATTCTCCAGGCCCGATCTTGGCCGCAGTGGCATTGAACTCCCGATCGACGTACAGGATCGGCGCCCCGGCACTGCGGCTGCCGTTCGCGGAATGTTCGCTGCTCATCGCGCTCGCTCCGCGTCGCCCGGGCAAGGGACATGCGGTCGGAGGTCCCTACGCATGGCGGTATACCGTCCGCCCACAAGCACGGAACAGATCGGTGGCGTGGAAGTAGCTTTCCGAGTGACCGGCGAACAGCAGGCCCTGCGGTTTCAGTACGCGAGCCATCCGCGTCAGCACCTGATACTGGGTCGGCTTGTCGAAGTAGATCATGACGTTGCGGCAAAAAATGCAGTCGAAGCTCTCGCGCAGCTCCCAGTGCTCGTCGCGCAGGTTATGCCTGGTGAACGTGACGAGCGCCCGCAGCTCGGGCCTGACCTTGACGTAGCCTTCGCGCGAGCCGGACCCGTTGAGGAAAAAGCGCCGCAACCGTTCGGGCGGCAGATCCTGAACCAATTCCTTCGCGTAAATCCCCTCGCTCGCTCTTTGCAATACCTGGCTATCGAGGTCGCTTGCGAGTATTTTCACTGCCGGCCGTAGCGTCCCGTATACCTCGCAGGCGACCATCGCCATCGAGTAGGCCTCTTCGCCGGTCGAAGCGGCCGCGCTCCATAGCATCGCGCTGGACCCATGTGGCAGTCCGCGCAGGTATTCCGCCAGCAAAGGGAAGTGATGCGGTTCGCGGAAGAACGCCGTCAGATTCGTCGTCAGGGCATTGACGAAGTTCTCCCACTCCGGATGGTCTCTTGCGTGCAGCAGCGCCAGATAGCTGCTGAAGTCGGAAAGGCCAAGCGCGCGGAGCCTGCGCGTCAGCCGACTGTACACCATCTCATACTTGCTGTCGTTGAGCCGGATGCCCGCGTGCGCATAGATCAACGTTCGTAGCTCGTCGAAGTCGCTGCGGGTGTAGCCGAACTCGCGATCGCGGTCCGTTGCGCTCGGTGACAAGACGCTGGTTGGATTGCCGGCGCTCTTCATCGCCTCAGAATTCCTTCCATTCGTCGGGTTCGCCGCGATTGATCGCGGGAATCACCGGCTCGGGCCGCCGTGCGCGCGCTTGCGCCGCCTCGGGTCTGGCCACCGGGTGCGGTTGCACCCCCTTCGCCTTCGGCGCCGGCGCCGCAATCGGTTGCGCGCCGCCGGCGATCTTGAAGCGGCTTACCGCGGCGGAGAGGCGCTTGGACTCCTCCTCGAAGGCCAGCGTCGCCGCAGTCACCTCCTCCACCAGCGCCGCATTCTGCTGCGTCACGTTCTCCATCTGCACGATCGCGCGATTGATCTCCTCCACCCCCGAGCTTTGCTCCTTGGAGGCCACCGCAATCTCGCCGATCAACTGCGTCACCTGCTGCACCGCCCACCACGATCTCGTTGATGATCGCCCCCGCCTCGCCCACCAGCTTCCCGCCCTCGGCCACATTGCCCACCGAGTCCTCGATCAGCGCCTTGATCTCCTTGGCCGCCTGAGCGCTCCTCTGCGCCAGTGCACGCACCTCGCTCGCCACCACCGCAAATCCCCGCCCCTGCTCCCCCGCCCGCGCCGCCTCCACCGCCGCATTGAGCGCGAGGATGTTGGTCTGAAACGCAATCCCCTCGATCACCCCGATGATGTCCACCACCTTCTTCGAGCTCTTGTCGATCAGCCCCATGCGCTCCACCGCACGGCTCACCGTCTGCGCCCCCTTGTGCGCCACCTCGCTCGCGCTGCGCGCCAAGCCGCTCGCCAACTGGCAGTTCTCCGCGTTCTGCTTCACCGTCGCCGCCAGCTCCTCCATCCCCGAGGCCGTCTGCTCCAGCGACGAGGCCTGCTCCTCGGTCCGCTGCGACAGGTTCACATGCCCCGCAGTCACTTCCTTCGCAACGAGGTTGACCGTCTCGGCGCTCGCGCGCATGGCGTCGAAGATCTGCGCAAGCTTGGCGCCTAGCTCGTTCAGCTGGTAGGCGAGGTTCCAGACCAGCCCACGCTGCCCCTTCTCGCTGCGGAATTCGAGATCACCGGCGCTCAGGTGTTCGGCTGCGTCGCGCACGCCCCGGTAGCCCTGGTTGGTCTGTACATGCCAGCCGAGCATGAGATAGACGACTATCAGCCCGCCGATTCCGACGACCAGCAGGACGGGCCCCTGGAGATCCAATCCCGTGCGCCCGGCGAGCAGCCACAGCGCGCCCACCAAAGGCGCGGTATACAACGCGACCGAGAGAAGCCACCGCTGCGGTGTGCTGAGCGGCTTTAGGATCGCCATGACCGGCTTCACGAGCGCCATCATGATCCCGTGTTCCCTCCCGGCGCGGCACCCTGCTTCCGGCCACGGCCCGCGATCTCCCGAGGCAGCGCCCGTCCCGAAACAAGGCCGGCGGAGCGGCCCTGGATCCTTCCTCGCGGCGCCGCCGCAATCGGTTGCGCGCCGCCGGCGATCTTGAAGCGGCTTACCGCGGCGGAGAGGCGCTTGGACTCCTCCTCGAAGGCCAGCGTCGCCGCAGTCACCTCCTCCACCAGCGCCGCATTCTGCTGCGTCACGTTCTCCATCTGCACGATCGCGCGATTGATCTCCTCCACCCCTGAGCTTTGCTCCTTGGAGGCCACCGCAATCTCCCCGATCAACTGCGTCACCTGCTGCACCCCCACCACGATCTCGTTGATGATCGCCCCCGCCTCGCTCACCAGCTTCCCCCCCTCGGCCACATTGCCCACCGAGTCCTCGATCAGCACCTTGATCTCCTTGGCCGCCTGGGCGCTGCGCTGCGCCAGTGCACGCACCTCGCTCGCCACCACCGCAAATCCCCGCCCCTGCTCCCCGGCCCGTGCCGCCTCCACCGCCGCATTGAGCGCAAGGATGTTGGTCTGAAACGCGATCCCCTCGATCACCCCGATGATGTCCACCACCTTCTTCGAGCTCTTGTCGATCAGCCCCATGCGCTCCACCGCACGGCTCACCGTCTGCGCCCCCTTGTGCGCCACCTCGCTCGAGCTGCGCGCCAAGCCGCTCGCCAACTGGCAGTTCTCCGCGTTCTGCTTCACCGTCGCCGCCAGCTCCTCCATCCCCGAGGCCGTCTGCTCCAGCGACGAGGCCTGCTCCTCGGTCCGCTGCGACAGGTTCACATGCCCCGCCGCCACCTCCTTCGCCGCCCCATCGATCACCTGCGCACTCGCCTGAACCTGGGCAAAGACCGCGGAAAGCCCAGTGCGTATGCCCTTCAGTAGGCTGAGCAAGGCCCCGATGTCACCGCTACCGCCGGTGTCGCTTCCATACTGCAGATCGCCGGCACTTAATCGCTCCACCGCTTGGCGCAGCCCGCTGAACCCCTGCTTGACGAACAGGTGCTGGCCAAATTGCTGGTAGCTCGCCAGCAGCCAGGCACCTGCGATGAGCAAGACCGAGGGTTCGTTCCACGCGGCGCTGCCGACGCTGATGAGGACATAAAGCACGTATGCCAGCATCAAGGTGAAAAGACTCGCAATGAGCAGCATCCGCTGAGCCGTGCTCAGCCTGTTCATCACGGCCATAGCCGGCCCCAGCAGCGTCCTCACCACGCGACCCCCCATGCTCGCATCTCAGAATTCCTTCCATTCGTCGGGTTCGCCGCGATTGATCGCGGGAATCACCGGCTCGGGCCGCCGTGCGCGCGCTTGCGCCGCCTCGGGTCTGGCCACCGGGTGCGGTTGCACCCCCTTCGCCTTCGGCGCCGGCGCCGCAATCGGTTGCGCGCCGCCGGCGATCTTGAAGCGGCTTACCGCGGCGGAGAGGCGCTTGGACTCCTCCTCGAAGGCCAGCGTCGCCGCAGTCACCTCCTCCACCAGCGCCGCATTCTGCTGCGTCACGTTCTCCATCTGCACGATCGCGCGATTGATCTCCTCCACCCCTGAGCTTTGCTCCTTGGAGGCCACCGCAATCTCCCCGATCAACTGCGTCACCTGCTGCACCCCCACCACGATCTCGTTGATGATCGCCCCCGCCTCGCTCACCAGCTTCCCCCCCTCGGCCACATTGCCCACCGAGTCCTCGATCAGCACCTTGATCTCCTTGGCCGCCTGGGCGCTGCGCTGCGCCAGTGCACGCACCTCGCTCGCCACCACCGCAAATCCCCGCCCCTGCTCCCCGGCCCGTGCCGCCTCCACCGCCGCATTGAGCGCAAGGATGTTGGTCTGAAACGCGATCCCCTCGATCACCCCGATGATGTCCACCACCTTCTTCGAGCTCTTGTCGATCAGCCCCATGCGCTCCACCGCACGGCTCACCGTCTGCGCCCCCTTGTGCGCCACCTCGCTCGAGCTGCGCGCCAAGCCGCTCGCCAACTGGCAGTTCTCCGCGTTCTGCTTCACCGTCGCCGCCAGCTCCTCCATCCCCGAGGCCGTCTGCTCCAGCGACGAGGCCTGCTCCTCGGTCCGCTGCGACAGGTTCACATGCCCCGCCGCCACCTCCTTCGCCGCCCCATCGATCACCTGCGCACTCGCCTGAACCTGGGCAAAAATGCGGGCGAGCTCCACAACCGTGACCTGGACCGTGTCGAAAAGTCTCCCCGTCTCCCCCCCTTCGGTCGCTTCGGTGCGGTGCGCGAGGTCGCCCTTGCTCAAGCGCTGGATGGCTTCACCGAGGTCGCGGTAGCCGGTCTTCACCAGCATCACGTGGCCGATCTGCTGAAAGCTCGCGAAGGCGAAGGTGGCGATAATCAGCAGCATCCCCGGGTCGCTCCATGCCATCTGGTCGCGCAAGAGATACACCAAGCCGAACAGCGGCAGGCTGAACAGTAGGGCGGTCAGGCCCATCCGCTGCGGCGCAGAAAAGGCCGTCAAGAACACATTCCCCAGCGCCCAGAATGCCTTCACCTCGTTCTCCCCGCCGCCCCGCGCGACCCCGCCGGCGCTCTGGGCGTCGGCACGGCGGCTATCCGCGCGACCCGCCGCGCGGCTCCCCTCGACCCTACGATTCCAGCGGCGGAACCGCCCGCAATCACCGCGCTCTCTCCCGCCCCACCGGCGATCTTGAAGCGGCTTACCGCGGCGGAGAGGCGCTTGGACTCCTCCTCGAAGGCCAGCGTCGCCGCAGTCACCTCCTCCACCAGCGCCGCATTCTGCTGCGTCACGTTCTCCATCTGCACGATCGCGCGATTGATCTCCTCCACCCCTGAGCTTTGCTCCTTGGAGGCCACCGCAATCTCCCCGATCAACTGCGTCACCTGCTGCACCCCCACCACGATCTCGTTGATGATCGCCCCCGCCTCGCTCACCAGCTTCCCCCCCTCGGCCACATTGCCCACCGAGTCCTCGATCAGCACCTTGATCTCCTTGGCCGCCTGGGCGCTGCGCTGCGCCAGTGCACGCACCTCGCTCGCCACCACCGCAAATCCCCGCCCCTGCTCCCCGGCCCGTGCCGCCTCCACCGCCGCATTGAGCGCAAGGATGTTGGTCTGAAACGCGATCCCCTCGATCACCCCGATGATGTCCACCACCTTCTTCGAGCTCTTGTCGATCAGCCCCATGCGCTCCACCGCACGGCTCACCGTCTGCGCCCCCTTGTGCGCCACCTCGCTCGAGCTGCGCGCCAAGCCGCTCGCCAACTGGCAGTTCTCCGCGTTCTGCTTCACCGTCGCCGCCAGCTCCTCCATCCCCGAGGCCGTCTGCTCCAGCGACGAGGCCTGCTCCTCGGTCCGCTGCGACAGGTTCACATGCCCCGCCGCCACCTCCTTCGCCGCCCCATCGATCACCTGCGCACTCGCCTGAACTTGGGCAAAAATACCCGCGAACTCGGCGCTCAGGTCGCCCAGCTGGTACGCGAGGCCCCAGACCAAGCCGCGCTGTCCCTTCTCGCTGCGATATTGAAGGTCGCCCTTGCTCAGGCGGTCGATAGCCTCGCGCACGTTCCGAAAACCATGGGTGACCTGCACGTGCCAGCACAACACGAGATAGAGAGTGAAGACATAGATGGAAACGCTCAGAAGCAGGATGTATGCGTTGCGGACCCCTCCCACTTCACTCAGGAGAAAATACAGCGCTGCTGCGAACGGGAAGCTGTAGGCGAGGACCATAACGAGAAACCGCTGCGGCGTATCGAACAGTTTCATGAAGGCCACTGCGGGCGCGACCAGGAAATTCATCGAAGCCTCGTATACCTCGCGGGCTCGCCCGCTAACCTCTCGCGGAACGCACCACGGCGTTCACATCCAGGATCAGCACGACTCTGCCCTCTCCCATGATCATCGCTCCGGCGATGTAGGGCACCTTGCGGAAATTCGTCTCCAGGCTCTTGATCACGACCTGGTCTTGGCTGAGCAGGGAGTCCACCAGCATTGCGACCTTCTTCCCTTCCGCTTCCAGCACCACCACGATTCCGGAATCAACGCCTGCCGTGCCGCCTGTGTTGAGCAGGCGTCCCGCTTCGATGAACGGCACATACTCTCCCCTGACCTCGAACACCGCTCCCTGGCCGGAGATAGTCTTGGCCTGACCGGGCTGCGGCTGGATGCACTCGAGGATGAAGCTCAAGGGAATGATGTAGGTCTCGGAGCCGACTCCGACCGACATGCCGTCCAGGATGGCGAGCGTGAGCGGCAGGCGCAGCACAAAGGCCGCGCCTTCACCGCGGCGGCTGCTCACTTCCACGCTGCCCCCGAGGCTCGCGAGGTTGCTTCGAACGACATCCAGGCCCACACCCCGGCCCGACAGGTCGCTCACCGAGTCCGAAGTGGAGAAGCTCGGTGCAAAGATCACTTCCTTGAGAGTTGCTTCGTCCGGCGTGCTGTCGGCGGCGATCAGCCCCGCCTCGATCGCTCGAGCGCGGATTTTTTCGAAGTTGAGGCCCTGCCCGTCGTCCCGGACGTGGATCTCGATGCTCCCGCCCTTGTGCTGGGCGTGCAGGGCAAGAGTCGCCGTCTCCGGCTTGCCTGCAGCGCGCCGGACTTCCGGCGTTTCAATGCCGTGATCGAGCGCGTTGCGCACGAGGTGGGTCAGCGGATCGACGAGCTTCTCGATCACGGTCTTGTCCAATTCGCTCTGCTCGCCGGAGATCTTTAGATCCACCTTCTTGCCGCTCGACTGGCAGAAGTCGCGCACCAGGCGGGTAAATCGGCCGAACACGAAGCTCACCGGAAGCATGCGCACGGCCATGACGTTTTCCTGGAGATCCCGCGTATTGCGCTCGAGCTGAGCGAGCGCGGCCCTGAGCTGCTCCAGCCGGCCCATCGAGAAGTTCTCGGCGAGATCGCGCAGAATGGTTCGGTTGATCACCAACTCGCCCACGAGGTTGACGAGTTTGTCGATCTTGTCGGTGTACACTGAACGACTCTATTCAGCAGACGCGTTTCGGTATCGATCGGTTGACAACACACAAACGCGATGATATTATACTGCAAGATACTGTATCCTGGTGACAGTCTGATGGCGCAAACTATCACGGGTCTCTCGCTGCGAGAGGCCGAATTCCTTTCCCGCTTGGCCGCGGAGAACCGATCCATCTTTCGCTACGAAGAGGTCGCCGACACCTGGCCGGACTCTGCCATCGCGCACCATGCGCTCAGTCGACTGCAACGCGGCGGCTGGCTGAAGCGCATCGAGCGCGGCCTCTACATGCTGGTGCCCCTCAGCGCGGGTCCCGATCGGGTTTGGACCGAAAATGCGTTGGTGATCGGCACGCGCCTCATCGAGCCGAGCGCGGTCGCGTACTGGTCGGCGCTGCGCTTTTGGAACTTCACGGAGCAGATGCCGCACACGGTCTTCGTGCAGTCCCCACGGCGCAAACTGCAGTCCAAGCTGGTCCTGGCACGGCGTGCAGTACCAGATCGTAACCATTGGTGCGCCACGCTTTTTCGGGCTGGTTCGCCGAGCAGTGGATGGACAGCCCATCCAGGTGACCGACCGCGCGAAGTCGGTCGTGGATGCGGCTGACCGGCCGGACTTGTGCGGCGGCATCTGGCAGTTGGCGCAGGCGCTGCGCGGCCACTGGGCCGAGGTAGAGTGGCCCAAGCTAGATGAGTACCTGATCCGCTTCGCTTCCGGCGCCGTGTACAAGCGCCTGGGCTACCTGGTGGAAACGTTGGACCTGCCGATCCCGGAACGGGCGGAGCGTCTGGCTGGCCTGGCAGACACATCTGACCGCCGGGATCGCGCTCCTCGATCCTGGCGAACCGCTGGCGGATCAGTGTGCATGCGCTGGCGCGTGCGCGACAACATCGGCCTGGCGCCGGCCAGAGGAGGCTAACAGATAGGACTAGCAAGCAGAATCAGGGTGTCACAATGTCGCCGCAGACTTACCTGGTGGGCCCGCTTTCTCGCCCCCTGGGTTCTCCAGTTTCACCCACGACAATTGAGCACACTCTCTTTCGCCGGAACCGGTCAGAAATGCCGCTGCGCTGACAGGAACGGCGAGACCACCTTGCCGATGGGAGTAAGGATGGTGTAAGGAATGTATGTGATACTCGTCGCGTTTATCATGCTCAGACATGTCTGGGCTTTGGTCTGAAAGGAGGCAAACACTATGCCATATAAAATCCTGGTGATCGACGATCGTATCACCGAGAGAACCTCTCTACCCCTCTTCTCTCTGCTTGAGATGCTGGAAAAGGAAGGTTACGAGGTAAAGTCGCCCCGCCAACCCGAGAAGGCCTGGGATCTGGTGTTCGAGTACCTGCGACCTCATTGTGCTCGATCTCCAACTGGGCTTAGAGATCGACCCAGAAGAAGAAGGTTTTGGCATTGAGTTCTTGCGCCAAATCCGCACCGAGGGCTATTCCGTCCCGGTCATCCTAATCACAGCCATCTATACTGAGACCGAAAATGTGAAGAAAGGCTTCAAAGAAGGTGCAGATGACTATGTCCGCCTGCCTTGTGACAATGCGGAACTTCTGGCGCGCATTGGAGCGAACCTGCCGGGTGGAATATCCAAAGTCGATGACGTTATGATCGACTTCGAGGAGCAGCGTGTTTGGGGTTGGCGGCCAATGCACTTCCTGGCTCGAGTTCGACTTGCTGGACGTGCTGATGCGCAATGCCCCACGGATCGTGTCATTCAGTAGGCTGATAGAGCACATATGGGAGAAGGATGTCAGCGATGACGTGCTCACGGTATTCATAAATCACTTGCGCGCAAAACTCAAGGCTGACCCGCACAATCCGATCTTCATCGAGACTATTCGCGGCGTGGGTTATCGTTTCACTGTGCGCCCTGAGCGCTTACGCAAGAACTCGCATCGAAGAGCTGCACGTCTGCCACGCTCTGACGTCGTTTTGCGGAGGCCACCATGCGAATCGACTGGCTGACCGGCTACGGCCTGAGCAACCTCGAGGCGTTGCTGACCCTGGTCGCAATGATTGTTCTGCTTGTTGGAGTCTGGTGGTGGATCAGACATCGCTGGTGCAATGCGACCCGTCGGATGGAGTCGGCCATCGCTGAGGTCCAACAGCGCGCGATCAGCTTCAGGGTAAGTTGGGCGAAACAGAGCGCCAGGGTAGCCAACTCCAGAGTGAACTCACGGCTGCCCAGCAACAGGGTGAACAACTTAGAGGCGAGTTGGCCGAGTCGCAGCGCCAGTGCGATCAATTACAGGACGAACTGACTGCTTCTCGGCTCCAGGGTGAACAGCTTCAGAGCGAGTTAGCCAAGGCCCAGCAGCGTGGTGAACAACTCCTGTGCGAACTGACCGAGGGCCGGGACCGACGCGAAGAAACATCGAGCGAGTTGACCACCGCGCAACGCCAGATCGAGCAGTTGCAGCGGGAAGTGAATGAAGTTTCGCGGCAAGTATGATCCGATCCGCATAAGAGAACTGCAGCAGAGTTCCATACAGAAATCGCCCACGAGTTCGCGACCGACCTGGACTCGTTCGTTCAAGGGTGCAAGACAACGGCTGACAAACTGAAAGCCAACCAGGTAGATCTACACATTGTGCAAAGCACGCTACACGCAAAGGCAGATAACATGAAGCAGCACTGCAAGAACATCGTAGGGCTGGAGAGGCTAGATCGCACCCAGTTTGCTCTGCAGCCGGTGAGTCTCGAGTTGGGCTGATCCAAGATGTGCTGGCCGATCTAGTGGACACGTGCGCTGACTTCCCGCGGCATTCGATTGGAGCTTGCTCCGCCGCCGAAGCTGCCGACTATGTGGGTCAACAAGGATCTGATAGGCGAAGTTTTCCGAAATATCGTCCGCAACGCGAGCAACGCGTCGCGCAGCGGCGATGTGGTACATATTACAGTGCGCCTGCAAGACGGGGATCCGCCACAGGCGATCGTGGACGTGCATAATGACGGACGCGTGATTCCCCCCGAACTACAAGCCCTACTCTTCGAGCTACACCGCTCGCGGCGTCGGCCTGCCCTACTCGCTCAAAATCGTTCGTCTCCACGGAGGCGATTGGGTTCTGGTTCCGAGCAAGCCCGGTGAAGGTACGCTAGTTTCATATCATCTGCCCCACGGCGAACCAAACGATTCTGCTTCACCGAGTGAGCCCACTGATTCAGCGCCAGCAGACAAGCAGTCTGATTCAGCCTCACCGGACAAAGAGAGTGATTCACCTTCACCGGATACGGCGTCAGAAGGAGAAACCCAATGAAGGTCATAAGCTGCTTTGTCGACGTCATGCTGCTGATTTCCTGTCTGATCGTGCTGACCGGATGTCATCGTCTCGCCCCTGCAGACGCGCCATCCTCGAAGGTAGCGCTCAAGTCCTTTCACAGCAGGTGCATGAGACACGCTGGAGGGAGTCAAGCCCGGGTCCCTAGCGCAGAACCCCATCCTGGGTGAGTGCGGGAAGTTCACTCAATACAAGCTGGCAAACGGTAAAATCGCCCTGCTGACTTGCAACGGTCCGATTTGTCACGGCGCCGATAAGCGGACTCCACCCGCGGGACTGGCAAGTTGTGGCAAGACTTTGTGGGGGTGACCGCGGGCAGTTCACACTTGAGCGATACGGAAAGGGGGTCGCTATCAAGACGTGCGTGGGCAATATCTCACTGCCGGAACGATTCATGGGGACCGCCCCTGGCAGTGGTCCGTGGTAGCGGAAACAGACAGTTGGACAAGTGGGAGATGTTCACGATGGAATACCAGCCATAGCGAAGCCTCACGTTGGGGCAACACCCCTCGTATACCGAGAAGAACCGTCATCTCCGCAGGGATGGCGGTTTTTGTTTTCCCGAAATCCTTGCCAATCCTCCCCCGACTGCCTGTTGCGGTAATGTGTCGGTAATGGGACGAGCGGATAATGGGTGCACGATGATCATCATAGGATAGTACAGCTAGAAAGGAGATACCCGCTATGTTGCACCATACCCTTGTCCACCGACCTTCACTCCACGTCCTCCTCGCCTTACTGCTGGCCTTTGGTACGTTGCTGGCCGGGTGCGTCGGGCGGGCGGCGCCCACCATCATGCCGCTAGAGTCAGCGTCGGAGAACGTACCCACTCCAACTCCTGGATCGGCGCCGCTTGTCCGCCTCTTTGGTAGTCGCCGACTTCGACAACTGGCTCGAACACCAACAACCTCGCGGCACGATGGGCGCGGCCTACAACCCGCCGGACAGCCTTACAGGAGAGCTACCCGCAAGAGCCGAATCGCGGGTGTGTCGCCAAACTCGAGTACCAGATCGCCGGCTGGGCTGGCTTCTGGGATGAAGTCTACAGGGCGCCGACCTGAGCCCGTTCAGCACCCTGGTTATTCGATGTGCGGGCCGATCCGCAACTTGAGATCCCCGGCCAGATCAAACTGGAACTCAAACGTCCCGGTGAAGTCAGTATCAAGCGCGTGTCGGGCATCGGGGCCGAATGGCGGACCATCAGCGTCAAGCTGTCGGACTTCGGAAGTGCCGGCTACGGCAAGCCAGTGTCCTCGTGGCAAGGCATGGAGGAGTTTGTGGTCGTGTTCGAAGCAGACAAGTCGGGCCGCCAAGGGGTGGTTCTGATAGATAATGTCCGTTTCGAGCCGTAACCCGAGTTCAGGCCACTTTTTGCCCGCTCCGACTGTCGTCCTGGTCAAACACATTCTCGAATGAGGCTCGGGCACCAAAGGAGAACAACATGTACCACCAACAAACCACCGCAAGCGAACGAGATCAAGGATAATCATCCCTTGCCGTAACTGTTCCCAGAAGCCGCGCATCCCCCAGTACGCCGGGAAGCTGCAGGTAACGTGTCCCAGGTGCAGGCACACCTTTGAGTACCGACATCCTGCCCCAGGCATGTTATCAACCGGCCGGAGGCCACTCCTAGTCGGTTTCGGCGGGAAGCTTGGTGGGCTTCGTCATGGTTGAGATACTGAGAGCGGCCGGGAGCCTGGATCACGCCGGTGCGCTCGGGGCGGTTCTGCGCACCATGCTGGCAATCGGCGTATTTGGCATGTGCCTGGGGGCCAGCATGGGCGCCCCAAAGGGCTCTTCCGCAAGAATCGAAGAGACTGTGCTATGGTCTTGGAATCGGAGCTGGTCTGGGTGTTATCAGCGGCGCCATCTCGGGTGGGATCGCACAGTTGCTTTTGGCGCGATCCTCACTTCCTCCAAGGCGAAGGGCGAACCCTCCCTGGCGTTGTTATCTCGGCCCGGATCGTTGGCTGGTGCGTCTTGGCCTCCTCATCGGAGCGTCTCAGGGTATCAAAGAGAACACGTTGGGTGACGTCAAGTTCGGGATCCTGGGGGGAGCCATCGGAGGAGCGGTCGGCGGTCTCCTCTTCGACCCGCTGAGTTCAATACTCCAGGTAGGCGAAGGCACGCTCGGGCGGCTAGCTGCCTTTGAATCTCTCGGCACGACGATCGCTGTGGCTATCAACCGCCTTCAGAAGTAGCACTCAGCAGCAACCGGCGAGAGATGTACCAGCCGTTTAATTAGCGCTTGCCCACTAACCCGAGACTGCTGCTGCCGGGTCCAAGACCAGAAACGACCGCACCACGACCGACCCGTCCGAACAACACCCCCTGGTAACGCCGCCGTAATCCGGACATGCGACCATGCGGCGAGCGGAATGAACAAAGCCATCACACACAGCAATGGAGGGCCGCCATGTCGAACAAGACAGTTTTCTGCAAGGTCGTGTTGCTCAGACTGTTCGTCGCAGGGCTGATTGTGAGCGCCGCTGCGACCGGCTGTGGAGGGCAGGGCCCCGGCCCACAGCGCCGGGAGTCGCGGCCGTCGGTCAGGATGCCCAGCTTGTACGGTACGACTTCGAGGATGACTTCATGGCTACCGGCATCATCAAAGATCGTTCCCGGCAACGGACACGATCCGCGGGTGAACGGCGCTGTCGCCAGGGGTATGGGCATCTCCGGCGGTCATGCGATCGCCTTCAGCGGCGACGGCTACATCCAGGCGGACAGCAATCCAGCGGCCGGGAGAAAGGATGTTACGTTCGCCTTCTGGTTCAAGACAGATGATCCGGGAGCTAACTACAAGCTGGCCAGCGCAGCCTGGTGGAATCAGGGGCCGGGTGCCCGGCTGGATCATGGCGACGCATGTACCGGAGTTCTGGAGTGCCAACGGCCAGGGCGTGGTACTGTCGGGTGTGCCCAATATCGAGAACCACTTCCCCGCCGGCAAGTGGGTGTTTGAGGCGGTGACCTACGATGGCGAGCGCATCAAGGAGTACACCAATGGCAAGTTGGTAAACGACTGGCCCACAACGGGCGCTGCGCGGGGCAAGGTCAACCGCTGGTCGTCGGCGCGTGGCCGCCGTAGACCGCCTATAACTTCCGAGGCAGCATGGACGAGTTTCAGATGCCTCGCCGTAGCCTCACATCCCAAGAAATCCAGACCCTCTACGATCAGGGCCGCTAGCGCGCAGCCGGCGGATACGAGGCGTGGGAGAGACCGGCTCTGGGCCAGAGCCTCGTTTGCTACACTATCAGGAGCCAGCCTATGCGGTACGTATCGCTTCTGGCACTCTGTTGCTCGTTGGTGGCCAGCTACTCGCTTGCGGCAAAGACGTACAGCCGCTGGCGGCTTCGCCTGCCAGCGGCCCTGCTGCTGCTCCTGCTCTCGCCAGCCCCTCAGACCCAACGCCGAGGCTGGAGCAACTGGCACTGGAGGCAACCGGGGCTTGGTGGCGCCACAGGCCGACCTATGATCGAATCGTCTCAGAACTGGCGACCATTCGGAGAACCTATCCTGCCATGGCTGGTATTTCGGCCAGGCCATCCTGGGCACCACACGATCTGCTCCTCGCCTTTGATGAAGACGGGGTGACGGCCATCACAGAAGGTCGCTACCGGGCCTGGGATGCGCTCAACAGACGTTATGGCGTTTCACAGATCGACACGCATCGGCTCGAGAAACGGGGCGCTGTCGCCTTGACCTTTGTGGCCCGCTACAATATGCCGCTGATCGCCGAGGAGTATGCGAAGCTGCCAAATACGCTGTACGCAGACACCCAATGGTGGGTGGCGATGGGAACGACGTATGTCTTCTCGATCCACAGGACAAAGCACCTCTACGTCTTCGACGCCGGGACCGGGGATTGTCCTGCCGGTTGTATCGATCACACGTATTGGGGCTTCGCCGTCGATGTGAAGGGGAAAGTCACGGTGCTGGCACGTGGGCAAGAGTCTACCTGGAGAGACCGAGCCGCTTGGCTGCGATCCTCAGCGCCTGCAGGCGATGGTTGTAGCGTGACACTGATGGTGAGGAGGCAGATGTCCCTCTCTTGTTGGTTTGCCATCGACTCGCCCGTCTTGAGGGGACAAGACGCCCAAAACCCCAACCTGGTAATCGGCAGGTAAGGTGCATCACTTACGCTTACTGCTGGGTACATGGGGTGGCCACCGGCATCGGCCTGGTTCTGCAGCGAAAGCTCACGTTCTGCAGACCGTATGGTAAAGGCCACCCGGAAGAGGAGGACTTCAATGTATTACGGGTTCGAGCCGCGTGGGAAGTACTGGTATGACTGCGACGAGACGGATGGCAGCGGAGCAGAT
>CAVOUJ010000052.1:0-57897 GCA_963699535.1 uncultured beta proteobacterium | reverse complement strand
GCCGAGCAGCATCTGGCCCGCGGTCGGGATGCCGCGCGAGCAGGGGATCGGCGGGCGCCGCCTGCTGCGTGCGTGCCGCAAGCGACTGGAGCAGCGCCTGCTTGTCGGCGATCAGCATGTCGCGCATCAGCGCGAGCGCGGCCTCGATTCCCGCGAGGATCACGAGAAGCACGAGCGCGATCCACAACATGCGGCGGCGCATGCGCTCGCTCAGGTTGGCGATGACTGGGAAAGAGATGCGTGATGCGCAGCGACTCCATGAGGAACAGGCCCATCGTCGCCTCGACGAAGATGATGACGAGCGCGGCCACCTCGGAGATGCGCAGCGACGCCGTCAGATAGTCGCCCGCGCCGACCATCTCCGACATCGGCAGCGCGATCAGCTTGAAGTTGATGAGCGCGCCGCCCGCCGCGATCAGGAGCACCAGCGAGCGCGATGGCGAACTGGGTGAACGCCGAGACCGTCAGCGCGTGCTCGGCCTTGTCGGTCTTCTTGTTGATCTGCTCGTATTTTTCCATCTGCGCGTCGATCTTCGACGAGGTGTCCTGCAGCCCGGTGAGCTTCTTGTCCACCTGTCCGAAAGTCTTGTCGAGCGAGCGCCAGAACGGCATGAAGCCGTTCAGGATCTTGTGGCGCGACTCGTAGGCGCGGCGGTATTCGGCGAGCGCCTTGTCGTGGATGCGTGTGGACCGAGCGCTTGATCTCCTCGAGGATCCTCTGCACCATCTCGTTGCCGTTCGCGACTTGACCTTCGACGATCGCGGTGACGGCCTCGACCCATTCGGGCGGCGGCGGCGGCACTTCGCCGCACTTCTTGTAGTCCTCCTCGACGCGCGTGATCTCGTCGAGGAGCTTGCGCTGCAGCGCCGGGTAGCCTTCCAGGTCGCGCGTCACGAGCGCGCTGATGCGCTCGAACTCGCGCTCGATCGCTGGCCCATTTCCTCGCGCCCGTGCGCGATCAGGACCGCCTTGTTGCGCTCCCTCATGTCCCGCGCGCTGGCGAAGAGCCAGCGCGCGCCCAGCCGCAAGGGACCGCCCACCATCTGGCCGACCGAGCGAAAGAAGTCGTGCACCAGCTTTCGGGCGGCGTACAGGAACGGCATGGCGATGACAAACAGGATCAACGCGGACAGCATCGCGTTGTCGGGCCAGATCATCCAGAATTGCGAGCCTGTCATGGGACCCCCCTTCCCGGCTTTTCAGCCAGCTTGTCGTAAGACAGCGTCATACGATAGAACA
The DNA here is from genome assembly GCA_963699535.1 of uncultured beta proteobacterium. Classification (GTDB taxonomy): domain Bacteria; phylum Pseudomonadota; class Gammaproteobacteria; order Burkholderiales; family SG8-39; genus VBDM01. The sequence continues at coordinate 56,657 of CAVOUJ010000052.1, read as the reverse complement.
GGCCGGGAACGCGCGCCAGCGCATTTGCGGCACTATTCCTCGACGCCGGCGAGGCCAACCGAAGCGTTTTGATCTGATTGACTATTATTTGACGCCGCGAGCGTCGCCCGCAGGCGACAGCGCCTCTCGAAGGTGCCTGACTCCTGGGGACGGCTATTCGGCCGCGAGGCGGTAACCGACGCCGGCCTCGGTGAGAAGAAAGCGCGGCCTCGCCGGATCGGCCTCGAGCTTGTGACGCAGGCCGGCCATGTAGATGCGCAGGTAATGGCTGCGCTCGACGTAGCCGGGTCCCCAGACCTCCTTCAGCAGCTGGCGGTGGGTGAGAACCTTGCCCGCATGCTTCACCAGCACCGCGAGCAGCCGGTACTCGATCGGCGTCAGGTGCACCTCCCGTCCGTCCACGTGGACGCGCCGGTGCGGAAGATCGACCTTGAGATTGGCGACCGCGAACACCCCTTCCTTGTCCTGCGAGGCGCCCGCCTGCGCGTGGCGCAGCGCCACGCGGATGCGCGCGAGCAGCTCGCCCAGGCCGAAGGGCTTGGTGAGGTAGTCGTCGGCGCCCGCGTCGAGCGCCGCGACCTTGTCGGTCTCCAGTCGTCCGCGCGGACAGCACGATCACCGGCATCGAGCTCCACTCGCGGATGCGCTTCACGACGTCGACGCCGTCCATGTCGGGAAGCCCCAGATCGAGGATCACGAGGTCGGGCTTGCGGTTCGCCGCCTCGATCAGGCCGAGCTTGCCGCTGTCGGCCTCGTGAATCTCGAAGCCGTGCGATTCGAGCCCGGTCTTGAGGAAACGGCGGATCTGCGGATCGTCCTCGATGGCGACGACGACGGGCTTCGGCTCGCTCATGAGGCCTTCGCGACGGGCGCGTCTTCGCTCTCGATCGCCGGCGGCGTCTCGTCGAGCGGCAGCGTGAAGCGGAACGCGGCGCCGTGCGGGTAACGGTTCTCCGCGCGGATGCTGCCGCCGTGCGCTTCGACGATCGCGCGGCAGATGGTGAGCCCAAGCCCCACGCCGCTCTGCGCCCTCTCCGGCGAAGCGCGGTAGAACTTGTCGAACAGGCGCTCCTCGAGCCCGCGCGGGAATGCCGGGCCCTTCGTCGGCGACCGTGACTTCGACTTCGCCCGGTCCCGACACGCGCCGAGATCTCGATGGCGGTGCCCGCAGGCGTGTATTTCAGCGCGTTCTCGAGCAGATTCATCAGCACCTGCTCGATCAGCACGGCGTCGAGCTTCACCAGCGGCGCGTCCTTCGGCAGGTCGATCCTCACCGGCCGGCCGTCCAGGCGCGCGCGCAGGCGCGTCAGCACGCCGCCGACGATCTCCTCGAGCGGGTACCAGTCGCGGTTGAGCTTCACGCCGCCGGCGTCCAGGCGCGCCATGTCGAGGATGTTGTTGGCGAGCGTCGTCATGCGCTGGCCTTCGTCGTAGATGGTGCGCGCGAGCTCGCGCCGCGCGTCCGGTGCGAGGCGCGCGTTGTCCTCGGCGAGGCTGCTTGCCGCGCCCACGATCGCGGCGAGCGGCGTCCTCAGATCGTGCGAGATCCCGGCGAGCAGCGAATTCCTGCAGGCTCTCGGTCTCGACCTTGATCTGCGCGTCCTGCGCGTCCTCGCGCGAGGCGCACCCGCTCGATCGCGAGCGCGGTCTGGCTGAGAAAGGTCTCGAGCAGCCGCTGCTGCTCGGGCAGGAAAACGCGGCGCAGGCTCGTCGGCAGCAGCGCGAGCACGCCGATCGGGCCGGACGCGCCGCGCAGCGGAAGATAGACCGCGTCCGCTCCGGGAAGCGTGTCGGTGCCGCGCCCGGCGACGCGATCGTGGTCGAGCACCCACTGGGCGACGCCGAGATCGGTCCCGTGCAGCGAAGACGGCAGGCCCTTTTCCTTCGGATAGGCGATGCGTCCCGCCTCGCTCGGGAAGAGAATCGTGCATTGCCCGCCGAACTCGGCGCCGATGTGACCCACCGCGGCGCGCACGATCTCCCCTTCGGTGCGCGCGGCGGCGAGCTCGCGGCTGATGGCGTAGAGGCTCGCCGCGCGCTTTTCCCGGTAGCCGGCCACCTTGGCCTGGGTGCGCAGACTGGCCGCGAGGCTGCTGATCACGATCCCGACCAGGAACATCACGGCGAACGTCACGACGTAGCGGATGTCGGACACCGCGAACGTGTACTGCGGCGGAACGAAGAAGAAGTCGAACGCCGCGACCGAGAGCGCGGAAGCCAGCATCGACGGCCCGCGGCCGTAGCGGCTCGCGATGAGCATCACTCCCAGCAGGTACACCATCACGACGTTCAGAAGCTCGTTCGATTCCGACCCGAGGAACCCGATGCCGGTGCAGACGGCCGGAGTCGCGGCCGCGGCCGCGTACCCCGGCCAGCGCGCTTTCGCGCTCCGCTCGGCCGCCTCGGGCAGGCCCAGATACGCGCGGCTGCGCTCCAGGTAGGGCGCGGGCGCGCGCCCCCCGGAATCCTCGGCACCCATCAGGTAGACATCGATGTTCCCGGCCTCGCGCACCACCGTGTCCACCACCGAGCCGAGCAGCCAGCGCCTCCAGCCGCTGCGCGTGGGCTTGCCGAGAACGATCTTGGTGACGTTTTTCTCGTGGGCGAATTCGAGGATGGCGCTCGACATCTGCTGCGCGGAGAGCGTGACGGTCTCCGCGCCCAGGGACTCGGCGAGCCGCAGGTCCTTCATGACCGCGTCGCGCTCGGCCGCAGGCAGGCGCTGCAGCTGCGGCGTCTCGATGTAGGCGACGATCCAGTCCGCGTGCAGCGCGGCGGCGAAGCCGGCGCCCGGCGCGGATCAGCCGCTCGGCGAGCTCGCCCGGCCCGATGCACACCAGGATGCGCTCGCCCGCCTGCCAGACCTCGCGGATGCCCTGGTCCTCGCGGTACAGGCGCATCTGCTCTTCGACGCGCTCGGCGGTGCGGCGCAGCGCGAGCTCGCGCAGCGCGATCAGGTTGCCCTTGCGGAAGAAATTCCGGATCGCCGCCTGCGCCTGCTGCGGCAGGTAGACCTTGCCCTCCCTCAGCCGCTCGAGCAGCTCGTCGGGCGGCAGGTCGACGAGCTCGACCTCGTCGGCCCGGTCGAACACCGTGTCCGGCACGGTCTCCTGCACGCGGATGCCGGTGATCCCGCCGACGACGTCGTTCAGGCTCTCCAGGTGCTGGACGTTGAGCGCCGTGTAGACGTCGATGCCGGCGTCGAGCAGCTCCTCGACGTCGTTCCAGCGCTTCGGATGGCGCGAGCCCTCGACGTTGGTGTGCGCGAGCTCGTCGACGACGATGATCGCCGGCGCGGCGCTTGAGCGCCGCGTCGAGATCGAACTCGCGCAGGCTCGCGCCGCGGTACTCGACCATGCGCGGCGGCAGGATCTCCGAGACCGTCGAGCAGCGCCGCGGTATCGGCGCGGCCGTGGGTCTCGACGATCCCGACGACCACGTCCAGCCCCTCGGCGCGCTTCTCGCGCGCGGCGAGCAGCATCGCGTAGGTCTTGCCGACGCCGGCGGCGGCGCCGAAGAAGATTTTCAGCCGGCCGCGCCGGCGCTTCGCTTCCTCGCGCTGGACTCTCGCAAGCAGGGCATCCGGACTGGGGCGTTGTTCTTGCGCCATGACCGGAAGTATAGGGCAGCCTAGAACAACCTTTCGGCGAGCCGAGCAAGCCGTTGCGCCCGATCCTCGGGACTCGCCGGGGCGGAATCGCGTCCGGCGCGCGGCGGAGATTCGATCGCTCGCGGGGTGACGAGCGTCACTTCGGCCTGGGGGAGCGCAGTGAGTCCTGTTGCCGTCGCCAGCGCCGCAGCGCCGCAGGCGCGGATGCAGATATGCGACCGCGACCGGTCGTGCGCGATGTGCTCGCGCAGGGCCGATACGCCCGCGTCGCCTGCGGGATAGCGCGAAGCGGCAGTGCATTTCCCGTTCATCCGTTCGGCGATCACCAAAGCGCCGTCGTCGGCGACGTCGACGCCGTAATAGTGCTCGCCAGGCAAGTCGATCGGTGTTCTCACGATACTCCTCACGTCAGGCCGAATATCAAGCGGACGGCTAGCGGAAGCCCGCCCAGCAGGACGAGGAGCAGCAGGGCGGCGAATTGCCGCCAGCTGCTCGGCTCGGGTTCCCTGAACAGCTTTCCGGGATTCATGATCCGGAACCGCTCTGGAGGCAGGGCATCTTCACCGGTCTTGGCGCGCAGCGCGGGTTCGCCGCGGTGCTCGTACGATCGGCGCGGATCGCCTGCACCATGCTGTGCTCCGGCTCCCCGCCCAGGCTGATCAGGGCGCTCACCCCCACGGTCACGACCGCGGATATTACGGCGCCCAGTGCCGCACCTTTGATCAGATCTCTCATGGCTCGATCTCCTTTCATGCTGTGAATATAGGGACGCGAGCGCAAGCTTGTCGTAAAAACCCGAGGGGGAAGCGTAAGGAACCCGTCAAGATCGGGATCGATTTCGCGGCCTTTGCCACGCTTACGTCGGCCGCGGTGCGCCGTCAGGCGATCCGGCGTTGACTCGCCTGACGGCTCGTATCGGGTCGACGGCCAGTGGGCGAAATGCGTGTCCACGCATCCGCTTGCGGCGCTCCGATTCGCAGTCAGGCGAGCAGGTGAGCTGCCGGCCGTAAGCCAGTTCGGCGCGTGCTTCCAGCACCTGGTGTACCCGGCCGCAGACCGGGCAGGTGTGCAGGATCATGGCGCGCACGGCGGACACGGTCATTTCCCCCACTGCCGTCTTCGCGCCGTCCATTCGACCAGGACGCCGGCCAAGGCAAGGGGAGCGATGATCGCCAGAAGTGCGATGAGCGGGTCAAAGGCATCCATGAAGCTCTTCCCTCACGACCCCAGTATTGCTCTCACGAGCAGCCCGAAGATGAGCGGAAAAGACAGGACGAAAAAGACCATTCCCAAAGCGAGCAGCAGGAGCCCGCAGTCAATCGCGAGTTCTCTCAGTTTCCCGAATGGCTCCGGTGACATGGCACTCCGCGCACGACGCGAATCCGTGGATACCGCCGCGGCAGTCCCGCGCTCGGTTTGGATGCTCCTTACGGCGCTGTACGCACTCATGGCTCGATCTCCTTCGATGCTGTGAGTATGGAGATCCGGGCGTAAATTTTCGGTAAGAAGCGGCCCCCTGCGTATTAGGAGCGCGTAAAGATGCGCTTGCGGGTCAGCGCTGCGCGTCGAGCGCGAGATTGAGCTTCAGCACGTTGACGCGCGGCTCGCCGAGAAAGCCGAGCTGGCGGCCTTCGGTCGCTTCGGCGACGAGCGCCCGCACCTTCTGCGGGTCGAGATTGCGCGCCTTGGCCACGCGCGCGACCTGATACTCGGCCGCCGCCGGGCTGATGTGCGGATCCAGTCCGCTTCCCGACGCAGTGACGAGGTCGGCGGGAACCGGCGCGGTATTGCCCGGATCCGCGTCGCGCAGCGCCTTGATGCGGCCAGCGACGGCTTCAGTGAGCGCCGGGTTGAGCGGTCCCTGGTTCGAGCCGCTCGAGGAAGCCGCGTTGTAGGGATAAGGCGAAGTGGCCGAAGGCCGGCTCCAGAAGTACTTGGGCGCGCCGAACGGCTGGCCGATCAGCTCGGACCCGACGGCCTTGCCGTCGCGCTCGATCAGACTGCCGTTCGCCTGGCGCGGAAACACGACCTGAGCGATTCCCGTAACGACCAGGGGATAGAGGGCGCCGGTGATCACCGTCATGACGATGAGCATCAGCAACGCGGGTTTGAATTCCTTGAGCATGGTCATTCCTTTCAGGCAAGCCCCATCACGACGAGCAGCATGTCGATCAGCTTGATGCCGATGAACGGGACGATGATTCCGCCGATGCCGTAGATGAGGGTGTTGTCGCGCAGCACCGCGGCGGCGCCCGCGGGGCGGTAGCGCACGCCCTTCAGGGCGAGCGGGATGAGCGCGATGATGATGAGGGCGTTGAAGATCACCGCCGACAGGATCGCGCTCGCCGGCGTCGCGAGCCGCATGACGTTGAGCGCGGCGAGCTGCGGGTAGGTCGTGGCGAACGCCGCCGGGATGATCGCGAAGTACTTGGCGACGTCGTTCGCGATCGAAAACGTCGTGAGCGAGCCGCGCGTCATCAGCAGCTGCTTGCCGATCTCGACGATCTCGATGAGCTTCGTGGGGTTCGAGTCGAGATCGACCATGTTGCCGGCTTCCTTTGCCGCCTGGGTGCCGGTGTTCATCGCCACCGCGACGTCGGCCTGGGCGAGCGCCGGCGCGTCGTTGGTGCCGTCGCCGGTCATCGCGACCAGACGCCCCTGCCCCTGCGTATCGCGGATGAGCTTGAGCTTCGCCTCGGGCGTCGCCTCGGCGAGGAAGTCGTCCACGCCCGCCTCCGCGGCGATAGCGGCGGCGGTGAGCCGGTTGTCGCCGGTGATCATCACCGTGCGAATGCCCATGCGGCGCAGCGCGGCGAAACGCTCCTTGATGCCGCCCTTCACGATGTCCTTCAGCTCGATCACCCCGAGGACCTTGCCGCCGTCGGCGACCACCAGGGGCGTGCTGCCGCGGCGCGCGACCGTTTCGACGATCGCCAGCACTTCCCCGGGAAACGTCGCGCCCTTGGACTGGACCCAGGCGCGAATCGCGTCGGCGGCGCCCTTGCGGATTTCGCGGCCTTCCAGGTTCACCCCGCTCATGCGCGTGTGGGCCGAGAACGGCACGAAGGTGGCGCCGAGCGACTTGATGTCGCGCTCGCGCAGGTTGAACTTCTGCTTGGCGAGCACCACCACCGAGCGGCCCTCGGGCGTCCCGTCGGCGAGCGAGGCGAGCTGCGCCGCGTCGGCGAGCTCGCGCTCGGTCACGCCGGGCGCATGCAGGAAATTGGAGGCCTGGCGGTTGCCGAGGGTGATGGTGCCGGTCTTGTCGAGCAGCAGCACGTCCACGTCGCCCGCGGCCTCCACCGCGCGGCCCGACATCGCGATGACGTTCGCGCGCAGCATCCGCCCGATGCCCGCCAGCCCGATCGCCGAGAGCAGTCCCCCGATCGTCGTGGGGATGAGGCAGACGAGCAGCGCGACCAGCACCGTGATGGTCACCGGACTACCCGCCTTGGCGAGGTCCACCGCGTAGATCGAGAACGGCAGCAGCGTCACCGTCGCGAGCATGAAGATGAGCGTCATCTTCACCAGCAGGATGGTGAGCGCGATCTCGTTGGGCGTCTTCTGCCGGCGCGCGCTCTCGACCATCGCGATCATGCGGTCGATGAAGGCCTCGCCCTGGTTGACCGTCACGCGCACGACCAGCCAGTCGGAGAGCACGCGCGTGCCGCCCGTGACCGAGCAGAAATCCCCGCCCGATTCGCGGATCACGGGCGCGGATTCGCCGGTGATCGCCGATTCGTCCACCGAGGCGACGCCCTCGATCACCTCGCCGTCGGCCGGGATGAAATCCCCGGCTTCGACGAGAAACACGTCGCCCTTGCGCAGCTCGGTGGAGGCGACGCGCGACCAGTTGGCCGTCTTCTGCGGCTTGTCGAGCTTCTTCGCCATGGTGTCGCGCTTGGCGCTCCGCAGCGCCGCGGCCTGGGCCTTGCTGCGGCCTTCGGCGACCGCCTCGGCGAAGTTGGCGAAGAGCACCGTGAACCACAGCCACAGCGTCACCGCGAGGATGAATCCCGCGGGGGCTTCGCCCTTGCCGCCGAGCGCCTGGAACCACAGCATCGTGGTGAGGATGCTGCCCACGTAGACGATGAACATCACGGGGTTCTTCCACTGCTGCTGCGGCAGCAGCTTGACGAACGACTCGATCAGGGCGTCCCGCAGGATGCCGCGGGTGATCAGCGCGCGCGGCGGCAGCGGAACTGTTGCAAGGGCTTGCGTGCTCATAGCGATCTCACTCCGATTTTCCAGGTGACTACTTGGCGCCGTACAGCGCGAGGTGCTCGACGATGGGCCCGAGCGCGAGCGCCGGGAAGAAGGTCAGCGCGCCGACGATGACGACCACGCCGATCAGGAAGAAGATGAAGAGCGGCGTGTGCGTGGGCAGCGTCCCGACGCCCGGCCGGAACTTTCTTCTTCGCCGCGAGCGCGCCCGCCAGCGCGAGCACCGGCAGCATGACCCAGAAGCGCGAGAAGAACATCGCGAAGCCGAGCGCCGTGTTGTAGAAGGGCGTGTTCGCCGACAGGCCGGCAAAGGCGCTGCCGTTGTTGTTGCCCGCCGAGGAGAAGGCGTAGAGGATCTCCGAGAAGCCGTGCGCGCCGGGATTGGCGACACCCGCCCTGCCGGCCTCGGCCATCACGGCGATCGCCGTGCCGCCCAGCACCATCAGCAGCGGCATCAGCACCGCGATCGCCGACATCTTGATCTCGAACGCCTCGATCTTCTTGCCGAGGTATTCGGGCGTGCGGCCGATCATGAGGCCGGCGACGAACACCGCGACGATCGCGAAGATCAGCATGCCGTACAGCCCCGAGCCGACGCCGCCGAAGATCACCTCGCCGAGCTGCATCAGCCACATCGGCACGAGGCCGCCGAGCGGCGTGAACGAGTCGTGCATGGAATTGACCGAGCCGTTCGAGGCGGCGGTGGTCGCGGTCGCCCACAGCGCCGAGTTGACGATGCCGAAGCGGGTTTCCTTGCCTTCCATGTTGCCGCCCGCCTGGGTCGCGGAGGCGGTCTGATCGACGCCGAGCTTCGAAAGCGCCGGATTGCCCGCCTGCTCCGAGCCCACGCAGACGCGCGAGCAGCGCGACGAAGACGATGGTCATGGCGGCGAGGACCGCCCAGCCCTGGCGCGTGTCGCCGACCATGCGGCCGAAGGTGTAGCAGAGCGCGCCGGAGATCACGCAGGATCGAGAGCAGCTCGAGAAAGTTCGAGAGCGGCGTGGCGTTCTCGAACGGATGCGCCGAGTTGACGTTGAAGAAGCCGCCGCCGTTGGTGCCGAGCTGCTTGATCGCGATCTGCGACGCCGCCGGGCCGACGGCGATGACCTGCTCCTTCTGCGTCTCCTTTTCGGTGACCGGGTTGCCCTTCTCGTCCTTGACCGGCTGGCCGGCGGCGTCGAGCTTGGGCTTGTCGTACTCGACCGATTCGACGAGCGGCACCGTGTGGTAGGCGGAAAGCGTCTGCACCACGCCCTGGCTGACCAGCACGAGCGCAAGCACGAACGAGAGCGGCAGCAGGATGTAGAGCGTGCTGCGCGTCAGGTCGACCCAGAAATTGCCGATCGTCTGCGCGCTCTGGCGCGCAAAGCCGCGGATCAGCGCGATCAGCACCGCCATGCCGATCGCGGCGGAGACGAAGTTCTGCACCGTCAGCGCGAGCATCTGCGTGAGGTAGCTCATCGTCGATTCGCCGCCGTAGCCCTGCCAGTTGGTATTGGTGGCGAAGCTCATCGCGGTGTTGAACGAGGAATCGGGCGACACCGCGCCCATGGCCGCGGGATTGAGCGGCAGCACCGCCTGCAGCCGCTGCAGCGCGTAGACGGCGAGCGGGCCGAGCAGGCTGAACCAGAGCACCGCGAGCGCGTAGCGCGTCCAGTGCATCTCGGCGGCCGGATCGACGCCGCACAGGCGGTAGATCAGGCGCTCGAGCGGCGCGCCCCAGCGGTTCAGGAGCGCGGGCTTGCCCTCGTAGATGTTGGCCATGTACGTCCCGAGCGGCTTCGCCAGCGCGATCAGGACGACGACGTAAAAGGCGAGCTGAAGAGTTCCGTTGGCGGTCATTAGAATTTCTCCGGCCAGAGCAGAGCGATGACGAGATAGACGAAGAGCGCGGCGGCGATCGCGCCGGCGACGATATAGATCCAGCTCATTGGCGCCCCCGGAGTTTTTCGCAGCCGTAGACGAGCGCCGCGCTGAGCGCAAAGAAGGCCACGGCGAGTGCGACGTAAAGGAGGTCCATGTCCGTCTCCAATAAATTGCGTGTCAAAAAGCCTGAACCGGCTCCGGCTGCGGAATGTTGATATGCATCAACCGAAGCCGCCGGATCGGGAAGCGAGACTATGGGTGCCGGGACGTCAAATCGGCGTAAAGACCGCGGGCGGAGGCGTAAAGAAGGCGTAAAGGCGGCGGTCCCCGGAGACTGCGATGCCCAGGAGAGATCAACGAATCTGGAACGGGAATCGCGCCGGACGCCCGCGCCGGGCGCCGGTTCAGCGCTTGCTGCCCTGCTTCGCGAAACGCGGGTACACCTTGCGCACGTTGCCGTGGAAGATCTTCTCCTTGTCTTCCTTGCTCACCCTGGCGAGCGTCGACGTAGCGCTTGGTGTCGTCGTAGTTGAAGCCGGTCTCCGGGTCCACGCCCTTCACCGCGCCGACCATCTCCGAGGCGAAGAGGATGTTGTCGGCGGGGATGACCTTCAGCAGCAGGTCGATGCCCGGCTGGTGATAGACGCAGGTGTCGAAGAACACGTTGTTCATCAGCAGTTCCTTCAACGGCGGCCGCTTCATGTCCTGCGCGAGCCCGCGGTAGCGGCCCCAGTGGTAAGGCACCGCGCCGCCGCCGTGCGGGATGATGAACTTGAGAGTGGGAAAATCGCGGAAGAGATCCCCGGTGATGAACTGCATGAAGGCCGTGGTGTCGCCGTTGATGTAGTGGGCGCCGGTCGCGTGGAAGGCGGGATTGCAGGACGCGCTCACGTGCACCATCGCCGGCACCTCGAGCTCGACCATCTTCTCGTAGAGCGGATACCACCACCTGTCGGTGAGCGGCGGGTCTTTCCAGTAGCCGCCCGAAGTGTCCGGGTTCAGGTTGCAGCCGATGAAGCCGAACTCGCTGCACGCAGCGCTCGAGCTCCGGGATGCAGTTCCTGGGCGAAACGCCAGGGCTCTGGGGAAGCTGGCACACGCCGACGAAGTTCTCCGGGTAGAGCGTGCACACGCGGTGGATCATCTCGTTGCAGTGCTCCGACCAGTGGCGGCTCGTGGTTTCGTTGCCGATGTGATGGCTCATGCCCATCGCGCGCGGAGAGAAGATGGTGAGGTCGGTGCCGCGCTCGCGCTGCTGCTTCAGCTGAGCGCCCTCGAGGCTCGCGCGGATCTCGTCGTCGCTGATCGCCAGCGTCCCCTTCGAGGGAACGTGCTTGGCGTCCTCGAGCGCGGCGATCTGGCGCTTGCGCCATTCCTCGAGTTGCTTCGGAGCGGTGGTGTAATGGCCGTGGCAGTCGATGATCATGCATTACTTTCCTAATTAGTCGAGCTTGCGAGTCAGGTCGTCGAACAGCTCTTCCACGGCGAAGCGCCGTGGAATCATGCGCTGCTGATAAACGAAATCGATAGCGACTTCGAGGTTGCGCCGGTTCGCCTCGAAGCCGAATGGATTGGTGTCGATCTCGCCCGGCTTGGGCAACTTGGCCGCCTTCTTGCTCGCGGCGAGCATCCGGTAGATCTCGCGCACCACTTGCGGGTCGGACTTTGAAAGAGAGTTTTTGACCACCATCATGTGATTGATCTGCAGCGCGCCGTATTTCTTCCGCCAGGCCTCGGCGGCCGCCTTCGGATCGGGAATCAGCGGCTTCAAACGCGGATCGTCGGGCACCGCAGGCAGGATCGCTGCGTCGATCTCCCCGGCGAGCAGCATGCCCATCAACTCCTTGCCTTCGGGAGCACGCTCAACCGACGGCGGATCGCGGAACTCGGCGACGTGGGGCTCCTCGAAAGTCACCCACCTCACGCGATCCAGATCCACGCCGTACTCGTTGGCGAGAATACCGCGCAGCCACGTCGTCGTCGTCACGGTATAGGAGCGCATGCCCACGCGCCGCCCGCCAAGATCGGCGGGCGAAAGCGGCCCACGCTCGGCGTTATAGACGATGTGAGGATGCTGAAAGCGTGCCACGACTACGGCAGGCAGCAGCACCAGAGGCTTGCCGTGGGCCTTCGCCATGAGGTAGGTCACGATGGCGAGCTCTGCGCAATCGAACTCAAGGTTGCGCACGACGCGCTTGAAGGCTGAGCTGGGCGTCTTGACCTCGGCAAAGTCGAATCGCACCGAGGGCGATTTCACTTCGCCTCTCTTCAACGCCTGGGTGACCGGGTAATCCCCGAGAAGCGTGCGTACCGCGACGGGCTGGACCATTGCGGTCCGTATGGTGACGCCCCGTGCGCGCGGAGTCAATCCATTGCTTGTGAGCTTCTAGATCACAGAGCCTTCAAGGCGACGGCCGATCGTCTTCCGTCCAATTCGCTCCGCACGTCGTAGGAAATCTTCTGGTTCTCGCGCAGCGGTTCGAGGCCGGCGCGCTTGACCGTGCCGCTGTGAACGAACAGATCCTTGGAGCCGTCGTCGGGACGTATGAAGCCGTAGCCGTATTTTGGGTTGAAGGATCTGACAGTACCGGTAGGCATGGACATTCTCCTTGTGAGGCTCGCCGTCGCGCAGGCGCACGCGGCATCAAATTTCCGTGGGAGAAGGCCTGGAAGCCGACCGGGAAGGCTGATTGCGGAGCCGAGACCCAAAGCGATTCGACCGTCGCAGTATAACCCTACTTTCCTTTCACAGCAGGAGCGCTCGATCGCATCAGCCGAAACGGTTAAGATCACGGCCAACTCAACGATAGGCTATCCGAGGGACAGCGCGATCAGCCTATCGCAGTTACCCTTCAAGCTCATGAACAGTCCGCGCAACGACAAAGCGCTATCGCATATCTACCGCGAAGGCGCATGGCCCGAACCCGACCGGCAGATCAAGCAAGCGATCCGCGCCACGGAGCGCGAGCGGCGCTCGTTCGCGCGGCGCTGGGCGCTGCCGTTCGCACTCGCCGCTGCAGCGCTCCTGGCGTTCGCTCTGATCATCAGGCCGGATAAGGAACAACCGCGGCCGATTGCCGCACCGCCGCCGCCCGCGAGCGGCTCAAAAGTCGAACAGCCCCCCGCCGCTCCGGACGCGCAGGAGGGAGCACTCAGAGACGAGCCGAAGACAGCAGTCAAACTGGAACCGCAGAAGGCGCCAGTCGAGCCGCAACGCGCACCGGCGCCGGCGCGTGCGGCGGCTCCGCCCTCCCCCGCGGTGACGTCCCCTCCCGCAATGAAAAGGGACGATGCCGAGCGCCTGCGCCTGCTCCGGCCCGATGTCGGTCTCAGGCTAGGCTCGCCCACTCGCGAGTCTCCGCCGCCGGCGCAGAAGGCCGCGTTGAAGAAGGAACTTCCCGAGCGCGAGCCCACGCCTGATCCGCCGACCTTCGTCCCCGCACGCCCGCCGCAAGCCTGGATCGAAGACATCCGCAAGCTGAAGGAGGAAGGCAGGGCCGAGGAAGCCGCGTTTGCGCTCGCCGAGTTCAGGAAACGCAACCCGGACTACGTGCTGCCCGAGGATCTGCGCTAGGCGAACCCAGGACGCCGCCGCCAGTTACGGAAGAAGTTGGGGGCATGACCGCGCCCCCAATTGCGGTGTAAGCTCACTCGATGCCTGAGACCTGCCCTCAATTCCCGTTTCGGAGGTACGTCATGAAGCAGCTTGCAGCCTCGCTCACCGTCCTCGCCGCGTCGCTTGCCCCCGGCGCCGCGCCGGCGCAGCAATACCCGGCGAAGCCCGTACGGATCGTCGTCGGCTTCGCTCCGGGAGGCGGGTCCGACTTCATCGCGCGCGTCGTCGCGAACAAGCTGACCGAGCGCTTCGGATCGCAGGTGATCGTGGAGAACCGTCCCGGCGCGGGGAGCACGCTGGGCGCGGAGTACGTGGTCAAGTCCCCTCCCGACGGCTATACCCTGCTCCTCTCTCCAGCGAGCTACACGGTCAATCCGAGTGTGTACAAGCTCTCCTTCGATCCGGTCGCCGACATCACGCCCATCGTGCAGCTCTCGCGCGGGCCGTATGTCGTCGCGGTGCATCCTTCGGTGCAGGCGAAAACTCTGAAGGAATTGGTCGCGCTCGCGAAGAGCCAGCCGGACAAGCTCGCTTATGCTTCATCCGGAAACGGGAGCCACGTGCACGTCTCGACCGAGTATTTCCTGTATACGGCCGGGATCAAGATCACGCACGTTCCCTATAAGGGCACCGGCCCGGCGCTGAACGACACGATCGGTGGAACCACCCAGCTCATCTTCGGCAGTGTAGCTACTGCGCTTCAGCACGTGAAATCGGGTCGCCTGCGCGCGCTCGCGGTCACCACGTCGAAGCGCATCGCAGCAGCCCCCGACGTGCCCACCGTGGCCGAAGCCGGATATCCGAGCTACGAGGTCACCAACTGGCACGGCCTCGTCGGCCCCAGGGGACTGCCGAAGGACATCGTCGCCCGACTCAACCGCGAGGCGAACGAGTCGCTCAAGTCCGATGACGTGAAGAAGATCCTGGCGAGCGACGGCCTCGAGCCAGCTGGGGGAACTCCGGAAGAACTCGGCGCGATCATCAAGAAGGAGATCGGGCGCTGGGCGAAGTGGTGAGGCGTGCCGGCGTGAAGGCGGACTAGTGCTCCGGGCGGGCGACTGTACGACCCGGCCGCTTGCGCCTCCATTGAAGCGTCGCGCCGGCCACCCGTCACGCATGTCGCCGCGCAAGTCGCTCGGCCAAAATAGCCCACACCCAACCCGGAAACCCATGGACACCCTGACTCACGCCCTCTCCGGAGCGCTCCTCGCGCGCGCGACCGCGCGCAAGGACGCGCCGCCGCGCTCGCTGCCGCGGTGGGTAGCCGCGGGCTTCCTCGCCTGCGCCGCGCCGGATCTCGACTGGGTGGTGGGCTTGCTCGGGCCGATGGAGTTCTTGGCGTATCACCGCGGCGTGACGCATTCCCTGCTCCTCGTTCCGCTGTGGGCGCTGCCCCTGTCCTGGGCCCTCGCCGTGATCCTGCGCGAGCCGAGGGGCTGGCGCGCGCTCTATGGCGTCACCGCACTCGGCATCGTGCTGCATATCGCGGGCGACGTGATCACGAGCTACGGCACTATGGTGCTCGCCCCGTTTTCCGACTGGCGGGCGTCGCTCGGCACGACCTTCATCATCGACCTGTGGTTCAGCGGGATCATCGTCGCCGGCCTCGTCGCCAGTGCGGTGCTCCACGGCAGGCGCTGGCCGGCCGTAGCGGCGAGCGCCGTACTCGTCGGCTACGTCGGATTTCAGTATCTGCAAAAGGAAAAGGCGCTGGCGGTCGGCGAGGCGTACGCGAGCGCTCGAGGATTGAAGGATGCGACCGTGGCCGTGCATCCGCGGCCGGTCTCCCCTTTCAACTGGACGGTGTTCGTCTCTGACGCCGAAGCGCACCGCTTCACCCACGTGAATCTGGTGCGCGAAACGCCACGGAGCTATAGTCCGGGCGACGGCTTCATCGCCAGGATCGACTCTGTATACCAGCCGCTCGCGTCGGCCGCCTGGGAGACGCGGACCCGATACGGCGAAGGCCAAGAGAGAGCTCTCGTTCAGGAAGCGTGGAACTCGCCCGCCTTGTCGGTATACCGCTGGTTCGCCGACCAGCCGGCATTCGACGGCATGAGCGCGGGTTCGACCTGCGTTTGGTTCGTCGACCTGCGGTTCTTTACGCCCGGGCGCGACCTGCCGCCCTTCCGCTACGGGGCCTGCCGCGACGGCCCCGGCTCGCCCTGGCGCTTCGCTCCGCGCTGAGTTGCTTCACTCGCGTGGATAGGTCGCCCACGCGGGGGTTTTGTTTACCTGCATACCTCATCACGGTCCGCCTCCTCCGTCCGCTTCCTTCACGCCTGGCGGTACCGGCGCCACGTAGCCGATGACGAGCAGCATCACACCGACGCCGAGAAAGGATACGATGCGCGCGACGGTGCCGGTGTTCGCGAGGTCGACGAGGAAGAGCTTCCCGACCACGAGGGCCAGAAGCGCGGCGCCAGCGATCCAGAACCCGCGCTCCATGCGCCGGCGCGCAAGCACCATCAGCGCGAGCGCCGTGCTCGTCCAAAGGATAGACAGCGTGGCCTGCACAAGGACGCTGTTCATCAGGTACTCGAAGCGGTACGGAACGTCAGCCCAATAATGAATCGTGCGAAGCGCCATGGCGTTGATCCATACGAAGCCCAGGACCGCGAGTCCTTTCCACAGGGATCTCTTGGGCTCGTCGTGCTCGAGGCACTGGCACCATAGGATCACCGCGAAGCCCGCGAGCACGATCGCAACGTCGATGGGATTGAGGAGCGGGACGTAGGTTCCCAGAGGATCCAGGCCGCCCGGGGCGCGTAGGTTGACGAGGAACGCCCACAAGCCGAGACCGCCAACGATCGGAAGAAGCAGCAGGTCACGATACAGCGGCCAATGCACCTGCATCGGCCAGCGCCCGGTGTCGCGCGCCGCAGTCACTGCGAGAAGCGCGACACTGGCAGGCACGGCAAGCCCGGCAAGCAGCCAAGCGCCGCCGAAGCGGCCGTGGTCTATCCACCACAAAAGCTCCCAGGTAAGGAGCACTATCGGTACGTAGAGGATGACCGCGTGGCGAAAGCCGGTGGCGAAGTAGGTGTCTTTCGACTCCTCACGATGCAGCGCCCAGAGCGCCAGTCCGAGTGCAGCCGGCCAGGCGAGCGCGATGCCGTCGCCGAAGGGGTGACTCCCGGTACGCGAAATGAGCTCGACCAGGAGCGCGATGGGGATCGCTACCCAAGGCAGCCGTGCCGCAGCGCGCATGGCGGGCCACGCGAGCACCGAATGGGCGAGCTCGTAGGCGAAAGCGGTACCCGCGACAAGGGCAAGCGCCGCCCGAACCTCCTCTTGCGCCGGCAGGCGATCGCGGATCAGCAGCCAGCCCGCCGCGAACCAGAAAAACATCGACCAGACCAGCGCCGCAGTGCTCAAGCGCGTCCTCTCAGTCCCGCGCTCGCTCAGGCGGAATCGCGCACCCGCAACCACATAGCCCAAGAGCGCTATTGCCAGCGTGTAGAGGTATTCGCGCTTATCGAGCCACCAGAGCGCTTCCCAAGTCGCGAGTCCCACGAGGAGCACCCACCCGGCGCCGTATCGAACGCGCAATGAAACGTCGAAGTCATCGCGTCGCTGCCGGTGAAGCGTAAAGAAGAGCACGCCTAGGCCCAGTGCCCAGGCCAGCCACCCGTAATCGCCCAAGGGGTGCGTCTGATGCGTGTACTGCATAAAGGCCGCGCCCACGAGCAGGACCGGATGCAAGGCGCTCGAGCCTCGCAGCGCGCTCCAGCGCATCGCGGCACCGGCAACCTCGGCCGCGAGGGCGCTCGCGGTGACGAAGACGATGATCGCGGCTGGTTCGTACGCGTATGCGACGTCGGCATGGATCCAGGAGATTCCGCCAGCAAACCAGAACACCATAGCCCAGACGAGCGGCAGGGCGCTCAATCCGGTTGTCATGGGTTCAGCGCTCCGTTCACGCAACCAGAAACGCAGCCCCGCCGCGACATAGCCGATCGATGCTATCGCCATGACGTAGCCATAGTCGCGCTCGGTGAGATACCAAAGTGCTTGCCAGGTCGCCACCAGACCGAGGACCAGCCACCCTGCCGCGTACCGAAAGTCGAACGCAGCATCGAATCCGTCGCGACGCTGGCGGTGCAGGATCCAGAAGAGGCTCGCGAAGCCGAGCGGCCATGCGAGCCAACCCAGGTCCGCGAGCGGCTGGGTGCCCAGCTCGAACTGCAGAGCCGCGCAAGCAAGGAGGATGAGAGGATGGACGGCGCTCAAGCCTCGCAGCGCCGGCCATTGCATCTTTGCTCCCGAGACCTCGGCGGCGGTGACGGTCGCGCTGAAGAACAGACCGAGCAGCGCGGGCTGGAAGCTCTGTCGCACGACGCCGTGATGAATCGCGTCGACACCGCCCGCGGACCACCACAATGCTCCCCAGACCAGAATGAGGGATCCGAGCAGTCGCTCGCCTTCGGTGACCTCCTCCCGGTAGCGCCGGAGAAGGAACGCCGAGATGAACGAGGCCACGGTTATGATCGCGCAACCGAGAACCGCGTCGTTAAACCACGCGTTGGTTCGCGTGTAGTCGAAAAAATCGATGGCGAAATACAACGCCCCGCCCACCTGCACGCAAATCGCGAACAAGCGGCCGAGGAGATGCTTCTGGCGCAGACACACCCACAGGATCGCCGCGCCCTCGATCGACCAGAGCGCGAATGTCGTGTAGGCGCCGAAGGCGAAGAAGATGGCGAGCGTCCCGAGGCCCACCGCGAGCGCGATATAGGTCTCCCCGAGCAGCTTCATGTTCTTGTGACGCAGCACCATGATCGACAGGACGCCATAGAGCGCAGCCCCAATCGCGGCGCTCCACGCAAGCCCGTAGGGCATCCCCCACACGAGCTTCGCCTGGATCGCGGCTACCGCCGCAGGCGTCCCGAAAACGAGCGTTCCGTCCACCAGGCCTTTGAGCTGCGGCGGCTGGCGCGCCGCGAACAGGATCGGGATGACGAGATAGATCGCGAAAAATGCGAGCAGGAAAGGCTCGACAGTGTCAAAGAGCGCTGGCGTGTAGCTCCTCGAGCCCCATACAGCGGCCACCGCCAGGGTAAAGAACCAGCCCGTGAGGTTCAGGGCTCGCCAAGCCTTGAACCAACTCACCGCGACAATGAAGAGGTTGAGGAGCAGGTAATAGGAAAAGAGGAAAACGTGGTTTCCAGTGCCGGTTGAGGCAAGGACCGGTGCGAGGAAAGCGCCAGTGAGGCCCAGCAACGCAAGGGGCTTCGCATCCTGTCGCACGGCGAGGAGCGTAGTCGCAACGCCCAGGAGCGCGAAGAGCCCGAACCCGACCGGGACGCTGATGAACCCGTAGGTCTTCAGGGCGAAGAACACATCGAGATACGCAAGGCCGCTTGCGACACCCTGCAGAATGAGGCCGTACAGCCGGCGCCGTTCAAGCAGCTTCCATCCGAGGATGAAGACGACGATCGCGATGAGCGCGACGCCGGCGAGGCGCAACTGCGGGGAAATCATGTCCCGGTCGTAGGCGAACTTCAGCAGGAAGCCGACGCCGAAGAACAGGATGATCGCGCCGACCTTGGCAACGATGTTCCCGGAGAAGAGCTTCGATAGAAGCGTGGAGAAATACGGAGGCTCTGCCGGCGCCGCCGGCTCACTGGGCGTGGTCGATGCGTCTTCTCCATCCGAACCCCCAAAGGCATGCATCGTATTCGGATCGGATCGGATCGCTTCCGCGGGAGCAGCCTTCGCCCCGGTTGCGCTCGCCGCGTTGGCGACCGCCTCTGACGCGTCGACAGAAAGCGAAGGCGGCGACTCATACTGCGGCGCGACTACCGGGCGCACGGGCTCGGGGATCAGTCCCAAAGTTTCGGGTTGCAGGGGTGCCGCCGGCCCCTCGACGGGCCTCGGCGGCGCGTAGGAATGCGCAGTAGAAAAAGCCGGCGCCGGCGCCTGCAGGGGTCGCTCCAGCGCAGACCACGGGAGTGAGTCCTCAGGACGGACTGCTGGTGCCCCGGCCGGTTGGCCGCCCAAGGCCACCCTCCGGGCTAACGCCTCCGCTTCGAGTGAGCGTACCCGGTCGTTCAGGACGCTCAGGTACGCGCGCAGGGAGGCCGGATCGGATACGTCCGGCACGTCCTCCGCAAGGTCTGCATTTGCGGTCTTGACCGAGGGGTTTTCAGCCTCTGTCCTTAGGCCGGAGACAGTGTCACGCGTCTCCCTTGCCATCGTCGCGAGATGCACGACAACCCAGACGACGCCGCCGAGCACCAGCGCGCCGAAGAACGGAGCATGGAGGACGAGCGCAATACAGACGGCCACAAGTGCCGCGAGGAATTTCACGATCTACCTCCAGTCGCGGTTGCGCGTGAGGGTCGTGCTCTGTAACTCTTCTTGCCGGTTAAGCCTCTCCTGAAATGAAGGAGCCAAGCCGAACAGAACCAACTGACGTGTCAGGTGGCGGGTCACCCACGCGAATTGCCCTGCTCAGCCTCCCCTGACCAAGCGCGCGGTCGGCCACGAGCCTGAACGCATGGTGCATAAGCTGGCCGACCCGCCACAGCGCAATCAGGCGTCCGCTCCAGGCGAGAGCGAACCTCGGACGGAGCACGGCGATCGCCGTCACCAGCGCGATGACGACATAGGGCTTCGCGCGCAGCCAATGGGCCAACGCGATCGACCGGTCGGCGACGACGAGTATGCTGCGGCAGGCGGCGATCCCTTCGCCGAGCGCGCGCCGCTGCGTCTCCGCTTCCGCAATGAGCCGCGCCCGCCGCTCGAGAATGTCCGAAAGAGCGCTCATTGGCCCTCGAGCTTGCTGCTGTCCTTGCGCAGCTCCGCAAGCGTCGCTGCGAGGAGCTTCGGCCGGCGCCTGATCGTCCCGACCAGCATCAGGCAGGCGACGATTCCGCCGGTGAGGAAAACGGCCGCCATCGCGCCGATCGCAAGCAGCCGGTTCGTGTCCCAGAACAGCACCGCGACGAACAGGACGAGAAGGATGACCGCGAGACCGAGGCAGAAGGCGGCGATCCCCGAGAGCACGGCGACCCTCGCGAGCAAGGCCCGCTGCTCGTCGATCTCGCTCGCGAAGATCTCGAGGCGGGTCTGGAGTACGGCGAGAGAAGTCTTCCCCAGGTTTCGCAGGGATTCGAGCAGGCCCGTGGCGCGCCCGGATTCTTCAGTCATGGGAGGCTAGCGGCGGGTGATCAGGAGTCCGAGCGCGATCCCGGCGAGCGCGGCGATGCCGACGGCCTGCCAGGGATTTCCGCGGACGTAGCCATCGACGGCGCGCGCCTGCCGGGCATACTCTTCGCCTAGCGATCCCAGCTCGATCTTCGCCGAATCGAGGCTGTCCTGCACCTTGGCGCGCGCGGCTGCGATGGTCTCGCCGGCCTGCCCGGCGGTCGCGCGCAACAAGGCCTCGGCGTCAGAGATGACCAGCCGAAGATCGGCTGCAAGCTTTTCCGCGGTGGCTTCGCCGTCCTGCACGACGGCCTTCTTCTTGGTGGCTTCGCTGTCCTGCATGATGGGCCTCTTCTTGCGCTTGAATGACCGGCGGCTCCGGCCCTTCCCAATCGCAGCTAGCCTAGCGGTTTTCACCTGTCGCATCAACCACCGTCACTCGATATCGATCTCGAAGCTGCGCGGCCACTCGGGCCCGAGCTGGAGATCGAAATAGACGCGCCCGATCTCGCGCGAGTCGGTGGTTTCGATCTGCACTTTCCACTCGCCGGACTGGTAATTCGACTTGAAGCCGTAGCCGCGGAAGCCCTGCTCTCGCCCGCCGACGATCTTGATGGGAATCGAATCCTGCAGGGTCCAGCCGCGTGCCTCGTCTTTCCAGTACCAGCGCATCAGCACCTGGTCCGAAAAACGCGTGGGCGAGAACACGCGGAAGAATACATAGACCTTGTCGCCGGGCCGCGCGACGAACTCCTGGTCGCCGTTGTGCCAGAAACGCCACGGCGGCCGCTCGTGGCTGAGTCGATAGCCCTGCTCGGTGCGCTCGACCGAATGGTAGACGCCGATGAACGGAATGGAGAGCGGCACCGGAGGAATCACTCTGAAAAGATAGAGAACGAAAAAGCCGAGAAGCACGAGGCCCGAAGGGCACGTGTATCTGATTCCTCGCCGGCTGCGGAAAGCTCAGACGCCCCGGTCCGGACCCACCAGACCGACGCCGATCAAGGGAAGGCAGCCGACCAGCATCGAGGCCAGGAAAACGACGAGGCCGATCGAGCCGGCGAAGATCGGGACCACGTAGGCGAAGAACGACAGCATGCACAGGCTCAGCATCGCGAACTTGAAGGGCAGGCCCAGCGACTTGAAGCGCTTGGATTCGTTCGCCACGAGAAGCAGCACGAGGAACACCAGGAAGCCGAACGACACCAGAAGGGAGGAGCTCTTGAAAAAGAAAATCGTGTACAGGTTGAGCAGCGAACCGAGAAAGAAAGTGAACGATCGCCGTGCGCGACTGGTAGTACCAGCGCTTGAGCACGAACATCCCGTCCCGGTCGGGCGGAGGGCCGGCCATGCTCCAGCATCATCTGCGTCAGGACCGTCGCGATCAGAACGAGATAGAGGACCTGCTGGCCGATCGCGAACCAGGAGTCGATCCGGCCGAGCGTGACGATGTCGAAAACGAACCCGGCGACGAAGGAGAGGACCGCGATGCTGCGTTCGTTCTTTTCGTAGTAGGCCTTGAGCCGCTGAACCGCTCCGGGCGATGCGGGGATCGCGTCGGGTTGCGTCATGACCGGATTCTATCCGGCGGCGGCGAGCCGCAGGAATTCCCGCTTCATGGCGTTGACCTGCGCGACGTGCCTGCCGGTGTCGTGTCCACCGCAGCGCTGTCCCGGGGCGAGCCTGAATCCCCGGCGCACATAGGCCTCACCCTGCCGGGCGCCGCAAAGGTGAATGATCGCGGCGAGGTCCTGTCTCTGCTGGAGCGTCGCCGCGGCGACGCTCGTGCGCGCGAGGGTGTCCGCAACGCGGCGGTCCAGGAAGGCCGCGGTCATCTCGACGGCGTGGCTGGGAATGACGCGCGCGTAGAGCCCGTTGAACCAGCACGATCTGAAGTCATACCAGGGTCCGTCCTCGACGACGGTGTGATCGTGGATGCAGTAGCGCCTGGCCTCGCGGAACGCCGCGTCGGTAATCTGGTACATGCCGACGGCGCTGGAAGCCGGGCGGTACAGCTCGAAGGGATTCCAGGTGAGCTGCCAGCGCCAGTAGGTCCGAGCCACCGGGTTGCCGGCGCCTTCGACCTGGGCGAGCGCCGCGAGCAGCTCGGGAGTGATGACCTCGGTCGAGTGCCTGCGGAAGAGCGGCCCATACTGACGCCAGGTCTCGGGCGGCGCCTTGTAGAGGGCGCCGCTCACGGGAAAGAACAATTCGCTCGGCTTGCGGATCGCCTGGTAGGTCCAGTTCGCCAGGCTCCAAAGGAGGAGAAGTGCGGCGACCCCCGCGAGGACCTGAAGCGCCGGGGGTGCTGCGCGCAGCGCCTGGAGGGCGCGCCGGCTCCGGCGTCAACAGCGTCCGCAGGCTACGCGCGACCCGCCGCGCCTTCACCCAGGTGCGCGCCAGACGCCGTCGAGGATCTTCTCCGCCCAGAAGAGGCAGGACACCGTCTTCGCGTCCGTAATTCTTCCCTCCCGCACCCAGGCAAGGGCCGTGGCGAGCGGAAGAGCGAACACTTCGACAAACTCCTCGTCGTCGAGATCAGCGAGCTCTTGCTTCAACCCCCTCGCGAGGTAGATCTCGATGTGTTCGTTCGAGTAGCCGATCGCGATGTGTACCGTTGCCAGGTGCCGCCACTCAGAAGCGGTGTAGCCGGTTTCCTCCTTCAGCTCGCGCCTGGCGGTCGCGAGCGGGTCCTCGCCCGGGTCGATCTTGCCCGCGGGGATCTCGATCATGTCGCGGCCGAGCGAATAGCGGTACTGCCGCTCCATGACGAGCTCGCCCGAATCGGTGAGCGCGATCACGGCGACCGCGCCCGGATGGTCTATCCATTCGCGCTCGGCGGTGCCGCCGTCGGGCAGCCTCACCGTGTCGCTGTGAACCTTGAGGAGCTTGCCGTCGAAAGCCAGGCTGCCCGACAGGCGGTGCTCGCTCAGGTCCTTCATGCGCCCGCAGCTCCGCCTACAAACCCTTGATCGCGACGAAGCACAACTGCATCAACGGCTGGGGGAGGATGCCGAGCGCGAGCACCGCCAGTCCGTTGGCGGAAAGCAGGACCCGGACGTCGAGCCGCGCCTCGATCCGCCTCTCCTCCTTGGGCGCGTCGAAATACATGAGCTTGACGATGCGGATGTAGTAGAAGGCTCCCACCAGGGCGAGCAGCACCGCGAGCACTGCGAGCCACACGTGCCCGGCGGCGAGCACCGCCTGCAGCACCGCGAGCTTGGCGTAGAAACCCACGGTGGGCGGCACCCCCGCGAGAGAGAACATCAGGAGCAGCATGACGAACGCGAACCACGGGCTGCGAGTGTTCAGGCCCTTGTAGTCCTCGAGGCGCTCCGCCTCGAAGCCGGCGCGGGAGAGGAGAACGACGACGCCGAAAGCACCCAGACTCATCAGCACGTAGACCACGGCGTAGAACATCGCCGCGCTCCAAGCCTCCGGGGCGGAAAGCGCGTTGCCGCCCACGATCCCGGACAATAGACCCAGCAGCATGAAGCCCATGTGCGAGATGGTCGAGTACGCGAGCATGCGCTTGATGTTGCTCTGCGCGATCGCGGCGAGATTGCCGATCGCCATCGACAGCACCGAGAGCACGATCAGCATGTCCTGCCATCCGCTCGCAAGCTGCGGCGTATCGCCCGAAAGCGATTGCAGTCCGTTGACCAGAAGCCGCATCGCCATCCCGAACGCCGCGAGCTTCGGGCCGGTGGCGATGAATAGCGTCACTGCGCTCGGCGCGCCGTGGTACACGTCGGGAATCCACATGTGGAATGGCACGACGCCCACCTTGAAAGCAAGGCCGGATACGACGAACACGAGCCCGAACGCGAGCACGACCTTCGACGGATCGCCGCTCTGCATGATCCCTGCGGATTGCCTTGCGACCTCGGTGATCTCGAGCGAGCCCGTGGCGCCGTAGATCATCGACATGCCGTAGAGCAGCAGCCCCGAGGCCAGTGCCCCCAGCACGAAGTACTTCATCGCCGCCTCGGTTGACGCCGCGGAATCGCGGTTGAGCGCCACCAGAGAATAAAGGCACAGCGACATCAGCTCAAGGCCGAGGTAGAGCGTCAGGAAGTGGTTCGCCGAGATCATCACCATCATCCCGAGGGTGGCGAAGAGCACAAGCACGAAGTACTCGCCGCGGAACAGACCCCGGTCCGCAATGTAGGCGCGCGAATACACCAGGCACAGCGCCACCGCGACGTAGGTGAACATCTTGAGCACGCTCGCCATCATGTCCAGGACGAACATGCCGTTGAAGGTGTAGGCGACTGTCCCTCCTATCATCCAGGCGACCATCCACGTGAGCAGGGCGCAGCCGACGAGGGCGCCGAGCGAAAGCGCGTAGGTGATCCAGCGCGTCGAATCGGAGAGGAACAGGTCGATCGCGAGGATCGTGCAGCCGGAGGCGAGCAGGAAGATCTCCGGGTACGCGAGCAGCATGATGGGAAGGTTGCTCATCATCTCGCCGCCCTAGAGCTTGCCCGCCGCCACGTGCTTCAGCAGCTCGTTGACCGAGGCGTGCATGATCTCGGTGAAGGGCGCGGGATGCAGACCCAGCCACAGAACGGCGACCGCGAGCAAGCCGAGAACGAGAAGCTCGCGCGCATTCGCGTCCGACAGCTCCGACACCTGCTTGTTTCCTACTTCGCCGAAGATGACCCGCTTGTACATCCACAGAGTGTAGGCGGCGCCGAAGATAAGCGTCGTTGCAGCGAGGAACGCAATCCAGAAGTTGAACCTCATCGCCCCCATGATCACCATGAACTCGCCGACAAATCCGCTCGTCGCGGGAAGCCCGCAATTGGCCAGCGCGAACAGCATCATCAGCGCCGCGAACTTGGGCATCGTGTTGGCCACGCCGCCGTAGTCGGCGATATTTCGCGAGTGCATGCGGTCGTACATCACGCCCACGCAGAGAAACAGGGCGGCAGACACGAATCCGTGCGAGATCATTTGCACCAGCGCCCCCTCGACTCCGTAGGCGTTGAAGATGAAGAACCCCAGGGTGACGAAACCCATGTGTGAAATCGAGGAATACGCGATCAGCTTCTTCATGTCGGTCTGCACCAGCGCTACCAGCCCGATGTACACGATCGCGATGAGCGACAGGGTGATCATGAAACCCGAAACGGCGTGGCTGGCGTCCGGCGCGATCGGAAGGGAGAAGCGGATGAAGCCGTATGCTCCCAGCTTCAGCAGGATCGCGGCCAGAACCGCCGAGCCGCCGGTGGGGGCCTCGACGTGCGCGTCCGGAAGCCACGTATGCACAGGCCACATCGGGACCTTGACCGAGAACGCCGCGAAGAGCGCGAAGAAAAGCAGCATCTGAGGATCGTTCCAGAAGCGATCCCCCCGCGGAATGGGGAGCTTGTGCCAGTCCAGGATGGCGAAGCTGCCTCCCGATTTGTTGTACAGATACAGGAACGCGACCAGCATGAGGAGCGATCCGAGCAGCGTGTAGAGGAAGAACTTGACCGCCGCGTAGACGCGATTCGGCCCACCCCAGACACCGATGACGAGATACATCGGGATCAACGTCGCCTCGAAAAACACGTAGAACAGCACCGCGTCGAGCGCGGCGAAGGTGCCGTTCAGGAGCCCCGACATGATGAGGAACGCGGCCATGTACTGGGCCACCTTGTCGCGGATCGCCTCCCAGCCGGCGATCACGACGAGCACGGTGATGAAGCTGTTCAGGAGAATGAACAGGACCGATATCCCGTCCACCCCGAGGTGATAGTTGACGTTGAAGTGGGCGATCCAGGGCGTCAATTCGACGAACTGCATGGCGCTCGTGGCCGTATTGAAGCCGGTGACGAGCGGGATCGTGACGAGCAACCCGACCACTGCGCCGGCGAGCGCAATGAAGCGCGCCTCGCGCGCATTGCGGTCCGAGCCAGTTGCGAGCACGATCAGTCCCGCCACGATCGGGACCCAGATTGCGAGGCTGAGCCAGTAAGAGGACTGCATTTCTTGTTGTTAGCGGACCAGCGTCCCTCGGAGGAATATGAAATAGGTCAGGAGCAGCGAAACGCCGATGATCATGGAAAAGGCGTAGTGGTAGATGTATCCGGACTGGATCCAGCGCACCACGCCGGCGAACCAGCCGACGAGCTTCGCCGAGCCGTTGACCATGATCCCGTCGATCACGGTCACGTCGCCGAAGCGCCACAGGCCCGAGCCGAATTTTCTCGCGCCGCCGGCGAAGAACCAGTCGTTGAACCGGTCGAAGCCGTATTTCTCCTCGAGGATGGTCACGAGCACGCCGGCCTTCCGGCGCAGCTTGGCCGGCAGCTCAGGTCTCAGAATGTAGAGGAACCAGGCTGTGGCGATGCCTGCCACGGTCAGCCAGAACGGGAGGGTCTTCAGCGCGTGCTGCATCATCGGCACGACCCCGTGGAACTCCCCGGCCATTTCGCTCAAGGCGGAATGGGAGGGCACGATGAAGATTGAGCTTCCGAAATAGCCCCCGAACAGCACCGGCCCGATCAGCCAGCCGGCGCAAACCGAAGGAATCGCGAGCAGCACCAGCGGCACGGTCACGACAAGCGGAGACTCGTGCGGCGCGTGGGCATGGTCGCCGTGGCCCGCCTCTCCGTGCCCATGGCTCTCGAAGCGCGGTTCGCCGTGAAAGGCGTAAAACACCAGCCGGAACGTGTAGAACGCGGTGACGAACACGCACAGGGTGACCGGCAAGCCACGCAAAGCCCGCGCCTGGCGTCTTCGAGAGGTGCACCGCCTCGATGATCGCGTCCTTGGAGAAGAAGCCGGCGAACCCCGGCACTCCGACGCTCGCGATCGCGCCGATCAGAACCGTCAGGTAGGTGACCGGCATATATTTGCGCAGACCACCCATCTTGCGCATGTCCTGCTCGTGGTGCAGCGCGATGATCACCGAGCCCGCGCCGAGAAACAGCAGCGCCTTGAAGAAGGCGTGGGTCATGAGGTGGAAGATGCCCGCCGAATAGGCCGAGGCGCCCAGCGCCACCGTCATGTAGCCGAGTTGCGAGAGCGTCGAGTACGCGACCACTCGCTTGATGTCGTACTGCACCACTGCGATGAGCGCCATGAAAAAGGCGGTGATCCCACCGACCACGAGGACCATAGTGAGCGCCGTCTGCGAATGCTCGAACAGCGGCGACATGCGCGCCACCATGAAAATTCCCGCAGTCACCATGGTCGCAGCATGGATCAGCGCCGAAATCGGCGTCGGGCCCTCCATCGAGTCGGGCAGCCACACGTGCAGCGGGAACTGCGCGCTCTTCCCCATCGCGCCGACGAAGAGCCCGATGCAGATCGCGCTCAAGAGCAGCCACGGCGCGCCGGGAATCGCCTCGATCGTCGCCTGCGCCATGGCCGGCGCCTTCGAGAAGACCGCGGCGTAGTCGAGCGTGCCGAAATACGCGAGGACGAGCGCGATGCCGAGCAGGAATCCGAAGTCCCCGACCCGGTTGACGAGAAAAGCCTTCAGGTTCGCGTAGATCGCGCTCTGTCTTTGATACCAGAAGCCGATCAGCAGATAGGACACCACGCCCACCGCTTCCCAGCCGAAGAAGAGCTGCAGGAAATTGTTCGCCATGACGAGCATCAGCATGGCGAAGGTGAACAGCGCCGTGTAGGCGAAGAAACGCTGATAGCCCGGGTCGTCCGCCATGTAGCCTATGGTGTAGATATGCACCATGAGCGAAACGAAAGTCACCACCACCATCATGAGGGCCGAAAGGCGGTCGATCATGAAGCCGATCTCGAAGCGCGCCGCGTCCGACACGAGCCAGGTATAGACCGGGCCGTTGAAGGTCGTGCCGCCCAGCACATCGTAGAAGACCAGGCACGAGGCGAAAAAAGAGATCGCGACGCCGAGAATCGCCGCCCAGTGCGCCCCGGCGCGACCGACCTGCCTTCCGAAGAGCCCCGCGACAATCGCGCCCGCGAGCGGCGCGAGCGGCACGACGAGGTAGAGCTGCATGTCGGTCATGTCAGCCTTTCAGACTGTCGAGGTCTTCGACGTTGATGGTCTGCAGGTTGCGGAACAGCACGACGAGAATCGCCAGGCCGATCGCCGACTCCGCCGCCGCCACCGTCAGGATGAAGAGCACGAACACCTGCCCCGCTATATCGCCGAGGTAATGCGAGAAAGCGATGAAGTTCAGGTTGACGGCGAGCAGCATCAGCTCGATCGCCATCAGGAGGATGATGACGTTCTTGCGGTTGAGAAAGATCCCCACGATGCTGATCGCGAACAGCACCGCGCCGAGAATCAGGAAATGCGAAAGCGACAGCAAGGGACTCGCTCCTAGTCCTTTTTTTCCGAGGGCATGGAAACCAGGCGCACGCGATCGCCGCGCTTCACGGCGATCTGCCTCGCCGGGTTCTGGTACTTGGTGTCCTTGCGCTTCCTCAAGGTGAGCGCGATCGCGACGACGATCGCCACGAGGAGCAGCACGGCTGCGAGCTCGAACGGATAGGCATAGTCGGTATAGAGCAGGCGGCCCAGATCCTTGGTGTTGCTGTAGCCCGGACCGGGATCGTTCGGCCCGGGAAGCGCCTGCAGGCCGAAATATCTGCCGCCCAGCACCAGGGCCATTTCGACGATCATCAGGGCCGCGACCGCGGCACCCAGCGGCAGATAGCTCCAGAATCCTTCGCGCAGGCGGTCGAGATTGATGTCGAGCATCATCACCACGAAAAGGAACAGCACCATCACCGCGCCGACATAGACCAGCACCAGCGTGATGGCGAGGAATTCCGCGCGCAGCAACATCCACAGTGCGGCGGCGGTGAAGAAGGCGAGCACCAGGAACAGCGCCGAGTGCACCGGGTTGCGCGCGGTGATGACGCACACTGCCGCGATCACCAGGATCGCGGCGAAAAATCCAGAAGACCGCGTATTCGAACATGGACGGGATTACCGGTAGGCCGCGTCCGCGGCGCGGTCGCGGGCGATCTCGCTCCTCGTAGCGGTCGCCCACCGCGAGCAGCATTTCCTTGGTGTAGTAGAGGTCGCCACGCTTCTCGCCGTGGTACTCGAGGATGCGCGTCTCGACGATCGAGTCCACCGGGCAGGACTCCTCGCACAGGCCGCAGAAGATGCACTTGGTGAGATCGATGTCGTAGCGTGTGGTGCGGCGGGTGCCGTCGGCGCGCTGCTCGGACTCGATCGTGATCGCGAGCGCGGGGCACACGGCCTCGCACAGCTTGCAGGCGATGCAGCGCTCCTCGCCGTTGGGGTAGCGCCTGAGCGCATGCAGGCCGCGAAAGCGCGGGCTGATCGGAGTCTTCTCTTCGGGAAACTGCACCGTGATCTTGCGCTTGAAAAGATGGCGCCCCGTGAGCAGGCAGGCCTCTCCCCAGCTCGACCAGCAGGAAGGTGCCGAGGAAATCGCGGGCTTTTTCGACCACGTTCATCGGCCTAGCTCCAGATATTCCACGGCGTCTGCATCCACGCGGCGATCAGCACCAGCCACACGATGGTGAGCGGGATGAACACCTTCCAGCCCAGGCGCATGATCTGATCGTAGCGGTAGCGCGGGAAGGTCGCCCTGAACCAAAGGAAAAGGCTCACCACGAAGAAGACCTTGAGCGAACAGCCACGCGAACGGCGGTATCGCGTTCGTCACGGGCGCTGTCCAAGGGTGCCGCCCAGCCGCCGAGGAACATGATGGTGGCGAGCGCGGACACGAGGATCATGTTGGCGTACTCGCCGAGGAAAAAGAGCGCGAAGGTCATGCCGGAGTACTCGACGTGGAATCCGGCGACGATCTCGGACTCGCCTTCGGCGACGTCGAAGGGCGCGCGGTTCGTCTCCGCTATCCCTGCGATGAAGTAGACGAGGAACATCGGCAGGAGCGGCAGCCAGTTCCAGGAGAGGAACGGCGAGACCCTTGTCGGCGAAATAGCCGCGGTTCTGGCCCGCGACGATGTCGGTGAGGTTGAGGCTCTGCGAGACCATGAGCACGCACACGAGCGCGAAGCCCATGGCGATCTCGTAGGCGACGATCTGTGCGGCCGAGCGCATCGCGCCGAGAAAGGCGTACTTCGAATTCGAGGCCCAGCCGGCGATGATGACGCCGTAGACGCCCATCGAGGTGATCGCCATCACATAGAGGAGGCCCGCGTTGATGTCGGCGAGCACGACCTCCGGACTGAACGGGATTACCGCCCAGGCGGCGAGCGCCGGCATCAGCGTCAGCATCGGCGCGAAGATGAAGAGAACCTTGTTCGCGCCGGCCGGAACGATCAGCTCCTTGAACATGAGCTTGACGGCGTCGGCGATCGGCTGCAGCAGCCCGATCGGTCCCACGCGGTTGGGCCCGATGCGGATCTGCATCCAGCCGATCAGCTTTCGCTCCCACAGGGTGAGGTAGGCGACCAGTCCGAACATTGGCAGCACGATGCACAGGATCAGGACGGTGGTCTTCACCAGCGTCCAGACGGGCGGCCCCCATTCCGGTCCGAACCATCGGGTGGAAAGTCCGGAGAGAGCGTCGAAAAGCTCCATCACGCCCTCTCGATCCGGACCGCGCCGAACATGGGGCCCAGCCCGGCGGTATTCCGGTGCGCGGCGGCGAGCCGCACGCAGCGCGCTGGCAACCGCTCGTCGATGGCGATTTCCACCAGCGCTTCGCCGTCGCCCTGGCGCACGCGCACCCGCTCGCCCGCGCTGACCCCGAGCTGCTGTGCAAGCACCGACCCGACCCAGGCGCGCGCCGGAAGCGCGTCGCGGGTCCGCGCCAGCGATGCGGCGCGGCGCACGATGGCATCTCCAAAGTAGATCGGGACGTCTGCGATTCTCTGCAGCTCCTCGCCCTCTTGAGCGTCAAGCCTGAGCGCGAGCCCGTTCAGGCGGTTGTCAAGCTTGTCCGCGACGACCTGAGGCGTACAGACCTCGTCGCGTATCCCTTCAGTCGATTCGTAGTCGAAGCCGGGAAGGCTCATCAGGTTCCCCAGCACGCGCAGCACCTTCCACGCCGGCCGTGTTTCGCCGAGGGGCTTCACCACGCCGTTGAAGCTCTGCATCCGGCCCTCGCAGTTGACGAAAGTGCCCGAGGTCTCCGTGAAGGGCGCGATCGGGAGGAGGACGTCGGCATAGTCCGCGGCGAAGCTCCGGTAGGAGGCGAGAGCCACCACAATGTCGGCGCCGCCCATCGCCTTCATCGCCGTGCGGGAGTCGTAACAGTCGAAGTCGGGCTCCGCGTTGAGAAGCAGATAGGCCCGGCGCGGGACATCGAGCATGGTCTTCGCGTTCAGCCCCCCCTCGGATGGAATGCAGCCCGCAAGATAGCCGCCGACACTGCTCGCGGCCTCGCCCAGGAAACCGAACCGGGCGCCAAGCAGCGCCGCGAGCTCCTGCGCGAGAAGCTGCAGCTGCGCGCCGCGCGGATGATGGACCGCCAGATTGCCGAGCAGGATCCCCGTCCTCCCGCCCGAAACGAGGCTGCCGGCGATCGCCTTTGCCGCGCCCCCTGGCTTGATCGCCGCGAGAGCGGCGCCCGAGGGCTTCTGCTTCGCCTCCGCCGCTGCCTTCACGACTTCGGCGAGCGCCGTCACGAGCTCACCGGGGCTCACGATCGCCTTGTTGGCCACGGGCATGAGCAGATCGTCGTCGGTGCAGTGCAGGACATTGATCTGGGTCCCGCGCTTCGCGGCAGCGCGCAGGCGCGCGGCGATGCAGGGGATGGTCCTTGCGCAGGAACGAGCCGATCACGAGCACCCGGTCCAGCGCTCCCAGATCCGCGACCTTCATTCCGAGCCAGGGAACTCCGGCGCGCTTGCCGTCCGCCGAGAAATCCGACTGCCGCAGGCGGAAGTCGACGTTGTCGCTGCCCATGGCGCGCATCAGCTTTGCGAGCAGGGCCATTTCTTCGAGGGTCGAGTGGGGGCCGGCGAGCCCCCCGATTTCCCGGGGGTCGTACTTGAAGCGGATCTCCGAGAACGTCTTTCGCGACGTGATCGAGCGCCGCCTGCCAGTCGACCTCGCGCCAGCGCCCGTCCTCCTTCAGCATCGGCCGCTGAAGGCGCTCCTCGGAGTTCAGACCCTCGTAGGCAAAGCGGTCGCGGTCGGAGAGCCAGCATTCGTTCAGCTCCTCGTTCTCCAGCGGCAGGACGCGCATCACGCGGTTGTGCTTGACCTGCACGATGAGGTTCGAGCCGAGGCTGTCGTGGGGACTCACGGACCTGCGCCTGCGACAGCTCCCAGCCGCGCGCCGTGTAGCGGAACGGCTTCGAGGTGAGCGCGCCGACCGGGCACAGGTCGATGACGTTGCCGGAGAGCTCGGAGTCCACCGTCTTGCCGACGAAAGCGAGGATCTCGGCGTGCTCGCCGCGCCCGATCATGCCGAGCTCCATGACGCCCGCGACCTCCTGGCCGAAGCGCACGCAGCGCGTGCAGTGGATGCAGCGCGTCATGTCGGTCGAGATGAGGGGCCCGAGGTTCTTGTTCAGGACCACGCGCTTGGGCTCGGCATACCGCGAGGCGCTGTTGCCATAGCCGACCGCGAGGTCCTGGAGCTGGCACTCGCCGCCCTGGTCGCAGATCGGGCAGTCGAGCGGGTGATTGATGAGCAGGAACTCCATCACCCCGTCTTGCGCTTCCTTCGCGTAATCCGAGCGCGTGAACACCGTCATGCCGTCGCCGACCGGGGTCGCGCAGGCCGGCAGCGGCTTGGGCGCCTTTTCGACCTGCACCAGGCACATCCTGCAGTTGGCGGCGGCTGGAGGACTATGGCGAGGATCCGTACTCCAAGGAGTCTGAGGCGGCGGGACAGGAACGCAACAAAGAGCAGCAGGCACCGCGCTGACAAGGTACCGGAATTCGGTACCGAGCAAGCCTGAGGGGCTTACCTCACTGAGTCATACCATCGCGCAGGTCGGGCTGCGCGGCGCCCTACTTCACCAGCAGCACCGGAACGGGAGAAAGGTGAATGACGCGGGAGGAAACCGAGCCGAGCAGCATGTTGGCCAGGGTGTTCATGCCCCGGGTTCCCATCACGATCAGATTGCAGCCGTGCTCGGCCGCATAGCGCGCGATGCACTCGGGCTCCTCCCCCACGGCCACGTGGGCTGTGAAGGGCACGCCTGAGGCCTCCAGAAGCTCGCGCGCGGTCTTGAGCGCGGCCTCCCCTTCTTCCTGGTAGAACTCGTTGAGCTGTTCCTGAGGAATGAAGCGGCGCACGTTGCCGGAAGCCACCCGGCGCTGCACGTTCAGCAGATCGATCTGGATCGGTTCGCGATACAAGTCGCGCGTCGATATGGCGTAGCGCAGCGCGCGCAGGGCGGATTCGGAGCCGTCGACCGGAACGAGAAGACGCATGTTGATTTCCTCCAAGAAACTTGAGTAGCGGCTCACTGCTCCTTCTCAGGAGCATCGGAGCCGTCCACATCGATGACCTGAGAGCCGCGCAAGCGCTTCGCGCGCGCGCCCAGTGCGGTTCCCACCGCCACGACGAACACCGCGCAGGCGATCGCCACTGCGTAGTGGATCCAGCGCCCGCCGCCGTGCAGCCAGTGCGCGAGGACCGGCTCGTCGACCAGCATCTCGCCGGCGACATAGCCGATCAGGGCGGCGCCCAGCGTGATGATGATCGGATAGCGGTCCATGATGCGCAGGATGATCCCGCTGCCGAACATGATCAACGGGATGCTCAGGACCAGCCCGGTGATCAGCAGGCCGAAATGCCCTTTCGCCGCAGCCGCCACGCCCAGCACGTTGTCCAGGCTCATGACGAAATCCGCCACCAGGATGGTGCGAACGGCCCCCCAAAGACCTTGGCCCGGCTTGGCGTCGTGGCTGCCCTGATCGCCGTCCAGCAGCAAGCTCACGCCGATCCACAACAGCAGAGCGCCCCCGGCCAGGCGCAGCCACGGGAGCTGGAGCATCTCCGCCGCCACCAGGGTGAGCACCACGCGCAGCAGGATTGCGGCGGCGCTGCCCAGAATGATGGCCATCCTCTGCTGCTTGTGCGGCAGGTTGCGCGCCGCCAGCGCAATGACCACGGCATTGTCGCCGCTCAGGATGATGTTGACGCCAAGGATCTCGAGCAGGCTGGCGACGAGCTCGGGATTGAACACCGGGAGCCTCCGTTCGCTTCTAGTTATGGTTGGTCGGACGCGTCCGAGTATACCGCAGGCTTACCGGGATTCCCCGCCTGTTACTGACCCGACCGCAAAATGCGCGCAATGATCGGTGCTGCCTTCGCTCCCCTCCCCTTCAAGGGGAGGGTAGGGTGGGGATGCGTCTTGAAGGCGAGTATGACCCGTCCGCCCTCCTAGCCTCCCCCTTGAAGGGGGAGGAACGACTTCCGCATATCTCCGCGCACTATTTCGCGGCCTGATCAGTAACTCGTCCGCGCGGGCGAGCGCAGCTCCTTCAGCACCTCCGGCTGCTGCAGATGCTCGAGGAACATCCTGGCGCAGGGAGACAGCAGCGCTTCGCTCTCGTAGACCAGATACCACGTCCGCTCGAGCGGGAGGCCCTCGACATCGAGTGCGCGCAGGCCCGGGTCCGGCGTCGCGGCACCGACCATGCAATCGCGACAGGATCGAGATGCCGAGCCCGTCGCGCACGGCCTGCTCGATCGCCTCGTTGCTCCCCAGCTCCATCCGGATCCTCGGCGTCGCGCCGTGCCTGGCGAACAGTCCCTCGACCAGCATGCGCGTTCCCGATCCTGGTTCGCGCATCAGGAACGGCTCCTTCGCAATGTCCTCGAATCGAAGCCGGCGGCTGCGCGTCAGCGGATGGTCCGCCCGCGCGTAGACCTCGAGGAAGGTGGGCAGGAGCGCGTGAGAAACGAGCTCGGCGTCTTCGGGCGGAGTGGACAGGACGTAGAAGTCGTCGGCGCGCGCGGCGAGACGGTTCAACAGCTCGCCCCGGTTGAGCACGGGAACCGCGATCTCGACGTGCGGAAAGCGCTCGGAGAAGCTCCCGAGCAGCCGCGACGCGAAGGATCTGGCGCTGGTGCCGACGGCGACGCGCAACGAACCATGCGCGGCCGAGCGCAACCCGGCCAGCCGCGCGTCGACTTCACCCAGCCGTTCGAAGATGTCCCGGCAGGCCGAGAGCAGCTCCCGCCCTGCACCGGTCATCTGCACGCGGCGTCCAGCGGCTTGGAACAGCGCGACGCCGAGCGTCTCGGTGAGCTTCTTGACCTGCACCGATACGGTGGGCTGCGCCATGTTCAACTCCTCCGCGGCACGCGTGAAGCTGCCGTGGCGCGCGACTGCTTCGAATACCGCGAGGTGCGTGAGCGTGCCGTGCCTGAGGTAACGCCGCAGGTTGCGGTGCTGCATGCCTGGCTTCCACTGCCCGGGTGCAAATGAAAAGCGGCCTTCACCTCGATCGGCAAAGGCCGCCCCGGAAAAGACGGACCTTCGCGCGAACGTTCGGCAAAGGTCTCGCTTGCAGCGTTCAGGGCTGCCAGCAGGACCGGGCCGCGGTACCACCGGCCGGATTGACGATCCTGCTGCGTGAAGCTACTCCCCTTTGGAGGGACCGCAACTGAAGGGCCATTAGACCACGGCCGCGGGCGGCCGGGCAAGGGCTGAGTGACTGAGTGGCCCGTGCAACAGCGACTCGGTAGTACCGTCTATCTGCCCCCTCTCCCCCGCCCTCTCCCACGAGGGGAGAGGGAGTGTTCGGTGGTACTGCCTGAGGTCGCTTTGACAGGCTCCACTGTGGCCTGCAACAGTGACGTCGGGAGTACCACCGCAACACTCCCTCTCCCCTCGTGGGAGAGGGCGGGGGAGAGGGGGCGGCCGGCGATCGCTCCCAAGTCCGGCGACAGACCGCCAACCAGGATTCCATTACGAATCGTAATACCTTGTATTGCAAAGTTTCATTTCAACTCCTGCGCAGCGATGCCGATAATTGACCCAGGCCCGGGGACTTGACCGGGCTGCCCTTCAAGGGGGAGTAGCTCCAAGTCGCGGGGTCGTCATCACGGAGCCTTCAGCTCCCGGTCCCGCGAGCGCTATCGAGGCGCGAGCGAGACCTTTGCCGGACTCCGGCGAAGGTCCGCGCGCCGGGATCCGCATTGCCGCTACCGCGGGTCGAAGGAAGACTGCATGGAGCTGCTCTCACCGGATTTCGTTTCGTTCCTCTCCGCCCTCGCGGCGATCATCGTCATCGACCTCATGCTGGCCGGCGACAACGCGATCATGATCGCGCTCGCCGCCCGCAATGTTCCCAAGCATCTGCAGCGGCGCGTCATCCTCTGGGGGACTGCCGGCGCGATCGCCGTGCGCGTGGCGATGACGCTCGTCGTGGTCTGGCTGCTCAAGATCCCCGGGCTCGCCGCGGCGGGCGGGTTGCTGCTGGTCTGGATCGCGTACCGGCTCCTGGTGCACACGGACACGGGCGACACCGGCGAGCGATCCAGTCCACACGGCCGACGGCTTCTGGGGCGCGATGCGGATCATCGTCGTCGCCGACGCTGTCATGGGTCTGGACAATGTCCTGGGCGTGGCCGGCGCCGCTCAGGGAAGCTGGGTGCTGGTGACACTGGGGCTGCTGATCAGCATACCGATCGTCGTGTGGGGCAGCACTCTCATGCTGCGCTGGATCCAGCGCTTCCCGGCCATCATCTACCTCGGCGCCGGCGTGCTGGCCTGGACCGCAGCCATGATGATCGTGGGCGAGCCTCTCATCCAGGACCATCTCGCCGAGCAGCCTGCGCTGCGTTGGATCATCTACGCCGCTGCGATCGGGGGCGTCCTCGGGGTTGGGCTATCTGCGCCAGCGCCGCGCAGCGGCCGAGGCGCGCCAAGGGGCTGGCGCATGAAAGAGGGCGGGCGCATGAAAGGAGGTGAGAAGATGTTCAGGATCCTGGTTCCGGTCGACGGGTCGGCCGATTCGCTCAATGCGGTCGAGTATGCGATCCGGCTCTGCGCGCTGCGGACCAATGCGCAGTTGCACCTGGTCAACGTCCAGCCGCTGTTCAATCGTCACATCGCACGTTTCCTCCCGCGCCAGACGATCGACGAAGAGCGCTCGCCGCCGGGGCGCAGCGGCGCTCGCCGCAGCCCGCGCGTTGGCCGAGCAGGCCGGCGTCGCGTTCGTATGCAGAGTGACCGGCGGCCGGACCGCGGCTGCGCTCGCCGCCTATGCGAGCGAATTCGACATCGATCAGATCGTGATCGGGACGGCGCGCAAGTCCCCGCTTCTGCGCCTGCTCACCGGCTCGGTAACGACCCGCCTGATCGAAGTGGCGCGCGTGCCGGTCGAGGTGATCGCTGGCAGCCGCCCGGGCTTGCTGGCACGCTGGGGATTGCCGGCCGGAATCGGGCTCGGCGTCGCCCTCGCGCTGCTCGCAGGGGAGTAGTGAAGGGGGAGGCAGAACGACCGCAGCATCGCGCGGCTTCAGCGAGTCGTTCGACCCACGTTATAGCCGGATGATCCCTGAAAGAGGACGGCTGCGACATCCAGAAGCCTGGGGTGGAAGCGCAAGCCGAGCAGGCGCTGAGCGAAGGCGCCGGCGGCGATCTCCCGCATTCCCGCTACGGCAGCGGTCACGCGCAGGCGGCCGAGCCGCAGCACGGGCACGCGATGCCGGCTGCACAACGTCTGCTGGCCGCGTTTCGTCGAAGTGATGATATAGCTCGTGCGCGAGGAACACGGCGCGAGTGTTCTCGATGCCGAGCAGTCTCCCAAGACATGATTGCTGCAGCCGCCGATCCAGCGCATCGATGGCCGGCCTGTAGAGGATCGATCCCGAGCGGGCGAGTCCGGTACTGCGCGAACACGATGGTCGTGCCATAGCCGGCGTCGGCTTCGCTGTCCTCGACCGGGATGCCGTTCGCCGCAGCGATCCGATCCGGATCGTCGCCCCACCGTTGCTTGATCTGCTCGGCCAGCGCCGCACCGTCAGCCAGCGCCGCTTCGACCAGATCGGAAATTTCGGATGCTGCGCAGCGCGGCAGCGTGCGGATCCTCGCGCAACAGGGCACGGCCCAATGCATACGGGGTGATCGAGTCGCCTTGCATGGCGATGAGATCTGCGAGCGCGCTCGCGGCGTCGCGTTGGAGCTTGCACAAACAGGTAACGTACGTGCCTCACCGTCGTCATTCCGGCGCAAGCCGGAATCCAGCGTCGATCCGGGGCTTGCTGGATCCCGGCTTGGCCGTTCCTCGAAACCTTTCGCGGCTCGTGCCGCACGGTTTTCGCCGGGATGACGAGCCTGCGGTGAACCAATTCCGCAACACTCAATAGGGCAGTCGGTCATACGCCTCGTGCGCCCTGCACGCCGATGATCGCGACCGCGGCTTCGTCGGGCAGCCCCTCCAGCTCGCTGCGGCCGATGGTCGTAGCCTGATCGAGCGCCGTGATCCCGCTGAGGTCGACCACCCGGCGGCCGGCGATCACGAACACGTCCGGCGTGATGACGCTGTCGCCGTTGTAGATCGTGACCTCCTCCCAGCATCTGCGCAGCTGCGCGATGCCGGTCGCAGCGGTCGCGCCGAGCACGATCCCGTCGCTGCGCTGCACGCGGATGACGCCTTCCCGGTCCACTGCGCGGACCGGGCGCCGCCGGCTGGTGAAGAACCGCCACTTGCGCTCGACCACCTCGCCCTGGAACACGCGCACCTGGTCGGTCGCGGCGGCCAGCTTCACCGCCTCCGCGGACAGCCCCATCGAGGTGGCGGCGATCTCGCGCGCCTCCGCTTCGCTCACCTCCTTGAGCAGGTCCTGCGCGCGCATCTCCGAGGCGCCGACCGCCGTGGCCCGCACCCGCTGGGTCTGCGCGTTGACCTCGATGGTCACCTCCACGTTCTCGGCGGCTGCCCCCAGACGCACTGCCGCTTCGGAGGCCTCGCGCTTGATGCGTTGCAGGTCTTCGGGCGTCGGGTTGGGGATCACGCGCTCGACGGTTTCGCGCACCATCGCCAACGCCACGCCGATCGACGAGATCACCTCGGCATCCTGGGAGATCTTGAAATCCAGGCTCATGCGCTCGGCAACGAACGGAATCAGCGCCGCCGCGCCGCCGCCCTCGCCCACCAGCACCGATTGGTCGCGATCCAGGCCGTACTCGGCGATCAGGCTCTCGACCACCGGGATGACCTTGGTCGAGGCCTTCT
Organism: uncultured beta proteobacterium; assembly: GCA_963699535.1. GTDB lineage: Bacteria > Pseudomonadota > Gammaproteobacteria > Burkholderiales > SG8-39 > VBDM01. The sequence goes on along the minus strand of CAVOUJ010000052.1, from coordinate 17,110 downwards.
CCAGAATGCGCCGCGCGGTCTCCTCGACGCTCACACCCAGACGCGCCGCCAGCGGCTGCATCGCTGCGCGCGCCGCCTCCCGGTTCCCGCAGGCGTGCCAGCCGGGCTTGGCGTACCCCAGCACGTTCGCGGCGCAGGTGTTGGTGATGGCGTAGCGCGTGCCGCTCGCCACGCGTACCGCGACGTAGTCGTCGGGGTCGCCTTGCTTCGGACTGAACAGCTCGAGCTCGGGCGCCTGGATGTCCTCGGTGCCGGCGAACGCCGCGTAGGGCAAACCGGCGATGTGCGCGCTGCGGGGGCCGACGTCGACGATCTCGTTGCCGCGCACCCGCACCATGCTGCCGCCCGCGATGCCGAGCACTCGCACGTCGAGCGAGTTGACGTACGTGTCGTGCCCGCCCACCCGCGCATGCTTCACCGTCGGGCGGCCGTTGCGGATCACGCCGATGTTGGTGCTGGTCCCGCCCACTTCGAAGTAGATGCCGTCGGACACCTTCAGGTACATGAGCGCGCCGGCGACGCTGGCGGCCGGCCCGGAGAGCATCGTCACCACCGGCCGGCGCCGCATCTCCTGCACGTCCATGACGCCGCCGTCGCCGCGCATGATCATCAACGGGGCGGAGATGCCGGCCTCGCGCACGCTCGCCTCGGTCATGTTGGCGGTGCCGATCATCTTCGGCAGGATGCTGGCGTTGATCACCGCGGTGCGCGTACGCGTGGTCAGGCCGTACAGCTTGCTGATCTCGTGTCCGCCGGTGGCGGCCATTCCGAGCGCAGCGGCCTCGCGCATGACCAGTTCCTCGCCGCTCTGGTCGTCCACGCCGAAGGCGCTGGTTGCGACCACCACCTGCACGCCCTCGGCGCGCAGCTCCTCGAGGGCCGCCCGCACCGCGGCCTGGTCCAACCCTTCGCGGGTGATGAAGCGATGGCTCGGACGCAGATGCCGCCCCGGCGCCAGCTCGATCTCCTTGATGCTGCTCTGGCCGCGCGCGAGCAGCGCTTCCATCCGGCGTCGCCATGCCGATGATCCCCACCGCCGCGACATCGCCCTCCAGCAGCGCATTGGTGGCCTGCGTGGTGCTGTGAGCGAGGAACACCACATCGACGGGATCGACGCTGGAGCGCTCCAGCACGTTGCGAAACACTTCGACCACGCCCTTGGCCACCCCGCGCGGATCGCTGTGAGTAGTCAGCACGGAGTAGCGCTCCACGACCTCGTAAGTCGCGTTGTCGATCAGCACCGCCTTGGTGAAGGTGCCGCCGACGTCGATGCCGATGCGATAGGTGCGGCGTTCAGCCATGGTCAGTTCGTGGTTCGTTGCGAAGCGAGGACAGCGCGACACGCTGGGCGGTGCAGATGCGCCCCCCTCACCCTACCCTCTCCCGCAAGGGGAGAGGGACCTTTGCGTCTGTTGCCTCCCCCGCTTGCGGGGGAGGGAGCGGGAGCGGCCGACCGTCGCGGAACTGACTGAGCAAACCCAGGTGTGGCCTGTAACAGTGACGTCGGGAGTACCACCGAATACTCCCTCTCCCCTTGCGGGAGAGGGCGGGGGTGAGGGGTCCGACCGGGCGCACTACCGAATCAGCCATTACAGTCCACTAGCCCAGCCACGCATAGCAAATGGCCGAGCAGATAGCGACCATCAGCCAGCCGAACGGCAACGCGGTCTTCAGGAACTGGCCCTTGCGACACCTTGGTGTAGCCGATGGTCCACAGCGTCCACGAGTTGGTCGGATCCACGCTGCCCTGCATGACGGTCGGCGCGAGCCACAGCGCGTACAGGTACGGCACCGGGATCTCGTTGGCGGACAGGATGATCGCCAGCAGGGCCGCGCCCGTGCCCACCACCACCAGCGGGCCGCGGTAGATGCTCAGCACACCGCCCAGCACGCCGAAGAACAGCGCGGCCTGGGCCGTCGTGTGCGGCAGGATCGGGGAGAAGATCGGCTTCAGCGCGTCGGCCACCTGCGGCATCTGCCCGGCCACGATGATCATGCCGCAGATGGTCCACAGCGCGGCGATCGTGGCGATGTCGGGAAAGGCGTCGTAGAAGGTCTTGTTGAACAGGTTGAGATGCCCCTGGAGGCTGCGGTCGCGCCCGGTCAGCACCAGCGCCAGCACGATGCAGACCAGGAAAGTGGGGATGATCTGCCACTTGAACACCATGATCATCAGCACCGGGAACACGGGCACGATGTAGGTGTAGTAGGGCGTGCGCTTGCGCGGCGCCTGCCCGGCCGTCGCCGGATCGACGCTGGCCGCGCGACGCACGCCCAGCTTGCGCAGGTTGATGTAGATCATCAGCCACGCGCAAGCGATGTAGACGCACATGCCGACCATCCAGTAGCTGAGCCAGGGCGCCTCGTACTTGATGCCCGGAAACAGCTTCTCGAACGTTCCGAACTGCACCAGGTTCACGAAGGCCCCGGCGCCGATTCCCATGGTGAAGGTCGGCGCCGCCACGCGCGCCGGGATCCCCTGGCTCATCATGATCGGCAGCGCGATCACGCCGATCGCGATGGCCGCCCCGACTCCGTACATCGAGGTGAACAGCAGCGCGGTCACCAGATTGATGACCATGGCGGTGACCATCGGGCGGTCGCCGGTGAGCTCCACCGCCGAGCGGATCACGCTCTCGGCGATCCCGGTCTGGATCAGGACCTGCGCGAACCAGGCGCCGAACACGATGATGATGACGGCGCTGGCGTACTGCGTTCCGCCGCCCTGCAGCACCTTGGCCTGGATGTCCTGCACGCCGATGCCGGCGATCACGGCCCAGACGATCGCCAGGATCAGCAGCATGATGATCGGGCTCTGACCGCGGACGATCAGAACCACCACGATCAGAAACGCGATCAGCAGCGCGAGGCCGGTTGCGAATTCCATCTTGTTCTCCCTTTAGGCCGTGATCAGTGATCGGTAATCGGTGATCAGTAGATGCGGGTTCCGCCTGGTACCGATCACCGATCACGGATCACTGATCACCGATTGTCACCGATCACTGCATTTCAATCGCCGGCGCTGCGGATGATCGGTGTCCACTTGTCGATCTCCGCTGCGAGCCGGTCATGCAGGCCGGAGGGCGTCTGCGCGGCCTCCGGGACGATCTGCGCACCCAGTTCGATCAGTCGCTGGGTCACGGCCGGATCCTTCAGCGCCGCTCGCAGTGCCGCGCCGACTTTGTCCAGCGCAGCCTTCGGAGTTCCCTTCGGTGCATAGAGGCCGTGCCACACCACCACCTCGAACCCGGTCAGACCACTCTCCTCCAACGTCGGCGTATCGGGCAGCGCCGCGATCCGTGCCCGGGTGGTAGCGCCATAGAGCTTCACCCGTCCGGCCTTGATGTGCGGGATGGTCTGGGTCGTCTGGTCGCACAGGACATCTACATGCCCCCCGACCACGGCGACGAGCGCTGGCGCCGTCCCTTGGAACTGAACCGTCGTGAGATCCAGGCCGAGCGCTTGTTGCAGCAGCATCGCGCACAGCTGCGACACCGACCCTGCGCCCGCGTGAGCGAAGTTGAGCGTTGCTTTGTTCGCCTTGATGTACGCGATCAGCTCCTGCACCGTATTGGGCGGGAGATCCTGGCGACCGACCAAGGTCATCGGCACGTCCACCACCTGGCCGACGAACTCGAAGCTCGTCAACGGATCGTAGGTGAGGTTCTTGTAGAGCGCCTTGCTGGTCGCCATGCCGGTGTGATGGATGAGCAGCGTGTAGCCGTCGGGGTGCGCCCTCGCGACGTAGCCCGCCGCGATCGTGCCGCCGGCGCCCGGCTTGTTCTCGACCACTACGCTCTGACCCAGCGTCTGCGCCATCGGTCCCGCCAGCGTTCGCGCCAGGACATCGGTGGGGCCGCCGGCGGAGAACGGAACGACGAGCGTGACGGGGCGCGTCGGATACGCCGCCGTGTCGGCGTCTCCGCCCGTGCAGCCGGCGAGCACGGCAAGCAGCCAGCCGCCGAGCAACAGGATACTGAACCGCTTCACCAAGCCCCTGCCGTCTGCCATCACGCATCCTCGCCTTGGCTCCGGCCCGCTCATACCGGTTGCACCCGGCGCCGCGCGCGCCACCACGACAACACCAGCGGCGACAGCCAGACCACCAGGGTGAGCACCCCCAGGCTGCCGGCGATGGGCCGCTCGAAGAACGCGAGCCAGTTGCCATCGGCCTTGATCATGGAGGTAGCGAAGTTCTCCTCGAACATCCCGCCCAGCACCACGCCGAGGATCGCCGGGGCGATCGGGAAGCCGTTGCGCTCCATGAAGAACGCGATCACGCCGGCCACCAGCATCACCTCGATGTCGAAGGCGGTGTTGTTGATGGCGAAGGCGCCGACCATGCAGAAGGTGAGGATGATCGGCATCAACACACGCCGCGGCACCCGCAGGATCTGCTTGTAGAGCTTGATCGCCATGAGCCCGAGCGGGACCATCAGGATATTGGCCAGGAAGAACACGATGAACACCGCGTAGATGTTCTCCGGATGATTGAGGAAGATGGTGGGGCCGGGGTTCATGCCCTTGAGGTACAGCACGCCGATGGCGATGGCGGTGATGGAATCGCCCGGGATGCCGAACACGAACGCGGGGATCCATGCGCCCGACAGCGCGGCATTGTTTGCGGCCCCGCTCTCCACCACGCCCTCGACGTGGCCGGTGCCGAACTTCTCCGGCGTCTTGGAGAACTTCTTGGAGATCGCATAGGAGATCCAGGCCGCGATGTCGGCGCCCGCGCCGGGCAACGCGCCGATCGCCGTGCCTACTGCGCTGCCGCGCAGGATCGCCATCGGGTAGCGCTTGAGCAGCGTCCACTGCCCCTTGAACACGTTGCCGATCTTCTCCTGCGCGAGCACCAGCTGGCCCTCGCGGGTCGACACCACGAAACGCAGCACTTCCGACACGGCGAACATGCCGATCATCAACGGGATGAAGCTGATGCCGCCCAGCAGATCGTCCACGCCGAACGTGAAGCGCGGGTGAGCCGCCGGGTTGTTCAGGCCGACGGTGGACAGCAGCAGGCCGAGCAGCAGAGAGATCATGCCCTTCAGCGGGCGGTCGGACGCGATGAACACCGCGCAGGTGAGCCCCAGCAGCACCAGCCAGAAGTACTCGAAGGAGCTGAAGTTGAGCGCGACCTCGGCGAGCGCCGGTGCGGCCGTGACGAGCACGATCGTGCCGAGTATCCCGCCGATGGCGGAGAAGACCAGCCCGGCGCCGAGCACCAGCTCGGCCTGACCCTTCTTGGTCATCGCGTAGGCTTCGTCGGTGTAGGCGGCGGAGGCCGGCGTGCCGGGCATGCGCAGCAGCGCACCCGGGATATCGCCCGAGAAGATCGCCATCGCCGTGCAACTCACGATCGCCGCCACCGCCGGCACCGGCGGCATGAAGAAAGTCACCGGCACCAGCAGCGCGGTGGCCATGGTGGCCGTGAGGCCGGGAATGGCGCCGACAAACAGCCCGAACAGCGAGGACGCGAGAATCACCCCCAGCACATAGGGGTCGGCGACCAGGGCGAAGGCGAGCTCGAGGTTTTCCATGCGGGGCGACAGCCGCTACCAGGCGTAAGGGGTCAACAGCCCCCAGGGCAGCGGGACCTTGAGCAGCGTGTAGAAGATGTAGTGCATGATCAGCGGCACGACCACGGCGACGGGCAGCACGATCAGCGCCCGCGCTCCGGTGGCGAACAGGAAGGCGGCCAGCGCGAGCGGCGCGGCGATGAAATAGCCGAGCTCATCCGAGAACAGGATGTAGAACAGCAGCCCGCCGATGACCAACAGGAAGTCGAACAGCAGCCGCGGGGTGCGCACCCAGGCATCGACTTCCAGCACCGGTTGCTTGTGCCCGCTGCGCATCCTGGAGGCGATGAGGCTCAAGCTGGCGACAATCAGCCCAGCCGCGATCAACGTGGGGAACAGCGCCGGCCCGAACGTCTGCCCGGGCATCGGCGGGAAGCCCGATGCGTACGCGATCACCGCCACCGCCAGGACGATCAGCAGCAGGGCGATGAGGGAGTCGTTGAGGCGCATTCTTGCGTGAGGTTAGGCGTTAGGCAGGAGGTTGAAAACCCCGTGACGCTGACGGGAGAGAGCGGGGGTGAGGGTGAGGCAAGCCTAGGGACGATTGCAACGTAATGTCACGCCGCTTGTTCCCACCCCTCACCGCCAACCCTCTCCCGCAAGGGAGACGGAGTGTCTCGACGCCTCACGCCTCTCGCCTCACGCCTCACCTGATGCCTCACCTCTCGCGTCATCTCATTTCGCCAGCCCCACGCTCTTCATCAGCTGCCCCATCGCCGCGTCGTCTTTGGCGAGGAACTTGGCGAACTCGTCCGGGCCCATCCAGGTCGTGCCGAAGCCGCGGCTGTGCATGAAGTCCTGGAACTCCTTGCTCTCGTAGGCCTTCTTCACCGCGGCGAGCAGGCGCTCCTCCACATCCTTGGGCAGCCCCTTGGGCGCAGCCACGCCGCGCCACACTCCGGCGACCCAGCTGCTGCCTACCGCCTGCTTCACCGTCGGCACGTTGGGAAACAGCTCGGAGCGCTTGTCGTCCATGATCGCCAGGCTCTTCACCTTGCCGGCTTCGATCAACGCGCGCGCCTCCGGCAAGGAGCCCGGCACCATGTCCACGCCGCCCGCGACGAGGTCGAGCAGGCCCGCGGCGTTGCTCTGGCTCGGCACGAAGGGCACGCTGGCCGGGTCGATCTTCTGCTCGAGCAGCAGGCCGTAGAGCGCGAGGTGCCAGCTGCCGCCCTGCGCGCTTCCCGATGCTTTCAGCTTGCCCGGGTTGGCGCGGATCGCGTCCAGCAGCTCCTTGAGGTTCTTGTAAGGCGCGTCCGCGCGCACCTGCATCGCCGCCGGATCGAGATTGATCAGCGCGAGCGGCGTGAACGAGGCACCGGACAGCGTGGTGAGGCCCTGGTGATGCATCATCCCGATCTCGACCGTGATCATGCCGATGGTGTAGCCGTCTGGGCGCGCGCCGGCGATGGCAGCGTGCCCAACGACACCGCTTCCACCGGCGCGGTTCACAACGTTGACCGGTTGACCCAGATCGCGCTCCAGCAAGGTGGCGAGCATGCGCGACACCGCGTCGGTGCCGCCGCCCGCCCCCCACGGAACGACGAAGGTAATGGGGCGAGTCGGATAGGCGGCCTGCGCCGTCAGCGACGCCAGCAGGCAGAGCGCCGCCAGCGCCTGGGCGGGGCGGCGCAGCAAAGATTGCATTCGGTCTCCTCCTGTCAGTTTCGGGATCGAACCGCCCCCAAAGCCGAGAGCGAGCGCGGATGTTACCCGGATCAGTGTATCGCTGCGCATCGAAGGCCGGCTGCTTTCATTGCAGGAATTCGGGCGACACGAGCCTGGGCAGGATCAGGACCAGATCCGGCCACACGATCACCAGCACCAGCACCGCCAGCATCGGGATCAGCATGATCATGGTGTCCTTGAGCGCGTCGACCATGCGCATGCCCGCCACCGCGCAGGAGATCATGAGACACAGCCCGTAAGGCGGCGTGACCAGGCCGAAGGCGAGCGAGACGATGCCGATCATGGCGAAGTGGATCGGGTCGAGGCCGGCCGACTGGGCGAGCGGGGCCAGGATCGTGCCCACGATGATGATGGCGGGGATCGCATCGAGGAAGCACCCCACCACCAGGAACACCCCGGCGATGAAGAAGCCGGTCGTGGTGGACCCCATGTGCCAGGCCTGCACGCCGGCCAGCAGCGCCTTGGGGATCTGGTAGTAGGCGAGCAGCCAGCCGAAGGCGCTCGCGGTCCCCACGCAGAACAGCGCGACCGCGGCCAGCCGCCCGGTGTCGAGCAGCGCCTCATACAGTCCCGCGAAATTCATCTCCCGGTAGACCACCAGCGACAGCACGCCGGCGTACAGCACCGCGATGCAGGCCGATTCGGTGGCCGTGAACCAGCCGAAGATCTTCCCGCCGATGATGATGACCGGCGTCATCAGCGCCGGCACCGAGACGGCGATGGCCTTGACGACCTCGAGCAGCGTCGCGCGCGGGTAGGTCGGATAGCCGCGCACCTTGGCGTAGACGTGCACGGTGCCCATCTGCACGAAGCCGATGAGCAGCCCCGGGATGATGCCGGCGAGAAACAGGCCCCCGATCGACACGGTGAGCAGCCCTCCCCACACGATCATCAGGATCGAGGGCGGGATGATGACTGCGAGCACCGCCGATACCGCCGTGATGGCCACCGAGAAGCCGTCGTCGTAGCCCTCCTTGCGCTGGGCCTCGATGAAGATCTTCGACTGGCTGGCGGCATCCGCGGTCGAGGAGCCGGAGATGCCGGCGAAGAAGATCGACAGCACCACGTTGATCTGCGCGAGCCCGCCGGGGAAATGCCCCACCAGCGCGCGCGACAGCCGCACCAACCGGTCGGTGATGCCGCCCACGTTCATCAGGTTGGCGGTGAGCAGGAAGAACGGCACCGCCAGGAGGATGAAGGAGTTGTAGGCGTTGAAGGTCTCCTGCAGCAGGTTCTGCGGCGACAGGCGCTCCTCCCACAGGAAGATGGGCAGGCAGGCGAGCCCCAGCGCGAAGGCCACCGGCACGCGCAGGAACAGCAGCCCGAAGAAGGCGCCGAACAGGATGAGGGCCGCGACGTCGGGCGCGATCAGCGTCTCGGTCACCGCTGCCCTCCCGAGAGCCGTGCGCAGATCGTCGTAGAACTGCTCGCCGAGAAACACGATCCAGGTGGCGCCCGCCAGCGGCCAGGCGACGTGGATCAGCCAGAGCGGAAGCTCGGCGAGCTCGGAGATGCGGCCGACCGCAAAGCGGGTGAACTCGATGCCCCACCACAGGAACGCCAGCGCGGCCACCAGCACGAACAGGTTCGCCACGATCCGCAGCGTGGCTTGCGCTCGCGACCCCATGCGCGGCCACACGTCCACCACGAAATGGCTGCTCTCCCGGACACCGAGCATGGCGCCGAGCATGATCATCCAGACGAACAGGAACCGCGCCATCTCCTCGGTCCAGATGTACGCGGGGATGAGCTCGGTGTAGCGCGAGAAGATCTGCAGGCTGACCGGGACGACCAGCACGGCCACGCTCGCGGCCAGCAGCCAGGTCAGCAGGCGCGCGTAGCCTGCAGTCAGGCGCCGCCAGGCGGTACGATGGGAACGACTTGTTCGGCATGCGGGCGTGTGCGAGCTGCGCTGATCCCGGTCGTGTTTACAAGACGCCTCGGCGCGAGAGGCGTGACCCACCACCCTCGTCGGGACGCTCGGGGCGCGGCGGCCAGTCCCCTCCTCAGCCGCACCGCGAGGGGAGAGGGACTCTCGACCCCGTCTGCGCTTGCGACGCCGCCCCTCACCTAGCCCACCCAGTAAGCCTCGCCGCCACCCTGTGGCAGAGCGGTGGCAGAACCCCCCCTCCCTCGACGGGCCAGGGTTGGGGTGAGGGTGAAGCGGTCGCGAAGCTTCCCCTGCCTCTCACGACCCGGCAGGGGCTCCGCCGCGCAGCGCCGGGGTGGTGTGGCGTCTGGCATCTCGCCTCGACGGAGCGCGCCCGATTCCGCGGCAACGTGCCCGGGCCACCGGCGCGCGCCTCCAGCGTCGGCGAGCCCTCTCCCGAGGAAGGGGTGGCGACACGCCGGTCAAGCGCGACTCGAGGACGCAGCGCACAAGGCGTGGCGCGAAAGACGGACCGCGGCCCGCACGACGCGCCTACTTGATCGCGTTGATCTGGACCAGGATCGCCTCGACGCCGATGTCCTTCGCGTAGGCGGCCATGACCGGGTCGACCAGCTGCTTCATCCGATCGCGGCCGGCGAACGGGATGCGCTTGAGCTTGCCGGCCTTCTCCATGGCTTCGAGCTTCTTGGCGTCCTCGCTCGACTCGAGCTCGCGGCCATAGGCGCCGGCTTCCTTGCCGGCCTTGAGGATCGCCGCCTGCAGATCCGCCGGCAGGCGCTTGAAGGTCTTGCCCGAGAAGCACACCGGCCGGATCGTGATCGCATGCTGAGTGAGCGCCAGGTTGGGTGCGACCTCGTAGAAGCGCATCTGCTCCACGCCCGCGGCTTCGTTCTCGCCGGCCTGGATCACGCCGTTCTGGATGGCGTTGTAGATCTCGTTGTAGGCGATCACGGTGGGCGACATGCCGGCGGCCGCGAAAGTGCGGCTCCAGATCGGGGCGCCCTGCACCCGCACCTTCAGGGCGCGCAACGACGCGAGATCCGGCAGCGGCTTGCTGGCGAAGATGTTGCGGACGCCGCCGCCGGCATAGCCGATCAGCATCACGTCGGACTTCTGCGTGATCTCGTCGGCCACCGGCTTGAACAGGTCCTGGTCGAGCACCTTGTGCCACTGGTCCAGATCGCGGAACAGGAACGGCGCGTCGATGAACGGTGCCGCGCGCGAGAACGTGGACATGTGCGCGGGCGAGACGATGGCGTAGTCCACCGCCTTGCCCTGCGCCATGTACTCGAAGTACTGCTTCTCCAGGCCCAGCTCGCTGTTCTTGTGCAGCGCGAAGTTCACCGGCTTCCCGTAGTACTTCTTCACCAGCTCCTCGAACCGCACCAGCGTGCGGGTGAACACATGCTCGTCGGGGAACTGGACAGCGCCGTGCAGCGTGACGGTCTGGGCCGCGGCGGTGCGAAGCCAGGGCAGCCAAAGCTGCGCCGGCGATGATGCAGCGCAGGAATGCGCGTCGGGTCATGCGATCTCCTCCGGAACGGCCGCTCGGACTCTGGGGCCCGATGCGGAGCAGCGGGCATTGTCGGCGATCCGTCCAGCCAGCTCAAGTGCGCCGATCCGAAAGGCGTGGGGAGTGCCGGCCCTGCTCAGCAGGATGGCCGGCTTGTCCATCCAGCCGGCCGAGATGCGCGGTCAACCCTATATACTTCGCCTACCTCGCGCGCCGCCGCGCAGATGGCGCAGCGCAGGTGTCCGTATCGCGGACAAGGCCGTGACTGCCACCAGACAAGCTTGGGGAGGAAGCAGCGATGCAGGAAAGGCAGCCCGTTGCGGGCCGCAGCGGGCCGGCCGGGGATCGGCCCGGTCGGCCTGGCGCTGAGAGCGGTCTGCAAGTTCGTGGCGGTCTTGGGCGGACTCGTGTTCGTCGGCCTGGTGATCATGTCGATCGTGTCCATCGTCGGGCGCAAGCTCGCTTCCGCACCGGTGCCCGGCGACGTGGAAGTCCTGCAGATGTGCTCGGCGTTCGCGGCGTCCGCCTTCTTCGCGTATTGCCATCTGAATGGCGGCGACGTGAAGGTCGACTTCTTCACCCATAACCTGTCGTCGCGAATCGTGACCAGGCTCGATGCCTTCGGCTCGCTCCTGGTAGGCCTGTTCGGCGCGCTGATCGCGCTGGCGCACTGCCGTGGGTGCGCTGTCACTGCAAGAGGTGGGCGAGACCACGGCGATCCTCGGCTGGCCCCTGTGGATCGGCCAGATGCTGATGGTCCCGGGATTTGCGCTGCTGGCGCTGCGCCGGGTTCTACATGATGTGGCTCAACCTGCGAGGCGGCCGTGCCCGTGCGGAAGGCAGCCTGTGACCGGTCTCGGCATCGGCTTCGCCATGTTCGGCGTCTTGATGGCGCTGCTGGTCGTGCGTGTGCCGATCGGCATCGCGATGTTCTGCGTGGGTGCCGGCGGCTATCTCTACCTCACTTCGGGAGAGCTGCTCCCGCTGCTCAACTCCCTGAAGAACCTGGCCTACGCGCGGCTCTCGAACTACGACCTGGTGGTCATCCCGCTGTTCCTGCTGATGGGTCAGTTCGCCACGCACGGCGGCTTGAGCCGCAGCCTGTTCCGCTTCGTCAGCGCCTTCCTGGGTCACCGCCGCGGCGGAGTGGCGATGGCTGCCATCGGTGCCTGCGCCGGTTTCGGCGCGATCTGCGGCTCGTCTCTCGCCACGGCCGCGACCATGGGCCAGGTCGCGCTCCCCGAGCTGCGCCGTCACGGCTACGCCGGGCAGTCTGGCTACCGGAGCACTCGCAGCGGGCGGCACCCTGGGCATCATGATCCCGCCCTCGGTGCCGCTGGTGATCTACGCGATCCTCACGCAGGAGTCGATCGGGAAGCTGTTTGTGGCCGCTGTCGTGCCGGGCCTCATCGCCATGCTGGGCTACATGCTCGTGGTGCAGATCGTGGTGCGCTGGAAGCCGAGCATGGGACCCGCCGGGCCGCGGGTAGACTGGCCCACGCGGCTCAAGTCTTTGGCCGAGGTGTTGCCGGTTCTGGGCGTGTTCCTGGTCGTCATCGTGGGCATCTACGGCGGCTGGGCGACCCCGACCGAGGCAGCGGCGATCGGCGCGGCGGCCTGCGGGATCCTGGCGATGACGCTGGGTCGGATGGGGCTGTCCGGGCTGATCGAATGCGCGTTGGGAACGGCGCAGGCCACTGCGATGATCTTCCTGGTACTGCTCGGGGCGGACATGCTCAACACTGCGCTCGCCCTGTCGCAGATGCCTGCGGAGCTCGCGACCTGGGTCAAGGACAGCCACTGGCCGCCGCTGGTGGTCATGGCGATGATCCTGGTGATCTACATCTTCCTCGGCTGCGTCATGGACTCGCTCGCCATGATTCTGCTGACCATCCCGATCTTCTACCCGATGGTGATGGGGCTGGACTTCTGGGGCCTGACGCAGACCGAAAAATCGATCTGGTTCGGCATCCTCGCCTTGATGGTCGTGGAGATCGGCCTTGTGCACCCGCCGGTGGGGATGAACGTTTACATCATCAATCGGCTGGCCAAGGACGTCCCGCTCATCGAAACGTTCAAGGGGGTGGTGCCGTTCCTGCTGTCCGACCTGGTGCGCACGACGCTTGCTACTGTTCTTTCCGGCCATCTCGCTGGTGCTGGTTGCGCGTACTTCGGCGGATGACCGGGCCATTGTCCGAGGAGAAGGAATGAGAATGCTTCGAGTCTCTGACGTTGAATGCCGGGGCTGCGCTCCTGGTGGGTGCCCTGCTGCCGGCCCATGCAGAGCAGATCGTGCTCAAAGTGCACCACATGCTGCCGGCGACGTCCAACCCGCACCTGAACATCATCCAGCCCTGGTGCGACAAGATCAACAAGGAGTCCAACGACCGGCTCAAGTGCCAGATCTACCCGGCCATGCAGCTCGGCGGGACGCCGCCGCAACTGTTCGATCAGGTGCGCGACGGCGTCGTCGACATCGTCTGGACCGTGCCGACCTACTCGGCGGGGCGGTTTTCGAAGTCGGAGGTGTTCGAGCTGCCATTCATGGCGCATAACGCCAAGGCGGGAAGCGAGGCGCTCTGGCAGTATGCGCAGAAGAACTCTCTGGACGAGTTCAAGGGCACCCGGCTTATTTTCATGCACGTCCACGACGGATCGATGCTCCATTTCACCAAGCAGCCGGTGAAGAACTTGGACGACCTGAAGGGACTGAAGATCCGGGCGGCGACCCGCATCAATGCGCGCATGCTCCAGGCGCTGGGCGCGACCCCGGTGCAAATGCCGCTGCCGCAGGTGCCGGAAGCCTTGTCGAAAGGCGTGATCGACGGCGCAATGGTACCCTGGGAAGGCGTGCCTGCGATCAAGCTGCAGGAGATCGCGAAGTACCACCTCGAGACCCCGCCAGGCGCACCCAAGTTCTCCAACACCATCTTCGTGATGGCGATGAACCCGGCCAAGTACGACAGCCTGCCGCCGGACCTCAAGAAGGTGATCGACGCCAACAGCGGACTTGCGGTGTCGGCCTGGGCCGGGGAGAAGGGCTTTGACGGGGTGGTGGAAGCGCATCGCAAGCTCGCGAAGGATCGCGGCAACACGTTCATCACGTTGAGCGACGCCGAGCTCAAGCGCTGGATGAAAGCCACCGAGAACGTCGACGACGAGTGGGTCAAGGACGTGACTGCGAAAGGCGCGGACGGCAAGCGGCTGCTCGAGGAAGCGCGCGCGCTGATCAAGCAGTACGAGTGAGGCTGGGCGAACACCGGATCGGCGAAGGCAAATCCCGGACAGGTTCCCCAGGATCGGTGGAGCAGGCTGCGACCCAGGCTCTCGAGCCTCGACCCGCCTGCGCGAATAACGCCAGGAAGAGTTCTGTCCATCCGATTCAAGAACACTGAGTAGGAGAATGTCGGATGCCATCCCAGTCCCCGCTGCGCGCCACACCCGCCGGCACGCATCCACCGTATCTGTATCCCGACTACAAGAGCACGCCGGCGCGCGCGCCGCTGCAGCCGCTCGTGCCGCTCCAGCAAGGCGCCGCGGAGCTGAGCGTGGCGCGGTTTCCTGGCTCGATCCTCAAGCCGAACGACATGGACCTGACGCGGCAATCGAGCGGCGAGCCGCTGGGTCAGCGCATCGTGGTGAGCGGGCGCGTAATCGACGAGGACGGCCAGCCCGTGCGCAACTCGCTGCTGGAGGTGTGGCAGTGCAATGCGGCGGGCCGCTACTTCCATTCCAGGGACCAGCACGACGCGCCGCTCGATCCGCACTTCCACGGCTTCGGCAAGATGTTCAGCGACGGTCGAGGGCAACTACCGGTTCGTCACGATCAAGCCGGGCGCCTACCCCTGGAGGAACCATCCCAATGCCTGGCGGCCGGCGCACATCCACTTCTCGCTGTTCGGCAACGCCTATGCGCAGCGCCTGGTCACGCAGATGTACTTCCCGGACGATCCGCTGTTCCCCTACGATCCGATCTACAACAGCGTCCCGGCGCAGGCCCGTGGCCGCCTGGTGTCGCAGTTCGATATGGGTCTCACTGTCGAGGGCGTCGCGCTGGGGTTCCGGTTCGATATCGTGCTGCGCGGGCGCGGTGCTACGCCTTTCGGGGTCTAAGGCTTACCCCGCTAAAGCTGAACCGCAGAGGCGCGGAGACGCAGAGGAACGCAGAGAATGACATAGCGTCTGCGCGACAGGATGGGGCGCCGTTACGGACGATGCGAGCTCTCGCCCGCACATTCGGCGCCAGTCCCCGCGTGTCGTTTTCCTCCGCGTACCTCTGCGCCTCTGCGCCTCTGCGGTTCAACTGCGTTTAGACGATTGAGGCTCAACATGCCAGCACTGACCCCCTCGCAAACCATCGGCCCGTTCTTCCTGGAAGGATTCAGGTGGGCCCTCGAGCTGGCCGCGCCGCCGGCGGCCGGCGTGCGCGTGAGCGGCCGCGTGCTCGACCGCGAGGGCAAGGGCGTGTCCGACGCCCTGCTCGAGATCTGGCAACCGGACTGGCCGGCGCAGCAGGTGCTCGCAGGATGGCAGCGGGTGGCCACCGACGCGGAAGGGCGCTTCGCGTTCGCGATGCCCAAGCCGGAGAAAGCTCAGGTGCATGCGAACGTCACGGTGTTCGCGCGCGGGCTGCTGCGTGAAGTGTTCACGCGCGTCTACTTGCATCCTTCGGACGACGTCGCGGCGGTGGAGCTGCCAGCCGATATACCGCAGGCGCGCCGAGCCACGCTAGTCGGCAAGCGCACTGGGGCGGACGCCTACGCCTGGGACGTGCGGCTGCAAGGCGAGGGCGAGACGGTGTTCTTCGAGATCTAGCCCGACACTGACTGCACTTCGGTTCGCGACCAGGCAAACTCATGAACTGCGGTGGACGCAGAGGACGCGGAGGAATGCGCAGTGGCTGCAGCTTGGGCTGGATCGAGGTTTCTCTCGAGCGCCGATCCCCTTCTCCCCTGCCCTCTCCCGCGAGGGGAGAGGGAGTGTTGTTCCGAACCGCCGGCCGGCGGTTCTGAAAGGGAAATCCCCTCTCCCCTGGCGGGAGAGGGCAGGGGTGACGGGGATCGGCGCAGCTCGCAATGAGGTTACGGCTGCTCCCGGTATGTGCGCCTCTGCGCTCCCCGCGTCCCCTCCGGCTAACGCGGTTGCTCTAGGTTCCGCCATGACCGGACCGCTCTACAAATGGGTCGTGACGGGCGCGCAAGGCGCCCATCCTTTCTCCGACGTCGCGCTGCTCGAAGCGATGCTGCGATTCGAGGTGGCGCTGGCGCAGGTGCAGGCGAGGCTCGGGCTCATCCCGGACCGGTGCGCAGCGCTCATCGCCCAGCACGCCGGAACCGCCCCACTCGATCCCGCCGTGCTGGCGCGTGCCGGCGCGCAAGCCGGCTCGCTCGCGATCCCGTTCGTCCAGGCGGTGATCGCCCACGTCGCCAGCCAGGACCCGCTCGCCGGACGCTACGTCCATTTCGGCGCCACCAGCCAGGATCTGCTCGACACGGCGCTGGTCCTGTGCGCCAAGGCCGCGGTAGCGCGACTGGAGCAGGACCTGCAGCGAGCGGGCCGGGCCGCGACCAGCCTGGCACGACGCCACGCGGGGACGCCGGCGCTGGCGCGAACGCTGCTGCAGCCGGCGGCCGTCACCACCATCGGCTTCCGCTGCGCGCAGTGGGCGCAAGCACTGGCGCGCAGCCGCCGGCGCCTGCTCGACAACGCCGACGAGGCGCTCGCCGTCTCGCTCGGCGAGCCGCAGGCGAACTGGCCGCCTGGGGCGACGCCGGCGCGCGGTTGCGCGCGGAGCTCGCCAGCTCCCTGGGCCTGAGCGATCCCGGCGCGACCTGGCACACGCAGCGCGACGCCTGGATCGGGCTGGCGGCCGACGCCGCGCTGACGACCGGAGCAGCGGCGAAGATCGCGCGCGACATCGCCCTGATGGCGCAGGCGGAGGTCGGCGAAGCGGCGGAACCCGCCGTACCCGGCCGGGGCGGCTCGACGGCGATGCCGCACAAGCACAATCCCGTGCTGTCCATGCGCGTACTCGCCGCATCCCAGCCGGTGCCGGCTCTCGTCGCCGGCCTGCTCGCAGCCATGCCCCAGGAGCACGAGCGCGCGCTCGGGAACTGGCAGGCCCTGGAGACGGCCCAGTTTCCCGACGTGCTCATCCATGCCCTGTCCGCGGCCAATGCGCTGGCCGAACTGCTCGAGGGGGCGCGGTTCGACGAGGGGCGCTGCCGCGCCAACATCGACGCCCTGCAGGGCACGATCTTCCTCGGAGAGCCTGGCCGGCGTCTGCACCCCCGCGCTGGGCAAGCCGGAAGCGCAGGCCCTGGTGGCCACCCTGTGCACACGGGCGACCGCGACCCAGACGCATTTGCGCGAGCTGGCCCGCCAGCAACTCACCACGGACAACCGGCTGGCGGCGGTGTCGAGGGCCGACGTGGACGC
>CAVOUJ010000051.1:0-5007 GCA_963699535.1 uncultured beta proteobacterium | reverse complement strand
ACGCCGACGATGATAGCCGCGACGAAAGTCCCGAGCATGCTGCCGAAGCCGCCGATCACCACGACCGCGAAGCACTGGACGATGACGTCGTGGTCGACGCCGAGCGCCATCGGCAGCAGCGGCAGGAACACGCCGCCGGCGAAGCCCGCGAGCGCGACGCCTAAGGCGAACACCAGTCCGTAGATGATCGGGATGCGGATGCCAAGCGCGCTCACCATGTTGCGGTTGTAGACCGCCGCGCGCACGATCTTGCCGAAGCGCGTGCGATGCAGAAAGAACCACAATCCCGCCGCCACCGCGACGCCGCTGCCGACGATCACGAAGTGGTAGGGGTTGATCAGCGTGTCGAGCATTTCGACCGGCTCCACGCCCAGGTTGATGCGCCGGTTTTCGACGCCCCAGATCAGTTTGATCAGGTCGCCGACTATCAGCACCAGCGCGAACGTCAGCAGCAGCTGCTCGGGCAGCTCGCGATCATAGGTGCGCCGGATCAGGAAGCGCTCGAGCGCAAACCCGATCAGCGCCATCAGCGCCGTCGCGCCCAAGATCGCGGGCAGCAGCAGCCACGGACTCGCGCCGAACTGATCGCCCAGCAACTGGAAGATCGAAAAGGTGATGTATCCGGAGAGCAGCCACAGCGTCGCGTGCGCGAAGTTGAGGATGTTCATGACGCCGAAGATCAGCGACAACCCGGCCGACAGCAGGAACAGCACCATCGCGCGCGACAAGCCGCTGAACAGCTGCAGTACGTAGGGGCCGATATCCATGCGCAAACGCGTAATATGAAAAGCAGCCGGGGCGTGTCAGACGCCCCGGTTCGCTTGCACGGCGCGGGTCAGGCGCGCTTTTTCTTGAGTTTCTCGACTTCCTCGCAAGTCGGCGTCCAGACTTCCTTGGCTTCCACGTACACCATGGTGTCGGGCTTGTAGATCGGGAACGGGTAGTCGGGAGAATCCCACACCTCGCCGACATAGGACGGCACCTCGAGCTGATTGCTGCAGCTGCGGAAGGTGCGCTTGCCGCGGCAGGTGTCGATGGTCGCGCCCTTGAGCGCCTTGACGATCGCCTCGGTATTGATCGAGCCGGCCTTCTTCGCGCCCTGCTCAAGCCCGCCGAGCGCATCGTAGTACATGCAGGCCCAGTCGTCCGGGTAGCCCTCGGTGCCGAACGCCGCGCGGTCGCGCTTGATGTACGCCTGCATGATCGGCTCCTTGAGGTGCGCGAAGAACGGGCAGCGCGCGAGGCCGATGATGCCGCGCGGCAGCGTCTTCCTCTGCGCCTTGAGATCGTTGACCGGGATCAGGCCGCCGGGGAACGGCACGCGCTTGAACAGGCCCATTTGGCCCGCCTGCTGCATGAAGGTCTCGGCATCCTTGCCGGCGAGCGCGCCGAACATGAAGTCGGGCTTCGCAGCCATGATCGCGGTGATGTACGAGGTGAAATCGGTCTCGCCGAGCTTGAACCACATCTGCCGCGTTTCCTTCACTTCCGGGTTGATCTTCGCCAGGCCGGTGGTGAAGCCCTTGTGCGTGTCGCGGCCCCACTCGTAGTCCTGGCCGAGCGAAACGTAGCTCTTCCAGTTGTTCTTCTTCGCCATGCGCGACACGGCGACCACCACTGCGCCCGACTGCATGTTGCTGTCGGGGCAGAACTGGTAGGTGTACGGCGTATAGTTTTCCTGGGTGATCTTGGAGCTGTTGGAGGTTGCCGAGAAATGCAGCACCTTGTACTCGTGGATGATCTCCTGCACGGCGAGCGCCACCGCGCTCGAATAGGTGGCGAACATGCAGTCCACCTTGTCGTTCAGGATCAGCGACTTCGCTTCGCGCGTGCCGACGTCCGGCTTGGTCTCGTCGTCGCGGTACACCATCTGCACCGGATGCTTGCCGAGCAGGCCGCCGCGCTTGTTGAGCTCCGCGATCGCTACCGGCAGCCCCTTGATGCAATGCGCCATGTAATTGGCGCCGGTGCCGGTCGAGGGCAGCAGCACGCCGATCTTGTAGGGCTGCGCCGCCTGCGCGCTGACCCAGCGAGGGGTCAGCGTAAGAGCCCCCGCGGCGAGAGAGGAGAAAACGAAATCGCGCCTGCTCACTTTGAGTTGCTCGCTAAGAGCTTCCCACTTCCTGTCGCTCGTGCTCATCTTAGGCTCCTTAGAGTTGGCTGGGAATGGCGAAGCCGCCGGTGCCGGCGACCGCCGAAAAATGACTGATGCTTGGACCGCGGTTCCTGATGGTCGGCATCATGGTACGCCATCGGCACGGGAATCGGAAATTCGCGGTCTTCCGAGTCGCCCCCGATCAGGCGTAAGGCGTAAGGCGCATGTCCACGACAAGCAGGTAAGCCAAGGGCGTCGCAAAAACTGAAACCCCGCCACGTTGGGCGGGGTTGGCAAACTGTGGGATCACCCTTCCATTCTCAAGGCACCAGGAGACTCTGGCAGTGCCCCGGCTGGGCCGGTGAATCCGTTATCGCGCCGCCGCGGGCGATGCACTGGTCGGGCGGCAGTGGCCGGTACTGCTCCACGTGGCGTACCAGCAGGTCGAAGGCGTGCTGCGCATGGGGCTCGATCAGTTCGAGTTGCGCGAACGTGTCCTGGTAGGTTTCGATGTGATTGCCGTTCTGCACTTCGTAGAGGCGATACACCGATCGCCGGCCGGCGCGATCGTCGCGATCACCCCAATCGTCATCGCCCCACTTCTGTTTCGACATCGCGGCAACCTTGCGCGCGTAGGCGCGCGCGTGGTGGTCGATGGGCAGTAGGGCATCCATGGTGCCGGCGACGGTGATGAGCGGCCGCCTGATGCGCCCGGTCGTGGCGAAGTCTGCGACTTGCGTACCCACATCCGAGAACGACAGGCGGTTCACGTAATTGTAGGTTCCGGTTCCGCTGACATAGGTATCGTAGGCGGGGTCGAGCCGCTTCTGCCATTGGCATTGCGTGACTTCCCAGAACGCCGCGCTGTAGTTGTTCCAGAGCGAGAGGGCGCCCAGGACGATGTCGGGCGGGTAGCCTGCCGCCACGATATTCTTCGCTGCCGTGCTGCCCGCATTGAACCCGGAAGCGACGTAATCGGGGAAGTTGAGGATGGCCGGCGGCAGATCGGTCAGCAGATTCGGTGCGTGCTCGTCCACGAAGGTGCCTTCCCAGTCTATGCCGCCGTCGAAGAGTTCCGGCGCCGTCTCGATGGCGCGGCGCACCTGGTAGCCGCCATTGGAGGTGCCCACCGCGTAGATGTAGCGCGGTGAATGGCCATAACCCGCCTTCACGCCATCCTTGGCGAGGCGCGCCGCCCTTATCATGAACTCGGTCCAGCGGGTGAAAGGCTGACCGGGGTCGTTGTCGTAGAAATGCACGAACACGGGTGACAGTGGATTCAACCGGCAAGCGAGCGGATCGGCTGCCGTGCTCAATTGCAGATTCAGCACGCCCTTGTTCTGCGACGCGTAGGCATAACCTCGCTGCACTACGTAGTCGCTCCAGACGAAATCGCCGTTGAACTCGCTGCGCGTGCCCGAAGCACCGGCCACCACCAGGCGGCCGTTCCAGTCATTCGGCAAGCGCAACAGGAAGCGCGCCTGGCCGGTGGGGTCCGAAGCGATGCGCGCGTTGATCTGCAGGCCCGGTACCACCTTGGTGACGGGTGTCTTCTTCCCGGCGCTCGGGGCAATCACCGCGCGGTCGGTTTGCGGCGTGAATGCGAAGGCCGGCAACCCCGGCAGAGAATTGTTCGCCGGCGTGGTTAACAGGTTGTTAGTAGTGAGGTCCGTGCTTTCAAAGCAGGTAGCATCCGCCAGACGATTCCCGAGCGCCTTCAGCACGTGCTCGCAAGCGGTTCCCGCAAAAGCGGAGAAGGGGATCAGGAGCAGCAGCAAAGCCGTATAGCAGAGTCTCGCAGTACGCGGCACATCGGGCGGCAGGGTGCTCATGGGTCTGTCTCCTCAAGTGACTACTTGTTTGACCACTGTTCTCAAGCAGCAAGCGAGTCGTGTCCTGGTGCTGATCTGTGTCTCGAACTAAGCCGTCGCTGCCTCGGGCTTCGCGGCCAGACCCGGCATGTCGAAACCTCGCGCTTCGAGCTCGGCCATCAGCAATTTGTTCTGCTCGGACGTCAGTTCGACCAGCGGCGGGCGGACCGTGGCCCACTCCGGATCGCGGGCGTAATGGGCAATCACGGCCTTCAGGGCCGCCATCATGGGATATTTCTGCATGACGTTGCGCGTGGCGGTAATGTCTTTCTGCAGTTGATCCGCGTTTGCAGCCCGCCAGTTCTCGAACATTCCGTTGATCGCGCCGGGATTGATGTTGCCAGTCGCCGTGATACAGCCCTTGCCGCCGTTCCGCATGTTGTCGAGCAGGAAGACTTCGCTGCCGGCGAACACGTCGAATCCCGACTTGGCGAAGGCGTCGAGCATCGCCTTGGTGTTGTTCCAGTCGCCCGACGAATCCTTCACTCCGGCCACCGCGCCCGGGAATTTTTTCAGCAGCCGCTCGATCAGCGCTAGCGTTATCGGCACCTGCGAGACCGGCGGGATGTGGTAGAGGTAGACCTGCAGGCGCGCATCGCCGACGCGCTCGATCACCTCCGCGAAGTTCCGGTACAGGCCTTCGTCGGATACGCCCTTGTAGTAGAAAGGCGGCAGCATCAGGACGCCGGCGCAGCCGAGCTTCACGGCGTGCGCGGTGAGCCGCACCGAATCGCTGAGCGCGCAGCAACCGGTTCCGGGCATGAGCCGCTCGGCGGGAACCCCCGCCTGGACCAGCGTTTCGAGGAGCGCGATGCGCTCTTCCACGGAGAGCGAGTTCGCCTCGCTGTTGGTACCGAACACGGCAAGCCCGCTGCAGCCGGTGGCGAGCAGCCACTTGCAGTGCCGCACGAAGCGCTCGCGGTCAGGAGACAGATCGCGCCTGAAAGGCGTGACGACGGGGGCGAGGACGCCCTTGAGTCTGCTTGGAGTAGTCATGATCGGAAGTTCGAATCTGGCGACTAGACCATTATGGCATCATTC
>CAVOUJ010000050.1:0-18998 GCA_963699535.1 uncultured beta proteobacterium | reverse complement strand
TGCCCGGAATTTGATGGAAGGCGTGATCATGGCTCGATCCCGGTGGCGCCGGCCAGGCCGACCAGTTTTGCACTGGAAACGAGGTTGGCGTTGCAGCCATGCCAGCGCGCCGTGACGCCTGCGTCCTTTGCGGCCTGCCAAGCCACCACGAGCGCCTGCAATGCCGCGGCGTCCACCCGTTCCAGAGCTCCGGCGTCCAGAACGAGCATTTGGGGTTTTTTGCGCAGCGCGCGGCCCACGACCCCGATCAAGGCCTTGGCACCGCCGATCTCGAGGGCGGCGGGGAATACCAGGCGGACCGTCCTGCCGTCGCTCGCCAGTTGCACCTCTCCCGTCGTGTTCTTCATAGCGCCCCTGTCAATTGTACGCAACGGAAACCCGGACGGGGCGCGTTGCATCCTCTGAGCTTGCGACCTTTGCGGGGAACGGGATAGCTTGATTCGTGGAGTTCCTCGCCGACGATTTCCCGGTTCGATCCATTTTACGCGAGGATGTACGGGCAGTCGCGAAAGCTCCGGCTTGCCTTCGCGCGGCAGCCTTCAATTTTCCGCCGCCGTCTGGGCCGCGACAATCAGGCGATTCCCGGCTTCTCCTTTAGGGAATTCCCCTACGTCACCATGGATGGGGATTCGACCGTCCCAACGAAGACCTGGCGAGGAGAGAAAGACCGCTTCAGAATCGCCGAAATGGTCCGGTTCTTGTTCTTGCTGAGAAATGGTGGCCAAGGGCGGAATCGAACCACCGACACAAGGATTTTCAGTCCTCTGCTCTACCAACTGAGCTACTTGGCCCGGGCGCGGTGCTCCGGAGTCTGGAACGCGCGGGAAAGGAGCGCGGATTATAAGGTCAAGCTCGCCCACTCGCCAAGAATTCGCGTCGGTACGTCTATAGGACTCGCTGCGCCGCAGGCAAGCTCAACACCGCCGCCCCGGCAAGCCAAATCCACATCGAGGCGTTTTCTTCGGGTCCGGGCCGGACGAAACGCTCGTAGAGCGCTGCCGGCACACCGCTGAAGAGGAGCGTCATGCTGGACAGCAGCACCGAACCCCAGAACAATGCCCACTCCTGCGTGCGCGGAAACAGTTCGGGCATCAGCACGGCCGCGATACGCCAGGTGATCTGGATGAGCGGCGAGAAGATTCCGTTCACCACGCATATGCCAACGACCAGGATAAGCAGGGTCTGGCGATCGAGCATCCGTGCGTTGCCTGTTACGCCACCGCACGAGGGGTCAAGCCTGTCGCGTGCATCGCCATGAAGAAGACGAGCCGAGCCATCGCCACCCAGAAAGCGGCGATCGGTGCGTGTGCGAGGGTCGGCACGATCGAGGGCGTGATGTACGCCACCGGCCGCATGAGCCAGTCGGTGAGGCGCCGGAACCAGCGATAGATGTAGTTGGGCGAGTCGGGCGGCAGAAAGATCGCGAACATGAACCGTCCGATTAGCGTCCAGAACAACACCGAGAACGTGTAGTTCGGCAGATGGAAGTACAGGTACGACCACCAGAGGTTCTCGCCTTGCATGGCTGCGATGTTACACCGGCAAACGCGCTACCATGAAAGAGTCGCCACGGAACCGAGACTCCAGTCAGCCCTGTCATGAGCAAGCCTCTTGCAGCGATCAGGAACGCTTTGACCCGCAGTCCGGTAGGGCGGCTTTGGCGACGGCTACAGCCGGCGCCCATCGCCACGCCGGATACGCTCAAGGCTTTCCTGCAGGAGCGAGCCTCTCTCATCGCCCAGAAGTGTGCGATCGATTACTGCCGGGGAAAGACCGGCTTGGCGAGCTACGCCTTGTTCACCGAAAAACCCTTTCTCGACGCACTCGACGTCTGCCGCTGGGAGGCTTTCGCCGCCGTGCTCGGCGACCTGCTCATCCTGGTCGAAGGCCAACTGCGCGCACAAGTGGAGTTCGAACAACGCGTCAAACTGCGCGAGACGCTGGCCGCGATGTACTCGAGCATTCTCGCCGCGCTGCCCGTGCCAACGCATCGGAGCCACGGGTGGGGCGACGCGACCGAATTGTTCCTCCAGCGCTTCACGGCAGCAGGTCTCGCGGAGCCGCGCGCGGCCCTGGAAGTCGCCGATCATTCCGCGAAGCGCCTGTTCGAGACCCTGCCGATCCACGCCAGCTACCGCGAGCTCGACGAGGAGGTGGTGTACGGCGCGGTGCGCTTCAGAATGATCGCGGTGCGCCAGGAGATGCAGCGGCGCATCGCCGCCGAGGACCTGGCGGAGAAACTGACGGCCTAGAACGTCACCTTGTAGGTGCCGTCGATCTGCTTGTCGGCAATACACTGGTACAGCCCCTTCTTGCCGGCGAGCTCGTAGGGGATATTGACGCGGATCGCCGCGTCGCCGGTCGACGCCTGGATATTCGATTTTTCCTTGCTGGCGAACTCGGCCTTGCCGTACACCGGGTCCTTCTTGGCGGCCACCAGGCAGACGTCGTAGGCCGCCTGTTCGTCCTTGCCCCTGGCGCAGGCAGCGAGCGCTAAAACGAGTGCGCCCGTCACGGCGATACATCGAGCAGTTGTCATGTGCATAAGGGCGCAATTGTAATATGCATAGGGGCGCATTTGTAGACCAGTGAAAAAACGAAAGGCCCGGCACGACCGGGCCTTTCGCAAGCAGAACGTGGATCGCGGCGTCTAATCGTGCGCCTGGCCGGCGACCCAGTGCAGCTCGCCCTTGGGCACGCGGATCGAATCCACGAACTCCTGCATCTCCTTCGACGGCGCCGCGGTCATGAGGCTCACGATCCAGGTCACCAGGAAGGCGAGCGGCAGGCCGAACAAGCGCACTCGAGATGTTGCGGATGCCGAACCACAGCTCCATGTCGAAGTAGCGCGTGCCGACCAGGTAGTACACGCACACGCCGAAGCCGACGATCATGCCGGCGATGGCGCCCGCCGCCGTCGTGCGCTTCCACCAGATGCCGAGGACCAGAGGCGCGAACAGCCCCGCCGCGGCGAGCGAGAATGCCCACGCGACCATCTGGATGATGCCCGCGGGCCGCGTGCCGGCCACCGCCGCGCCGATGATCGCGACGACGACGAGCAGCACCCGCGCCACGACCAGTCGGCGCACCGTGGACGCCTTCGGGTCGATCATCTTGTAGTAGACGTCGTGGCTGAGCGCGTTGGCGATCGCCAGCAGCAAGCCGTCGGCGGTGGACAGCGCCGCGGCGAGGCCGCCGGCGGCCACCAAGCCCGAGATCACGTACGGCAGCCCGGCGATCTCCGGCATCGACAGCACGATGATGTCCTGGTTGATGATGAACTCGGAGAGCTGCAGGATGCCGTCGCCGTTCGCGTCCTTGATCGTCAGCAGGCCGCCGACCTGAGACCAGTTCTGCACCCACGCCGGAAGCGCGTTGATGTTCTGGCCGATGACGTTGGTATAGACCTCGAGCTTGGCGAACGCGGCATAGGCGGGCGCCGTGAAGTACAGCAGGAAGATGAAGAAGATGCTCCAGCCCACCGAGGTGCGCGCGTCCTTGACGTTCGGCGTGGTGAAGTAGCGCATCAGGATGTGCGGCAGCGACGCGGTGCCGATCATCAGGGTCAGGGTCAGCGCCCAGAAGTTGTTGAACTCGACCCAACTGAACTGGCCCTTGGCGTCGACGTAGGCCGCCGCGTGCGGCTTGAGGATGCCGAGCTTCTGCTCGAGCTGCGCGATCTGATCCAGCACCTGCCCGTAGGCCAGCTCAGGGATCGGGTTGCCGAAGAGCTTGGTCGACAGCCACACCACGGGAATCAGGTAGGCGATGATCAGAATGATGTATTGCGCCACCTGGGTCCAGGTCACCGCGCGCATGCCGCCGAGCATCGAGCACACCAGGATGCCGAGCAGCCCGACGAAGATCGCCACCTCGAACGGGATGCCGAGGAAGCGCGAGGTGATGATGCCGATGCCGAAGGTCTGCGCGACGATGTAGGTGAACGAGGCGCAGAACAGCACCACCACGCCGCAGATGCGCGCGGTGTTGCCCTCGTAGCGCACGCCGAGGAAGTCGGGCACGGTGAACTGGCCGAACTTGCGCAGGTAGGGCGCGAGCAGCACGCCGACCAGCACGTAGCCGCCGGTCCAGCCCAGCACGTAACCCAGGCCGCCGTAACCGGCGAGGTAGAGGCCGCCGGCCATCGAGATGAACGAGGCCGCGCTCATCCAGTCGGCGCCGGTCGCCATGCCGTTGAAGAACGGCGGCACGACGCGCCCGGCCACGTAGTACTCGGAAATCTCGGAGGTGCGCGACAGGATGCCGATGTAGGCGTACACCCCGATGGTCAGGAACACGAAGCAGTAGCCGATGACCTTGTTCGGCACCCCCATCTGCTCGAGGATCGCGAGGATGATGACGAAGCCGATGAAGCCGCCGGCGTAGACGCCGTAGATCTTGCCGAGGTTGTCGACGAAGCTCTTGCTGGTCTGGTTGGCCATGTCGGTCGCTCCCGGTCAGTCTTCGGCGACGCCGAATTCTTGGTCGATCTTGTTCTGCGCGCTCGCGTTCCAGAAGCACACCACCACGTAGAAGATGAGCGAGCCCTGCGCCGCCATGTAGAAGCCGAGCGGGAAGCCGAAGATCTTGACCTGGTTCAGCTGCACCGCGAAGGCGGGGATCACGAAACTGAAGATCACCCACAACGTCATGATGATCCACATCAGCCTTGAGGTTTTGTTCCAGTACGCATCGCGTTGCGCGGGCGTTAAGGCGGCCATAATCGACTCCTCCTGTCAATTGATTGCCGGGAGCCATTCAGACGTACTCCCTGACAATTTGGCAGATGCTAGCGGGGCGATCCGGCCACTACTATTAGGGAAAACCCTAGTTCGCTCGTCTATCGCGATTGCTGCATCGCAATATGCACGAGCTCCGCGACCGAGTCCACGCCCGTCTTTTCCATCACCTTGGCGCGGTGGAATTCGACGGTCTTCACGCTGATGTCGAGCTCGCTCGCAATGACCTTGTTCGGCTTGCCCTCGATGATGCGCTGCAGTACCTCGCGCTCGCGCTCGGTCAGCGCCGCAAGCCGATCCGCCGTTCGCGAGCGCCGCGCGCGCTTCTCGCGATTCTCGGCGTCGCGCTGGAACGCCTTCTGGATGATCGAAAGAACTTCCCGATGGCTGAACGGCTTCTGGATGAAATCGACTGCGCCGCCCTTGAGCGCGCTCACGGCGGCCGGCACGTCTCCGTGCCCCGTGACGAACACGATCGGGATCTCGATGCCCCGGCCGTTGAGATACTCCTGCAAGCTCCAGTCCGCTCATGCCCGGCAGCCTCAGATCAAGCACGAGGCAGCCGGCCCCTCCGCTGCTGAAGGACTCGATGAACTCGGCGGCCGTGGCGAAAGTTTTCACGGCGATGCCGTTCGACTCCATGAGCCAGCGCCACAGGGTGCGGATCGACTCGTCGTCGTCGACCACATAGGCGGTGGGAGTTTGATCGGAATGCGCGTCGCTCATCGGCGGAATATTCCCTAAGGCCAGAGCTGGTAGTCGGCAGCGATGCGGGCCTGGATGGCGCGCGCCTGCTTGAGCGCGACCACCAGCACGCGTCGGTCGAATTCGTGCAGCGCGCGGGGATCGATGCGGTTGTCCGGCGCGACACCTTTCTGCAGGCACTCGGCCTGGCGCCGCAGGCGCAGTCCCTGGATGTGGTAGTACGCCGTGACCCAGGCGTCCGCCTCCCGCTGCGGCACCTTGAGCGCCGGGGCGGCTGCGCGCAGCCGCCGTTCGGTATTCACTTCGTCGATTCCGTGCGCCAGCGAGAAAATGCGGGCCGCGTCCACAAAGAGGGCGGCGCCGTTCAGTTTGACGTCGATCCGGCCGTCGTCGCCGGTGATGAGCCGTCCCAGCAATCCGAGGGGCGGACGCTTCTTCAATGCGTTCTGCGCCATCTGATGGAGGAACCGCCGATTCCGGGGCGCATGTTGCATCAACCAGCGACGCAGCTCCGCGGCGAGCGACAGATCACCCTGCAGGGGCCGCAGGTCGAAGAAGATGGCTCCGTGCAGCAGTGCTTCCGGGCTGCCGGTGTCGATCCAGCGCTCGAACTCGCGCCGCCATTCGTCGAAGCTCAGGGTCCACTGCGGATTCCCCGCCATGACATCGCCGGGGCACAGACGGTAGCCCGCCCGGTCGAGCGTCAGGTTGATGCGCCGCGCGACTGGCAGGAGCGCCGAGCGCGCCGAGTCCAGGCTCTCACCGGGCTCTGCGGCGAACATGATGCCGTTGTCCTGATCGGTGAGCAGCGTCTGCTCGGACCGGCCTTCGCTGCCCATGAGGATCCAGCAGTAACGCACCGCCACGTTCTGGAACTCGAGTTCCACGATGCGCTGGGTCAGGAGATCGTTGAGAGCAGGCGATGAAAGCGGTGAGCGCGCCCACCGCCACCCCCTGGGCGAGCATCCTTCGCCCAAGGTCGCAGATGTCTCGGCCGAACTCCTCGATGGCCGGCAGGTCGTCGGCCCCGTGTATGGCTTCCGACAGGTGTCGGATCCCGGTGCTTTGCAGGCCGAACAGGTCGCGTTCCGAGATGATGCCGGCCAGCCGGGCGCCGTCGACCAGCACGATGTGGCGCACTCCGTGGCGGATCATGGCGAGCGCCGCACCATAGGCCGTCGCGTTCAGCGGGAGCGTCACGGTGCGCGGGGTCATGACACGCGCAATGGGAGAATCGAGCGCGCCCGGCTCCAACACCACGCGGTCCACCACGTCGCGCAAGGTAAGGATGCCGAGCGGCACGCGGTCTGCGTCGACCACGATCATCGAGCCGATGCCGAGCTCCCGCATCCGGCGCAGCGCCTGCGCCACTTTCTCGTCGGGAGCGCAGGCGATCGGCGAGCGCCGCAGCAGCTTCGCGAGAGGCGGATCAATCGCTTCAGTACCGAAGTCGCGCATAGTACGTGCGCTCGGAGGCGTCGCGAGCCTGTTTGAGGGTCGCGATGCCCCGCTCCGAAAGCAAGGGGATCATCCTCAGGAACACTTCGCCCGTCATGATAGCGTCGCCTACAGCAGAATGCCGGCCTGCCGTGTTCACGCCGAAGCGGCCGGCGACCGCCTCGAGCTGGTGCGACGCCAAATTCTCATGCAGCAGCGCGGACAGCAGCAGCGTGTCGAGGATCGGATGCGCAAAGTGCACGCCGAGGGCTTCCTCCTTGAGCTGGAGGAAGCGCATGTCGAAAGCCGCGTTGTGACCGACCAGCACGGTGTCCTCGCAGAACTTGTGAAACGCCGGCAGCACTCTCTCGATGGTCGGTTGACCCTGCAGCATCTCGGGCCGAATGCCGTGAATTTTCATCGAAGCCGGCTGCAGGGGGCGGCGCGGGTCGATCAGCTGATCGAACACCTCACCCGAGAGCAGCCGCCCGTTGACGATGCGCACCGCGCCGATAGCGATGATCTCATCGCCCGCGGACGGCTCCAGCCCCGTCGTCTCGGTGTCGAACACTGTGTAGGTGAGCTCCCCGAGCGGCCGGTCGTCGAGTTCGTGTGTCTGGCCCGGCTGGTGAAAGAGGTCGAAGTCATAGTACTCCGGCCGGCTCGGGCGCGCGGGCGCGATCGCCGACGTCTTTTCCGGCTCGGCTAGGGGGAGCACCAGCCGGAACCAGGACCGGTTCGAGGCCGAGTCGAACTCGTACCAGGCTTCGCCGTGGTGGCGGTTCAGCACTTCGCGGAAGGTGATCGCGCTCGATTCCCCGCCGGTTGTAAGTGCCGAGCCGTCCCAGGACTGAACGGTGGAGGACGACAGGCGCGCGCCCGTCCAGGTGAGGCTGAATTGTGCGTGACGTCCCGCCGCCCCCACGGCGAAGGCAACTTCGCGAACTTGGCACTCGTGCTTCAGCCGGTGTGCAAGGAAACAGGCCGCCTGCGCCATGATGAAGCTGTCCGCGCTCACCCACAGGGAAGCGTCGATGTCCGCTGTTCTGGTGGTCAGCCCAACGCGCACTGCGATTCGACGCCGCATCACTTCGATCAGATCGATCGCCCGGATCTGCTCCGGCAGCCACTCGCCTATCACATGCTCCGAGTACTCGCGCGCGGTGCGCTCAAGCTCTCCCGTCAGACGATCGGCTTCCTCGCTGATGATGCCGGTAAATTGCCTGCGGCGCGCGACATCCATTTCCGGATAGTTCACCAGGTTCTCGACCGCAGCGCGCACGCTTGCCAGCGCGGCGCGCGCGCCTTCGGTGTATTGCTGCAGGAGCCGGTCGCGTCGATCGGCACGCGCCACGGCTTGGCCGATGTCCTCTAAGAGCAGCACGAAACCGGCGAGCTCGCCGCCCGGTGTCGTCCCGCGGCCGTCCGCGCCCGTCACAGGCGCCAGCCGCGCGCGCACGAGCTTCCCGGTTCGGATCGCCGCCATGAACACCACCACCACCGGCGAGGTCTCGCCCTGCGCAGAACGTTGGCGTAGCTGCTCGAGTGCGTGGAACACCACGTCCTGGTCAAGCAAACCATAGAGCGAGCGACCCAACCCGACGTAGCTGGAGGTCGGGCCGCCCGCCTCGTCCTCCCGTCCGGAAAACACCTGCCGCGCGCGCTCGTTGTACAGCAGGATTCGGCCTTCCAGGTTGCACACCACCACGCTTTGCGACAGTTCCGACATGAGCGCGGCAAGCCGGCTCCTCTCCTGGTCGAGATCGAGCCCCGCCAGGCTGACGCGCGCTTCTACATCCCTCAGCATTGCTTCGTGCCGCGCGGCGAGCATGTTAATTGCGCGCGACAGCTCGCGCCATTCCGCCGGACCCTCTGCCTCGATTCGATAGCCGGGATTGCCGCCCGCGATCAGGCGGGTGGATTCGGTGAGTCGGCGCGCGACGGTGAAGTAGGTCCTCATTAGCCAGCTAGCGAGGAAGCCGCTGGCGCCGAAGGCGATGGCGGCCAGGAGGAGCAGCGTTGCCTGACTTGCCGAAAGCAGGCGCCGGAACGTCTCGCGGTCTTGCAGACCGAGCGAGATATCCAGCATGAACAGCAGCGTCGCTGCTGCCGCCAGGAGCAGTCCGAAACATAAAGCCCAGGTGGCGGCAAGACGAAACTTCATTTACGGCTCCAGCAACCGCTTGACTGTCTCGAGCAACTCCCGAGTAGCGAACGGCTTGGTGATATAGGCGTCTGCGCCCAGCGCGAGGCCCTTGGCGACCTCGGTTTCGCGGCCCTTCGCGGTCAACATGATGATCTTCACCGGGTTGAGTTCAGGCGACTCGCGGATCACCTGGCAGACCTCGAAGCCATTCTTCAGGGGAAGCATGATGTCCAACACCAGGAGGTCCGGCCTGAATTCCCGCGCCACGCGCAGCGCGTCGTTGCCGTTGGACACTGTCCGGATCTCGTATCCGCTGTGCTCCATGAGAAACTCCAGCGAGACCACGATATTGGGTTCGTCGTCCGCGATCAGCACCCGCTGTTTCATCTCACGCCCTCGCGGTAGCCGTTAGCGTTCTCGAATCCCCGACCGCGCTGATGGGCAAGGTAAAGGAGAACGATGCGCCTTCCCCCAACCGGCTCTCCACCCAAAGACGGCCTCCGAAATGGCCGATGATTTCGCGGCATATGGGCAGCCCCAGACCGGTGCCTTGCGGTTTCTCGGTCAGCGTATCGCCCACCTGCCGGAACTTCTCGAAGATGATCTCCTGGTCCTCGGGGCTGATGCCGACGCCGTTGTCTCGCACATCGACCCGCAGTGCGCCCGCTTCGCGCCGCAGCCGGATTTCCACTCGTCCGTTCTCCTTGTCGCAGAACTTCGCCGCGTTTGACAGCAGGTTAAGCATGACCTGAACGAGCCGATCGCGATCCGCGAATAGCGTGGGGACTTCAGGCTCGAGTTCGGCCACTACGCGGATGCCGCGTTCTTTGAAGAGCTGGCTGGTGGCCGTGATCGACTCCTCGATGATCTCCTTGAGCTCGACCTCCGTGTTGTGCCATTCGGCGCTGCCCGATTCGATCTTGGCGAGGTCCAGTACCTGGTTGATGAGGCGCGTGAGGCGCTCGGACTCCTTCACGATGATCCCGAGGAACTTTGTGCGCTCAGCCTCGTCAAGACGAGGATTGTCGTTGAGGATCTCCGAGAACGCGCGGATCGAAGTAAGCGGCGTGCGCAGTTCGTGCGTTACAGTGGAAATGAAATCATCCTTCAGTCGGTCGAGCTCCTGCAGCCGCTGGTTGGCGCTGCGCAGCTCGTTGGTCGCCGCCTCCAGCTCGCGCGATTTCTGCTCCAACTGCCGGCTGTAGGCGAGCACCTGCGAGGCCTCGTCGATGATATTCATCACCTCGCCGATGCCGAGGGGCTCCTCCTCGACCACCGAGGCGACCATGACTCGTGCCGAAGCGCTGCCGATCGCGCCTGCGAGCAGCGACTCGGCGTGGTGCACCAGGTTTGCGTCGGCCGAGAGCGCCTCGACCGATCGCACGCCGCGGCCGCCGGCGTAGGCGGCGAACGCCTCGTGCGCTCGTTCGGGCCCCAGGAAGCGTCCCACGAGCATCAGCAGATTGTTGACCGAGGCGCTGCCCCGCCAGAAGCGCGAACCGGGGGCCGCCGCTGCCGGCTTGAAGGCATCCACGAATACCATCGCCTGGCCGTGCTCTGCGGCATTGGGTCCCTTGACCAGTGATACGCCGATGTAGCATCCGATATTCGCGAGCATGCTCCAGAAGAGACAGTGTGTGATGTCATCCAGCCCTTCGAGCCCCAGAAGCTGCTGCGGCTTGAGCAAGTCCGTGCCGAAAAGGCCGTGGGAAAGAAACGTGATAGGTAGCCAGCCTGACTTGGCGAAAGAAGGCAAGAGCAGCGTGTAGATCCACACGAGAAACCCCGCAGCCAAGCCGCAGACCGCGCCGGTGCGGGTACCGCCCTTCCAGAAGATGCCGCCGATGATAGCCGGGGCGAACTGGGCCACCGCCGAGAACGAAATCAGCCCGATCGACACCAGAGCATATGCCTCGCCGGCCAGATAGAAGTAGACGTAGCCCAGCACCAGGATCAAGACGATGGCGCCGCGGCGGATGCCCAGGAGCAGTCCCGAGAGGTCGCGGCGCTCGGTCAGCCGCAACGCCTTCATGCGCAGCAGTACCGGCATTACGAGGTCGTTGCACACCATGGTCGACAGAGCGATCGTTTCAACGATCACCATGCCCGTCGCCGCCGACAGTCCGCCTATGAAGGCAAAGGCGGCTAGCCACGGCGCGCCCTCCGCGATGGGCAGCGTCAGGACGAAGGTATCCGCGTCCACCGACCCGTCCGGGAAGCGCAAGAGACCTCCGAACGTGATTGGCAGCACGAAAACATTGATCGCGAGCAGATAGAGTGGGAACAGCCAGATCGCCTTGGCGAGATGGCGCTCATCGACGTTTTCCACCACCGACACCTGGAACTGCCGCGGCAGAAACATGATGGCGGCCATGGACAAGAACGTGAGCGAGGCCCAGGTCGTGTAGCCTCCGCTCTCCCCCCCGAACGTCAGCAGCGCGCTCAAGCGGTCGTCCTGGCCGGCACGCCCGAAGATGTCGGCGAAACCGTCGTAGAGCCAGAATGTAACGAACAGGCCGACCGCGATGAAGGCGAGAAGCTTGACGAGTGACTCGAAGGCGATCGCCGCGACCAGCCCTTCGTGACGCTCGGTCGCGTCGAGGTGGCGGGTGCCGAATAGGATCGTGAAGGCGGCAAGCAGCATCGCGATGTAGAAGGTGTTGTCGCCAAGGAACACGAGGGCGCCGTGCTTGCCGGGTGTCGCGACCTCCGGATACTGCAGGATGATGAGGAAGGTGCCTGAGATCGCTTTCAGCTGCAGCGCGATGTAGGGGATGATTCCGAATACGGCAATGATGGTTACCATTCCGCCCAGCATATGGCTCTTGCCGTAGCGCGAGGCGATGAAGTCGGCGATGGACGTAATGCGGTTTTGCTTGCTGATGCGAATGATCTTCAGCATCACGTACCACCACAGCGCCGCCATCAGGGTCGGTCCGAGGTAGATGGGCAGAAAGCCAATGCCGCTCGTCGCGGCGCGACCCACGCTGCCGTAGAACGTCCATGACGTGCAGTAGACGGCAAGCGACAGGGCGTAGATGTAGGGATTGGCGATGATGCTCCGCCCGGCGTCCGCCCGCTTGTCGCCGTAATAGGCGATCGCGAACAGCAGCCCCACATACGCGAACGAGGCAAGGACGACGACCGGAGCGGTGAGCATGGTCAGGGTGCGGCGGGCCGGTGACGCCTTTCCTACCTCTCAGTCATCGCGCTTCTCCACGACCAGCGCCATCAGGCCGATCAGCAGCGCCCAGACGGCGAACACGTAGAAGTAGAGCACCGGGATGCCGAGAACGTGTACCGAACCGGCGAACAGGGTCAGAAGCGGGTAGTTCAAAAGGAGCAAACCCAGGAGGAAGAGGGCAGCGAGTCGCTGCCCCTTGATGTCAGGTCGAATCATGAGCCACCCGGGATGTGAGATAGCCCATCGTCTTCGGCGGCCAGGATGCGCATCGGCTCCTCCTCGCGGCCCGGACGCTCGAGCCGCGCCGAGTGGTCAGTGTAGCAAAGCCTCCATGCCGATGCCGATTGCGGGCTCGGAAGCGTGACCACCAAAAGAAAGCCCCGCGGATGCGGGGCTCTCTGCTGCCTTGTCGATGCGGAGAGGGTAACGGGGGAACCTTGGGTTCCCCCGTTCCGAGCCTGCCGGCATGTAATGCGCTACGCGCGCATTACATGTCCATCCCTTCCATGCCGCCCATCCCGCCCATTCCGCCGTGGCCATGGCCGCCTGCGCCCTTCTTCTCCTCAACCAGCTCGGCCACCATCGCTTCGGTGGTCAGCAGCAGCCCAGCGACCGAGGCCGCGTTCTGCAGCGCGGTGCGGCTCACCTTGGTCGGATCGAGGACGCCCATCTCGACCATATCGCCGAACTGCTCGGTCTGGGCATTGAAGCCGAAGTTGCCCTTCCCTTCAGTGACCTTGTTCATGACCACCGAGGGCTCGGCACCGGCGTTGGCGACGATCATGCGCAGCGGCTCTTCCAGCGCCCGACGGATGATCTTGATGCCGGCTTCCTGGTCGGGGTTGTCGCCCTTGACCTTGTCCAGGGCGCTGCGGGCGCGGATATAGGCCACTCCGCCTCCGGCGACGATGCCTTCCTCGACCGCCGCCCGGGTCGCGTGCAGAGCGTCTTCAACTCGCGCCTTCTTTTCCTTCATCTCGATTTCGGTGGCCGCGCCGACCTTGATCACCGCAACGCCGCCCGCGAGCTTGGCCACGCGTTCCTGCAGCTTTTCCTTGTCGTAGTCGCTGGTGGCCTCGTCGATCTGGGTGCGGATGTTCTTGACGCGTGCCTCGATCACCTTGGAGTCGCCCGCCCCGTCGATGATGGTGGTTTCCTCCTTGGCGACCTCGACGCGTTTCGCGCGCCCGAGATCCTTGAGGCTCGCCTTCTCAAGCGTCAGACCCACCTCTTCGGCGATAACCTGCCCGCCCGTGAGGATAGCGATGTCTTCGAGCATGGCCTTGCGGCGGTCGCCGAAACCCGGCGCCTTGACCGCGGAGGTCTTGAGGATGCCGCGCAGGTTGTTGACCACCAGCGTCGCGAGCGCTTCGCCTTCGACTTCTTCGGCGATGATCAGCAGCGGCTTGCCCGACTTCGCCACCTGCTCGAGGAGCGGCAGCAGCTCGCGGATGTTGGAGATCTTCTTGTCGTGCAGAAGTATGTAGGGATCTTCCAGTATCGAACTCTGCTTTTCCGCGTTGTTGATGAAATAGGGCGAGAGATAGCCCCGATCGAACTGCATGCCTTCGACCACCTCGAGCTCGCTCTCCAGGCCCTTGCCGTCTTCGACGGTGATCACGCCTTCCTTGCCAACCTTGTCCATGGCATCGGAAATGATCTTGCCGATCGCGTCGTCCGCGTTCGCCGATATGGCGCCAACTTGGGCGATCTCCTTGGTCGTCGTGCAGGGCTTGGAGAGCTTCTTCAGCTCGTCCACCACGGCAATCACGGCCTTGTCTATACCCCGCTTCAGATCCATCGGATTCATGCCGGCGGCGACGAACTTCATGCCCTCCTTCACGATCGACTGGGCGAGCACGGTAGCGGTCGTGGTGCCGTCTCCGGCGACATCGGAGGTCTTGGAGGCGACTTCCTTGACCATCTGCGCGCCCATGTTCTCGAACTTGTCCTTGAGCTCGACTTCCTTAGCGACCGACACGCCGTCCTTGGTGACGGTGGGTGCGCCGAACGAGCGCTCGAGCACGACGTTGCGGCCCTTGGGGCCGAGCGTCACCTTGACCGCGTCGGCGAGGATGTTGACGCCGGCGAGCAGCTTGTGCCGCGCGGCCTCGTGGAAACGTACGTCTTTAGCAGGCATTGTTTGCTCCTGAGTTGAAGTCGTTGACCTTACTTCGCGATGACGCCCATGATGTCGTCTTCGCGCATCACCAGATACTCGGTGCCCTCTACCTTGACGGTTTGGCCCGAGTACTTGCCGAAAAGGATGCGGTCGCCGACTTTTACGTCGAGCGGGCGCAGTTTTCCGTCATCGAGAACCTTGCCCTTGCCGATGGCAACCACCTCGCCTTGATCGGGCTTTTCTCCAGCTGTGTCAGGAATCACAATCCCTCCTGCGGACTTGCTCTCCGCGTCCAGACGCTTGACCACAACGCGGTCGTGTAGGGGACGAATCTTGTTCATCATGAAATCCTCCATATAGATAAATAGTCAGCGGTTACGGGCGAACCTTGTAACCATAGGAAAGCAGGGGGAATCTGCCTTAGCACTCGTCTTACGCGAGTGCTAATAATAAGGTTTGACCTTCACTATTTCAAGCCCTCCGGATGATCGCGAGCAGTCAATTTTGAAAGTTTGGCGGCCAAGTTTGAAACTTCCGGACCTTCCGGCCCGCAAAACCCCCCGTTAACCCAGGCGTTTAACTGGGGTAGGGGTCGGGGCCCTCGGGCGTGAATGGCCGGGCCTGGTTAATGGCCCCCGGACACGATGCCCGTACCCCCAGGAGGGTTACACCGAGGGGTCGGGCCACTCGTGGTCGGAGAGGTAGCGGTAGATCGTCCGCTCGGTGGTCTCGTACTTCGCGGCCAGTTGGGGAATGGTGAGCGTCTTGCGGTCGTTGGCGATCTCGCTCTTGACGATGATGCGCAGGTGGCGCCGCGCGAGAGGAATCGACGGGCGCCGGTGGTCCCAGCCGTGGCGGTTCCAGGCCTCGGCGAGCATGCGCGCGTACTGCACCCCAATTGCCTTGGCGATCGGGTTTTCGTCGTCGATGTTCTCGGGCAGCGGCAGATACAGGCGCCGCCCCCCGAAATTCTCGACGAGCTTCATCGCAGCCGGCAGGCCGATGGCCTTGATGATGTCGAGCAGCGGCGCGTACATCAGCTCCCGCCGCTCAGGATTCCAGAACGCCGCGCTTGTCGCTGAGCCCTCGAAGAGTTTCTGCGCGTCGCCCCTCCCTCTCAGCGAAACTCAGGGCGGCCAGGCGCGCCGAGGGCAAGATCGCCGGCGGCGCGGGCGGTTTCTTCTTCCACCCCGGCCCGTACGTCTCAGTGATGTAGTTCTCGTCGGGCTCGTAGCCGAGCGCATAGAGCCGGGTGTCACGATCGGCGCGTGCATTGAGGTCAATCGTTTCCTTGAAGCTACGCCACACCTTCGGGTAGGCCGCGCCCGGCGCGTTGTAATCGACGATCCACTTCACCAGCGTCGCGTTGAGCGTGTCGGAGAGTAGATCGGCGTCGGCCTGGGCGAGCTCCTTCCGCACTTCGTTGTGCACTTCCGCCTGGCCGCTCCCCAGACCCGTGGCCTGCGCGGTGGTAGTCAGGGTTTCACCGAGCACGGCGAGCGTGATCTGCTCGTCCATGTAGCGGGCGAGCTTCTCGTAGGTGTCGATCGACCCGGAGCGCGAAGCCTCGAGCAGGTCGATCACCATGCCCTCGGGCACGATCACGCCGGCGTCCTGCGCGATCGCGCCGAGCGCGTCAAGGAGCTTCTGCTGGTCGGCGGGCGAAGCGCCCGCCGGATACTTGCCGGCCGCGGTGGGCGAGCCGAACTTGTCGGCGAAGATCAGCCAGAAGCCGATGTCCTTGCGCTTGAACAGCACCGGCCAGAAGAGGTAATGCCCGAGGCCGCGGCCGTAGGGGCTGCCGTCCTTGCCGCCGACCGAATGCACGATGAACTTACGCTCGGGCAGCGCCTCGCCCTCGACCATGCTCTCCGGCGTCAGGAGCCGCAGCTTCCGGTCGAGATCGAAGGTGACGCGGCGTTGGTCGCGCGGGATCACGTCCAGCGCCACGATGAGCGAGTCGCGCACACCCCACATGACCTCGCCCACGGCGAAGCCCTTAAGGATGGCGTCGAGCAGCTCTAGGCAGATACGGTCGAATTGCAGGGCTTTAAGGTTCGCGCGCACGATGTCGGCCACGGCCTTGTCCTCTTCACTCTTGCTCGCCGGTATAACGTCCCACTCCGCGGCGATGATCGCCAACTCGCGTTTTTGGAGGACCGCGCCGGCATGTGCATCGCGGCGCAGCTCGTCATAGACCTTCAGGCCCTTGCCCTGGCCGCGGGTGATCAGCGTGTCGTCGGTATTGAGCAAGATGCGGCCGAAGAACGGCCGGTTGATATCGCGCGCGATCGTCGCGACCTCCCTCTCGACAGGTGCAGCAGCGTTAGCTAATTGGAGCGT
The DNA here is from genome assembly GCA_963699535.1 of uncultured beta proteobacterium. Taxonomy (GTDB): domain Bacteria; phylum Pseudomonadota; class Gammaproteobacteria; order Burkholderiales; family SG8-39; genus VBDM01. The sequence continues at coordinate 2,322 of CAVOUJ010000050.1, read as the reverse complement.
GCGGGGCCTGGGCGCGGTGGTGTCGTCGTTCACGGCGTCATCATCATCTGGCCGCTGTAGACCTCGAGGTCCACGTCGCGGTTGTCGGTCTGGAGGCCGGCGACGCGGGCGCGGCCCTGCTGATCGATCTCGATCCGGATCGTGCCGCCGACGGTCGTCCGCTGCGCGTTCGCGCCCAGAGCGGCTGCCGCCCCGGCGGCGGATTCTGGAGCGGCCGGCCTCGGCGGGATCGCGCTCGGCGCGGGCTGGGGCGCGAGCGCGCCGGCGGCGGCGTTGAGCACGATGCCGGGCAGCGTGAAGCGCTTGATGAAATCGGGCGTCAGCTCGTTGAGCTTGACGATGAAGCCCCCCACCAGGCCGGTGAGCGCGGCGATCTTCTCCGAGATCCACTCGATCGCGGAACCGAAGGCGCTCTTGATGCTCTCCCACAGCTCGGTGAAGAAGTCCGAGATAGGCTCCCAGTTCCTATAGATCAGGTAGGCCGCAGCGCTGAGCCCCACCACCGCGGCGATTGGAAGAGCGAACGCGGCGCCAAACATAACAAGGGCGGGTAGCGTGCCCCCCAGGGCGATTCCCAGTTGCACCACCGCGCCGATCAGCAGGGCGAACCTCGCCCCCACGAGCCCGATGATGAGATTGTCCCAGCCGCCTATGAAGTCGGCGAACGCGTTCAGTGCGCCGAATACGATCCCGAGCGCCGCGCCCAGGCCGGTGACTGCGTTGATGATTTTCGGGATGCTCTCCCCGAGCCTCTCAAAAAACTCCGTGAACGTCTTTTGCAGGGCGACGCGGTCCAGCGCCTTGGACCATCCGATAATCGCGCTTGTGACCTTTTCAATCAGCGGGATCGCCGCGATCGCGATGAGTGCCGTCAGGCTGCGCAGCACCTTCCAAACGTCCTGCATGCTGTCCCCAGCGCGATCCATTTTCGCGAGATCGCCGGGACTGATGATGATGCCTAGCGAGGCGGCCTTGTCGCCCGCGGCTTTCAGACCACTCGCGCCGAGCGCCATCGTCTGAAGAACTTTCCCGGCCCCTTTCCCGAGCAACGCCTTGGCCAGCTGCACCTGAAACGGCCCAGACAGATCCTTCATGCCATCGGCGAACCGCTCGAGCATGACTTGAACGCCTCCGGGTTTCTTGATGTTGGCTTCGAGAAAGGCCTTGCTCATCCCCGCGCGGCGGAACCACATCTCCATCTCTTGGCTGCCGGTCGCTGCAGCGGCGGCGTTCTGTTGGAAGAACGTTAGCGCATTGGCGGCGTCCTCGATGCTGCCGCCGTCCTGGTTGATGGCATAGGCGAGCCGCTGAAATTCCGTGGTGGAGATCTTGAGTCTCTGGGAGAAGTCGTGGATCTTGCTGCCCTCTCCGATCACCTGGTGCAATGGATAGAACGCAGCCCCGATTCCCGCGGTTAAGAGCCCGAAGTCTCTGCCGATGCCGCGCACCTGGCCGGTCAGGTTCGACCAGCTGCGGTTGACGCGCGCGATCGGGCCGGTGGTGCTCTCGATCATGCGGTTGACCGCGCGGATCGGCGCGGTGGCCTTGTCGATCGCCTCGACGATGAAGGAGAGTTTCAGTGCCATTGGCTGTTCTCTCTTTCAGTCCAGCTCTACAGATTCGCCGGCAGCGATGCGTCGGAGGACGCTCGGCTCCGGAAGCAAGCTTCGAAAGCCGTTGGGCTGCCACGGCGCGTCTCTGAGCATTTCGTAGGCCGTTTGCAGTATCGGCTGCAGGTCGCAGATGTCCATTTCTTCAAGAACCCCGACGCGAATGCCAGACATCAACGACACCACCCGCAAGAAATAGTCGAAGCTCGCGTTCGGAGCTCCGAGGCGGCGTAGCTTCTTCGCCTTAGGGGTGTTCAGCTCGATGCGGCTTACGGTGATGGACCTATTTTCCGCGCCGTGAACGTAGGTGATGGGGCGGGCGAGCTCGAGCACGCGCTTAGTCTCTTTCATGATGGCGGCCCTCCGAGCTGCTGCGGCAGGCCCGTCTCGGTCGGCTTCGCGGCCCGCGCGAGCGACAGCCAGTTGTCGGGGTTGTGCGGCATCGGGATGAGGGTGAAGGCGAGCGGATCGGTGAGCGCCAGCTCGGTCAGACTGCCGTTCTCGTCGAGGGCAAACTCCGCGCCCTTGATGAGCATGTCGTGGTCCAGGCGCAGGTCGGGGTCGAGCACATGCGAGATCTCGTTCGGCTGCCACAGGCCGCCGTCCGCGCGCTGCGTCCAGCCCTGCACCCTCACCAGCACATCGAGCGAGCGGCCGGCGCGCACGTTCGCCTCCCACTGGGCGCGCTGCTCCAGGCTCGCGCCGCCGGTGA
>CAVOUJ010000049.1:0-13757 GCA_963699535.1 uncultured beta proteobacterium | reverse complement strand
TTGCGCAGCAATCCGGGAGGATCTCGCCGATGAACATCATCTGGCGTTTTTACAGCGACCCGACGCAAAACTGGAGGTGGCAGCGGATATCCGCTGACCGCACGGTCGTTTCCGAATCACTTCGGGCCTACAAGAATTACGAGGGGTGTCTGGCCGACGCGACCGACAAGGGCTACGTTTTTCAGCCCTCCCAGGCCAAGTCGAACAAGGGACGTCTGCGCTAGGAGCGCCACTTCGCCAGGCAACCGATGCGGGGCTCCGCGCCCGCGCCCTGCCTGTATACGGAATCAGCGGTCGGGCCTCGCGAGCGCGCGCGGATTGCCAGATCCTGCCGCCTGCAGCGCCCGCCAGATTCGTTCCGGCGTCGCCGGCATGTCGAAGTGCGTCACGCCCGCCTGGCGCAGCGCATCGACCACCGCGTTCATCAGCGCAGGCAGCGACCCGCTCACCCCGGCCTCCCCGACGCCTTTCGCTCCGAGCGGATTGCTCGCGGTCGGCACCGGGTGCTCGCGGATCGCGAGGCCCTCTACCAGGCCCGCCCGCGGCATGGCGTAGTCCATGAAGCTCGCGGTGAGGAGCTGGCCGGTGTCCGGGTCGTAGACCAGCTGCTCGCCGAAGACCTGTCCGGCCCCTTGAGTGATACCGCCCTGCATCTGGCCTTCGACGATCTGGTGGTTCACGATGTTGCCCGCGTCGTCCACTGCGGTGAACCTGACGATTTCGGCGGCGCCCGTCTCGGGCTCGATCTCGACTTCGGCGACGTGGCAGCCGTTCGGGAAGGTCGCGCCGAACTTGCCTTCGGTCCTCACGTCCAGAGCCTGCGGCGTGCCCGCGTATTTTTTCGCGAGCGCAAGAAGAGCCACTGCGCGATCGGTGCCCTTGATCCGGTAGCTGCCCTCGCGGAACTCGATGTCGGCGGCGGCCGCTTCGAGGTCCTTCGATGCGAGCGCAAGGCCCTTTTCCACGACCTCTTTCGCCGCGAGCTGCATCACGCTGCCCACGCCCAATAGCGAACGCGACCCGCCGGTGGCGTTGCCGACGAGGCGCACCGCCGGGTCGCCGTTCCGCAGGCGAAAGTTCTCGATCGGGACGCCGAGCACGCCGGAGACGATCTGCGCGTAGCTCGTCTCGTGGCCCTGCCCGTGCGAATGCGAGACTGCGTACATCGTCACCGCTCCGTCTGTGGCGAAGCGCAGCTCGACCTGGTCGGAAGGGGCAAAGCCGCCGCCGCTTGCTTCGATGTAGGCGGCCATGCCCCGCCCGCGCAGCCTTCCGCGCGCGGCCGATTGCGCGCGCCGCGCGGCAAATCCCGCCCAGTCCGAGACGGAAAGCGCATCATCGAGCACGCCCGCGAAATCGCCGCAGTCGTAGGTGTTGCCGCTCGCCGACTTGTAGGGAAATTTCGGCACGAGGTTCTTCCGCCGCAGCTCGGCGGGATCCATGCTCAGCTCGAACGCCGCTTCTTCGACTAAGCGCTCGATCATGTAGGACATCACCGGGCGGCCTGCGCCGCGGTAGGCGGCGCCGGGCGCCTTGTTGGTCACCGCGAGCCGCACGCGCGCGCACGGCCGCGGGAACGTCGTATACGCCGGTCAGGCAGGCGACCACGCCCTGCGTGTTGATGAAGGGCCCGGTCGGCGCGAGATAGGCGCCGAGGTCGGCGACGTAGGCAAAGCGCAGCGCGAGGAACTTCCCCGAGGCATCGAGCGCCAATTCGCTGGTGCTGACAACGTCCCGGCCCTGCTCGTCGGAAAGGAAAACCTCGGCTCGGCTGCCGGTCCACTTCACCGCGCGCCTGGTCTTCTTCGCAGCGAGGAGCACCGCAGCGTATTCCGGGTACATGTTGAAGCGCACTCCGAAGCCGCCGCCGACGTCCTCGGCGACGACGTCGATCCTGTCGTCGGGAATCCCCATCGTGTGCACGAGCTGAGACCGCATGCCGGCCGTGCCCTGGGTGCAGGCGTAGAGCGCGTACTTCTGCGCGGCCGCGTCGTAGGTCGCCGAGCAGGCGCGCGGCTCCATCGGGTTGCCGGCCATGCGCGGGTTGTCCAGGGCGAGCCTGACGACGCGCGCCGCGGAACGAAACGCCGCCTCGGTGGCGGCTTCGTCGCCAGCGACCCAATCGAAGGACAGATTGCCCGGAAGCTCGGCGTGGAGCTGCGGCGCGCCGGGCGCGAGCGCCGCGTCCGACGTTGTCACCGCGGGCAGGTCGCGGTATTCGACCGCGATCAGCTCGACCGCGTCCTGCGCCGCGAGCGGCGACTCCGCCACCACGCAGGCGACGCATTCGCCGACGTGGCGGACTTTGCCCTGCGCGAGCACCGGGCGCGAGGGTTTCTTCAACGGCTCGCCGAAACGATCCTTCACCCCGAGATTCGTCGGGATCGACTTGTAGCCTGCTTCCGCGACATCCTGGCCGGTGAGCACCGCGAGCACGCCGCGCGCCGCCGAGCGGACGACGCGTCGACGGAAACGATCTCGGCGTGAGCGCGGTCCGAGCGCAGGAAGGCCGCGTAGGCCTGATTCGGAAAATTCCAGTCGGAGATGAAACGGCCCCGCCCGGTCAGGAGGCGCCGGTCTTCCAGTCTTCCTTTCATGTCGAGAGGGAGAATACCAGAACCCTCGGAGGGTTCACGCGTGACAAAGCGCGATCACCTGTGCTAGAAACGCGGCCATGATGAGGCTTCACGCTGGCAACCGCACCGCCGCCTGGCTCGCACTCGCGGGAATGGCGCTCAACGCGTTCTGGCCCTTGCTCGCCAGCGCGAAGCCCAACGTCCCGGCGCTTCCCTCGGAGATCTGCAGCGCAACCGGCCTGAAGCACGCGCCCGCGGACGCGCCTTCAAGAGACACTCAGCCCACGCACTGCAAGCTCTGCCCTTTCAATGCCGAGCGCGGCCCCGCGATTTCGGGCGCGGCGCTCGCGCTTGTCTGCCCGATGTCTGGCTGCGAGCAGGTCCAAGCGTTCTTCTCCGAGCGGCAGCTTCAGGCCGCGTTCGATCCCGCGGCGCCTCCGCGCGCCCCGCCTTTCTCCACCTGACCGTCTCTGCTCTTCAGCGTACGGCTGCGGCCGTGCGGTTCTTTGCGTGCCCGGGCTCCTAACAACCGGCGCGCGACTCAAGATCTCAGGAGGAGAAAAGAATGACCAGGCAATTTGCCATCACATGCTCGGGAAGCCTCGCGCTCCTGCTCGCCGGCGGCGCCGCTCAAGCGTCCTGCGGCTCGGCTTTCTGCGTACTCAACACCAACTGGTCGACGCAAGGCATCGCAGCCGATCCGGGTACCGCGAGGCTGGATCTGCGCTACGAATTCGTCGACCAGAAGCATCTCCAGTCCGGCGCCAGGCGGATTTCCACGGATGACCCCGCCGTCGCTGCCGAGGACACCACGGAGCTTCGCACCATCAACCGCAACCTGCTCACCACGCTGGACTACACGTTCTCGAAGAACTGGGCCGTTTCGGTGTCCGTGCCCGTCGTGGGCCGTTCCCACTCTCACATCGACAATGCAACCGGAGAAAATGAGAAATGGGACTTCACAAAGATCAGCGACACCCGAGTGCTCGGATCTTATCGCTTCGACAACGAAAACAATCCCGTGGTGAATTACGGACTGACCTTCGGCGTCAAGCTGCCGACGGGCGACTATAAAGTCATGAACGGCGACGGCGTCGCCGCCGAACGCTCGCTGCAACCCGGGACGGGAAGCACCGACGCCGTGCTGGGCGGCTACTACTCTGCGCCCGGTATTCATCAGGACTCGAGCTGGTGGGCTCAGGTGCTCGTGCAGTGGGCCGCCAGCACCAGGGATGAGTTCAAGCCGGGCAACCAGTACCAGATTAATCTAGGCTACCGCCACCCGTTCACGGATGCGCTCCAGGGCCTGCTACAGCTCAATTCCGTGGTGAAGGAGCGTGATGGCGGCGGCGTCAACGCGGAACCGGATCTGAGCGGGTCGAAAGTGATGTTTTTGAGTCCGGGGCTGAGTTATTCGATCACGCGCGACACGCAGATCTACAGTTTCGTGCAACTGCCGATCTATCGCTACTACAACGGCATCCAGTTGAGCGTCGATTGGGCATTCGTGGCGGGAGCGACGCTGCGGTTCTAGCCGTCACGCCGGCGCAGGGCCCTCGATCGTCTCAACCGCAAAACCGGCCGGCGGCTCGCCACGCTCGGCCCGCTCCCGCATGGCGATGTACGCCGACTCGATGTGCCTGCGGAATCTGTCGGTGTCGAACAAGCGGCTCGTCGTGCGGCTCGCCGCCACCTTGGACTTGAGCTCGGAGAGCATGGACGGATTCGCCGCGAGGCGGAGCGCCAAGCCCTCGTATTCCTCCAGGGTATTCGTCACGAGCTGGGGCAGGCCCGCCGCGTCGAGCAGGCTCGCCGCCACTCGCCCCGGGAAGGCGCTTCCCATGCAGGTCAGTACGGGCAGCCCCGCCCACAAGGCGTCGCTCGCGGTCGTGTGCGCGTTGTAGGGCAGCGTGTCGAGAAACAGATCGGCGAGCCTGTGGCGCGCCAGATGCACTTCGAGATTCACCCGAGGAGCGAACACCAGCCGCTCGGGCGCGATGCCGCGGCGCTTCGCTTCCCGGCGCACATTGCCGGCGACCACGGCGTTGTCCTCGATCAGCCACAGCGAGCTGCCCTCCACCCTGTCCAGCAGCCGCATCCAGATGTCGAAAATGTCCGGCGTCAGCTTGTGGTTGTTGTTGAAGCAGCAGAAAACGAAACCCGCCTCGGGCAGTCCCGCTTCGACCCGGGTCGGTGTTCCCTCGGCAATGGCGCGCCTGGAATCGTTCACCTGGTAGCTGTCGGGAAGGCTGACCACTTTTTCGCAGTAGTAGCGGTGCTCGTCCTCGCGAATCACGGTGTGGTCCGCGACGATGTAGTCGATATAGTCGGCTCCGATCGTGCCCGGAAACCCGAGATAGTTGACCTGCACGGGACACGGCCTGTGGGCGAAGACGCCGGTTCTCGACAGGCCGCAATACCCGTTGAGGTTGACCAGTATGTCGATCTGGCGATCGCGAATTAGCCTCGCCGCGTCGAGGTCGCTCGCGCGCGAAATGTCGACGAAGGAATCGAACGATTTTTCGACGCGCCTCCGCATCGGAGTCCCGTCGTCGAAGCCGTTGTCGAAGGCGAACAGCTCGAAACGATTCCTGTCGTGACGTTCGAACAGGCCGGCCATCAGCATGGAAGTCGCATGTGTTCTGAACTCGCCGGCGAGATAGCCGAGCCGGATTCTCTGGTTGGCGTACCGCTCGCCGTTCCACAGCGGAGATCGCGACGGGGGATACTTGTCGGCGGCGTAGGTCTTCGAGCAGAGGTATAGGCTCTGAGGAGATCCCGATACCGCCTGAAAGCCGAACGGGCCGGCGCTGCGCTTGCCCGCATTCACGTCCAGCTCGACCGCCGCCGCTTCCGAATGGAACTCCGTCCAGTCGCAGCATTGCATCCTTGCGTGAAGCAGATTCCCTCTTGCATAGTCCCAGTCGGGCCGGATTTCAATCAGCCGCGCGAACGCATCGGCCGCTTCGTTCGGCCGCAGCAACCCCAGCAGCGTATCGCCGAGGCTGGCGAGCGCGTCCGCAAGATTCGGCCTGAGGGCGAGCGCGCGGCGGAAGCTCGCCAGCGCCTCCTCCGGCCGCTTCAGGACACGCAGGGCGTTGCCGCGGTGGTTGAGCGCCTCGGCATAATCCGGCAAGAACGACAGTGCGCGGTCGTAGCTCGCGAGCGCTTCCTCCGGCCGATGCAAGTCCTGCAGGACGTTGCCGCGGTTGTTCCACGCGATGGAAAGATCCGGCATGAAGGCGAGCGCCCTGTCGTAAGCGGCGAGCGCTTCTTCAAGGCGCTTCAGTTGCCGCAGCGCGCCGCCGCGATTGGTCAGAGCGTCCATGTAGCCCGGCCTCAGGGCAAGCGCGCGGTCGTAGCTCGCCAGCGCTTCTTCCGGCCGCTTCAGGTCCATCAAGGCATTGCCGAGATTCAAATGCGCGGCAGGGTCGTTCGGATTCAGCTCGAGGGCCCGGCCGATCAGCCGTAGCCCTTCCTGGGGATTGTTTCTCTGCAGCTCGACGACGCCGAGTAGATGCAGCGCGTCGAAATTGTCCGGCGCCTCGTCGAGAACGCCGCGATACAGGCTTTCCGCCTGGGACAGGCGCCCCTGCTGATGCAGAGCCAGGGCCTGCTGAAGCTTCGCCCCAGGATCGACGTGCTTGCGTTGAACGACGGCTCGGTCCCCTAGACGCGCGTCTGCGCGACGAAAATGCTGCAGGGCGCGTGGTCGAGTAGGCTCTTCCCGACCGATCCCCGCCACCAGCGCGTGGCGAACCCCGCCTTCTGCTGGTGGCCCACGACGATGACGTCGCACTTCAACTCGGCTGCGAGGCGGCAGATCTCCTCCACCGGTTCGCCTACCGCGAGGTGCCCGGTCACGCTGAAGCCCTTCTTTTTCAGCTGCTCGGTGCCCTCGTTCAGTATCTCCTGGGCGCGCTTCTTCTCCTCTTCCAGCAGTTCCTCGGGGAGAAAACCCTCGGTCAGGAACATGCTCGAGGGCATGCCCGCCACCGCGAGCAGGTGGGTCTCCGACTTGGCGAAGGACGCGATCTCGGCGCACGCGAGCAGCGCCGACTTGCCCTCGCGGGAGCCGTTGTAGGCCAAGAGAATCTTGTTGAACATGCCGCCTCCTTTTCCCCTATTTCGCCAGCAGCCCCAGCCGTTCGATCAGCGCCCGCTCGTTGCGGAAAGTCTCGCTGGCGTATCGGGCGTAATCCTCGCTCGAGCGGTACCACAGCTCCTGGTCGAGCTGGTCGAGCACCTTCTGATGCTCGGGATCGTCGAGCACCTTCTTGAAGCCGTCGTGCAGGATCTTCACCACGCGCGCATCCATGCCGCGCGGCCCGGCGATGCCGTAGGGAGAGGTATACACCACATCCAGCCCCAGATCGTTCCCGGTTGGTACGTTTGGCCAGCGCTTGGTGCGCCGTGTGCCGAAAGTCACGAGCAGCCTGAACTGGCCCGCATCGACGAAGCGTCCCCAGCCGCTCGAGTCCGACTGCGCCATCACGTGACCGCCGAGGAGCGCCTGGGTGGAGTCCGCGTTGCCCTTGAAGGGCACGTGGAGGAACTGCACGCCGGTCTTCGCCGACACTTCCTCCATGAGGAGGTGCGGCGAGGTGCCCGTGCCGGTCGAGCCGTAGGACATCTTGCCCGGATTCGCCTTGGCATAGTCGAGGAGGTCGCCGAAGGACTTGAACGGTGAATCGCTCTTTACGACCACGCCGAAGGTGTAACCGGACAGGCCGATGACGTAGGTGAAATCGCGCACGGGATCCCAGGCAAGCTTCTGCGTGTGCGGGATGCGGAGAGTCCCCATGTGCATCTGCGTGAGCGTGTAGCCATCCGGCTTGGCGGTCTGCGCAACTGTACCCGGCCCCACCGTGCCTCCCGCTCCGGGCTTGTTCTCGATCACGATCGGCTGGCCGAGCCGCTTTCCGGCGAGCTCGGCGAAGCGCCGCAGATGGGTATCGGTCGAGCCGCCTGCGGGCCAAGGGCAGACGAGCGTAATCGGCCTGGACGGGAAGTCCTGCGCCGTCGCAGGCAGTGCGATTGCGAATCCGAGCAGCGCGAGCGTGCGTGTGATCTTCATGCGGCGCCTCCTCCGGTTGCCGATGAATCCTCCGCCGCCAAGCTTGCCGAAATCGCGCCGGAACGTCAACGCGAAAGCCGGCACCGGCCGTGCCGGGGGACGGGTTGTCAGCCACCGGCTCGACGCCACCGCGGCAGCCGCAGCCCGCGTCTGAGGACTAGATCGCGCAACACCAGCGCGGTGCCGTACACGATCCAGCCCGAAAAGATCACGTCGCTCAGGAAATGCCCACCTTGTGCGATGCGCACCAGCCCGATGCCCACCCCAAGCGTCAGACCAAGCGCGAGCCACATGCCGCGCCGTCGCCGGTCGAGGAATGCGGGCGTCAACCACCAGAAGCCGAAGGCGGCGTGGCCGCTGGTGAACGAGCAATTGCGGCTGCACTGGTCGCTCGATACCAGCGCCGGCGTGAACTGCTTCTTCCCCCCGAACTCGACAACCGCAATCGGGCGTGCACGGCCCCAGTTGTTCTTCAGCGCGTGGACAAAGAGACCCGGTCCGATCATGAGCGTGAGCAGGAGAAATGCGCTGGCGCGTCGGCGTCCGCCGACGGCCAGACTGGTCCAAAGAAAACTTGCTGCGACGTAGAGCACCAGAAGGAGCACGGTCGCGCGCGCGGCAACGTCCCAACCCAGGTAAACCATGCGCACGGCGAACACCCGCCTTGCGGTGAAACCCTCTTCGGGATCGAGAAACGCGCCGCTGACCGCCAGGTCCAGTTCCGGGAACTGGGAGAACAGGCCGACCGTGATGATAAGCAGCCAGAACGACACCGATCTCGGCCACATTCTTCTCCACACCTGCATGCGTGGCGGAAAGACCGGCACGATTGGCATGCGCAGTTCCTCGTAGGCGAAGCATTGTGCCCCAATGTCCGGACCCGTGCCAACCTCGGCAGGCGCCGGTTAGAATGGTTCCTTTTTCCCCGGCCCCATGCCCCTCGACGTTTCCCGCCCCGATCTCACGCTCGGCGTGATCGGCGCCGGCGTCATGGGACGCGGCATCGCCCAGATCGCGCGCGCAGGCCGGGATCCGCGTGCTGCTCCACGACAGCCGTCCGGGTGCAGCGCAAGGCGCGATGGACTATGTCCTGCAGCAGCTCGCGCGCCTCGCCGAGAAGGGCCGCATGAGCCCATCCGACGCCGAGAGGCGAGGCGCAACTCTGGTCGTCGCCGATTCGCTCGCCGCGCTCTCCTCCTGCCACGTCGTCGTCGAGGCGATCGTCGAGGACCTCGACGTCAAGCGCGAGCTGTTCCGCTCGCTGGAGGCGATCGTCGCCGAGGATTGCCTGATCGCGAGCAATACCTCATCGCTGTCGATCACCGCGATCGCCGCGGCGTGCAAGCGGCCCGAGCGCGTCGGCGGCTTTCATTTCTTCAACCCGGTACCGCTGATGAAAGTCGTCGAGGTCGTGGATGGACTGCTGACCGCGCCCTGGGTCGGCGACGCGCTCACCGCGCTCGCGCTGCGCTTCGGCCACCGGCCGGTGCGCGCAAAAGACACGCCCGGCTTCATCGTCAATCACGCCGGCCGCGGCTACGGCACCGAGGCGCTGCGCATCCTCGGCGAAGGCGTCGCCGAGTTCCACGCGATCGATCGCATCCTGCGCGATTGCGCCGGCTTCCGCCTCGGCCCTTTCGAGCTGCTCGATCTCACCGGCCTGGACGTCTCGCACCCGGTGATGGAGTCGATCTACCGGCAGTACTACGAGGAGCCGCGCTATCGTCCCTCGCCCATCACCGGACAGCGAGTGAACGCGGGCCTGCTCGGCCGCAAATCCGGGCCGCGGTTTCTACCGCCACGAGGGCGGCAAGCAGGAACAAATCCCCGAGCCCCCCGCGCCACCCGCGAGGCCCGCAGAGCGTCTGGGTGAGCCGCGCGGGACTCGGCGCGAAGCTCGCCGATCTCGTCTGCCAAGCTCGGCGCGTCTGTCGATTCCGGCGCCAAACCCGCGGCGCGGTCGCTGTGCCTGGTTGCGCCCATCGGCCGTGATGCGACGAGCACGGCCGCTCGACGAGGGTCTCGATCCCGCGCGCACGCTCGCGGTCGATTGCCTGCTCTCGCTCGAGCGCCGCCGCACCCTGATGACGACGCCCGTGACCGCACCGGCCATGGCCGCCGCCGCTCACGGCCTCCTCTCCAGCGACGGCGTCCCGGTCTCGGTGATCCACGACTCTCCGGGCTTCGTCGTACAGCGCGTCCTCGCGCAGATCGTCAACATCGCCTGCGACATCGCGCAGCAGCGCATCGCTTCGCCCGCCGACATCGACGCTGCGGTGACGCTCGGTCTCGCCTACCCGCAGGGGCCGCTCGCCTGGGGCGACTCCGTCGGCGCCGCCAGGGTTCTCGGCATTCTCGAAGGCCTGCAGGACTTCTACGGCGATCCCCGCTACCGCGCCAGCCCCTGGCTCAGGCGGCGGGCGCGCCTCGGCGTATCATTGCTTACCCCTGAAGGCTGAGAATCGGACAACCCATGAACGCCCCGCTCAAGGCAAAATCCAGGAAGGCAGAATTCTCTTGGCAGGATCCGCTCCTGATCGAGACGCAGCTCACCGAATCCGAGCGCATCGTGCGCGACGCGGCGCGCGCCTTCGCGCAGGAGAAGCTCCAGCCGCGCGTTCTCGAGGCCTTCCGCAACGAGACGGTCGATCCCTCGATCGTCAGCGAGATGGGCGCGCTCGGCATTCTCGGCTCGACGCTCCCCCCGGAATACGGCGGAGCCGGCGTCAACTACGTGAGCTACGGGCTGATCGCGCGCGAGCTGGAACGCGTGGATTCCGGATACCGCTCGACCATGAGCGTGCAGAGTTCGCTCGTCATGACGCCGATCTACGAATTCGGTTCGGAGGAACACAGGAAGAACTACCTGCCCAAGCTCGCCCAGGGCGAGCTGATCGGCTGTTTCGGCCTCACCGAGCCCAACCACGGCTCCGACCCCGGCAGCATGCAGACGCGGGCGAAAAAAATCTCGGGTGGCTACAGCCTCACCGGCCTGAAGACCTGGATCAGCAACGCGCCGATCGCCGATCTTTTCCTGATCTGGGCGAAGACCGATGACGGCCGCATCCGCGGATTCCTCGCCGAGAAAGGCGCGAAAGGACTCTCGGCACCGGCCATCCACGGCAAGGTAGGCCTGCGCACTTCCGTCACCGGAGAAGTCGCGATGGACGATGTGTTCGTGCCCGAGGAAAGGCTGCTCCCCGGAGTGGAAGGCCTGAAGGGCCCGTTCACCTGTCTCAACGCGGCGCGCTACGGCATCGCCTGGGGCGCGCTCGGCGCGGCGGAGGACTGCTGGCACCGCGCGCGCCAGTACGTGCTCGATCGCAAGCAGTTCGGCCGGCCGCTTGCGGCGAACCAGTTGATCCAGAAGAAGCTCGCCGATATGCAGACCGAGATCTGCCTCGGCCTCCAGGGCGTGCTGCGCCTGGGCCGCATGAAGGACGAGGGCAGCGACTCACCCGAGATCACTTCGATCATGAAGCGCAACTCCTGCGGCAAGTCCCTCGAGATCGCGCGCATGGCGCGCGACATGCTGGGCGGAAACGGGATCTCGGACGAGTTCGGCGTCGTGCGCCACATGGTCAACCTCGAAGTCGTCAACACCTACGAGGGAACGCACGACATCCATGCCCTGATCCTGGGGCGCGCCCAAACGGGGATCCAGGCATTCTCCTGATTGCAGGTCCCCACCTTCCGCGCGAGCGAGGAGAACGATGCTCGATGCCCTGATCAACGGTCTCCTTCTCGTCCTCCAGTGGAAGGCTTTCAGCCTGATGCTCGTGGGCATGGGCCTCGGCTTCGTCATCGGCCTGCTGCCGGGGATCGGCGGCGCGGCGACGCTCGCCCTCATGCTGCCGTTCGTTTTCACGATGACCCCGGCGGAGGCCTTCGCTTTCCTCCTCGGGATGCATTCGGTCGCGGCCACGACCGGAGATATCACCTCGATTCTCTTCGGCGTGCCCGGTGAAGGACTCTCGGCGGCGACCGTGGTGGACGGGTATCCGATGGCGAAGCGCGGCGAAGCGGGACGCGCGCTCGGCGCGGCCCTGATGAGCTCGCTCCTCGGCGCGCTGATCGGCGCCGCTGCGCTGGCGGTCTCCATCCCCATCGTCCGGCCCCTGGTACTGACGTTCGGGTCGCCGGAGCTCTTCATGATCTCCGTCCTGGGAATCGCCTGCATCACTTCGCTCAGCGGCCTGGAGCGCGCGCGCCCAGATCAAGGGATTCGCCATGGGCCTGCTCGGCCTCCTGCTCTGCACGATCGGTCAGGAGCGGCAGTCGGGCGGCCTGCGTTTCGACTTCGGGCTGATCTATCTCTGGGAAGGGCTGGACCTGATACCGGTGCTGGTGGGGATCTTCGCGATCCCCGAGATCATCGACCTCGCGGTGCGCGGCACGTCGATCGCGGGGGCAAGCCCGGCGGGAAATCTCAGGACGGGCGTCTGGGAAGGAGCCAAGGACTCGTTTCGCCACTTCTGGCTGGTGATGCGGTGCTCGGCGATCGGCGTCTTCGTCGGCATCCTGCCGGGCGCGGGCGGAGGCGTCGCCCAATGGATGGCGTACGCCCACGCGGTGCAGAGCGCAAAGGACGCGACAGACCGCGCACGCTTCGGAAAAGGGGACGTGCGCGGCGTGCTGGGGCCAGGGGCGGCCAACAACTCGAAGGAAGGAGGCGACCTGATCCCGACCATCGCGTTCGGCGTTCCGGGAAGCGGCGCGATGGCGATCCTGCTCGGCGCCTTCCTGATCATGGGCCTCGTGCCCGGCCCGGACATGCTCACCAAGCACCTCGCCGTGACCTACTCGATGGTGTGGACGCTCGTGATCGCCAACGTCATCGCGGTGCTGCTCTGCTTCGTGCTCCTCGGCCACCTGACCAAGGTCACCCGGATCCGCGGCGGCTTGATCATTCCCTTCGTGCTGCTTCTCATCTTCGTGGGGAGCTACACGGCGAACAACGACATCGCCGATCTGATCGTGACGCTCGCGTTCGGCGCGCTAGGGTTTCTGATGGTGCGCTTCGGCTGGCCGCGCGCGCCGCTCGTGCTCGGCTTCGTGCTGGGGAAACTGGCCGAAACCTACTTGTTCATTTCCATGGCGCGGTACGGCTTTTCCTGGCTGACCCAGCCGCTCGTGCTCGTCCTGATCACGCTGACCGTACTGGTTATCGCCTACCCCTTCATCCAAGGGAGGCGCGCGGGATTCGCAGCGAGAGTCCATGCCGATTAACACGCGCCTTCTGTTCAGCCTGGGACTGGCCGCGCTGGCAGCCTTCGCGATCGTATCGGCCTCCTCCTGGCCGTTGAAGGCCCGGCTCTTTCCGCTCGTCACGGCGATCCCCCTCCTCGTTCTTGCGCTCGTCCAGCTCTTCCTCGACCTTCGCGGCAAGGCCGAGGCGACTGACAGCCACGCGAGCGACATCGCGCTCTCGACCGACGTCCCGCCGGCGATCGCGCGCCGCAGGACCCTGCTGACCTTCACGTGGATGGCGGCATTTGTCGCACTCGTGTTTCTGGTGGGCTTCCCGCTGGCCGTCCCGATCTTCCTGTTTTCCTATCTGACGCTCCAGAGCGCGGAGGGTTTCTTGCGCTCGCTCGCGCTGACGGCGGCGGCATGGGGATTTTTCTACGGTGTCTTCGAGCGGCTGCTTCGTCTCCCGTTCGGCGGGGGCGTGGTCCAGGCCTGGTTCGGTCTATGAAACTGCAAAGGAGGAAAGCGATGAAACTGAGATGGATTCCCGGCCTTGCAGCCGGCATGGCGGCAAGCGCGTTGTGGGTCGCTCCTGCCTCGGCGCAGGCGCCCTACTACGCCGGCAAGACGATCACGGTGGTGATCGGGGCCAAAAGCGGCAGTCTCGAGATCGCGTCCCGGATCGTCGCGCGCCATCTCGGCAAGCACATCGCGGGCAACCCGACCGTGATCGTGCAGAACATGCCGGGAGCGGCGCACCTGGTCGCGACCAATCATGTCTTCAACGCCGCCAGGCCAGACGGCCTGACGGTGCTGGCCGCCAACCCCTCGGTGGGCATCGCGCAGCTCACCAAGGTCGATGCGGCCCGCTTCGATCTGCGCAAGTTCGAGTGGCTGGGATCATCGGGCGCCGA
>CAVOUJ010000048.1:0-5519 GCA_963699535.1 uncultured beta proteobacterium | reverse complement strand
CCTGGTAGCGCACCTAAAATCAACGCTCTTCTCCACTGGCTCTATCCCGAGACATCCCCACATCGGCCCGACCAATCCCTCGAAAACCGTCAGCGTGGCGTCAGCAGATTACGAGAGCGAAATCTCCTCTGGCTCTTGGTGGTCGAGGCCGTCGCCCTCCTCGGTCTCTCTCGCCTTGCAGCGAGCGTGTAACGCATCAGCGTTGCCTCCACCGATCCCTGACCAAGGTCCAATGGCGCGTCCGCATACCGCCATATTAGAGTCGATAACAACCAAGCAAGAGGGAGTAGTGGAGGGGGTCCAGATGACTCGCAACGTCACATTGGCGGCTGTTCTCGCGCTCGGTACCATCAGCGCTTTCGGGCTGCATTCGCCCGCGCTCGGGCAGATCAACATCACCATCGGGACTCCAGCGCCCCCGCCGCAGGTCGTTGTCCAACCAAGCGCGCCCGCCTACTTCTATGATGGGCGCTACTACCGGTATGACAACCGGGCTTGGTCCAGCGGTGAACGGTACGACGGACCTTGGGGTCCGGTGGCGATCCAGCAAGTCCCGCGGCCCGTCCTGGCGATCCCGCGCGCCTACCAGCGGATGCCGCCCGGTCATTTCAAAAAGGTCGGCCCGCATCCTTGGCGTGCCACCGGGGCAGGCCAAGAAAGGACGCTGCTAGGCGCTGTCGCGGCTCGTTGCCGAACGCAACCTGCGTCGGGTCTCCCTCGACCTTGAGTACGAGCCCCGGCGAGCAAGCATTCTGAAACGAGCCGCCGACGCGAATCCCGACCTCGCGCTCAAGGCGAGCGCCGCCGGCGTGCGCGTGGCGGTGCTCCGGGCACGGGCTGCTCAGCTCCGTCGCTCGGCGGGCCGGCGAATAGGGAGCACCATGGCCAAGGGAAAGGACGCGACGAGGACGAGGATCGGTGTCTCCGAGGTGCCGGCGACGTGACCTCGCGCAAGCAGGCCGAAGAGGTGCTGCTCAAGGCGGGGGCGCTGCAGACGCGCGATTTTCAACAGCGCCAACTTCTCCAGCATCGCCACCGACGCGAAGGGCGTCATTCAGATCTTCAATGTCGGCGCCGAGCGGATGCTGGGCTACACGGCCGCCGAAGTGATGAACAAGATCACCCCGGCCGACATTTCCGATCCGCAGGAAGTGATCGCGCGCGCCAAAGCGCTGAGCGTCGAGCTCGGAACCCCGATCACGCCGGGCTTCGAGGCGCTGGTGTTCAAGGCCTCGCGCGGGATCGAAGACATCTACGAGCTGACCTACATCCGCAAGGATGGGAGCCGGTTCCCGGCGGTGGTGTCCGTCACGGCGCTGCGCGACGCGCAGGACGCCATCATCGGCTACCTGTTGATCGGCACCGACAACACCGCGCGCAAGCAGGCAGAAGAGGTGCTGCTGAAAGCGGGGGCCCTGCAGCGCGCGATTTTCAACAGCGCCAACTTCTCGAGCATCGCCACCGACGCGAAGGGCGTCATTCAGATCTTCAATGTCGGCGCCGAGCGGATGCTGGGCTACACGGCCGCCGAAGTGATGAACAAGATCACGCCCGCCGACATTTCCGATCCGCAGGAAGTTGATCGCGCGCGCCAAGGCACTGAGCATCGAGCTCGCGACCACGATCACGCCGGGCTTCGAGGCCCTGGTCTTCAAGGCCTCGCGCGGGATCGAGGACATCTACGAGCTGACCTATATCCGCAAGGACGGGAGCCGATTCCCGGCGGTGGTGTCCGTCACGGCGCTGCGCGACGCGCAGGACGCCATCATCGGCTATCTGTTGATCGGCACCGACAACACCGCGCGCAAGCTGGTCGAAGCCGAGCAAAAAAAGCTCGATCAGCGCCTGCGCGACCAGCAGTTCTACACGCGCTCGCTGATCGAATCCAACATCGACGCGCTGATGACCACCGATCCCTCCGGCATCATCACGGACGTCAACAAGCAGATGGAGGCGCTCACCGGCTGCACGCGCGACGAGCTGATCGGCGCGCCGTTCAAGAGCTACTTCACCGATCCGGAGCGGGCCGAAGCGGGGATCAAGCTCGTGCTGAGCGAAAAGAAGGTCACCGACTACGAGCTGACGGCGTGCGCCCGCGACGGGAAGCAAACGGTGGTGTCCTACAACGCGACCACCTTTTACGACCGGGGCCGCACGCTGCAGGGCGTCTTCGCCGCGGCGCGCGACGTCACGGAGCGCAAGCGGGTGGAGGCGGAGCTGCAGCAGGCCAAGGCCATGGCCGAGACCGCGAGCCAGACCAAGTCGGATTTTCTGGCGAGCATGAGTCATGAAATCCGAACGCCGATGAATGCGATCATCGGCATCGCGGACCTGCTCGCGAAGACCCCTCTCTCCCCGGAGCAAGACAAGTATGTGCAGATCTTTCGCCGCGCCGGCGACAACCTGCTGAATCTCATCAACGACATCCTCGATCTCTCCAAAGTCGAAGCCTCGCAGCTCGAGCTGGAACGGACCGGGTTCTCGTTGAACGATCTGCTGGAGAAAGTGAGGGAGATGGTGGCGGTCCGGGCCCAGGAAAAGGGTCTGGCCCTGGTGTGCGAGATCGCGCCGAATGTGCCCAGCGACCTGGTCGGCGACCCGACACGGCTGCGGCAGGTGCTGCTCAATCTGCTTGGCAATGCGATCAAGTTCACGGAATCCGGCGAAGTGGCCCTGCGAGTCACGCCGGATGCGGACTCCTCCGTTCCGGGCGCATTGCGGTTCACGATCTCGGACACCGGCATCGGCATTCCGGGCGAGAAATTGGGCGCGGTGTTCGAGCGATTCACGCAAGCCGACTCGTCCACCACTCGCAGGTACGGGGGCTCGGGGCTGGGGCTCACGATTTCGAAGCGCCTGGTGGAACTGATGGGCGGGTGCATCTGGGTCGAAAGCGGAGTCGGGAAGGGCAGCGTGTTTTCTTTCGCCGTGCCGCTCGAGATCTGGGCGGGGGCCACGCGGCGGGCGGCCGTGCCGGTCGGCACGGGTCCCGAGCCGCCGCTGCCGGCGCTGCATATTCTTCTGGTGGAGGACTCCCCCGACAACCGCACGATCACGGTGGCCTACCTGCAGGACACGCCGTACCGGGTCGAAATCGCCGAAAACGGGGCCGTCGCCTATGCAAAGTTTACGGCCGGACACTATGACCTCGTCCTGATGGACCGGCAAATGCCGGTCATGGATGGCTTGACCGCGACGCGGGCGATCAGAGAGTGGGAACAGGCGAACCACCGGCCGCCCACGCCGATCATCGCGCTGACGGCCTCTGCCTTGAAGGGGGATCAGGAAAAGTGTGTGGCGGCCGGGTGCACGGCGTATTTGACGAAACCGATCAAACAAGAGGTGCTGCTGCAAGCGATCAAGGAGCATTCCATGGTCGCGCCTCCGTCATCGAAAGAGGAGAGCAGCCGGAAGGACACGATCCTTGTGCGTGCGAATCCCAAATTCGCAGACCTGATCCCCGGGTTTCTGCAGAACCGCAGGCAGGATGTCATCGCGATGCTGGACGCCTTGGATCGGGGTGACTTTGAGACCGTGGAGAGTCTGGGGCACGGCATGAAGGGCGCCGGGGGCAGCTGGGGATTCCAGGCCATCACTGACATCGGCGCCGCCCTCGAGCAGGCGGCCGAGAGCGCCGACACCGACGCGTCGCGCAAGTGGGTGGGCGAATTGTCCAGGTACCTGGATCGTGTCGAGATCGTCTCCGACTAGCCCGTCACGCGATTACAGGAGCCTGGGATCTGGCGAGGCAGGCGCGGACGCGTGCGGTGAGCTGCGGGATCGAAAACGGCTTTGTCACATAGTCCGTCACCCCCGCTTCGAAGCCGGCGCGGGTGCTGGGCTCATCGGTCATGGCGGTGAGCATCAGCACAGGCAGGGGCTGTGTCTCGGGCTTGGCGCGGAGCGTCTTCATGACCGCCAGGCCGTCCATGCCGGTCATCTTGTAATCCAGCACCACGAGGTCCGGCATGTGCTCGTCGATCATCCGGAGCGCCTCCGGGCCGCTCGTCGCCTTGCTGACCGTGTACTGATCCTCCTCCAGCGCGCGAACGATCATCGTGAGCGTGTCCGGCTGGTCATCAACCACCAGGATGTGAAAGCGGCGCTGCGCGACGGACGCCTGGAAGGGGGCCGCCGTGACAAACGGCTTCAAGGTGGAGCGCGGCTCCAGGACGAGTTCGCAGCCTTCATACGCGCAGAAGACATCGAGTCCCGTCCCGCATTGCAAGGCCAGGGTGCGGGCCTTGCGCTCGATGTCCGCGACGAAGTGGTCGTCGTGGCCCGGATCGTGGTGGGTCAGTGCGACCCGCCGCACGCCGGCCGCCGCGGCAATTTGCACCACGTAGTCGTACGTGCTGTGTCCCCAGGTTTTCTTCGAGCCGTACTCCTCGGGCGTGTACTGGGCGTCGTGGATCACGAGATCGGCGTCGGCCATGAATTTGGCGTGCCGGCGGTCTCCCTCGTGCAGGATGGACTCGATGCGGCCCGGCTCGGCACCGGCGCGCCAGAGCTCATCGGAGAACGGCTCGTGGTCCACCAGGTACACCACCGCCACGCCGTCGGCTTCGACCCGGTAGCCCACCGTCATGGCCGGGTGATTGAGAAATTGCGTCGCGACCCGCGCGCCGCCGATGGTGTGGATGCCCTCGGTCAGGTCGTGGTAGGTGATCGCGGCCGGCAGCTGGTTCAACTCGATGGGGAAGTAGGTGAACTCCATCTGGCCGGCCAGCACGTCATGCAGCGAGCCGCGGCTGCCTTCCGGGCCATAGATCGCGACGGAGTTCCCTTTGACAAAGGCCGGGCTGAAGAACGGAAAGCCTTGAATGTGATCCCAGTGCGTATGTCCGAGGAGAATGTTCGCGTTGATGGCTTTCTTGCCTTGGGCCATCAACTCGGCGGCCAGCCGGTGCGCGCCGGTGCCGCAGTCGAAGATCAGAAGGTCGCCGTTGGCCGTGGTCAGCTCGACGCAGGAGGTATTGCCGCCGAAGTGGTTCGTGCCCGGCCCGGGGGTGGCGATCGACCCCCTCGTTCCCCAGAAACGTACTCTCATGAGTCTGCGGCTCCCTTGCGTGCGGCATCGACCGATTGGAAATTCGATCCCACTGTTCTTGCGCGTCCCGCCAATTGGCGGCAGCGCGCCGACTCAGTGCTTGCAGATGTTGCGCGTTGGGGGCATCTTGCCCTCCTGCTGCTCGAACCGCAATGCACGTTCCCGACTCGCAGACGTCCGAGCAGTGCACGATATCGGGGACACGATGGTGGTCGAATCCCGCTCAGGATTCGGGCCCACGACAAACCAGCCTTGCTGTCGTCACGCTGACGGTTTTCGGGGAAAACCCGGGATAGTTTGGGGCACTGGCGGGCAGGCAAAATTCGGAGACGAGTTGAACGCGGCCGCATTGTCGGGCCGAGACGACATCTCGGATGATCACCTGCTTACTTCCAAACGCGGCAGCGACGGCGAAATGCTAAGCTTTCCGCTGTATTCGGGGTGTGGCGCAGCCTGGTAGCGCACCTGC
>CAVOUJ010000047.1:0-12947 GCA_963699535.1 uncultured beta proteobacterium | reverse complement strand
TCCACCGCGGCGGGAATGCGCCATCGCGGGACCATGCGCTTCAGATATTTCACGGTGAAGTTGACGAGCCAGCGCCGCGCCGGCGGAAACAGGTCCCAACCCGTGTCACGATCACGTGTTCGACGAGGCACCGGTCGAGCGCCTGCTCGACGGTGCGCGCGAAGTTCTCGAGCACGACGATCGCCCTGGCGCCCGAATCGGCGAGCTGATGCGTCCGAGTTCGCTGGTGGAGAGCGGATTGACGTTGACGACGGTCAGGCCGGCGCGCAGGGCCCCGAACAGGGCGACGGGATACTGGAGCACGTTGGGCAGCATGATCGCGACGCGATCCCCCGTTTCGAGCCTCAGTTCGCTGCGCAGAAAGGCGCCGAAGTCGCGCGACAGGCGGTCGAGCTCGCCGTAGCTCAGCTCGACACCCAGGTTGGCGATCGCCGGCCTCTCCCGAAGCGCGTGCAGCTCCGTTCCAGGAGATGTCTCAGCGTCGGACACGCGTGCGTGTCCACTTCGTGCGGAACGCCGGGGGGGTAGGACTCGAGCCAGATTCTTTTCATCGGCATCGACCTTGTCGAAGGCTAGCGCGCCCGGCGCGTAAGAGGTTGAGCCAAATCAACAAGCCGTCACTTTGCAGTAACGAGGACGACTCCCGGCCGCTTGATCCACATCAACAGGGGAACCCATTCAGTCACCTAACATTTTCAGAGGAGCCGGAATCATGACCTGCGCCGTGAACGAGCGCGATGCCGTGCTGATCGTGGATGTCCAGAAGGATTTCCTGCCGGCGGGCGCCCTCGCGGTGCCCGAGGGGGACGCAGTGGTGCCGGTTCTCAACGGTTATCTTGCGCTGGCGTGCCGGAAGCGTCTCCGGCGTTGGCCGTGACTGGCACCCGGCGCGGCATTGCTCGTTCAGGCCCACGGCGGGCCCTGGCCGGAGCATTGCGTGGCCGGACGCCGGGCGCGGCGTTTGCACCGGGTGGTCGAACCGCCCGCCGACGCAGTCATCATCAGCAAGGCGACGCAGGAGCAAGCCGACGCCTACTCCGCATTCGAGGGCACCGGCCTGGCAGCGCAGCTGCGCGGCATCGGTGTCAAGCGCCTGTTGATCGGGGGGCTTGCTACGGACTACTGCGGGTACGCGAGACCGTGCGCGGCGCCCTCCGGGAAGGATTCGAAGTGCTATTGCTCGAGGACGCCATTCGCGCCGTGAACGTGAAGCCGGGGGATGGCGAGCGCGCTCGACGGGAAATGCAGGATGCGGGGCGCGACCAGTGTGCGCCTCGAGGAGTGCTCGTGATGAACCTGCCCGGGTCACCGCTGCTGACGGACCTCTACCAGCTCACCATGCTCAACGCGTATTACGCGCACGGCATGCGCGATACGGCGGTCTTCGAGCTTTTTGTTCGCAGCTTCCTGCCAGTCGCAATTTCCTGATGGCAGCGGGGCTGGAGCAGGCGCTGGATTTCCTCGAGCATCTGCGCTTCGCGCCCGATGAGCTGGAGTGGGTGGAGCGCTCGGGGAAGTTCGCGCCCGGGTTTGCCGGTAACCTGGCGAGTTTGAGGTTCACCGGCGAGGTGCATGCCATGCCGGAGGGGACGGTTTTCTTCCCCGACGAGCCGATCCTGCGCCTGACCGCGCCGCTTCCCGAGGCCCAGCTCGTGGAGTCGCGCCTGATCAACCTCGTCCATTTCGAAACACTGGTGGCGAGCAAGGCGGCGCGCTGCGTGATGGAGGCGCCTGGCAAGCGGCTCGTGGACTTCGGCTTGCGCCGGGCGCACGGCGCCGAAGCCGGCCTGCTCGCTGCACGCGCGAGCTATATCGCGGGGTTTACCGGCACGGCGACCGTCAGGCGGCGCCTGAAATCGGGCATCCCGGTGTTCGGGACGATGGCCCATTCGTTCGTGCAGGCGCACGACGACGAAGCGGCGGCTTTCGAGCATTTCGCCGAAACCTATCCACACGGCACCACCCTGCTGATCGACACTTACGATACGGAGCTGGCCGCGCGCAAGGTCGTGGTGCTGGCCGCCCGGTTGAGGGCCCGGGGCACACGCGTCGCCGGCGTGAGGCTCGATAGCCGGCGATCTCGGCGCGCTCGCCCGATCCGTGCGGGCGCATCCTGGACGAGGGCGGGCTCGCCGACGTGACGATCTTCGCCAGCGGTAATCTCGACGAATACCGGGTGCGCGACCTGGTCTCCGCCGGTGCGCCCATCGACGGCTTCGGCATCGGCACGAGCCTGGTGACTTCTTCCGACGCCCCGTTCCTCGACGCCGTATACAAGCTGCAGGAGTACGCGGGCAAGCCGCGGCGCAAGCGCTCGACCGGCAAGGCCACCTGGCCGGGACGCAAGCAGGTTCATCGCCATTACGACGCGCGGGGCCAGTTGGAGCACGATGTCGTCACCGTCGAGAGTGACCGCCAGTCGGGCGAACCGTTGCTGGTCCCCGTGATGACGAATGGTAGGCGCCTGCATCCGGCGGAAGGGATCGACGCGGCGCGCAGCCGCGCTGCCGCTCAGCTTGCCAGCCTGCCGGAGCGGCTGCGATTGCTGGAGAGGCCCGAAATCCCTACCGGGTGGAGATCGCCCCGGCGCTTCGGCACCTCGCCGCCGAGGTGGACCGCATGGGGGGCGAGGTTCCCGCCCTGTTTCGTTAGCCACAACGTGTCGATTCGCTCAGCGTTCATTGCAACGCTCTGCGCAGAGGTCCCGGGGTAACCAGTTGACCTAGGTCAAAGCGCGCGCGCCGCCGGGGGGTAGGCTGTTTTTTGATAGACCCCGCGTTCTGGTGGAGACCATGGATCGCAGCGCCGTGCAGCGCCATCAAGCCGCCCGTGCCGGCATGGCATGCCTGAGCGACGCGCTGCGCAACCATGGCACGGCGTTCACGCACGCGGAGCGGATGCGCCTGGCGCTCGACGGGCTGCTTCCTCCCCGTGTGGAGTCACTTGAGGAGCAGGCAGCCCGTGTGCTCGCGAACGTGCGCGCCAAGACGAGCCCGATCGAGAAATTCCGCTATCTCTCCGCGCTGCAGGGCTCGAATGAAACGTTGTTCTACCGCGTCGTGCTCGACCATCTCGAGGAACTGCTGCCGGTTGTCTACACGCCCACCGTTGGACAGGCCTGCGTCGAATGGAGCGCGCTCTACGAGCGGCCGCACGGCCTCTACATCTCGTCGCGGCACCGCGGCCGGATCGCCGAGTTGCTGCGCAATGGCCGCGCCCCCGGGCCGGCGTCATCGTCGTCACCGACGGCGGCCGCATTCTCGGGCTCGGCGACCTCGGCGCGAACGGCATGGGCATACCCATCGGCAAGCTCGCGCTCTACACCGTGTGCGCTGGTGTGCTGCCGGCAGCTCTGCCTGCCGGTCCCACTCGACGTGGGCACCGACAACGAGGCGCTGCGCAACGATCCGTTCTACCTCGGCGAGCGGCGAACCGCGAATGACCGGCGAGACCTGCGACGCGCTGCTCGACGAGTTTATCGCCGCCACGCAGGCGGTCTTTCCCGGAGCGATCGTGCAGTTCGAGGATTTCAACAGCGCCTGCGCGTTTCGCCCTGCTGCGGCGTTACCGCGACGCGGTGTGCTGCTTCAACGACGATGTGCAGGGCACCGGCGCGATGGGGCTGGCCGGGCTTGTATACCGGGCCGCGACACGGGCAGGACGCCTGGCTGGACGCAGCGCATTCTGTTCGCCGGCGCCGGCGAAGCGTGCCTCGGGATCGGCGCCATCGTGATCGCCGCCATGCAGGCCGAAGGACTGTCGCTGAAGCCGAGGCCAGGCAGCGCTGCCTGTTCCTGGACTCGAAGGGACTCGTGGTGGAGACCGCCGGGATCTGTCGGATCACAAGCGGCCGTTTGCTCAGGACCGCGCGCCCGTGCCGGATGCTGGTCGCGCCGTCGAGAGCTTCAGGCCGACGGTACTGATCGGCGCGAGCGGTGCGGGCGGGCTCTTCACGCAGCCGGTACTCGAAGCGATGGCGCGCTTGAACGAACGGCCCATCGTGTTTGCGCTCTCCAATCCGACCTCGAAAGCCGAGTGCACGGCCGAACAGGCCTACGCCTGGACGGACGGCCGCGCGATATTTGCGAGCGGCAGCCCGTTTGCCCCCGTGACGTTCGCCGGGCGCATCCATGCGCCGGGTCAGGGCAACAACTCGTACGTGTTCCCGGGCGTGGGTCTGGGCCTCATCCTGTGCGGCGCGAGGCGCGTCACCGACGAGATGTTTTTCGCCGCCGCGCGGGCGCTCGCCGCTCAAGTATCAGATGACGACCTGGAACAAGGCCGCATCTTCCCGCTCGCGGTGCGCATGCGCGGGATCGCCGCCGCAGTTGCGGCCGCCGTAGCCGCGGTGGCCTACGAGCAAGGGCACGCGACGAAGCCGCGGCCCAAGGACCTGCGCGCCGAGGCCGCGCGCATCATGTACCAGCCGGAGTACGCATGAACCGATGAACTCCTAGGGATCTCGACAATGAACATCTCATGGAAAGCCGTCGCACCCGTTGCCGTCGCGATCGTGCTGGCACTGCTACCCACGCCCGCGGGACTGGCGCCGCATGCCTGGTATTTCTTCGCGATCTTCGCCGGAGTCATCGTCGCGCTCGTGCTGGAGCCGATGCCCGGAGGAGCGATCGGATTGATCGGCGTCGCCCTCGTTAGCGTGCTCGCGCGATTCGTGCTTTACAGCCCGGCCGAACTCGCCAAGGCCGGGTTCAGCCCGGCGAACGCCGCGCTGACCTGGGCGCTGTCGGGATTCTCCAATTCCGACCGTGTGGCTGATCTTCGGCGCGTTCATGTTCGCGCTGGGTTATGAAAAAACCGGGCTCGGACAAGCGCATCGCGCTACGCTCGTCAAGGCGATGGGCCGCAGGACCCTGACGCTGGGCTACGCGATTGCGGCCGCCGACCTCGTGCTGGCGCCGTTCACGCCGTCGAACACCGCGCGCAGCGGCGGCACCGATCTATCCCGTCATCCGCACATCTCCCGGTGCTCTACGACTCCGGGCCCGAACGACCCGTCGGCGCGCAAGATCGGCTCCTACATCATGTGGGTCGCGATCGCCGCGACCAGCGTCACCAGCTCGATGTTCCTCACGGCGCTCGCGCCCAACCTGCTGGCGCGTCGAGCTGGTGAAGAAGGCACGCGCACTCGAGATCAGCTGGATGCAATGGTTCAGCGCGCTTCCTGCCGGTCGGCGTGGCTGCTGCTGCGTCGCTGACGCCCTGCTGGCCTACTGGCTGTATCCGCCGGAGATCAAGGACAGCGAGAAGGTGCCGGTTGGGCCGGCGAGGAGCTCGCGAATCTGGGAGCCGCTGACGGTGCGCGAGATGACGCTCGCCGTGCTGGTGCTGATCGCGCTCGGTTGTGGATTTTCGGCGGCGACTTCATCAACGCGACGACCGTAGCGCTACTCGTGATCTCGCTGATGCTGGTTACGAGAGTCGTGACCTGGGACGACGTCATCAAGCAACTCGCGCGGCGTGGAACACGCTCACCTGGTTCGCGACCCTGATCGCGCTGGCCGACGGCCTGAACCGGGTCGGCTTCGTGAACTGGTTCGCCGGAGTCGCATCGCGCACCATATGGGCGGCTTCTCGCCGATCGCAGCCATGCTGTTGCTGGTCGCAGTGTTCTTCTTCATACACTACATGTTCGCCAGCATCACCGCGCACGTGACTGCGGTCCTGCCGGTGATGCTGGCGGTGGGCTCGACCATACCCGGGATCCCGATGCCGCAGTACGCGATGCTGCTGTGCCTGACGCTCGGCATCATGGGCATCATCTCACCGTACGCGACCGGCCCGAGCCCGGTGTACTACGGCAGCGGCTATCTGCCCTCGCGCGACTACTGGAGGCTCGGCGCGATCTTCGGCGTGATCTTTCTCGCGGTGCTGCTCGCGGTCGGCGCACCGTGGTTGTTTGCCCTTCGCTGAAATGACTTGACGCAGATCAATACGCGCTCCTGTTGAGGTAAATAATGGTCCTGAGACGCATGGAGGTGTCCGCGGATGTGGCCCTCTCGGAAGGAGGACAGCCATGAACACTCTCTGGATCGTCGTCATCGGCGTACTGACCACCTATCTGGCCTACAACCTGTACGCCAAACGCATCGACCGCAACATCATCCAGTCCGACGCCAAGCGGGCGACGCCGGCCCGGATGTACATGGACGGCGTCGACTTCATGCCGACCAGCCGCAACGTCCTCTTCGGCTATCACTTCAAGGCGATCGCGGCCGCCGGGCCCATCGTCGGGCCGATCACCGCCGCCAATCTCTGGGGCTGGTCGCCCTCGCTGGCCTGGCTGGTCCTGGGCGTCAGCTTCATCGGCTGGGTGAGCGACTACTCCGCCATCATGGTCGCGGTGCGCAACGACGGCAACAGCCTGTCGGCGATCGCGCACAAGCTCATCGCGCCGCGCACGCGCACGATCCTGTTCGTCTTCATCTTCTTCTACCTGATGCTGCTCGCCGGCGCGTTCATCGGCATCCTGGCGGCGATCCTGTCCGCGCGTCCGGACGTGCCGTTCGGCATCATCATGCTCGCGCTGATGGGACTGCTCGCCGGCCAGATGATGTACCGCTGGAAGATGGGCATCATGGGCGTCACGGTCCTCGTCGTCGCGCTCACGCTCGCCGGCATGGTGGCCGGGCCGTGGGGTCAGCACCGCGACGAGAAGGGCGCGCTGGTGCAAGGGCCCGGTCGCGGCCGCGATCGTGCAGCTGAACGGCGCGGTGGACGAGATCAACGACCGCAAGCCGCTCTTCGCGGTCGAGGACCCGACGGCTCGCGGACCCGCGCATCCCCGCGCCGGGCAAGGACGGCAAGCGCCCGACCACCCCGGCGTATGACGCGGCCACCGGCCTCCTCAAGACGCTGCCGAACTACATCCTGTGGATGGTGTTCCTGTTCGCCTTCAGCTACATGGGGGCGAACCTGCCGATCTGGCGCTTCGCGCAGCCGGTGAACTACATCGGCTTCTGGATCACTTCGATCACCATCCTGCTCTCGGCGCTCGGCATGGTCGTCGCGCCGCTCCTCGGCACGAAGGACGCGGCGGGCACCCTCATCGGCGCGTTCGCGCTGCCGGCCTTCAAGGACCTCGGGCTTCGCGATCGACGCGGCGAAGGCCTGGCAGCCGCTGTGGCCGATGCTCTTCGTCACCATCGCGTGCGGCGCCATCTCGGGCTGGCACGCGCTCGTCGGCTCGATCGGCACGGCGCGGCAGATCGAGTACGACACCGACGCACTGCCGGTCGGCGCAGGGGCGATGTTGTTTGGCGAGTTCCCCCTCGCGCTGCTGTCTCTGACTGCCGTCTCCATCGCCGGGGCCGGCGGCGGCGGCGGCCGGTTCGCGGTCGGCGTCGGCAAGCTGGTGTACGCCGGGACCTTCGGGCTCATCCCCGAGACGTTCGGCACCGCGCTCGGCTTCGCCACCTTCGTGATCATCGTGCTGACGGTCACGCAGCTCGTCTTCCGCGTGATGCGGGTGACGCTCGCCGAGTGGGTGGGCGACGCCATCCCGCCCATGCGCAACATGCACGTGTCGAGCTTCATCTCCATGGGCTTCACGGCTCGCGCTGGTGCTCACCGGCACCTGGGTCTACCTGTGGCAGATGTTCGGCGCCTCCAACCAGCTGATGGCGGCCCTGAGCCTGCTCGTGGTGGCGGTGTGGCTCAAGTCGGAGAAGCGCAACCCGACCTACGCCGTCGTGCCGATGATCTTCATGTACGTGACCACGCTGGCGGCGACCGCCGTCACGGCGCGCAACCTCTACGTGACGATCGCGGCGAATCCGAAGATGACGGCGCTGCCGGTCGGCGGGCGCGTGGGCGATGATCGCGGTCTCCGTGCTCCTGTTCGTGGCGGCCATCCTCATCGGCTGGGACGGCTACAAGGCCTACCTCCGTCACGGCGCGACGCCCGCGGCGCCGGTCCCGCAGCCGGCGGCTGTGCCGCCCGCGGCGCACGCATAGGTGGCCCGGATCGTGTCAGCCGAGCGCGAGTTCGGAGAGAGCGTGTACCGCTTCGAAGAACTCGCGCGCGGGCGGGCGCGATCGGGAAGCAGGACGTGAAGCTGGAAGTGCGGTTCGGTGCGGCGCACGGAGAGCCGCCGACCGCCAGCCCGGCTCGCTGCGCCCTGCGCGCAGAGCGCGATCGGGCGTCGGCGCGCTCCAGCGTCGGGCGTGCTTTCGCAGTGACACGCCACGATGTTCCCCTCGCGCACCAGCCATTCGCGCGGCACGCGCGGCAGCGCGTCGCGCCCGGACCAGCTCGCGGGGTCGAGCGCCTCGAGTTCGACCGCCGGGGCTCGGCGCAGCACGCCGCGAATGATGAGCGTGTCGCGCCGTCCGCGGGCTCGCGAAATCGGCCACCACGGCAGGTCGCGCGGCTCGAGGAAGATGACCAGCGTGACGGCTGCGAAAGGGGGCTTTGCGTCGCTCAGTCACCATCTCCACCGCGGTCGAGCCCAGCCAGCGCACCGTGGTGCGGCCGCCGAGCACACGGCAGGCCGCCCTGCATCCAGCGCATGAGCTCGCTTCCCTTGCGGACGTTCCAGATCGTGCCGGCGGCGAACCAGGCGACGACCGCAACCGCGGCGACACCGATGAGCTCCGTCATCATGCACGGCGAACGATAGCACGCCCGTCGCCCGCGGGTGGAGGCGCGCGCTGCGCGAGTTCATGTACGGGCTCGCCGGCTACGAGATCGCGCACCAGGCGCTGGAGATCCGCGCCTCGATGGAGACGCTGTTCATGCTCGGCGTGTTCGGCGACATGCTCGGCGTGCCGATCCTGCCGCCCTACTACGGGCTGCGCCTGCTGCCCTTTGTGGTGCCGCAGGTCGAGACCTGGAAGCGCAGCGTGCTGCGCGAGCGCGAGCTCGGCAGCGACCATGAGCATCACCTGCACGGCGTATGAAAGGAAAAGGCTCATGACTGAGGAAGAGAAGGAATCGGCAGCCAAGAGGTCTGTGGCAGAACATCACGCGACACGGTGTACGGCATGGCCGCCCACGACATGAGCCGCGCGGCGCTGCGCACGCGCGCGTCGATGGAGCACCTCTTCATCCTCATCACGATGGGCGACCTGCTCGGCATCCCGATCCTGCCGCCGTACTACAGCCTGCGGCTCCTGCCCTACGTCGTGCCGCAGATCGCCACGTGGAAGCGGCGCATGCTGCGCGAGAAGGACGTCGCGGACGCGATGTTCTAGGGGGCGATGATGGGATTCAAGGACGTGTTCCTGCAGCATCCCGAGCGCCGCTACATCATGTTCGGCGGCGGGGGCGGGGTCGGCAAGACCACCTTCTCCGCGGCGGCGGCGTACTGGCTCGCGAGCCACGGCAAGAAGGTGCTGGTGTTCTCCGTGGACCCCCAGGCGTCGCTCACCGACATCTTCAAGAAGGACATCTTCGGCAAGGGGCCCGTGCAGATCATGGACAACCTCTGGGCCCAGGAGATCGACGCGGACAAGCACATCAAGGCGTACCAGCAGGAGATCCGCCAGAAGATCCTGGACATGTACGGCCTGCCCGCCGTGCCGGAGGAGATCGAGAACTACATCCAGGCGGCGAGCGCCGAGCCGGCGATGGAGGAGAGCGCGATGTTCGACGCCGTGGTGGACGTGGTCATGAAGGGCGACTACGACTACTACATCTACGATCTCGTGCCCGCTCGGCCACGCGCTCTACTACCTGTCGATGGCCAAGGTCTACGACGAGTGGATCAACAAGGTCACCAAGCTGCGGGAGGAGATGCGCGAGTACGAGGAGATGGTGAGCCGGATCCGGCGCGAGAAGGTGACCGAGCAGGACCAGATCCTCCAGGAGCTGCTCTACATCAAGAACCGCATCAACACCTCGGCCGGGATCCTCACGGACAAGACGAAGACGGCTTTCTTCTTCGTGGTGATCCCGGAGGCCGGGGTCATCAACGACACGCAGAAGGCGGCCAAGCTGTTCGCGCAGTTCGACGTGCCGCTCTCCGGGTACGTGGTGAACCGGGTCATCCCGCACGAGCTGCTGGAGCAGAACATCCCGGAGTACCTGCGCCACCGCATCGCCATGCAGGACCAGAACCTGCTCGGCGTGCGCGCGGCCTTCGGCGACCAGGTGCTGGCGCTGGTGCCGGAGATGGAGCGCGACGTCACGGGGCTGCCGATGATCGAGAAGCTGGCCGCCAGCATGTTCGCCTAGCGAAGGGTCGCCATGCCAGAAATCACCATGCCGATGGGCCGGTACCTCCGCGAGCACCCCGCGCAGAAGTACCTGTTCTTCGGCGGCAAGGGCGGCGTGGGCAAGACCGTCTTCGCCGCCGCCGCCGCCATCGGGCTCGCGCGGCAGGGACGCCGCACGCTGCTCGCGTCGACGAATCCCGTCCACAGCCTGACGAACCTGCTCGGCCAGGACGTGCTCGGCAAGCACGTCCCCGTCGCGGGCGTGCCGAACCTCTGGGCGTACGAGATCGAGACCAAGGAGACCATCGAGCGCAGCAAGGTGCAGATCCGGGAGAAGATCCGCTGGTTCCTCAAGTTCGCCGACATCACCACCAAGGCCGACGAGTTCGTCGAGACCGCGACGATGAACCCCGCGTTCGAGGAGTCGGCGATGTTCGAGAACATGATCGACCTCATGTTCAAGAACGAGTACGACGTCTACGTCTTCGACACCGCGCCCACCGCCAACGCGCGGCGCCTGCTCGGCATGTCGAAGGTGTACGCGCTGTGGGTCAACAAGATGATGAAGAGCCGCGAGGAGGCGCGCACGCTGCGGGAGATGCTCTCCTTCACGAAGAAGAAGGAGGCGGACCCGCTGATGGAGTACCTCGTCTCCTTCCGCGACCGGATGGAGCACGCGCGCGTGCTCCTCACCGACCCCAAGCTCACGGCGTTCTACTTCGTGACGCTGGCCGGAGGCGCTGCCGATCGCGGTGGTCACGCGCTTCATCCAGTGGTTCAAGGACTTCGGCATTCCCGTGGGCGGCGTGCTCGTCAACATGGTCATCGACCCCGCGTCGCTCGGTCCGGACTCCGCCGATTTCGTCAAGAACCGCGTCGCCATGCAGCAGGAGCACATGCAGACGATCTGGCGGGAGTTCGACGACAGCGTCCGCGCCATCGTGCCGCTGTTCGAGACCGAGGTCCGCGGCGTGCCGATGCTCCAGCGCCTGTGCGACGCCATCTTCGCTGCCGACGGCGCGAAGCCCGCGCCGGGCGAGAGCGCAGGCACGCCGAAGGCCGTCGAAGCGCGAACCTGAAGCGGCTTCCGAGCGCTCGGAATCGCGCTTTCGGCGTAACGAGTTCACGGCGTGCGCGTCAGCTCGGCGAGGCGATTGAGCAGCGGCGCCTTCTGCGCCTCGAGCTCCTGATAACGCGCATACAAACGGTCGAGCTCGGCGCCGAGATCCCTGATGCGCTGCTCGCGCGCCTCGCGCTGGCGCTGCAACTCGTTGTAGTCGCCGGGCGGCGGCGCCGTCGTGTTCGGCTGCGGCGCGAACGGGTCGGATTTCGCGAGCTCGGCCCGCCGCAGCTCCTGCGCCATCTGGAACTGCTGGTAGACGCTCGCCTGCGCCTGCTGGATGCGGGCGATCGCGGCCTCGACGCGCTTCGTCTCGGCCTCGGTCTGGGTCTGCGCACGGACGCAAGGCAGGACCGCGAGCGCGAGGAAGAGCGACAGGAGCGCGGCTTTGAGCATGCGCGCGGATCGCTGGCGGATTGAGCGCGTCACGCCGGCTGCAGCCAGCCGATCACCGCCGACCGCACCCGCTGCGCGAGGCGGTCCCGCCACGTCGGGTTCTGCACGATCTCGGCGCGGAAGAAGCTCGGGCACAGGATCGCCGCGTGCGCGACCTCGCCGCACAGTCCGCAGCCGACGCAGCCGTTGTTCACGTGCGCCACCGGATCCACCTTCAGCGGATCGGACGAGTCCTTCACCGTAAGCGACGGGCAGCCCGAAAGCCGGATGCAGGAGTGGTCGCCCGAGCAGACGTCCTCGTCGACGCCGAAGCGGGTGCGCACGACGCGCTCGCCCGACTTGAGCGCGGACGCGACGAGCGGGCGAATCCGCCGCTGGCGCTCGAGCTGGCACTCGCCTTCGGCGACGATCACCTTCAGGCCCGGCTCCGGCGTCGTGAACGCCTCCTTGAGCGTCTTCGCCATCTCCGACACGCGGTAGGTGTGCACGGTCCGCAGCCACTTCACGCCGGCGCCTTTCAGCGTGTTCTCGATGTGCCGGTCGGACGCGGACGCGCTTCTGCTCGCGCGCCGCGTGCTTCGCCGCGGGCAGCGGCGAGGACAGGAGCTCCTGCGTGCCGGTGGCCGACGAGTAGCCGTTCTGCATGATGAGCAGGATCGAGTCGCTGCCGTTCAAGAGCGCGGACGACACGCCGGACAGGAAGCCGTTGTGCCAGAAGCCGCCGTCGCCCATGATCGAGACCGTCCGGCGCGCCATCATCGGCGCGACGCCCGCGGCGCTCGCGAGGCTCATGCCGTAGCCGAGGATCGAGTTCCCCTGCGAGAACGGCTCGAAGGTCGCGAACGCGTGGCAGCCGATGTCGGCCGAGACGTGCGGCTTCCCGACCTCACGCTCGACGAGCTTCATCGCCGCGAACACCGGCCGCTCCGGGCAGCCGACGCAGAACGTCGGCGGGCGGGGCGGGAGGCCCGTGCCGAGCGCGCGGGCGGCACGTTCGCGCAGCGCGTCGATGCGCTCGATCCACGCCGCACCGGCCCCACCGGCGAGATGCGGCGCCTCGGCGGCGAGGAAGCGCTCGAGGCCGCGCACGATCGTGTCGGACGTGTACTCGCCCGCCATCGGGAGCACGTCCTTTCCGTACAGCTTCGTTTGAAGGTCGCCTCGCCGGAGCGTCGTCGCGATCTCCTGCTCGATGAACTCCGGGCTGCCTTCCTCGACGACGAGCACCGCGCGCTTGCCGGCGCAGAACTCGCGG
>CAVOUJ010000046.1:0-97257 GCA_963699535.1 uncultured beta proteobacterium | reverse complement strand
TCTACGTCTCTTCGTTCAGTTACGGTGCCTTGCGGTTGGAGAGATGATGGCCGATGAAGCCGTTCACGCCGAGAATGAGGATTCGTTTCACTGGGACCTCTCTAGTATCTCGCGATGATGATGCGCAGCGAGTCCTGCGCGATGATGCGGCCTTGAAACCCTTCACGCGCGAGCTTTTCGTAAAGCGCCGGCGTCATGATCGCATAGGCTTCGGCGTGCCCCTTCCAGAGTGCGAGGAACTCGTCGATCGATGCGATGTATTTGCCGGGCTCGGCCGCGATGCCCGGACCGAGTTCGCTCTTGTAGCCCACCAGGGTCACTGGCCGTCCCAGATAGAAAGGGACGCTCTGGTCGAAAGTCGCGACGCTGTAGAACGGGGGATCGCGCGAAAACTGGAGTTTTTCACCGGCAATGGTTTCGAGAATCCGCTCCGACGAATAGCGCTCGTCGACAACGTGCGTGCCCGAGAGCGCGAGCTGGGCCGCAAGCAGGCTGCCCAGTCCGAGAGCCGCGATCGAGATTTCCCGCTTCGCGCGGCGGAGAAGGTAAAACCCGCCGATGCCCGAAGCCGATAGGACCAGTGCCGCGGCAAGCAGCCAGGCAGCGTAGGCCGCTTCATCGGAGGGGACACCCGGGCGCAAGAGCCAGGCGGCGAGCAGCGACAGGGCAACACCACTCAAGACGCATGCGAGTGCCGGCATCCGGCGCTCGCGCTCAGACATCTCCGGATAGTGCCTTGAAAAAAGGAGAACAATCGCCGGCACAGCAGGCAGCACGTAGCCCGGGAGCTTCGACTGCGACGCGCTGAAGAAGACGACGATCGTGCCCGCCCAGATGATGAGGAAGCGGTCGAGCTTGAATCCCAGCAGGCTCGGCGCCCTCCATCCCCTGGCGATCGCGGCCGGAATGCCGGGCGTCCAGGGAAGCAGCCCGACGAGCACCACCGGAACGAAGTACCACCACGGCCCCGGACGGTGATGATGCGGAAGCGCGAAGCGTTCGAAATGCTCGCCGATGACGAAGAACCGGAAGAACTCGGGATTCCTCAGCTGTATCAGGAGGAACCACGGAAGGACGATGACCGCGAACGCGCACAGCCCCGGCACCCAATTCAGGCGCCTGAGCAGCGACAGGTCGCGCTCGACGGCGATGTACGCGAGGAGCGCCAGAGCCGGAAGCACGATTCCGACCATGCCTTTGCTCAGCACCGCGCAGGCCATCGCCGCCCAGGCAAGCACCATCCAGTTGCGCCCGGTGCGCGGAGAAATGTCCGCACGCCGGCTGAGGACAAACGCGAGCATCGCGGCGGTCAGAAAGAAGGTGAGCCCCATGTCGAGCGTCAGGAACTGTCCGCCGAGGAAATATCCCCAGCAACCGGCGAGAATCAGCGCGGTCACGATCCAGGGCGATTGCGGCGCGAGGCGGAATCCCGCGAACGCGGTGAGCAGTATCCCGAGAAAACCCGCCAGGGCCGGCCACAGCCGCGCCGTCCATTCATCGAAGCCGAACAGGGCGAACGTGCCCGCGGTCATCCAGTACTGCAGCGGCGGCTTCTCCAGATACTTGATTCCATTGAGCCGCGGCGTCACCCAATCGTTTGATTCCAGCATCTCACGGGCGATGTCCGCATAGCGCCCCTCGTCCGGCATGAAAAGGCCGCGGTACTCGAGCCCGCCGAACCAGATCAGCGTGCAGGCGAGGACGGCGCCTGCGAGCCATCGTGATCTCGAATTGGGAACCGCCAGCATGAAAGAGGGCTATTTTCTCACGGAAGCCGCGTCGACTAGCGAACCGGGACCTTGCGCGCGCCGATGCGCGCGGCGAATTCTGGCGCAGAGAGCGTTTTGCCGTCCAGTTCAATTTCGAGCAGCTCCAGCACTTCGCCGTCCGCGCATGCCGCGTAGCAACTGCCTCCTTCGGCGTAGAGAAACGGCGAGGGCTGCGGAGCGATCTTCTTCGTGCATCGCCGTGTGCGCAAGACGCGCAGTCGCCCCCCTTCTACCTGAGTGAACGCGCCGGGGTAGGGCGGCGCGACCGCACGAACCAGATCGTGTACTCGCTTCGCCGGGGCGCTCCAGTCGATGCGCCCGTCCTCCGGGCGGCGACCGCCGAAGTAGCTGCCCCGCGAAAGCTCCTGGGCGCGGAGCACGGCGCTGCCGTCGATCAGCTTGGGCAGGCTGCGCCTGAGAACCCGCTCGGCCGCACCGGTCACTTTCCCGAATACCTCGACGGCGAGGTCGTCGGGCTGAATGGCGACGGCCTCCTGGTCCACGATCCGTCCCGCGTCCGGCTTTTCAACCATCTCGTGGAGCGTCGCCCCCGTCTGCGTCTCGCCGTGGAGAACCGCCCAGTTGACCGGGGCGCGCCCGCGATACTTGGGCAGGAGCGAGCCGTGCATGTTGAAGGCGCCGCGCTTCGGAACCGCGAGCAGCTCGGCCTTCAGCATGAGGCGGTAGTAGAACGAGAAGAGGAAATCCGGACGCAGCGCGCGGACCCTGCCCAGGAATTCCGGGGCGTTGGGGTCATCGGGCATGACGGTCTCGATGCGGCGCTCCCGCGCGAGATCCGCGACGCTGCCGAACCAGATGTTCTCGCCGGGGCTGTCACTATGCGTGACCACCAGAGGAATCGCGACTCCCTGGTCCAGCAGGACTTCGAGGCAGCGGCAGCCGACGTCATGGTAGGCAAAGACGACCGCGCTCGTCACGCTGTGCGCCGATGGGACGACATGGTCTCGCGCTCCGCTAAGCCTGGCGCTGCTTTGGCGGTTCCGAAACGACGTCCTTGCGTTCCAGGATTGCCTGCACCACGTAGCGCGGCCGCTCGCGCACCTGTTCGTAGATCCGGCCCACGTATTCGCCCAGGAGGCCGATGCCGAACAGGGTGATGCCGATGAGAAAGAAGGCGATGCCGAACAGGGTGAACACACCCTCGGCCTCGGGCCCGACCAGCAGGCGCCGGACCGCGAGGGCGACCACGAACGCAATCGACAGCAGCGCTATGGCGATTCCGCTCAGGGAAAACAGCTGCAGAGGCATCACCGAGAACCCGGTGACGAGATCGAAGTTGAGCCGGACGAGACTGTACAGCGAGTACTTCGATTCGCCTGCAGCGCGGTCCTCGTGCGCGACGTCGATCTCGGTCGGGCGCTGCGCGAACGTGTAGGCGAGCGCGGGAATGTAAGTATTGATCTCGCGGCAACTGTTGAGCGCGTCGACGATGTCGCGGCTGTAGGCGCGCAGCATGCAGCCCTGGTCGGTCATGCGGATGCGGGTGATGCGCTCGCGGACGGCGTTCATCAGGCGTGAAGCCGTGCGACGGAAAAACGTGTCGTGGCGGTCGCGGCGCACTGTTCCGATATAGTCGTAGCCTTCGTCCATCTTGGCGAGGAGCCTGGCAATCTCCTCGGGCGGATTTTGCAGGTCGGCGTCCAGCGTGACCACACGCTCGCCGCGGCTGGCCTCGAAGCCCGCCATGATGGCGAGGTGCTGGCCGAAATTCCCGTTGAACAGGATCACTCGGGTCACGTCCGGACGGCGCTGGAACTGCTCGCGCAGAAGTGCGGGCGAGCGGTCACTGCTGCCGTCATTGACGAAAATGACTTCGTAGCTCTCACCGAGAGCATCGAGCGCCGGAAAGAGGCGCGCGAAGAGTCCCGGGAGTACGGCCTCCTCGTTGTAGACCGGCACGACGACCGTGACCCGCGGTTTCACGCACGATCCTCTCTGAGCGTGCGCGAGACCGCCTCGCACACGCGCTCGACGTCGCGCGCTTCCATCCCGGGGAACAGCGGCAGGGTCGCGATCCCCTTGCCGATGCGCTCGGTGTGGGGGAATTGCCCTTCGCGCCAGCCGAGCGAGCGATATAGCGAGAACAGGTGGATTGCAGGGTAGTGCACCCCCACGCCGATCCTGCGCTCGCGCATTCTTGCGATGAACTCGCCTCGCTTGGCGTGCGGCGGCAGAACGACCTGGAACATGTGCCAGTTGCAGTTATCGAAATCCGCGACGGGAAGCTCGCAACCCAGGTCGCGATCGAAGAGCTCGAAATAGCGACGGGCGAGATCGCGCCGTTTGTCCGTAAACTCTTGGAGGCGTCTGAGCTGGCCAAGGCCGATGCGCGCGGCGATGTCGGTGAGATTGGACTTGCCGCCCACGACATCGACATCCATGCCGTCGTCCCCCGAACGCGTGACGCCCTGAAGGCGCAGCTTCTCGGCGAGAGCGATGTCGCTCTCTCCCGGGAGTACGATGGCGCCGCCCTCGGCGGTGGTTATGTTCTTGTTCGCGTGGAAGCTGAAGGCGACGAGGTCGCCGCGGCTGCCGACTTGCGCCCCCTTCCAGGTCGAGCCGAAAGCCTGCGCGGCGTCCTCGACCACGCGCAGGTGGTGCTTGGCGGCGATCGCATAGAGCCGGTCGAGGTCCACCGGCAGGCCGGCCAGATAGACCGGCAGGATCGCCTTGGTCTTGTTCGTGATCGATTGTTCGATCCGTTCGAGGTCGATGTTGCGCGTTTTCGGATCGACGTCGACAAAGACCGGCCGGGCGCCGAGCGAAAGCACGACGTTGCTCGTGGCAACCCAGGAAAGCGGAGTCGTAATAACTTCGTCCCCCGGGCCGACGCCCGTGAGGCGCAGCCCGATCTCGAGCGCGGCGGTGCCGGAGTTGAGAGCTCGCACGGGGCGTCCGCCGCAGAGGCGCGACAGTTCCGCCTCGAACTCCTTGACCTTGGGTCCGGAGGTGATCCAGCCCGAGCGCAGCACCTCGACGACGCCGGCGATGGTCTCCTCGTCTATCGAGGGGCGCGTGAAGGGAAGGAAATCCCCGTCCGCGCCGGGCCGGGACGACGCGACCTCGGGCCGCCGGACGTTCGGAGCGGCGGAGTCGCGCTTGCGCAGATTCATGGATGGTCCGGTCTCAACTGCGTGCGACGAGGAACACGCCGAGGATGATGAACGCGATGCCGATGAGTTTCTGCGCGGTGAACGACTCGCCGAACAGATACCAGGCGGCGACCGCGTTCAGCACATAGCCGACCGAGAGCATCGGATAGGCGATCGACACATCGACGCGCGACAGGCCGACGATCCAGACGACAACGCTGACGACGTAGCAGGCGATTCCGCCCGCGATGTGCGGCTCCAGGGCGAGCCTCATGCCCACCGGAACGATGTTTTGCGCGCTCAACTCGAAGTGCCCGACCGCATTGGTGCCGGCCTTGAGCAGGAGCTGCGCCGCGGCGTTGAGCAGTACGCCGGTCATGATGAAGGAAAAGGTGACCGCGTTCACGGTTTCTTCACGATCACGCGGCGCGCATCGCGCGCGACGACCAGCATGGGAATGGGGTGAGCTTCGAGAAAAGCCGGCAGATCCTTCGCGTTGAACATCGCGTACGCTTCGGAATCGGCCCGCCAGGCGCTGGCGAAGGCGGCCGCGTCGGGCAGGAACCTGCCCGGCTCCCAGGCGATCGGCTGCTCCAGCTCGTTCTTGACTCCAACCATGGTCACGGTCCGGCCGAGGTAGAACAGCAGGCTGTGGTCGAAGGTCTCCACCATATAGAAAGGGACGTCAGGTTTCACCTGGTCCCGGACTTGATGGGCGACATGATACGCGGAATAGGCGGGCGAGAGCGCCTGGTACCCCGAAGTTGCCGTTTGCACGGAGACAAGGCTGCCGAATGCCAGCGCGAGGGTTGCGGCCTCTAGGCGTGCGCGCAGCGCGAGCCACGCCGAAGCGGCGGCCGCGGCGAGGAGCGCGGCGGCCGCGGCAAGCAGCCAGGGGACGTGCCCCGCGAGCAGCTCAGCGGGGAGGTTCGCCGATGCGTAACGCGTCACCTGCGTCGCGGCCGTCGCCAGGGCGACTGCAAGCAGAGCGGCGATGGCGGCCTGCGCGAGCGCGAAGCGCGGGCCTGAGGAGGCCAAGTAGCTCCCGATCAGCAGCGCCAGGGCCGGAAAGATCGGCAGGACGTAAGAGGGAAGCTTCGAGCCGGACGCGGAAAAGAAAACGAAGACAACGGCGCACCAGACGAGCAGGAAGCGGCGCGGCTGGAAAGTCATGTCAGGAGAGCGTGTCCATGCCCGCAAGAGGGCGGGAAAGAGACCGAGGACCCAAGGACACAGACCGAGCAGCACCACGGGGATGAAGTACCACACCGGCTGGTGGCGCCCGTGCTCCTGGGTCATGAAACGCTCGAAATGCTCGTGGATAAAGAAGAAGCGGACAAACTCCGGATTGACGACCGACACGGCGACAAACCACGGGGCGGAGGTCGCTGCGAACAGCAAGACACCGGATACGACGTGCAGCCGCGCCAGAATCTTCCAGTCGCGCTCGACCAGGACATAGAGCGTTACTGCACCCGCTGGAAGGACGATTCCGATCAGGCCCTTGCTGAGTACCGCGAGCGCGGCGGCGGCCCAGGCAAACAGCATCCAGCGGCGGCGTTCCGTTTCGTCCGCCTGGTCGCGCTGGGCAAGTGCTGTGGCGAGCACCGCCGCCGACGCAAAGAAGGCGAGCCCCATGTCCAGGGTGAGCATGTGACCCATGGTGATGTACATGGCCGTGCTCGCTGCGGCCGCGGCGGCGTACAGGCCGACGGGCGGGCCGAACAGGCGCTGGCCGGCAAAGAAGACGAACAGCACGCCCAGGAAGCCGGTGAGCCCGGTCCAGAGCCGCGCCGTCCACTCGGTCGCGCCGAACACGCCGAACGCCGCTGCGGTCGCCCAGTATTGCAGCGGGGGTTTTTCGAAATACTTGAGCCCGTTCAATCGCGGAGTCAGCCAGTCTCCGGTCGCGAGCATTTCACGGGGGATTTCGGCGTAGCGGCCCTCGTCCGACAGGGCTAGATGCCGGTAGCCGAGGTTGCAGAACCACGCGATGGCAAAGAGGGCCACAAGCAGCCCATTGCGCAGGCTGGACCGCATGGATTGAGCTGTTCTCTCTTTCTTGTCTTTGAAGGGGGTGGATTGGGCGGCGAGGACGGCTTTGCGGTCCACTTTACGTGCAAGTCCCGGCAAGCGCTTCGGCCCCGGGGCCGCCTGCTCGTGCTAAGGGCGATCCCCCTCGATGCGCCGCGTCTTCTTCAGCCGCCACACGATGAAGTACAGCACCATCCACGGTAGCACGAACATCAACACCCGCTCGAGCGTGGGAAGGGCGGTGGTGCCCTGGATAACGAAATCGTCCCAAAGCGCGAGCCCCGCCAGCAAGAGCACCGAAAAAAACATCTGGTTATAGTCCTTGACGAGCATCCGCCGCCAGTTGAACCGCATGTCTCGGACGGAACTGCGGAATCCGGACAGCTTGGGCAGGATGCGGTTGACGCGGGCACAGTAGGCGTCGAATTCCGCTCCGTATTTGTCCCGGAGGTACGCCTCCTCGGCGGCGATGATCGCGGCGTAGAAGAAAAAAGTCAGCGGCAGCACGACAAGGTAGAACTCGGGTGCGTTCACGATCAGCGCCGCGCCCAGTACCATCAGACCATTGCCCAGGTACATCGGGTTGCGCGTATGCGCGTAGACACCGCCCTGCACGAGGTAGTCCGCGTACACCTGACGGTCGCGTCCGCCGCGGACGATGTACTCGTAGCCGATGGTTACCGCGCGCACCGCAAGGCCCAGCAGCGCGACGAGTATGCCCAGCGCGTCCATCCAGGGGTCGAGGCCCACGCTATCGAGCACGTAGCGCGGCGTGGAAAGCAGCAGAACGCCCAGCACGGTCACCGTGAAGACAAAGCCGCCGCGGAAGCGGAACAGCCAGCGCCCAAGTCTGACAATCACGGTTCTATCGGCTGGTCTTCGCCGAGCAGGCCGGCGAAGTTGTACCGCTTGTCGAAGACGTCGATGTTGCCGAGGCCGTTGCGCTTCGCCTGCCCACCGCACCAACGGCCCGGGTCTTCTCGGAGAAGATCTCGTGGTTCTTCATGGGGACTACTTGATGGCGAGAAACCCTTCGAAGCAAACCCACTTAATGATGCTCATCACATCGACAAACCCTGCGCGCTTGAAAAGATCCAGATAACCCTGGGTTGAAAATGGCTCTTGCACCCGCTTCAAACTGCGCGCCTTGCCGATGATCTCGTCGGGCGTATAGCCGCGATCCAGCTTGTAGTCGGTGTACACCGCCGTCATGTAGTCCTGAAACCGCGCGTCTGGTGCCCTTACTTTCTCGTAGATCATTAGCGCGCCGCCCCAATTGAGGCTCTGGTAGAGACGGTCGAACAGTGTCTGCCGCAGATACGGTGGCACGAACTGTATGGTGCAGAATGAACAGAATAGATCGGCAGGCTCGTACGGGAAGAGATTGATGTCATCCTGAATGAATTCGAGGTTCTTCATGGCGCCGCATTCCGCGCGAGCCTGCGCGATCATTTGGGGAACCGACTCGATGCCGACGAACCGCGCTTTGGTTGCGGCATGGCGAAGCGCAAGCTTTCTGATCAGCGCTCCGGTCGAGGAGCCGAGCTCGTAACAAATGGAGGAGTCTTGCACGAAGAAATCCGAAAGCGAGCAGATGAGGTCGTGACCTTCGTTGTACAGAGGGACCGATTTGCTGACGTGGCTCGAAAACGTACGGGCTACGTCGTTGCTGAAGGTCCACCCGGCATTTCCGGCAGCTATTCCGTCGCCTACGGTTGCTTTGGTCCGCGCGCTCATACTTTCACCTCCTGTCCCTAACCACTCTGGCCAAGCTGTCGGGCAAGTCCAGCTTCACTTTCAGTGTCCTATCAACCCGCCCATGATAACCCAGCGTTGAGCGTTCGAACTTCGCTTTCACCCCAACAACAACGCCGCCGCCACCCTGCGCCCCTCGGAGAGGAGGATGTTGTAGGTGCGGCAGGCTGCCTGCACGTCCATCACCTCGAAGCCGACCCGGGATTGCACGATCGGGCGCACGATCTCGGGGTGAGGAAAACGCAGTTGGCTGCCCGTGCCGAGGAGGACGATCTCGCATCCCAGTTCGGCGAGCGCGCCGAGATGCCCGGGCGCGAGTGCCTCGAAGGTCGTCGCGGCCCAGTCCGAGATGATCCGGTCGGGAAGCACGACCACGCTTCGCTCGATGCGCCGGTGGTTGACCATCACGTAGCCCGCGCCGTAGCCGGTGAAGGCGTTCAGCGAGGGGGTCGCTTCGCGTTGCAGCTTCAAGTTTGCCGGTGCTGTAAGTGTTCGGCAACATTACCACTTTTTGCGGTGCAGCGCGGCTCCAGGCGGATCTGCGAGTGCACCGGCCTGCAGCTATCAGAGAGTCTCTTTCCTTTTCAGGTTGTTTTAGGCGCCTGAGGCGCATCCTGACGGTCGGCGGCGGGCATTTCGCTATGATTCACCGAGACGTGTCAGAATTGAATCCGAATCAGTGGCACGCCGTGAATCTCCCTCAACTCGGATTCGCTCAGGAAGTCGTCCCCGTCCTTGTCGTGCTTCTGAAACAGCGCCCTTATTCCCGGATTCGCGCGTATCGCCTGCACCAGTTCGTCGTGGCTCACCCGACCATCGCCATCGGCATCAGCGTGGTCGATCGCATGAGTACCGGCGCGCCCGGTATCGCCCGACCGCGCGGCTTCTGCTGGGCTCAGCAAACCATCCTTGTCCTTATCCAACTCACGCACCGCT
The DNA here is from genome assembly GCA_963699535.1 of uncultured beta proteobacterium. Classification (GTDB taxonomy): domain Bacteria; phylum Pseudomonadota; class Gammaproteobacteria; order Burkholderiales; family SG8-39; genus VBDM01. The sequence goes on along the minus strand of CAVOUJ010000046.1, from coordinate 87,650 downwards.
TTCACCGCAATACTGTGAACAAACTCATCGAAGGAAATGCGTCGATCGCCGTTCAAATCGAGAAAATCCGCAATGTCATCATCGGCATCGGCGGCGGCGACAACGGCGGCAACAGCAAGCAACGCTCCAGCACAGAAGACGCGAAACCACGACCGGAACGCCGCTGTGGCGAGCCCCCTAACTGTACGCAGCGAACTAGATGAGTGCATAGGCGATGATGGCGCAGATGCAGACCATTACGAACAAAGCGACCATGAACAGGACATCGACAACCAACCGTAACCTCCGACGAAGTCGCGGCTGACTGGTCTTGAAGGACCAGAATGAGAGAAAGCAACAGAAGACGAACAGAAAGGCATTCGCCGCAAGAAACTCGTCACCCAGGGTTTGTACCTGGGTCTGCGCTGCAACCAACCGGAGTATTCCGATCGCGGTTAGGCATACCCCAACCATTGCGGCGGAAATTGAGAACACATGCATCGTGAGATCGTGCTCTCGCTGCTCATGTGACGATTCACCGGTCATGGGAATCGTGGGATCCGATCCAGTTTTCGGAATCGCGTATCGCTCAACAAGGATGCCGGCAATTGACACCACTCCTGGCGAGAATCCTCGCCAAGTCCGGATATTAGACGCCCCGTCGCGATGCTGTCCAACGACCGCGGCCCGAAATCATGCAGATCCCCGGCTCGAGTGCCACCGATATCTGGGGAAACTTTCTTCAACTGACCGGGAGACGCCGTGACTCGACTTCTTGTTCCGATATTGCTCGCAGTACTGATACAGGCTTCGCAACCCGCAGCAGGGGCCGACTGCGAGAGGTCGTTTCGCGACATCTATATCACCGCCTCCCCGGCTGTGGTCACCGTGACGACGCGCTCGGTCAACCCGTATCGCGTCACCAAGCGCGTGCAGCGCGGAGTCGGCTCCGGATTCATCGTGGCGCCGAACGGCCTGATCGTGACGAACTCTCATGTAGTGTACGGCGCGCAGGCGCTGGCAGTAACACTCGACGACGGGACCGTTCGCCCGGCCCGCGTTGTCGGGCAAGACCCGATATTCGACATCGCCGTCATTCAGATACCCACTGAAAGCGAACGAGAGCCTTCCGTTGGTCGAGTTCGGCGACTCCGACGCGGCGCAGGTCGGGGACGACGTCGTGACGATTGGAAATCCCCTCGGTCTCGAGCAGACTCTCACGCGCGGGGTAATTTCGGCGCTCAATCGCCTCCTCCCGGAAAGGCCGCTGTCGCTGTCCCGGACCATGATCCAGACGGATGCGCCGATCAATCCCGGGGAACTCGGGCGGCCCGCTGCTCGATCGCTGCGGAAAGGTGATCGGAATGACGACGGAGATTATCGCGGAGGCCCAGGGGCTGGGATTCGCAGTGCCGGCCAACTTGATTCGCGCCGTGCTTCCGTTGCTCGTCGAGCACGGGCGTGTCGCGCGTCCGTGGCTCGGCTTTCACGGACAGCTGGTGGACAAGAGAATGAACCGTGTCCTGAACGTCCCCGTGGTAACCGGGCTACTGGTGGAAGTCATCGAACCGCAAAGTCCCGCGGAGAAGGCGGGCTTGCGCGGCGGCGAGCATGAGATCGCCGTCGACGGAATCGAGTTGCTCTGGGGAGGCGACATCGTCACCCGGATAAATGGTGCGCCGATCGACACCCCGAGCGCCTCGGCGAGACAATGAATGCGCTACGCATCGGACAGCATCTCGTGCTGGAGATCTTCCGCTCCGGCCGTACCGAGAGGATCGAGTACGACCTTCCCGAACGGCCCGTTCTTCCCGGCGATCTGCAGGAAGGCGCGCTCCTGCTCCCGGCGCGCCCCGTCTCCGGGGCGTGGCCCGGCTCCGGGCAGAGACATTGAGAAACGGGGCGCGATCGAACCCGGCTCTTCGGCCTTTGCCTTCAGGTTGCTTTGAGATAGCAAACCGAGGCCCAAGGCTGCTCGGTGAGGTCTCGGCCGGGACCCGCAAAGGCCAACGCGCCTTGCCTTACAGGATCGATATCGCTTGGCGTTCCCGCTTCAAGTTTGCCCGTGCTGTAAGTGTCCGGTAACATTACTACTTTTTGCGTTGCAGCGCGGCTCCAGGCCGATCTGCGAGTGCACCCCCGACCCGCCGCCATGAGAGAGTTCTCCCGCATCCAGCGTCTTCCGCCCTACGTCTTCAATATCACCAACGAGTTGAAGATGGCGGCGCGGCATGCGGGCGAGGATGTCATCGACATGAGCATGGGCAACCCGGACGGTCCCACGCCCGCTCACATCGTCGCCAAGCTCGTCGAAGCCGTCCAGCGCGGCGACACGCACGGCTACTCGGTGTCCAAGGGCATTCCACGCCTGCGCCGCGCGATCTGCACTTGGTACAAGAGGCGCTACGGCGTCGAGTTCGACCCCGACTCCGAAGCGATCGTCACCATAGGCTCCAAGGAGGGGCTCGCGCACCTGATGCTCGCGTGCCTGGACCGGGGCGACACCGTGCTCGTGCCCAATCCCAGTTACCCGATCCACATCTACGGCGCGATCATCGCGGGCGCCGATATCCGTTCGGTGCGCATGACGGCCGACGTGGATTTTTTCGAGGAGCTCGAGCGCGCGATCCGCGAGCTGATTCCCAAGCCGAAGATGCTGGTGATCGGATTTCCGTCGAACCCTACTGCAAGATGCGTCGAGCTGGATTTTTTCGAGCGGGTCATCGCCCTCGCCAAGACCCACGACATCCTGGTCGTGCACGACCTCGCTTACGCCGATATCACGTTCGACGGCTGGAAGGCGCCTTCCATCATGCAGGTGCCCGGCGCGCGCGACATCGCCGTGGAATTCTTCACCATGTCGAAGAGTTACAACATGGCGGGCTGGCGGATCGGCTTCATGGTGGGGAACAGGGATCTCGTCAATGCGCTGGCGCGAATCAAGAGCTACCACGACTACGGCAGCTTCACTCCGATCCAGGTGGCGTCCATCGTTGCGCTCGAGGGGCCGCAGGAGTGCGTCGAAGAGCACCGCATGAAGTATCAGAGAAGGCGCGACGTCATCGTAAAGGGACTGCACGAGATCGGCTGGAATGTCGACAACCCGAGGGCCTCGATGTACGTCTGGGCGAAGATTCCCGAGCCCTACGCCGGCCTCGGCTCGCTGGAGTTCGCCAAGAAGGTCCTGAAGGATGCGAAGGTCGCGGTATCGCCCGGAATCGGATTCGGCGACTACGGCGACGACTACGTGCGCATCGCGCTGATCGAGAACGAGCCGAGGTCGCGCCAGGCGATCCGCGGCATCAAGGACATGTTCCGCAAGGATGGCCTGCTTGGAGGCGGGGCGTGATCAAGCCGACTCCGGTCACCCTCGAAGGCAACGGTGTGCGGCTCGAACCCCTTTCGGCGGCGCACGAGAAGGATCTTGCGGCCGCCGCCGCCGACGGTCGGCTCTGGGAGCTCTTCTTCACCACGGTGCCCGAGCCGGCGCAGACTGCCGACTATATCCGCCTTGCACTGCGGAAACAGGAATCCGGAGAGATGTTGCCGTGGGCGGTCCGGGAACTGAAAAGCGGCGCGGTCGCCGGCAGCACGCGCTACCATGACATCATCCTCGAGGCGAGCCGCGTCGAGATCGGTTGGACCTGGTACGCACAGCGCTTCCAGAAAACTCATGTGAATTCCGCCTGCAAGCTTCTGCTGTTCGAGTTCGGCTTCGAAAGGCTCGGCTGCAAGGTGATCGGTCTGCGCACCGACAACTTCAACTTCCGCTCGCAGCGCGCCATCGAGGCGCTCGGTGCGAAAAAGGACGGCGTCATCCGGCATCATCATCCGCGCCGCGACGGCAGCGTGCGCGACACGGTGATGTACAGCGTCCTTGCCGGCGAGTGGCCCGACGTGAAGAAGAATCTCCTTTTCAGACTGAATAGACGTGAAGCCCATTAACGCCGGTCTGCTCGGAATCGGCACAGTGGGTGGCGGCACCTGGGCCGTTCTGGCGCGCAATCGCGAGGAAATCTCGCGCCGCGCCGGCCGTGACATCCGCATCAGCGTGGTCGCCGACAAGGAGATCGAGAAGGCGAGAAAACTCGTCGCAGGCGGCGCGCGAGTCACAGCCGACGCATTCGAGGTCGTGCGCGACCCCGCGATCGACATCGTCATCGAGTTGATCGGTGGCTGCACTGTCGCAAAAGACCTCGTTCTTGCCGCCCTGGAGAACGGCAAGCACGTGGTCACCGCGAACAAGGCGTTGCTCGCGACGCACGGCAACGAGATCTTCGCCGTTGCACAGAGGAAGGGCGTGATGGTCGCCTTCGAGGGCGCGGTCGCCGGCGGCGTCCCCATCATCAAGGCGCTGCGCGAGGGTCTCACCGCCAACCGCATCGAGTGGATCGCGGGGATCATCAACGGCACTTCGAATTTCATTCTTTCCGAGATGCGCGAGAAGGGTCTCGCGTTCGATGTCGTGCTGAAGGAGGCGCAAAGGCTCGGCTACGCCGAGGTCGACCCGACCTTCGACATAGAAGGGATCGACGCGGCGCACAAGCTGACCATCATGGCCGCCATCGCGTTCGGCGTTCCGATGCAGTTCGACAAGTGCTACAAGGAGGGCATCACAAGGCTCACGCAGGGTGACATCCGCTATGCCGAACAGCTCGGCTATCGCATCAAGCTGCTCGGGATCACCAAGCGAACCGCTGAGGGCATCGAGCTTCGCGTGCACCCGACGTTGATCCCCACGCGGCGCCTCATCGCGAACGTCGAAGGCGTGATGAACGCCGTGCTGGTGAAGGGTGACGCCGTCGGCGCGACCCTGTATTACGGTGCGGGGGCCGGCGCCGAGCCCACCGGGAGCGCCGTGGTCGCGGACCTTGTCGATGTGACCCGGCTCCACACCGCGGACCCCGAGCATCGCGTGCCGCACCTCGCCTTTCGGGCCGACCGCATGGCCGATATCAGGATCCTGACGATGGAGGAAGTGGTGACGTCCTATTACCTGAGGATGCGCGTACAGGACCGGCCGGGCGTGCTCGCGGACGTCACGCGAATCCTGGCCGATGCGGCCATCTCCATCGGGGCGATGATCCAGCGCGAGCCCGCGGAGGGAGAGGAGCAGGTGGACATCATCATGCTCACCCATCAATCCCTGGAAAAGAACGTCAACGCGGCGATCGGCCGGATCGAGGGCCTGCCGGTGGTCACCGGGCCGGTAACCCGGATCCGGATGGAAGAACTGCAGTAGGCGCGACCGACTGCGGTATCAGGGCCTCCCCTCCCCGCTGCCGCTGTAGTAGTCCATATCGAACTCTTGGGTTGCCTTCGTGAGCAGTTTCCGGCCGTCGAAATGGACCGAAGATCGCATGCGGGTGTGGTAATCCAGGTAGCGGTAGCTCCAGATTTCCTCGTCCCTCTGGGGGAAGTCGAGCCTCCACGGGGGCTTGCCGAGGATTTCCTGAACCTCCGCCTGGGTCATCCCGGGCTTGAGCCGCTGGATGTCCTCGGTGTGCAGCATCCAGTAGTCTTTCATCCCGACAAAGTCCGGGTGAACGCAGCCGGCGAGCGCCAGAACCGCCGCAAGCCCGGCGAGGAGCTTGGATATATGCATCATGGCTTGTGTCCGGTCATATGGGTTACATAGGACCGGAGTAGAAGTCCATGTCGTACTCCAGTTTTATGTTTTTCAGGACACCCCGGTCGTCGAAGGTCATCACCGCTTTCATGTGGGTATGGTGGTCGAGGTAGTCGTAGCTCCAGACTTCCTCCGCCTTGGCGGGGAAGCTCATCCTCCACAAGGGCTTCCCGACCCGCTTTTCCACCTCGTCCTGGGTTATCCCGGCCTTGATCGGCTGGAAGTCCGCGTCGCTCAGGGCCCAGAAGGGTCTTATCCCCTCCATTCCACCACAGCCGGCGAGTGCCAGAAGGACCGAGAGCAGTGCACTGAATCTGTAGATGTTTTTCATGGCTGCCGCTACCGGTTTCTAGGCGACCGTGGAGTAGTAGTCCATGTCGTACTCCAGTTTGATGCTTTTCAGGACGCCGCGGTCGTCGAACGTCATCACCGCGCGCATGTGGGTCTGGTAGGCGAGGTAGTTGTAGCTCCATACCTCCTCCGACTTCCCGGGGAAGCTCATCCTCCAATAAGGCTTCCCGACGCGCTGTTGTACCTCGTCCTGGGTCATCCCGGCCTTGATCGGCTGGAAGTCTGTTTCGCTCAGGGCCCAGAAGGGTTTGATCCCTTCCATTCCAGCGCAGCCGGCGAATGCCAGGAGAATCGAAATCACCGTAACCAGTCTAAAGATGCCTTTCATGACGCCTCCTGTAAGATTGCCCCGACGGGACTGACGGGTAAACAATTCCATATACTCGCCTATTCCCTGATTGGATTCCCGCCTACCGGCACCGATGCGTTACCTCAGCACCCGCGGCGCGGCCCGGCCGCAGCCGTTCGCCGAGATCGTGCTCGAAGGCCTTGCGTCCGACGGCGGGCTGTTCGTGCCCGAGGGCTTTCCGGATCTGACCACAAACGAGCTCTCGGCCATGCGCGGCATGACGTACGCGGAACTCGCGTACGCGGTGCTTTCGAGGTTCGCGGACGACATTCCGGCCGCCGATTTGCAGGGGCTCGTTGCGAAGACCTACACGAAGGAAACCTTCGGCAGCGAGGATGTCACGCCCGTGAAGAGGCTGGGCCAGGGTCTCTATCTCCTCGGCCTTTCCAACGGGCCGTCGCTCGCCTTCAAGGACATCGCGCTCCAGTTTCTTGGCAGCCTGTTCGAGTACTTGCTCGGGAAGCGCGGCGAGCGGCTCAACATCGTCGGCGCCACCTCGGGCGACACCGGATCTTCGGCCGAATACGCGTTGCGTGGAAAGAAGAACCTGCGAGTCTTCATGCTCTCGCCGCATGGACGCATGAGCGCCTTCCAGGCGGCGCAGATGTACTCGCTCAGAGACGAGAACATCTTCAACATCGCGGTGCGCGGGGTGTTCGACGACTGCCAGGACATCGTGAAGGCGATCTCCGGCGATTCGGCGTTCAAGGCGAAGCACAGGATCGGAGCGGTCAACTCGATCAACTGGGCCCGCGTGGCGGCGCAGACGGTCTACTACTTCAAGGCGTACTTCGCGGTCACCCGGTCGAACGGCGAGCCGGTGTCGTTCTCGGTGCCCTCGGGAAACTTCGGCAACGTATACGCCGGACACGTCGCGCGCCGCATGGGCCTGCCGATCGGGAAGCTCATCGTTGCCACCAACGAGAACGACGTGCTCGACGAATTCTTCCGCACAGGGCGGTACCGCGTGCGCGCGGCGTCCGAAGTGAGGGCGACGAGCAGCCCGTCCATGGACATCTCGAAATCCTCGAACTTCGAGCGCTACGTTTTCGACCTGGTCGGCCGCGACGCGGCGAAGCTGAAGGCTCTGTGGGACCGGCTGGAGCGCAGCGGAGTGCTCGATCTTTCGAGGACGGAACACTTCGGGCGCGTCGCCGACACAGGATTCGTCTCAGGATCGAGCAGGCACGCCGATCGCCTCGCGACGATCCGCCGCGTATGGAAGGACTACGGTGTCATGATCGATCCGCACACCGCCGACGGCGTGAAGGTCGGGCTCGAGCACCGCGAGGAGGGCGTGCCGCTCGTCTGCATGGAAACCGCGAAGCCTGCGAAGTTCGCTGAGACGATACGCGAGGCGGTCGGGCGCGACCCGGAGCGGCCGGCCGGCTTCGAGAACCTGGAGAAGCTGCCGCAGCATGTCGAAGTGATGAACGCCGATACCCGCGCGGTGAAAGCCTTCATCGCGGCCCGCGCGGGTTGACGGGCAGCGTGCCGCTGCGTGGGCTAGAATTCCCGCATGAGCACCGTCCTCTCCAAGGAAAAGAACGTCCTCGGCGGTCCGCTCCTCGCCTGCAGTTACGCGCCGCTTACGGGCTTTTTCCGCGACGGCTGCTGCGCGACTCACGGCATGGAGGGGGTCGCGCACCTCGTGTGCGTCAAGACGACGGAGGAATTTCTCGAATTCAGCCGCTCGCGCGGAAACGATCTCTCCACGCCGCGCCCCGAGATGCGCTTCAAGGGCCTAAAGCCCGGTGACCGCTGGTGCCTGCACGTTCTGCGCTGGGTCGAGGCCTACAAGGCCGGCATGGCGCCGCAGGTCGTTCTCGAATCGACGCACGAAAACGTGCTCCAGCACGTTTCTCTGGAAGCGCTGAAGAGTTGCGCCCTGGATTTGCATTGATTTCCGCGGAAAGCGGAAACAATTTGCAACCATTGTCTGCGCTCCCGCAACAGTTCGGAAACGACTTGCGGGGACAATCTCCTCGTCATTTCGACATTTCTGGAAGGAGACGAACATGTTTGGCAGTCGCAAGGAAAGACTCATTCTCGCCGCGCTCGCGGCCGGGGTGCTGGGTACGGGTTCGATCTGGGCGCAGACGGGCCCGCGGGGCCAAGGCCCCGAAGGCTACGGCCCGATGCGCGGGTTCGAAAAGTTGCACAAGGACCTCGGCCTGAACGCGAAGCAGGAGGATCTGTGGAAGAAGGCTCAAGCTGCGCAACGCGACGCTTTCCAGTCGATGCGGGCGAAGGGCGAGGAGAACCGCGCCAAGCTGCGCGTCGAGATCGACAAGCCCGGCGCGGACCTGAAGAAGTTCGCGCAGATGCGCGACCAGTTGCGCACTCAGATGCACGCCCAGATGGAGGCGGCGCGAGCGCAGGTGCGCGCGGCTTGGTTCGCCTTGTATGACGCGCTCGACGCCAATCAGAAGGAGCGCGTGCGCCTGGCGATCCGCGACGGGATGGACCGTGGCCACCGGCGTGGCCATCGCGGCAGTCCTCGCGCGGAATTCGGGACCGGGCATGGGGCGAGCTGACCCGGGTTACGTATCCGGCGACGCCCGGAATACGGGGCTCAGCCTGAAGACCTGCGGAGACGAGGGATCGATGTTCACCCGGATCCAGCGCGTCTGCGGCGAGCCGAACACGATCACCCGGGTGAAGTTGCGGAGAGGCTCGCCTGTCACCGGATCGGCGATCGGCTGGTCGAGCTTGTAGAAGTGCGAGTCGCCGTGAACGAAAAGGATCGGGCCGCGAAACTTGAGCGCGAGATCGCGTAAGGCGTCGCGGAACTTGGAAAATCCGTCGGGTCCACGGCGCTTGGTCTTTCCCTCGAAGTCTGGATCGGCCTGCGCGAATACAAGCATGCCGGCGAGCTTTCGCTGCTCGGCGAGGCGGCGGCTGTCCTCGAGCCAGGCGAGCACCGCAGCCATGCGTTCGCGGTGCTCGGCGTCCATCGCAGCGGTCCTGCCGAGATTGTTGTTGCTGCCCTGGACGTTCAGGCCGACGAAGAGGACATTGGCGGCAATCCAGCGCACGTGCTCCCGGTACTGCGCATAGCCCCCCGACTGCCGCTCCAGGTCGATCTTGCGTTCACCCAGGCTGTGGATCCCCGACTCGAACAGCGCGCGGAACCTGTTCAGTCGCTCGACCGGATCGAAGCCTGCCCGGTGGCAGTCCACCCAGTCGTTGTCACCGGGAACGATGACGAACGGGTGACTGAATTTTTCAAACTGCCGCTTCCTCGCCTCGAACCATTCGTCGCTGCAGGGTCCCCGGCCCGAGGTGATGTCGCCGACGTGGATTACGAAAGCGGGTTGCTCGCGGTTGATCTCCTCGATCATCGCGTCGAGCGCGAGCACTTCAGCCCTGTTGTAGGGGGTATCGCCGATGAGCGCGAACAGGAATCCGGTCTCGACCGCCGAAGGCAGGGGCGGCGGGATGTGCGCGTTGCACCCGGCGATCCCCAGCAGCAGGACGAACAGGCACCGCTTCACAGGCGCTTCAGCTTGTACAGCAGTTCCAGTGCCTCGCGCGGGGAGAGTTCGTCGGGACTGACCGCGTCGAGCGCGTCTGCGCAGGGAATCGGGTTCCTTCGGCGGATCGGCCTGGGCCCCCGCTTGCGCGGAGGTTGACGCAAAGAGGTCAGCTGACCGCTTTGCGTCAGGCTCGCGTCCTCCAGCATCTGCAGGTACCTGCGCGCGTTGCGGATGACTCCCTTGGGGACGCCCGCGAGCTGCGCGACCTGCAGGCCGTAGCTCTGCGAAGCGGGGCCTTCCTCGACCGCGTGCATGAACACGATCGTGTCCTTGTGCTCGACGGCGTCGAGGTGGACGTTGGCCGCTTCCCTGTATTCGAGCGCGAGGCGCGTCATCTCGAAGTAGTGCGTCGCGAAAAGCGTGAGCGACTTGTTCCGCTCGATGAGCTGCCGGGCGATCGCCCAGGCGAGGGCGAGCCCGTCGAAGGTCGAGGTGCCGCGCCCGACCTCGTCCATGAGGACGAGGCTCCTTGCGGTCGCGTTGTGCAGGATGTTGGCCGACTCGGTCATCTCGACCATGAAGGTCGAGCGTCCGCCGGCAAGGTCGTCCGCCGCGCCGACCCGGGTGAAGATCTGGTCGATCGGGCCGATGCGCGCCGCTTTGGCGGGAACGAAGCAGCCGGCGTGCGCCATGAGCACGATCAGCGCGACCTGCCTCATATAGGTGGACTTCCCGCCCATGTTGGGGCCGGTGATGAGCAGCAGCTGCCGCGTAGGGGAGAGCCGGGTGCCGTTGGCAATGAATGGTTCGATCTGCGACTCCACCACCGGATGACGCCCCGCATCGATCTCGATAAGGATATCTTCGGAAAATTCCGGACGGGAGTAGTTTCGCCTGGATGACAAGGCGGCGTAGCAGGAGAGTACATCGACCTGGGCAAGAGCGCGTGCGATGCGCTGAAGCGGCGGCAGATGGGCGGCGAGCAAGCCCGAGCAGATCTTCGTAGAGCGATTTTTCCAGCGCCAGCGCCCGGTCACGCGCCGAAAGCGCCTTGTCCTCGAATGCCTTCAGCTCGGGCGTGATGTACCGCTCGGCGTTCTTCAGCGTCTGCCTGCGCCGATAGTCGGGCGGGACCTTTTCCGCGTGGGCGTTGGTGATCTCGATGTAGAAGCCGTGGACGTTGTTGTAGGCCACGCGCAGATTCGGGATTCCCGTTCGGCCGCGCTCGCGAGCCTCGAGCTCGGTGAGAAACGCCCCCGAATCGGTCTGCAGCGCGCGCAGTTCATCGAGGTCCTTGTTGTAGCCGCTCGCGATCACGCCGCCGTCCCGCACCATCGCCGCCGGGTCCTCCGCGACCGCATTGCGAAGCAGGGAGAAACATTCGCCGGGGAGTTCCAGATCGGCGAGCAGTCTGCGGAGCAGCGGCGAGTCCTTGGGGACCGCAGCGCCGAGCTCGGGCAACAGCGCGAGGCTGTCGCGCAGCGAGGAAAGATCGCGCGGCCGCGCGTTCCTGAGCGCGATGCGGCCGGTGATGCGCTCGACATCGGCGAAACGGCGAAGGAGCTTCTGGATGCTCGCGTGCGAATCGGTGAGCGCTGCGACCGCCTCATGCCGCGCGACGAGGGCGGTGTGGTCGCGCAGGGGATGGTGCAGCCAATGACGCAGCAGCCGGCTTCCCATTCCTGTCGCGCACTCGTCGAGCAGCGAGAAGAGCGTGGGCGAAGCCTCCCCGCGCAGCGTTTCGGTCAGCTCGAGGTTGCGTCGCGTCGCCGCGTCCATGCGCACGAACTCGCTCGCGCGCTCCGGAATCACTGCGGAAACGTGCGCGAGCGCCTGGCCCTGGGTCTTGCGCGCGTACTCGAGCAGCGCTCCGCAGGCGCCGATCGCGGGCTCCAGGTCCTCGCAGCCGAAGCCCGCGAGGCTCGCAGCGCCGAGCTGCTTCAGGAGCGCCCTGCGCCCGGCGTCGAAATCGAAATGCCAGGCGGGGAGACGGGTCACCGCGAACCCGGCGAGCGCTGCGGCCTCGGTTGCTCCGTCGGAGACGAGAATCTCCGCCGGCCCTATGCGGCGCAGCTCGTTCTCCAGGATCTGCGGCGCGATCTCGGTGACGCGCAGATCGCCGCTCGCGAGATTGAGCCAGGCGAGGCCGACCGCGCCTTGGGTTCTGGCGAGTGCAAGGAGAATGTTGTCGGCCTTGTCATCGAGCAGCGCCGAGTCGGTGAGCGTGCCCGGCGTGACGATGCGCGTGACCTGCCGGTCCACCGGACCCTTGGAGGTCGCCGGGATCGCCGATCTGCTCGCAGATCGCCACCGACTCGCCGATGCGCACGAGCTTCGCGAGATACTGATCGACGGCGTGATACGGCACGCCCGCCATCTTGATCGGCGCGCCGGCCGAGGCGCCGCGGGTAGTGAGCGTGATGTCGAGCAGGCGCGAGGCGCGCTCCGCGTCCTCGTAGAACAGCTCGTAGAAATCGCCCATGCGGTAGAAGAGCAGCATGTCGGGGTGCTGCGCCTTCAAGCGCAGGTACTGCTGCATCATGGGAGTATGGTCCACGAGAGCAGCGTCGGATGAGTCAACGTTCTTGTTCACGACAGGTAACTGTGGTTCGAAAACCCATACCGCTCAGGGCGAGAATTATCGCCGATATGAACCCCGGCAAGGCGCGCTGAAGCCACGGATCAACCCGCGAGCACGCGTTGCGCGAGCCGGGGGAAACTCGGCCAGCAGCAGTCAACCAGATCCGGCAGCGGAATCGGCATAATCACGGCTGTGCGCGCGCTTGTATGCCATGAGTATGGCGACTACCACGATGTGCGGGTAGAGGAGTTTCCCGCGCCCGTCCTGCCGCCAAAGGCGGTCCGCATTTCAGTCGAGTATGCGAGCCTGAGTTTTTCCATCAGCTTGTGGATCGCAGGCCGGTACCAAGTCAAGCCGCCGCTGCCTTTCGTGCCTGGCGCGGAAGTCGTGGGTCGGGTCCTGGAGGTTGCGCCGGGCGTGACCGTCTGCCGTCCGGGGCAGCGGGTCTTCGCGTTCATCGGCTGGGGCGGCTACGCCGAGCAGGCGGTGAGCCCGCAATCGACCGTATACGTGCTGCCCGAAGGCATTGACTCCGCCGCCGCGCTGCACCTGGGGGTGTCCTATTGCACGGCATATGGAGGGCTGGTGTGGAGGGCGGCCCTGCAGGCCGAAGAGAGCGTGCTGGTGCTGGCCGCTGCGGGAGGCGTCGGATTGGCGGCAGTCGAGATCGCCCGCGCAGTGGGGGCACGGGTCATCGCTGGAGCCGGCGGCCCGGAAAAATGCGAGGTCGCACGGCAGCATGGCGCCCGTGCTGTCATCGACTATCGCAGCGAAGACCTGCGAGCGGCGGTGCGGTCGGCGACGTCGAACCGCGGGCCCGACGTCGTGTTCGATCCGGTCGGCGGCGAGCTCTCCGAGGCGGCGTTGCGAAGCCTGGCGCCCGGCGGCCGTCTGGTCACGATCGGCTTTGCCAGTGGCGCGCTGCCGAAAGTCGAGCCGAATATTCTGCTCGTCAAGAACCTGTCGCTCATCGGTTTCAATTTCGGCGCCTATGTCGGCTGGTCCCCAGTGGACGAGCGGGAGCGGCACGAGCCTCGAGTGCGTCGTCTTCTGGCGGAGCTCTTCGAGTGGCATGCGGAGGGTAAGATCAGCCCCTTGGCAGCACGCATCGAGCCTCTGGAACGGTTCGCCGCGACGCTCGAAGATCTGTTGACACGCCGCACCACGGGCAAGACAGTGCTCCGAATCGCAAAATACTAAGCGTTCAAAGTATTTGCTCCCGCTGCTGCTTTTCGTGGCATATTGGCTGGACCGATTGAGTGCTTCATTCACCCAATGAGCGACTACGCGCAGGAGCACTACGAGTTTCCGCTCAGGCAGAAGAGCACGAGCAAGCCGCTGCAGGGCTTGCGCGTCATCGATGCCGGGACGATGGTCGCTGCGCCGTTCACGACGGTACTCCTCGCAGATTTCGGCGCGGACGTAATCAAGATCGAGCATCCCAAGTTCGGAGACGGGCAGAGGAAGCTGGAGCCTGCGAAGAACGGCATTCCGTTGTGGTGGAAGTCAATTGCGCGCAATAAGCGCTGTATCACCCTCGACCTGGGTGAGCCAGCCGGTGCAGAGGTGTTCAAGGACCTCGTCCGCGGCCGCGACGTCGTGGTCGAGAACTACCGGCCCGGGACGTTCGAGCGTTGGGGGATCGGATACGACGCCATCCGAGAAATCGAGGCTCGAATCGTCATGCTGCGCATATCCGGCTTCGGACAAGACGGACCTTACAAGGGGCGTGCGGGATTCGGGCGGGTCGCCGAGGCGATGAGCGGGCTCGCCAATCTGATCGGGGAGCCGGACGGGCCGCCGATGTCGCCAGGATACCCCCTCGGCGATCTGATCGCAGGCGTGTTCGGCGCGTTGTCCGTAATGATGGCGCTGCACCACCGCGACGCGCGCGGCGGGGAGGGGCAGGTGATCGACCTCGCTCTTTACGAGGCTGTCTTTCGATTGCTCGATTACGACCCGATCCAGTACGACCAGCTCCAGGTCGTTCACAAACGCACCGGCAACCGGGTCGCCTATGTGGCCCCCAGCTCCACCTTCATGACCAAAGACGGCAAGTACGTGACGCTCGCGGCGAGCACGCAGAATGTCTGGGTGCGGCTCGCGAAGGCAATTCAGCGCGAGGATCTCGTGACCAACCCGAAGTTCATCGACAACCGCGCGCGGGTGGCCAACTCGGTCGAGGTCAACGGAATCGTCGGCGAGTGGGTCGGGAGGCACACCCGGGATGAGGTCATCCGTCGCTTCGACGAGTGCGAAGTCGCCTATTCGAACGTCTTCGATATGCAGGATGCGTTTCGCGACCTCCAGTTCCGGGCCCGAGAGGCCATGGTGCGGGTGCCCGATCCGGATCTCGGGGAGGCAATCGTATCCAATGTGGTGCCGCGCTTCTCGCGTACCCCTGGCGCGGTGGATCATCTGGGCCCCGCCATGGGGGCGCACAACGAGGAGATCTACTGCGGCGAACTTGGATATTCCCAAGAGCGGCTCGCCCGACTGCGCGAACGCGGAATCATTTGAAGCGGGCGAGCTACCCAGTTTCAGCGGCGAAGTCTATCGAGATTCCTGGTCATGCGTGCAATCACGCTGCGAAACGTCTGGAGGTCGCGCTGCGCTATCCCTTTTTCAGCCTGCTCGACGATGCGCCGCGCTATGGGCAGGAGCGTGCTCTGCATGCGCCGGCCGGCAGGGGTAAGCCAGACGTGCGCGCGGCGCCTGTCGTCGCGGCTGCGAACGCGGCTGACCAGCCCCGCCTTCTCCATGCTCCTTAGTGCCATCACGGTGGTCGGCTCCATCATGCCGACGCGAGTGCTCAGCTCGCGCTGCGACAGGCCGTCCTCGATCCACAGCACCCGCAGGAAATACCACTGTCCCCGCGTCACGCCGAAGGAGGCGATGCGGTGCTCGAGCACGTGCTGGAACGCACGGTGGGCGTCCCGGACGAGATAGCCGGAACTGAGAGAGGGGGAAAACTGGATGCCGGCGCTCCTTGGAAGCTGGACTTTTTTTTGCACCGCGCTATGCTCCTTTTTGAGAAATGCTTAGCTTTCTATGTATTGCGTGTTTTTCCGATATACTCAACCGGTCACGATGACCGCAGACCGAGGAGATTCCAGATGAACATCATGGCGAAGGCGGAGATACCCTTTACCGAGCAGGTGCGGGATTTGCGCAGCACGCTGGAATGGCTCAGGTCGCAGGGAGACCTTATCGAGAGCAAAAAGGAAGTCGATCCGGATCTGCAGGTCACAGGCTTGCAGAAGCACATGGACGGCGGCTGCCCGGTGCTCTTCAACAATGTAAAAGGCAAGCCAAACCACCGGGTGGTCACAAATCTCTTCGGCGACATCAATGTGATCAACAAGATGTTCGGCTGGAAGGACGATCCCGACCGGGTCCGCAAGCTCGCCCATGCACTGTCGCATCCTCTGAAGCCGGTCATTATTCCGCAGAGCGAGGCCCCGTGCCAGGAGCACGTCGTCGAGAACCCGAAGGACGTCAATGAATACATGGTCCCGATCCGGCACACGACCTACGAACCGGAACTCACGGTCGGCTCGGGCATCCGCTGCGTTACCGGTGACTACTTCGAGGGCGGTTCGGATCTCGGTTACAACAGGATGAATTTCCGCTGGGGCAATGTCGGCACTTTCCAGATTTCGCCCGGCTCGCACATGTGGCAAGTGGTCAACAAGTACTACAAGGCGAACCAGCGCGTCCCGATCACGATGTGCTTCGGCGTTCCGCCGGCCTGCACGCTCCTCGCGGGCGCCGGTTTCGACTACGTCATTCTTCCTGCCGGCTGCGACGAGATCGGGGTAGCGGGAGCCGTCCAGGGCGCCCCAATCCGGATGGTGAAGGCGCGCACGGTGGATGCGCTCGCGCTTGCCGACGCGGAGGTGGTTCTGGAGGGCTACGTGGATCCGCGCGACCGGCGATTCGAGACCAAGGAGAGCGAGGATGCCGGTGTGCAAGGCAGGTACCACTTTCACCCGGAGTGGGCCGGCTACATGGGCAAGGCCTACAAGGCGCCGACGTTCCACGTTACGGCCGTTACGACGCGCAAACCGGCTGGCAAGCCGATCATCTTCGCGCTTGGCGTTCACACGCTGGACGACCACAACATCGACACCACGGTGCGCGAAGCGGCGATCTTTGAGTTGTGCAATCGCCTGCAGCCCGGAATCATTCAGAACGTGGTGATCCCGTACTGCATGACCGACTGGGGCGGCTGCGTCATCCAGGTGAAGAAACGCCACCAGATCGACGAGGGTTGGCAGCGCAATTTTCTCGCTGCAATTCTGTCCTGCTCCCAGGGCATGCGCCTCGCTATTGCGGTGAGCGAGGACGTCGATCCGTACTCGATGGACGACGTGATGTGGTGCCTCACGACTCGCGTGAACCCGAGGGCTGACATCCTCAACCCGATACCCGGAGGCCGCGGCCAGACATTCATGCCCGCCGAACGCATGACTGCGGGCGACAAGCAGTGGACTGCTTCCAACACGCAGTTCGAGGGTGGAATGGGAATCGACGCCACCGTGCCGTTTGGCTACGAGAGCGACTTCCTGCGGCCGGTATATCCGGTGGACCGAGTGAAGCCGGAGGACTTTTTCACCAAGGCCGACATGGAGAACGTGAAGAAGCGCATGCACGGCTGGGTCCATTCTCTGGCGCGCACAGGCCGCTGATACATGCCTGCCGCCGAGCACCGGAACCTACTTGCGCGGCGGGGGGCGGCCCCGCGGTCCGGTTAGCGCGGATTCAGACCGGAAAGATAATCCGCGAGGACGTCGAGTTCGCGTTCGCTCAGCGCCTGCACTGCGGAGGTCATGTTGCCGTCCCAGTCGGCGCGGGTCTGGGCCTTGAAGCCGCGCAACTGCTTTCTCAGATAGGCGAATTGCTGGCCCGCGAGCCGCGGAATGTGCTGAAGGCCCGCGAGCGACGGTCCGTGGCACTGCACGCAGTGGTGCTGCCGGCTGAGTTGCGCGCCAATGTCGACGTTCTCCGGGGACGTTTTGTGCGCCGGGGCCGCTGGTTTCTGCTGCGAGAAATACGCCGCCAGCTCGTTCATGTCGGCGTTCGAGAGGCCGGAGGCGATCGGCGACATCAGCGGATCCTTGCGGATGCCCTCGCGAAACATGTAGAGCGAGGTCGTGATGAACTGCGCCGGTTGCCCTGAGAGGGACGCCATCGCAGGGTCGGTCGAATTTCCGGAAAGTCCGTGGCAGACGGTGCAGGCCTGCGCCTTGCGCGGGACCTCATCGCCGAGTGCGCTCACCGTGCAAAGACAAAGCGCGGCGGCAAGAATTGCCGCCGCGCCTCTGTTACCGGGACTGCGGATCACTTCTTCGCGTAGCTCACGCGGAAGATGATCCCGTTGTGGTCATCGGACACGAGCAGCGATCCGTCGCGCATGACCATCACGTCCGCCGGCCGGCCCCACATCGGCGGGTCGGCTTTCTCGTCCAGCAGGAAGCCCGTCAGGAAGGGCTCCATCTTCGGAGCGCCCTTCTCGTCGAGGATGACACGAGTGACGTTGTAGCCCTGCTTGATCGTGCGGTTCCACGAGCCGCGCATGGCGATGAAGATGTTGTTCTGGTACTCGGCCGGGAACATCTTGCCCGTGTAGAAACGCATTCCGATAGGAGCGACGTGGGCGCCGAGCTTCAGCGCGGGCGGCGTGAACTCCTTGCAATCGCGGCCCTTGCCGTACTCCGGATCGAGGATGTCGCCCTGATGGCAGAAGGGATAGCCGAAATGAATTCCCTTCCTCGCAACCCGGTGAAGCGTGTCGTTCGGCGTATCGTCGCTCAGCCAGTCGCGGGCGTGGTTGGTGAACCACAGCTCCTTGGTCTTCGGATGCCAGTCGAAGCCGACCGAGTTGCGGACACCCATGGCGACGTTCTCCATCGTGCCCGACTTCGGATCCACGCGGGAGATCGACGCTTCCCTGTAGCTCGGCATGACGATGTTGCCGGGCGCGCCGATGTTGAAGTAGAGCTTGCTGTCGGGTCCCATCGCGAGGAACTTCCAGAAGTGGCCGGGCGCATTGTTCGGGTCGAGGTTGTCGATGACGATCTTCGCTTCGGGCGGGTTATCCAGGCGGTCCTCGATGCCGTCATAGCGCGTGATGCGGTTGCGCTCGGCGATGTAGAGGGTGCCCTTGCTGAAAGCGATCCCGTTCGGGGTGTCCATGCCCTTGAAGAGGGTTTTCACCTCCCGCTTCCCGCCGCGATCGACGACCGCATACACCTCTTTCAACTGGCGGGTGCCGACGAAGACCGTGCCCTTGTTCCCGAGGGCCATCGAGCGCGCGTTCGGCAGGCCCTCGGCCCAGACTTCGACCTTGAAGCCGGCCGGAACCTTGAGCTTGTCGATGGGGAGATCTTTGGACGCCTTGCCGGTCGGGTGAATCGCAAACGGGTGCAGCGGGGAGTCGCCTGTGCGCCCCTGAGCCCAGGACGGAGGCGCCTTGGCCGCGGGAGCGGCGGCAGGCGCCGCCGGCGGCTGCTGCGCGAATGCTGCAGCGCAGAACGCCGCGGTGAGAAATGCGACGGGTGAGGCGGTTCGCGAGTTCATGGTCTCCTCCTGGTTCTTTTTCGGGGGAGCCTAGTGTATCCAGAGGGAGAGGCGTGGGCAATGGCCCAAGACGCACCGCAACAATCCGGATGGGGACTGCGGCGGGACGCCGCGCCCGGCGCGCTTGACATAGGAGAGGCGCACGCTTGATCCTATGCACGCTGTTCCCCTCGTCGCTTCCCCGCACTCAACCGGGCTCAATAACACCACAAAGGAGGATCCAATGAATCAATTGCTGACGGGTTTCATTTCAGTTTTCTTATTGGCCGGCATCGCTTGGGCGCACGATGATCGGGACGATGATCGCGGCGGGCGGGGTGAGCACAAGCGCTTCACCCTGTTCAGCCCGGACTTGGCCAGCGGTACTTTTGACAATAAATTCATTCTCAACGGTTTTGGCTGCACCGGCGGTAACGTTTCGCCGGAACTGCGCTGGCGCAATGTACCGCCCGGCACCAAGTCACTGGCGCTGCAGGTCTATGACCCCGATGCGCCAACCGGCAGCGGCTTCTGGCACTGGGCGGTCTACAACATTCTGCCGACTGTGACGCATCTGGCCCAGGGCGCGGGTAATAACCCGGCTACCCTGCCTCCCGGCGCCTTTGGCGGCAATACCGACTTCATGGACACCGGTGCAACTGGCGTGAACGGCAACTACGGTGGCCCCTGCCCGCCGGTCGGTGACAAGCCGCACCATTACCACTTCACGCTGTTTGCACTGGGCGTTCCCGACGTACAAGCCGCAGGTGGCATCCCGCACACCGGGACCGCAGCGCTGTATGGCTTTGTGATTAACAAAGGCCTTGGCCCGGCGCTGCTGGGCAAGGCTTCGTTCATCGCGACTTTCGGCCGTTAAACGACAGGTTTGACGTGACCAATCTCGCCATACCGTGGACGCCGACGCTCGGCGACGGGCCGGAAGAGGAAGTCACCCGCTGGACGGTCTCGCGGATCAAGCTGCCGCACTGACGCTCGCAGACAGGCTCCAACAAAAAACCGCGCGACGGGAGGAATCCCGCCGCGCGGTTTTCACTTGGCGCAACGCGCGCCAATCCAAAGAGTAAACCGCCTAGTCGTCGTTCCCCAGATCCGGGATTCCGGCCGCGAACCAGGCTCCGGCCGGGTTGCGGATCAGCAGCACGGCGCTGTCGCATGTGGTCGGCGGGAGCGGCGTGAGCACGTCGTTGATCCTGAAATCGCCGTTAGCTTCAAGCGGGACCAGGCCCGAGTCGTGCAAGACGTTGCCGTCGTTGGCGCACAGCAAGGTGGCGCGGACGCTCTGACCCGCGTTGAAACCGATGTTATTGCCCCCACCCAGCAGCAGGCCTTTTCCTCTCACCCTCACGCGCCCGTCGATCCTCACATCGGCCTTGAGATCGGCGATTACCCAGATCTGTCCGGGTGGCTGCACGCCACGGACGATGTTCCGGTTCACGCTCTCGACGGTCAGCGCGGTCCCGAGTGTCGGGGCGACCGCCACGCCCGACGAGACGGGAATAACGCCGATCCCACCCTTGAACTTCGCGAGGGAGTCGTTTGCAGTCGCCGACAGCGAATGGACGACACCGAGGAACAACAACAAAGGCAATGTTTTCTTCACCATGAACTCCTCCTGTTTGAAGTAACGAGACTTCAAGACTAGAACAGGTCCGGTGAAGGGTGTATTCCATTGCCGCGAAGAACCTTCCGTTGCGAACACTCGCCGGTGTTCCGCGGCAAGGTAACCGTGAACACCTCCGGCGAATGGTGTATTCCATTGCACCGAGATGAAGCTTTCATTGCGGACAATTTTCCGTATGATAAGCAGCCATGGATGCGGATGTCCTGCTTCTCGCTCGAGCGCAGTTCGGGCTGAACATCGGGTTTCACATCCTGTTCCCGAGCCTGACGATCGCGCTCGCGTGGATCCTCCTGTATTTCCGCATCCGCTACGCACTCTCGGGCGACACCGCTTGGCTCGCCACCTACAAGCTCTGGATCAAGGTGTTCGCGCTCTCCTTCGCCATGGGCGTCGTGAGCGGCATCACCATGTCGTTCCAGTTCGGCACGAACTGGCCGGGGTTCATGCAGAAGGTCGGCAATATCGCCGGGCCGCTCCTCGCCTACGAGGTGCTGACCGCCTTTTTTCTCGAGGCGACCTTCCTCGGAGTGATGCTCTTCGGCATGAACCGCGTTCCCGGTTGGATGCATGTATTCTCCGCCGCGATGGTGGCGCTCGGCACGACGCTTTCGGCATTTTGGATTCTCGCGCTCAATTCCTGGATGCAGACGCCGACCGGGCATGTGATGGACGGGGGACAGATCATCGCGGGCGACTGGTTGCGCGTGATCTTCAACCCCTCGTTTCCCTTTCGCCTGACCCACATGCTGCTCGCTTCCGGCCTCACCGCCGCGTTTGTCGTCGTCGGGCTTTCGGCGTGGCGGCTGCTGCGCGCGGAGGAAGACGCCTTCGGCGCGCAAGACGATGCGCTTCGGGCTGGGCCTGGCGGCGGTGCTCGCGCCGCTGCAGATCTTCGTCGGCGACCTGCACGGGCTCAACACCCTCGAGCACCAGCCGGCGAAGATCGCCGCGATCGAGGCGATCTGGAAAACGCAGAAAGGCGTGCCGCTGGTGCTCTTCGCCGTGCCGGACGACGACTTTCGCAGGAATGACTTTGCGATCGAGATTCCCAGGGTCGCGAGCCTGGTCCTCAAGCACGACGGCGACGCCGAGCTGAAGGGCATCGACGCCTTCGCGCCCGATGTGCCGCCTGTGGCTCCGGTCTTCTTCGCGTTTCGCGTGATGGTCGGTTTGGGAATGCTGATGCTGCTTATCGCCTGGGGCGGAACCTGGATGACGCGCGGCGGGAGGCCCGCGCCGCGCTGGCTGCTGTGGGTTTTCGCAGGGTCCACGTTCGCCGGCTGGATCGCGACGCTGGCGGGCTGGCTCGTCACCGAAATCGGCAGGCAGCCCTGGCTCGTCACCGGCATCCTAAAGACCTGGGAGGCGGCCGGGAGGGTATCGGGCGCGCAGATCGGCGTGAGTCTGGCGGGCTATATCGCCACCTACGCCGTGATGCTGATCGCCTATCTCGTGGTGCTCACGCACCTTGCGGGCAAGGGAGCGCAGTCGTGAACCTCGATCTACCGCTCGTCTTCGCGTTCATCATGGGGCTGGCGATCCTGATGTACGTAGTCCTCGACGGCTACGATCTCGGCGTCGGCATGCTGATGCCCGCGGCCGACGTGCGGGAACAGGAGCTGATGGTCGCTTCGATCGGTCCGTTCTGGGACGCGAACGAGACCTGGCTCGTGCTGGGCGTCGGGATTCTGCTCGTCGCCTTCCCGATCGCGCACGGTATCGTACTCGGCGCGCTGTACCTCCCGGTCGTGGCGATGCTCATCGGATTGATGCTGCGCGGCGTAGCGTTCGAATTCCGCATCAAGGCCGAAGGCTGGCACCGCGAGCTGTGGAACTGGCTGTTCTGGTTCGGCTCGTTTCTCGGGTCGTTTGCGCAAGGAGTGATGCTCGGGCGCTACATCACCGGCTTCCACCCGAGCTTCGGCTCCTACTTTTTCGCGGTGCTGGTGGGCGCGAGCCTTTGCGGCGGCTACGTGCTGCTCGGCGCCACCTGGCTCATCCTGAAGACCGAGGGCGCGCTTCAGAGAAAGGCCCTCGCCTGGGCGCGCTGGGGCCTCGCCTGGGTCGTGCTCGGCGTCGCACTGGTGAGCCTCGCGACGCCGCTGGTGAGCCAGACCGTGTTCGCAAGGTGGTTCGATTTTCCGCGCACGCTCGCCCTCATGCTGCTGCCGCTCGCCACCGTCGTTGCCGGCTGGATCCTGTGGCGCGCGACGGGTCGCTTGAAGCGCGGCGAGCGGGAGCCCGACTGGATGCCGTTTGCGGCTGCGGTCGCGATCTTCGCGATCGCCTTCGCCGGGCTCGCCTACAGTCTGTTTCCCTATGTGGTCATGGACCGCATGACGATCTGGGAGGCGGCCGCGCATCCCTCCGCCCTCGGAGTCATGCTGATCGGCGTGGCGATCGTGCTGCCGCTCCTGGTCGCCTACACGGCGTTTGCCTACCGTGTGTTCCGTGGCAAGGCGCGCGCCGGGCTGTACGAGTAGGGCGCCCGACCGGGGCTATTGCAGCGCCTTCCTGTAGTAGGTCTCGTCGATGTATTTCATCGGATCGGTGAGATTCTTCTGCGGCTTGGCGAATTCGCTGCGCAGCTTCAGCACGGTCCGCGCGCCTTCCACGTCGAGTTTGGCTTTTTTTTGGAAGCCTTCGTTGGCCGCGAACATCACGTCGTAGGCCTTCTCGGCCGCTGCCTTCGGGACTTTCGGCAGGTTCTTGAGATAGATCGAAACCGCCTCGTCTTTGTTCTCCGGCTGCTGCAGCCAGTCCATCGCCGCGACATACGAACGGATGAAGGCGACCAGCGGGTCGCCGTTCTTCGCCGCCCAGGAGCGGCGCGCGACCCCGATGGAAGCCTGGTACGGGCCGAAAGTCGGCGTAGTGTCGCCGAGCCGCGTATAACCCTTCGATTCGGGTAGGAGTTCCGAGGGCGAGGTGATCATGGTGCCGGCGATTCTCCCTTCCATCAGCGCCTGCACGCGCGCGGGCGTCCCGCCCAGGCGCTCGACCTTGTAGTCGCTCGATGAGAGGCCGTTCAGCGCGGCGAGCTTATAGAGGATGAAGGCGAACCCGGTGGTCGCCGCGTCCACGCCGACCGTCTTGCCCTTGAGATCGGCGTAGGTCTTGATGTTTGGCTGGGTCACGAAGCGCAGCGAGCCGGAGTAGCCGCCCATGAAGGCGAACAGGTCGGGTTGCGTCGGCAGCTCGGTCTCTCCTTGCCCTTCCTGGTAGGCCACGACATTGTCGTACGCGGTAGTGCCGAGGTCGTAAGTCCCGTTCATCAGATTGCGGATCTGCTCGACTGAATTCGGTGTGAAGGAAAGCTTCACGGCGATTCCGTTCTCCGCGAAAAGACCCCTTTCCTGCGCCGCCCAGATCGGCCAGTTGCCGCCGCCGCCAAATGCGATCAGTTCCAGCGGCTTGGATCCTTGCGCAGCGGCGCCGCCGGCAGCGGAGAGCAACGCTGTCAGGAATGCGAGTGACTTCAAGGTCTGCATGGTCTTTCCTCCGGGTGAGACAAGGTTGGGCGGCCTGCGACTTGAGGCCGCCCGCATTCTACCGCCTGCTTGCGCGATTCATCGCCGCAGGCCAACGGGACTCAGAACGCGGAGGACAGCGGCTCGGGTCGGTCCGCGACATTCCGCAACCGGTCCCTTTCAGCAATGACCTTGTTTGCATACTTGCGTGACCTGTCCGGACGCGCGCCGTTGTAGTACTGCAGGCCCGATTCAAGGCTGCCGGTATGGTCGATATAGCGTTTGAGGATGCGTGCGCCCACGACAATGTTGACAGCAGGGTCCAGGAGCATGCCACTCGCGCCGTGCTCTTCGAGCGTGTTCTCATGGTAGCGCGGGACCACTTGCATGAGGCCCATCGCTCCGGCAGAGCTCTGCGCGATCGGGTTGAAGCTCGATTCGATTGCGATCACCGCGAGGATCAGCAGGGGATCGAGGCCGAGCCTGATGCCGGTGTCGTACGCATCGCTCACCCATTCCTCGGTCGAGTCGAGCGCGACCCGGTATCGCTACGACAGATGGACCGCAAGCTCGCGCAATTCCGGATTGCCCGAGTTGAGGGACTGGACGGGCGGGGTCTCGGCGCTAGCGCGCTCGACGGACGAGAAAGATGAAACCGCGTCCTGCCAGGACACCGCCTGCCAGTCCTCGATAGGCCCGAGCAGCACCGCACCGAATCCGACGGCGAGCAGGATCCGGTTCAGCGCCTGGGAGAAAGAGGAAAGCGCTCGGGACCAAAGGGGATTCACCGGGGGTGCGAGACTCCCTCCGCGGGCCTGTTCGCCCCTTTGGCATGGATGCGACAACTCTCTCAAGTCGCAACTCATGATTCGCTCCCGGACTCGGGATTCCGCCCTAGTTCGGAAATCCAACAGAATCAGCATGCAACGATTGCAGATCTCCGTATTGATCTGAATCAATCCGGCCACGGGCGTCCCGACTAGGCTTGGGCAGGAAGGGGGCCTTGTGATGCTGGTATCGGAAAATCCCGTGAGCGCTGAACGCAAACCGGTTCCTCCAGAAAACCGGCAAATCGCCGAAAAGCTCCGGGAGGCGGCGGAACTCCTGCATGCGCAAGGCGCGAACCCCTTCCGCGCGGGCGCTTACCGGAAAGCGGCCGATACCGTGGCACAGCTTCCAGGCAGCCTGCGCGCGATCTTCGATTCCGAAGGCGTCAAGGGGCTCGACGCCTTGCCGAACATCGGCGCGGGGATCGCCGCCGCGATTGCGGAGATGCTGATCACGACGCGCTGGGGCCAGCTCGAGCGCTTGCGCGGCACGACCGACCCGGAGCGGCTGTTCCGGTCGGTGCCCGGGATGGGGCCGGAGCTGGCGAAGCGCATTCACGACACGCTGCACATCGACACGCTCGAGGGCCTCGAGACGGCGGCCAACGACGGCAGCCTGGAGAGCGTTCATGGCGTCGGGGCGCGCCGCGCGGCGGCGTGGCGCGCGGCCCTGGACCGCATGCTGGGCCGGCTGCGGGTGCCGCGGAGCCGCGCGCCGGAAGACTTGTCGAGAGAGCCCGGAGTCGATTTGCTCCTCGACGTGGATCGCGAGTACCGCCGCAAGGCCGAGGCCGGGCAGCTGCAAACGATCGCGCCGAGGCGTTTCAATCCCGGCAAGGACTCGTGGCTGCCCGTGCTCCACGCCCGGCGCGGCGAGTGGCACTTCACGGCGCTGTATTCGAACACGGCGCTCGCGCACAAGCTGAAGCGGGTGCGCGATTGGGCGGTCATCTATTTCTATGACAGCGATCACGTCGAGCGCCAGCGCACCGTTGTGACCGAGACCCGCGGCTCGCTTGCGGGGAGAAGGGTCGTTCGCGGACGGGAAGAGGAGTGCCGCGGGCTCTATGACGAGAGCGCGGCGGCGTAGCGTGCCGCGAGCGGTCGCTCTAGACCGCCAGGTAGCGCCGGACGATCTGCTCGTTCGCCCACAGCTCCTCGAGGCCGCCCGAATAACGGATGTGGCCCTCTTCCATGACGTAGCCGCGGCTGCCCACGCGGCGCGCGAACTTGACGTTCTGGTCGGCGATGAGCAGCGTCACGCCTTCCTTCCGGATCTGGGTGATCGCCTCGATCAGCGTCTTGACCATCAAGGGGGAAAGGCCCTCCGACGGCTCGTCCAGGATGAGAAGGCTCGGATTGCCCATGAGGGCCCGGCCGATGGCGAGCATCTTCTGCTCCCCGCCCGAAAGACCCGTGCCGTGCTTGTCGCGCAGCTCGTCCAGGACCGGGAAGAGGCGGTACACGCGCTCGAGCGTCCAGTGTCCCTCGCGGCGCGTGACACGCCGGACGATCATCAGGTTCTCCTCGACGGTGAGCTCCGCGAAGATGCGCCGGTCGTCGGGGATGTAGCCGACGCCGAGCCGAGCGATTTTGAAAGCCGGGCGCCTCGTGATCTCTTGTCCCATGAATTCGACTTTGCCGGTGCGCGGCGGCACAAGGCCGATGATGCTCTTCAGCGTCGTGCTCTTGCCCGCGCCGTTGCGCCCGAGCAGGCACACGGCTTCGCCTGCCTCGATCTCCAGGGATACGCCGTGAATCACCGCGCCCAGGCCGTATCCGGTCACGAGCTCGT
This sequence comes from uncultured beta proteobacterium, assembly GCA_963699535.1. Classification (GTDB taxonomy): domain Bacteria; phylum Pseudomonadota; class Gammaproteobacteria; order Burkholderiales; family SG8-39; genus VBDM01. The sequence goes on along the minus strand of CAVOUJ010000046.1, from coordinate 60,987 downwards.
TCGCTCTGAGGATCGCGCTCACAGCTCGTCGCCGAGATAGACTTCGCGCACGGCGCGGTTCTCGCGGATCTCTCCGGGCGGTCCCTCGGCCAGCACCTGTCCGCGGTTCATCACCACGATCCACTCCGCGAGAGAGAAAACGACGTCCATATCGTGCTCGACGATGACGAAGGTGGTGCGCCCCCCGGCGGAGATCTTCTTGATCACGTCCAGCACCCTCGCGCGCTCGACCGAGGTCAGGCCGGAGGAGGGTTCGTCGAGGAAACACAGCTCGGGGGAAGGGGCAATCGCGATCCCCAGCTCGAGCAGTCGCTGGTCTCCGTGCGAAAGGGCGCCGGCAGGGAGATCCTCCCGCTCCGCGAGGCCGATTTCCCGAAGGACCTGGCGGGCTTCGGCCAGGCTTTTCGCTTCCAGCGCGACCTCGCGAAAGGGGATGCCGGCGCGTCCGCGCTTTGCGAGCACGGGCAGCAGGATGTTCTGCAGCACCGACAGGCGCGCGAAAATATTCATGACCTGGAACGACCGTGACAATCCCCTGCGTACCCGATCGTGGACTGCGAGGCGCGTGATCGCTTCGCCCTTGAAATGCATCACCCCGGAGTCGGGAAGGAGGGCGCCGGTGGCGAGATTGATGAGTGTCGTCTTGCCGGCGCCGTTCGGGCCGATGATCGCGGTAAGCCGTCCCGAGGGAATGGAAAGGCTTACGCCGTTGATGGCGACGAAATCCCCGAAGCGCTTGCCGGCCTGTTCGATTTTCAGAAGCTCGGTCACGTGCGGCGCTTCGCGAAGATGCTCATGACGCCGCCCGGGAAGCCCAAGACGAGAGCGACGACGATGACGCCGAACCAGATGAGCCAGTACTCGGTGAAGCGGACGATGATGTCCTTGATCACGAGAAAGAGAAATGCTCCGACGATGGGCCCCGCGAAAGCGTGGACGCCGCCGAGCAGGGTCGCGAGCACAGGCTCGGCGGAAGTGCTCCAGTGCGCGACAGGCGGAGTCACCGTATTCTCGAGCGGCGTGAGCATCGCCCCCGCGAGCCCGGCGTAGAGCCCGGCGATCGTGAAAGCGACGAGCCGGCATTTGCGTACCGGAACGCCGGCGAATTCCGCGCGAGTCTCGCTGTCCCGGATCGCCTGCAGGGTCAGCCCGAGCGGGGAGCGCACCAGGCGGCGCATCGCGACGATCGCAAGGAGCGAAAGCACCAGAACCACGTAGTAGTAGCGCTCCATCGCCGACACGCTGATGGTGAAAAGGCCGGGGATCTCGAGCGGAGCCCGCGGTATTCCGACCAGCCCGTCGTCCCCGCCGGTGAAGTCCCGCCATTTCCAGGCGATCGAGAAAATCATCATGCCGAAAGCAAGCGTCAGCATCGAAAAGTAGATGCGCGTATGGCGCACCGAGAGGATGCCGAGCAGGACGGCCGCCACGCCGGCGGCCGCCACTCCGCCCGCGATGCCCAGAAAGAGGTTGGGCACCGCGAGCAGGATCTTCGCGCAACCGTAGGCGCCGACGGCGAAAAACCCGGCCTGGCCGAAGGAGAGGAGCCCCGTGTAGCCGAAAAGGAGATTGAAGCCGACCGAGAACACGGCGAGGATCATGATCTGCATCGCCATATAGACCGGATACTGGCCGAGGATCCACGGCAGGAGGAAAAGCCCAAGGAGCAGAAGGCCCGTGAGGATCGCGGGAAGAGGAAGGCGGCCGGTCATGTTGGTTCTCAGCGTGCGAACAGCCCCTGTGGCCGGACGAGAAGCACCACGGCCATGATCACGAAGATGAAAAAGAGCTCGAATACCGGGAAGAACAGGGTCCCGTATGCGCTCAGCACGCCGACGATGAGCGAGCTGACGAACGCGCCCTTGAGATTTCCCAGGCCGCCGATGACCGTGATGATGAAAGCCTGGATGATCATCGCCGAGCCGATGCCGGGTGCGACGACGCGCACCGGCGTTCCGATCGCGCCTCCCAGGGCGGCGAGCATCGCGCCGACGATGAATACGCCCGAGAAGACCCGCGGAACATTGACCCCGATGGCATTGGCCATCTCGCGGTCCAAAGCCGTCGCGCGCACGATCCTTCCCCACCAGGTCTTCTCGAAAACCGCCCAGAGAAGCACGGCGACGGCGAGGCCGACCGCGATGACGAAGGCGTTATAGACGGGGAAGGACTTGCCGAGCACCGGCAAGGCGCCGTCGAGAAAGTCCGGAATCGGGGGGATCCGGAACACCCCGCCCCAGATGATCTTGACCGCGTCGTCGAGGATCAGGATGAAACCGAAGGTGAGGAGCAGCTGGTAAGCCTCGTCGATCGCGTAGATCCGGGCGAGGACGCGCTCCATCACCAGGCCGAGCAGTCCCGTCCCAATGAGGCTCAGAACGATGGCGACGCCGAAGGGGAGTCCGAGCTGCCCGTAGAAGGTGTAGGCCAGGTAGGCCCCCACCATGAACAGGCTCCCGTGTGCGAAGTTCACGATCCGCAGCACGCCGAAGATGATCGTGAGCCCGGCCGAGATCAGCCACAGGTACATCGCCAGGGACACGCCGATCAGCCCCTGAAAGGCAATCGTATCCATCGGGCAAGAAAAGGGCCCCGAACGGGGCCCTTTCTCTGAAGCGCCTACTTCGCCGCCGAAACCGGCGTGAAGGGCGGGTAGCGGTAGTAGTCCTTGGCCTCGAACACCCGCAGATCGCCGAGCACGGGGATGGGATACTTCTCGTTCATCATCGGGCGTCCGGCCGGGACGTTATAGACGAACTGCTGGTCTTCCGACCTGAACACCCTCAGTCCCCCGGGATTCTTGATCTGCATTCCCTTCAGGGCACCGACGACTTTCCCGGTTTCCAGGCTGCGGGCCTTCTCTACCGCCGCCTTCATGATGAACAAGGCGGAATAAGTGGTCTCGGCGGAGTAGTTGGGGAATCTCGCCCAGCGCTTGCGGTAGCGCTCGATGAAGGCCTGGTTCTCCGCGGTCTCGGGCCAGTTGTGGATGTAGCGCGCCGTGGCCCAGAGTTTGCCCTTGAAGCGGTCCTTGGCGACTTCGGCGGAGATCCCCTCGAGGACGTCGACCGAGCCTCCCATCGCCTGCCACCAGACCTGGACGTTGTCGAATACGCCTTGGATCAGCGACTGGCGCAGGAGCATGACCGCTTCCCCCGCCCAAGGCGTGGCGAAGATGGCGTCGGGTTTCTGCGCCATCACTGCCGCGATGTGAGGCGAGAAGTCCAGAGTCAGGAACGGCGCCCAGGCCGCCGCGACGAATTCCACGTCCGGCCGGTGCTTTTTCAGGGTTTCCTTGAACAGGTTCCACGACGTGTAACCGTATTCGTAGTCAGCCCCGATGGTGGCCCAGCGCTTGATATCCATGCGGTCCTTGAAGATCAGGGCCGCGACGACGCCGTCCTGGTATACGGGGACGCTCACGCGGACGATTTCCTTGATGCCTTTTTCGGCGACCAGCTCCTCGGTCAGCCGGTGCGTCGCCGCATGAGTGAAGAAGTGGATGCGCTTCAATTCCGAGAGGACCGGACCCATCGCCATGGCGACGCCGCTCGAGTCGGTGCCGAAGGTGAAATGCGCGCCCCAATCGGTCACGAGGTAGCGCGCGTTCTTCACGCCGACCGCGGCCTTGTTCTCGTCGTCCATGAATCTCATCTGGACCTTGCAGCCGAGCACGCCACCCGCCCGGTTGATCTCCTCGATCGCCATGGTGGCGCCCATCTCGATCTGCCGGCCGTAGTCTGCGTGCGGGCCCGAGGCTGCCCCCTGCACGCCCACCTTGATCGCGGGCACGCCGAGCTTGCACTGAGCCAGCGCCTGTCCGGCGCACAAGAGAAACGGGAGAAACAAGAAGGCGTTCAGAATCGCGGATTTCTTTTTCATGGGCTCCTCCTTGAGTGAAAACCGCCTTTATGACTGTAGGGAGGGACCCGGGCCGGTGTCAATAGGAACCGGCCGAATTCATCGCCGCAACTGGGGATTCAGGACATCGCGCAATCGGTCCGCGACCAGATTGACGCTGGTTACGGCGGCGAGCAGTGCGATTCCGGGAAAGAAGCTGATCCAGTAATGCCCCGACAGCAGGTAGTTGAATCCGTTGGAAATCAGGAGGCCGAGCGAGGGCTCCGTGATCGGCAACCCCAGGCCCAGGAAGGAGAGCGTCGCCTCGAGTGTGATCGCCGCGGCGACTTGGACCGCGGCGAGCACGATGAGCGGCGGCGCGCAGTTCGGGAGCAGGTGTCGGAAAATGATCCGCCGGGTCGAAAGCGCGAGAGAGATCGCAGCTTCGATGTATTCCTTGCGGCGCTCGACCAGCGCGGCCGCACGCGCGGTGCGCGCGTAGTAGGCCCATTGCACGGCGACCAGCGCGACGATGATCTTGTCGAGTCCCTGTCCGAGGACCGCGAGCAGGACCAGCGCGATGAGGACAGAAGGAAAGGAGAGTTGCAGGTCTGCGAGGCGCATGAGAAGCGCGTCCAGCCAGCCGCCGAACCATGCGGCGGCGAGACCCAGGCTGACGCCGATCGCCAGGGCGAGCGCGGTGCTCGCCGCGCCGACCGCGACGCTCGTGCGCAGGCCGTAGAGGATCGCCGAGAGCATGTCGCGGCCCTGGTCGTCGGTGCCGAGCCAGTGAATCGCGCCCGCGGCAGAGCGTGCGAGCGGTGGCAGGCGCGAGTCGAGGAGCTGAAGGCCCGCCAGGTCGTAGGGATTCTGCGGGGCGATCCAGGGCGCGAGCAGAGCGGCAAGGACGATGGCGGCGAGCAGCGCGAGACTCCCAAGGGCGATCCGGCTCGCGGCGAATTCTGCGGCGAAACGGCGAGCGAGCGTCACGCCCCCTCCCCGAGCCGGATGCGCGGGTCGAGCCATGAGCAGGCGAGATCGACGAGCAGGTTGATCGCGACGAAGAGTGTCACGACGATGCACAAGTAGCCGACGATCACGGGCCGGTCGAGCACGTTGATCGAATCGATCAGGAGCTTCCCCATTCCGGGCCACGCGAATATCGACTCGGTGACGACGGCGAAGGCGATCACCGAGCCGAACTCGACGCCCGTCACGGTGACGATGGGAACAAGGGCGTTCTTGAGCACGTGCACGCCGACGACGCGCCCCTCGGTGAGGCCCTTGGCGCGGGCGAAGCGTACGTAATCCTGCTGGAGGGCCTCGCGCGTCGCTGTGCGCGCGAGCCGGATGATGAGCGCGAGGTTGAACAGCGCGAGGTTCGCGGCAGGGAGGACGAGGTGGCGCAGGCCCTCGAGCGAGAGGAAGCTTACGGGGATGCCGAGGAGATCGGAGGTCGGACCGCGGCCCGATGTGGGCAGAATGCCGAGCCAGACCGAGAACACCATGATGAGCATCAGGCCGACCCAGAAAGTCGGGAGCGAGAAACCGAGGATCGAGGCCGCCATGATGGTCTTGCCCGAGGCGGAGTCGGGCTTGAGACCGGCCCAGAGTCCCAGAGGGACCCCCAGCAGCACCGCGATCAGCATCGCGGCGATCGCGAGCTCGAGGGTGGCCGGCATGCGCTCGAGGATCAAGCCGATCGCCGGCACGTTGAACGCGAACGACAGGCCGAGATTTCCACTCGCAGCGTTCCCGATGAAGGCGAAGTATTGCTCGACGAGCGGTCTGTCCAGGCCCAGTGCCGCGGTCGCGCGCGCGATCTCTCTCTGATCGGCGTGCGGATTGACGAGAATGTCGACCGGATTGCCGACGGCGTAGACGCCGGCGAAGACCAGCAATGACATCGCTGCGAGGCCCGCGAAGCCCTGCAGCACGCGGCGGACGATGTACGAAAGCACGGCGCCCGGCCCTACTGCGGCCGAAAATGGTGCGCGAAGGTGAACTCGTCGGTCCGCGGCGAGTAGGCGAGTCCCTTCTTCGTCGCCCAGGTTGTGATCTGGTGGTGCAGCGGGATGACGGCGTGGTCCCGCATGGCGAGCCGCATCGCGTCGCGCGCCAGGGCCTCGCGCCGCTTCTCATCGACGCTGGCGAAAGCGCGCTCGATCAACTCGTCGACCCGCGGATTGGAATAGCTCGACCAGTTGAACGCGCCGAAACCCTTGCTCGCATCGACGCTGGCGACGAGCGACCGCAGGGCGAGGTCGCCCGAGAACGAGCCCCAGCCGAGCATCGCGAAGCCGAATTCCAGGTTGCGCCCCTTCGTCAGATAGGTGCTGATCGGCAGCGCCTCGACGCGCGCGCGCACGCCGACGCGCGCGAGCATCTGGGCGACGCTTTGAGCGATCTGCTCGTCGTTCACGTAGCGGTTGTTGGGCGAGGCGAGGACCATCGCGAATCCGTCGGGATACCCCGCTTCGGCGAGCAGGCGCCTCGCTCCCTCGGGGTCGTAGGCCTCGGGCTTCAGGTCCGGCGCGTGGCCGAACACGGGCGGCGAGACGAGGTTCGAGGCCGGCAGCGCCGCGCCGTCCATCAGGCGCTCGGCGATCGCGCGCCGGTCGATCGCCTTGGAGAGCGCCTGGCGCACGCGCACGTCGCGGAACGGATTGCGCTCGAGCGGCCGGCCGGACTTGTCGGCGAGCCCCGGCGGGGGTCGCGTTGCGCTGGTCCAGGTAGAAGAAGATCGTGCGCCACGAAACTTTCTGCGCGATTCTCAGGCGGGAATCGCGCCGGACGCGCGGCAGGTCCGCGGTGGGAACCTGCTCGATCGCATCGAGGTCCCCGGAGAGCAGACCGGCGAGCCTGCGCGGGGTCGGTGGGGACGATGCGGAAGACGACCTTCTCCCATGCGGACTTGCCTCCCCAATAGGCGTCGTTGCGCGCGAGCTCGACGCGGTCGCCGCGGGCGAAGCGCACGAACCTGAAGGGGCCGGAGCCGACCATCGCCTTCCCCGAGTCGAAATCCTCGGGCCGCGCGCTGGCCGCGGCTTTCTTCGAGACGATGTGCACCGAGTTGAGGTCGTAGGGCACCATGGCATACGGCGTCGCGGTCGTGAGCCTCAGTGTGTGCGCGTCCACGATGCGCTTGCCGACGATGCGCTGGGTGAAGGGCCGGAACTGGCCGTTGGGGACCTGGAAGGTGCGCTCGATCGAGAACACGACGTCTTCGGCGGTGAGGTCCGTCCCGTCGTGAAACTTGACCCCGCGGCGCAGACGGAATTCCCAGGTAAGGGAATCGACCGCTCGCCACGATGCGGCGAGCCCGGGGATGAGGCGCGCGTCCTCGTTCACGTGGGTCAGCGCGTCGAACACGTGCCAGGAAACGTTCACGTTGGGCTGGAGATTGAGGAAATGCGGGTCCATCGACGTCACATCCGCGGCGACCCCGATGCGCAGGTCGGCGCTGCGCGCGGTCGTGGCCCAGAGCAGCGTCGCGGCGATCAGGATCAGGCGCGCGCGCACGGCGTATTACGGCGTTTTCGCCGAAAGCGGCCCGATGACTTGTAGCAGCTGCGAGAAGATTTTCGGATTTCCGCAGATGATGCGGCCCGAGTCGAGGTAGCCCGGCTCTCCGCTAAAATCGCCGACGAGCCCGCCGGCTTCCTGAACGAGGAGGGCGCCGGCCGCCATGTCCCAGGCCGAGAGACCCAGCTCCCAGAAGCCGTCGAGGCGGCCCGCCGCGACGTAGGCGATGTCGAGCGATGCCGCGCCGGCGCGGCGCAGCCCTGCGGTACGCACGGTCAGCTCGCGGAACATGGCGAGATACTCGTCCAGGGTGTGGAGGTCGCGAAACGGGAATCCGGTGCCGATCAGCGCCTCGGCGAGCTGCGTCCGTTTGGACACGCGCAGGCGCCGCTCGTTCAGGTATGCGCCGCGTCCGCGGCTCGCCGTGAATAATTCGTTCTTGGTGGGATCGTAGATGACGCCTTGAGTGATGAGGTTCTTGTGCCGCAGCGCGATCGACACCGCGTACTGCGGAAAACCGTGAATGAAATTGGTCGTGCCGTCGAGTGGGTCGATGATCCAGGTGTACTCGGATTCAGGCGAGCTGCCGGCAGAGGCGCCCGACTCCTCTGCTAGAATCGCGTGGTCCGGATAGGCCCGGTGCAATACCTCGATGACCGCCCGCTCGGCGGCATGGTCCACTTCGGTGACGAAATCATTGTGCCGCTTGCGCGTGACAGGCAGCAGCTCCACATCGCGCGCAGCGCGATTGATGATGGCAGCGGCGCGGCGCGCGGCTCTCACCGCGATCCCGAGCATCGGATGCATTGCGAATCCCGTCAGTGAAAAGAGCTGAAACGCGAAGCGGCGAATTCTAGTATGAAAGCCGGCGATCCGCTTCTGCGAGTCCGCGTCGTGCTCTCGCGACCCTCGCATCCCGGCAACATCGGCGCCGCGGCGCGCGCGATGAAGACCATGGGACTCGCGCAGCTCGTGCTGGTGCGGCCGAAGCGCTTCCCTCATGCCGACGCGCGGGCGACGGCAGCGGGGGCGCGCGACGTGCTCGATTCGGCGCGGGTTTGCGGGACGCTCGCCGAGGCGCTCGAAGGGACGGCGCTCTCCGTCGCCCTGAGCGCGCGCGAGCGCGAGCTTTCACATCCGCCGCTCGATGCGCGCGGGGCGGCTCGGGTGATTGCACTCGCCGCGCAGCGCGACGAGGTGGCGCTGGTTTTCGGCAACGAGACGGTCGGGCTCTCGAACAGGGAGGTCATGCAGTGCAGCCGCATCGCTCGCATCCCGGCCGATTCGCGCTACGCCTCGCTCAACCTCGCCCAGGCGGTGCAGGTGATGGCCTACGAGGTGCGCATGGCGGCGCTTGCCCCTGCCGCACCATCACCGCAAATCGAGTACGCGACTCACGAGGAGATCGAGCGCTTCTACGCACACCTCGAGCGCAGTCTCCACGCGAGCGGGCGCCTGGACCCGCGCGATCCGCGCAAGCTCATGGACCGGCTGCGCCGGCTTTTTGCCAGGGCGCGGCTCGAGAAAGTGGAGATCAACATCCTGCGCGGCTTGTTCCGCTCCGGAACCTCAGGAAAATAGTTGACCAAATCAGTAAGGCTTCAGATAATCAAAGACCCGTTCCCCGGAAAAACCGATGTTCGCCCGAATCCGTGAAGACATAGCCAGCACCTTCGAGCGCGATCCCGCAGCGCGCTCGACCTGGGAGGTCATCACCTGCTATCCCGGATTCCACGCGCTTCTGATCCACCGTTTCGCCCACCGACTGTGGTGCTGGAGGCTGCGCTGGCTTGCGCGCTTCCTGTCTCACACGTCACGGTTTCTCACGGGCATAGAGATCCATCCGGGCGCGACGGTCGGGCGCCGTGTCTTCATCGATCACGGCATGGGCGTGGTGATCGGCGAAACCGCCGAGATCGGCGACGACTGCACGCTGTATCACGGTGTCACGCTCGGCGGCACCACCTGGAACAAGGGCAAGCGCCACCCGACCCTCGGGCGCGGGGTGGTCATAGGCGCGGGAGCGAAGATTCTGGGGCCTATCGTCGTGGGCGACGGCGCGAGGATCGGCTCGAACGCCGTGGTGGTGAAGGACGTCCCGCCCGGGGCCACCGCGCTTGGGATACCCGCGCGGGTCATCCTCGGTGAGCAGGACAAGACACGCGAGGAGAAGGCGGCGAACCTCGGCTTCTCCGCCTACGCGGTGACCAGCAAGGCGGAAGACGATCCCCTCGCCAAGGCGGTGCAGGGCCTGCTCGATCATTCGGTAGAAATGGACAATCGTATCCAGTTGATTGTGCAGCAGATCGAGCAAATCCGGGCGGAGCGGGACGAGTCGCAGAAGCAACTGCGCCTGGGGCCGAAACTGGTCAAGTAAGAGCAACGTCAGGGCGTCAATGAATAGTTGACTGAAATTGTCAGGCTTTGATATAGTTGAGCGAATTTATCGGGTATTTCTGCGGTTCGGAGTTGCATCCATGAGATTGACGACCAAAGGACGGTTCGCGGTAACGGCGATGCTCGACCTCGCCATGCACGGGGGCAGGGGCCCGGTGACCCTCTCCGGCATCAGCCAGCGGCAGAGCATCTCGCTCTCCTACCTGGAGCAGCTGTTCGGCAAGCTGCGCCGCCACACGCTGGTCGAGAGCGTGCGCGGGCCGGGCGGCGGCTATACCCTGGCGCGCAAGCTCGAGAAGGTTTCGGTGGCGGACATCATCACCGCGGTGGACGAGCCGCTGGACGCGACCCAGTGCGGCGGGAAGGAAAACTGCCAGGACGAACAGCGCTGCATGACCCACGACCTGTGGGCGACGCTGAACGACAAGATGTACGAGTACCTGGACTCGGTCAAGCTCTCGGACCTGGTCGCGCAGCAGGCGGCGCGCAAGGAAGCGGTCAAAGTGCTCCAGGACAGGCGCGGCAAGGAAGCCGCAGTGGCCTGACACCGGCCCTGGAGAGAGCGCGATGAAGTTTCCGATCTACCTCGATTATTCGGCGACCACGCCGGTGGACCCGCGCGTGGCGCAGAAGATGATTCCCTTCCTCACCGAGCAATTCGGCAACCCGGCGAGCCGCTCGCACGCGTTCGGCTGGGAAGCGGAAAAGGCGGTGGAAGAAGCGCGCGAGCACGTCGCGGCGCTTCTGAACGCCGATCCCCGGGAGATCATCTGGACCTCTGGCGCGACCGAAGGCAACAACCTCGCCATCAAGGGCGCGGCGCACTTCTACAAGGGCAAGGGCAAGCACATCATCACCATGAAGACCGAGCACAAGGCGGTGCTCGACACCGTGCGCGAGCTCGAGCGCCAGGGATTCGAGGCGACGTATCTCGATCCGGAGCAGAACGGGCTCATCGATCTCGAGAAGTTCAAGGCGGCGATCCGCCCGGACACCATCCTCGTCTCGATGATGATGGTGAACAACGAGATCGGCGTGATCCAGCCGATCGCCGAGATCGGCGAGATCTGCCGCGCGAAAGGCATCATCTTCCACTGCGACGCGGTGCAGGCCGCAGGCAAGATTCGACGATCGACCTCGCAGAAGCTCAAGGTCGATCTTCTGACCGTGACCGCGCACAAGGTCTACGGCCCGAAGGGCATCGGCGCGCTGTACGTGCGCAGGAAGCCGCGCGTGCGCATCGAGCCGCAGATCCACGGCGGCGGCCACGAGCGCGGGCTGCGCTCGGGAACGCTCGCGACGCACCAGATCGTCGGCATGGGCGAGGCGTTCCGCATCGCCAAGCTCGAGATGGCGGCCGAGAGCGAACGCATCCGCGTCCTGCGTGACAAGCTGCTCGCCGGCTTCGAGGACATGGAAGAGGTATACGTCAACGGCGACCTCGAGCATCGCATACCGGGCAATCTCAACATCAGCTTCAATTTCGTCGAGGGCGAGTCGTTGATCATGGCGATCAAGGACATCGCGGTGTCCTCGGGCTCGGCGTGCACCTCGGCGAGTCTCGAGCCCTCGTACGTGCTGCGCGCGCTGGGACGCTCGGACGAACTTGCGCACAGCTCGATCCGTTTCACGATCGGGCGCTTCACCACCGAGGAGGAGATCGACTACGCCGTCAAGCTCCTGCGCGCCAAGATCGGCAAGCTGCGCGAGCTCTCGCCGCTGTGGGAGATGTACAAGGAAGGCGTCGACTTGAACACTGTCCAATGGGCGGCGCACTGAGGAATCAGGGAATAAGCAAAACCTAGGAGCAGCACCATGGCATACAGCGACAAAGTACTTGACCATTACGAGAACCCGCGCAACGTCGGTTCCTTCGACAAGGGCGACGAGCGTGTCGGCACCGGCATGGTGGGTGCGCCGGCCTGCGGCGACGTGATGAAGCTGCAGATCCGGGTCAACGAGCAGGGGATCATCGAAGACGCCCGCTTCAAGACCTACGGCTGCGGCTCGGCGATCGCGTCGTCCTCGCTCGTCACCGAGTGGGTGAAGGGCAAGACGCTCGATCAGGCGGGAACGATCCGCAACACGCAGATCGCCGAGGAGCTGTCGCTGCCGCCGGTGAAGATCCACTGCTCGATCCTCGCCGAGGACGCGATCAAGGCGGCGATCGTCGACTACCGCAAGAAGCACGGGCTCGAGCAGCCCGCGGAGAAGGAAGCGAAGGCAGCTTAAGGAATCATGGCTATCACTCTTACTGAACGTGCCGCAAACCACGTCAATACCTTCCTCGCGAAGCGCGGGAAGGGCGTGGGTCTGCGCCTGGGCGTTCGCACCTCGGGCTGCTCCGGGCTTGCCTACAGAATCGAATACGCCGATGCCGTCAACCCGGACGACCAGACCTTCGAGAGCCACGGCGTGAAAGTCGTCGTCGATCCGAAGAGCCTTCAGTTCCTGGAGGGCACCGAGCTTGACTTCGCGCGCGAAGGTTTGAACGAGGGGTTCAAGTTCAACAATCCCAACGTGAAGGATGAGTGCGGCTGCGGAGAAAGCTTCAACGTTTGATTGCACGCCGCGGAGCGGCGTGAATTGCGCCGCGTTGGAGCGGACATACCATGTCGCTCAACGCGCGCCGTGAGGAAAGGGGGCCCGACGCCCCTTTTTTTACGAATCCGAATGACGGTCAATCTCAATCAAAACCACTTCGAGCTGTTCGGCACGGCAGAGCGATTTCGTCTGGATTCCGCGGCGCTCGATTCCCGCTTTCTTGAGCTGCAACGGGAAGTCCACCCGGATCGGTTTGCCGCGGCGTCGCAGGCCGAGCAGCGCGTTTCGATGCAGCTCTCGACCCGGGTGAACGAAGCGTACCAGACACTCAAGTCGCCGCTCAGGCGCGCGGCGTACCTGCTGCGCCTGCGAGGTATCAATCCGGAATTTGAGACCAACACGGCGATGCCGGCGGAGTTTCTCATCGAGCAGTTGAAGCTGCACGAGGCGCTCGAGGAAACGGTAGCAGCAAATGATGTGGAGCGGCTTGCCGGTTTGTCAGCCGAGCTACGCAAGGAACGGGATCGGCTGCTCGCCAGAATCGAGGCGCAGTTGGACGCGCAGGACGCGTGGGCGGAAGCTGCGGCCACGCTGAGGCAGCTGATGTTCCTAGAGAAGTTCGGCGAGGAGATCGGCGCCGCTGAAGAGCAGATGGAGTACTGATGGCGCTGCTGCAGATCTCCGAGCCCGGCCAGTCGCCCGCCCCGCACGAGCACCGGCGGGCCGTCGGCATCGATCTCGGCACGACCAATTCGCTGGTGGCGACGGTGCGCAACGGCATCGCAGTCGTGCTCAACGACCATGATGGGCATGGGCTGCTTCCTTCGGTCGTTCGTTACCTCCGAGACGGACGCACGGTGATCGGCCGCGAGGCCGAGGCCGATCAGGCGCGCGATCCGAGGAACACCATCGTATCGGTGAAGCGCTTCATGGGACGCGGGCTCAAGGACGTCGTTCACGTGGAAAACAGTCCCTACGATTTTCTCGATACGCCCGGGATGGTGCAAATCCGCACCGTCGCAGGCGTGAAGAGCCCGGTCGAGGTCTCCGCGGAAATTCTCAAGGTGTTGCGCGTGCGAGCCGAAGAGTCGTTGGGCGGTGAGCTCACGGGCGCGATCATCACGGTTCCCGCGTATTTCGACGACGCGCAGCGCCAGGCCACCAAGGACGCGGGAAAGCTTGCGGGCCTGAACGTGCTGCGGCTTTTGAATGAGCCGACCGCGGCGGCGATCGCCTACGGGCTGGACAACGCCGCCGAGGGCATCTACGCGGTCTACGATCTGGGCGGCGGCACCTTCGACATCTCGATCCTGAGGCTTTCGAAGGGCGTGTTCGAGGTGATGGCGACCAATGGCGACGCCGCGCTCGGCGGCGACGATTTCGACCACAGGCTGTTCTGCTGGATGGTCGAATGCGCCAAGCTCGCGCCGCTCTCGCCGGAGGACACCCGCTTGCTGCTGACCCGGTCGAGAGACGCCAAGGAGTTTCTGACAGCTCATGCCGAGGCGCGCATCACCGCTTCGCTCGGGAGCGGCGAGGCGGTCGACATGACCGTCACGCAGAAGGATTTCCAGGACATGACCCGGCACTTGGTCGCGAAGACCCTGGGGCCCGCGCGCAAGGCGCTGCGCGACGCCAGGCTCGACGTCGCCGACGTGAAGGGTGTGGTGATGGTGGGCGGCGCAACCCGCATGCCGCACGTGCAGCAAGCGGTCGCCGAGTTGTTCCGCCAGGCTCCGCTCACCAATCTCGACCCGGACAAGGTCGTCGCGCTCGGCGCCGCCATACAGGCCAATGTTCTCGCCGGTAACAGGGCCCCCGGGGACGACTGGCTTCTCCTCGACGTGATTCCGCTTTCGCTCGGCGTCGAGACCGTGGGCGGCCTCGCGGAAAGAGTCGTTCTGCGCAATTCCACGATCCCCGTGGCGCGCGCTCAGGAATTCACGACCTACAAGGACGGCCAGACGGCGATGAGCATCCACGTCGTGCAGGGCGAGCGCGAGCTCGTCTCGGATTGCCGTTCGCTGGCAAGATTCGAGCTGCGCGGCATTCCGCCGATGGTCGCGGGTGCCGCGCGCATCCGCGTCACCTTCCAGGTGGACGCCGACGGGCTGCTCTCGGTTTCGGCGCGCGAAGCGACGACCGGCGTCGAGGCCGCGATCGCAGTCAAGCCTTCCTACGGCCTCACCGACGAACAGATCACGCAGATGCTCAAGGACTCTTTCGATCACGCGAGGGACGACGTGCACTTGCGCGCCTTGAAGGAACAGCAGGTCGAGGGCGGCCGCATGATCGAGGCGACGGAGACGGCGCTGCGTGAGGATGCCGACTTGCTCTCGGCGCAGGAGCTGGCGGCAGTGCGCGCCGATCTGGAGAGCCTTCGCAAGACGCTGTCCTGCACCGACCATCGCACCATCAAGTCGGCGATCGAGCGGGTCAACCGCGCCACGGAGACGTTCGCCGGCCTGCGCATGGATCGATCCGTCAAGCGCGCGCTTGCCGGCAGGAAGGTCGAGAGCCTCTGAGTCATGCCGCAGATCATCGTTCTCCCGCACGAAGAGCTGTGTCCCGCGGGCGCGGTGATCGAGGCGAAGTCGGGACTGTCGATCTGCGACAACCTCCTCGCGAACGGCGTAGAGATCGAGCACGCCTGCGAGAAGTCCTGCGCCTGCACCACCTGTCACGTGGTCGTGCGCGAAGGCTTCGAGACGCTCGATCCGTCGGAGGAAAAGGAGGACGATTTGCTCGACAAGGCCTGGGGACTTGAGCCGAACTCACGGCTTTCCTGCCAAGCGATCGTCAAGGACAGCGATCTCACCATCGAGATCCCGAAGTACACGATCAACATGGTGAAAGAAATCAAATAGAGGCCATCATGAAATGGACCGACACCCTCGACATCGCGATAGCGCTCTCGGAAAAGCATTCCGACGTTGATCCCCTGGCGGTGCGCTTCACCGACCTGTTCACGTGGGTGCAGGAACTGGAGGGCTTCGACGACGATCCGGAGCGCTGCGGCGAGAAGATTCTCGAGGCGATCCAGATGGCGTGGATCGACGAGGTCAAATAGTCCGTAGAACCCAGCAGGCTATTGCAGCAGCGGCGAGTCGGCGGCGTCGAAATCGACACCCGAGATCTCCGCTTGCGCGGCGAGGAGGCGGATGTACTGTTGGAGTGCCTTGCGCCGCACGCTATCCGAAAGATATTCGGCGATGCGCCGCGCGACCGGCTCGAACGGCACCTGCGTGCTTTCGATCCGTCGATTGACGAGCACGATATGAAAGCCGTGGCGCGTGTTGACCAGCCGCGGCAGCACGCCGACCGCCTTGCTTTCGAGCAGCGCCGCCTCGAATTCGGGAACGGTGTCGCCCCGTCCTAGCTGTCCGAGATTCCCGCCCTGGGCACCTGACGGGCAGTTGGACAGCTTCGCGGCCAGGTCGGCGAAGCGCCCCGGCTCCGCGAGAAGCTCCTTCAGTGCGGCCTCGGCCCGCGCACGGATCGCGGCAAGCGGCGCGTTCGGCGTCACCGCGAAGAGGATGTGTGACGCTTCCACCAGGTCGCCGCTGCGGAATTGCTCTCGGTGGCCTTCGTAGTAACGCAGGCACTCAGAATCGGTCGGTTCTGGAATCCGCACTTCGCGGGCGATGAGCGCGTCGATCACCGCATCGTCGGTATCTTCCCCGTCGGCAGGTTCCAGCCCGAGCGAGCGCGCGCGTTGCAAGAGAAGTTCGCGGATGGCGAGCGCGTGAGCGGCGGCATCGCGCGGCGACGGGGCGCCCGGATGGTGCGCCATCTCCTCGAGAATCGCGGCCTCGGTGATCTCCACGCCGTTCAGCGCGATACCCATGTGACGCTAGCCCTGGGTGCGCACGATCTGGTACGCCCGCGTGAGGTAGCCGAGCGCGGCGAACCCGCTCCACACGTGCACCAGTCGCGAGAACGGGAAGAGGAGGAAGAGCGTCATGCCGAAGAAGAGATGCACCTTGTAGATCCAGTGCACGCTGGCGAGGAAGCCGGCTGCCCCGCTGCGGAAGGTGACGATGTGCTGGGCCCAGTGGCCGAGGACCACCATCACCGAGCCGTCGCGGTGGCCGAGCGAGACGGAGATGCTCGCGAGGCCGAGGAGCAGGGTGGCGAGGATCCAGAGGAGCACCACGATGTCCATGGTGGTGCTGGTCGCGCGGATGCGGGGCTCGGAGAGCCGCCGGTGAACGAGCAGGACGAGGCCGGCGAGGCACATCGTTCCGAACACCCCGCCTGCCGTGATCGCGAGCAGCTGCTTCGCCTCGGTCGAGAGGCCGATCGCGTGATAGGCCTCCCTGGGCGTGAGCAACCCCACGAAGTGCCCGAGGAACAGGGCGAGGACGCCGATGTGAAAGAGGTTGCTGCCCCAGCGCAGCTGCCCCCGCTTCAGGAGCTGGCTCGAATCGCTCTTCCAGGTGTATTGCTCGCGGTCGAAACGGATCAGGCTCCCGAGCAGGAATACCGCCAGGGCGATATAGGGGTAAATGCCGAACAGGAACTCGTTCAGAAAATTCATCGCGTTGCCCCCTTGGGATAGAACCGGACCGGCGCGATTTGCGCGCCGCCTTGCGTAGCGCAGTCTCCGAAGGCCGGCGGCTCGGCCCAGGCTTCATCCATTTCCGCCGTGCTCTCCTCCTGCTCCGCTCCGCCGCTCGCCGGCTCGAACTCGGGCTTCTCCCCCGCGAGCCTGATCAGCGCGGCGAGCGCGGCGCTGTAGCTGCTGCCGCCCCGGGCGAGACGCTCTCCCAGCGGTTGCAGGATGTGGACCATGTGGGCGAGCAGGGCTTGCGCTTCCCGAAGCGGCCGCGAAGACAGGTATTCGAGCACCGCCGGCAGGAAATCCGGAAGCTCGTTGCCGGCGAGCATGAAGCCGTGCGAGGCATAGAGCGCTTTGAGATCCACCATGGCCTGGCCGCGGTCGCGCGACTCGCCGTGCACGTGCTCGAAGAGATGCAGGGACAGGGCCCGCGAGCGGTCGAACAGGCCGACGTAGCGCTCCTGCAGCGACATCAGCTCGCCCTGCGCGAGCTCCGCGATGAGGGCCGCGAGCGCCTTGCGTTCCCGGCGCGGAACGAAGCCCTCCGATTCGATCACGAGCGCGAGCTCGGGCAGCGCATCGATCAATTCCTGCTCGGGGTACGAGAGCAGGGCGGCCAGCGCCTTGAAGGTCAGCACGCGCTCCGCCATTCAGGCCACCTGCTTGATGGGAATGTTCTTGCGCTTCTTTCCGCCGAAGAGGCTCTGTTCGGAGGCACCGTCCGAGCATCCGTTGCCGAAGGAGAAGCCGCAGCCGCCGCGGAGGTCGAAGGCGTTCTCCGCGTACTCGCGGTGCGTCGTCGGGATGACGAAGCGGTCTTCGTAGTTGGCGATCGCCAGGGTGCGGTACATGTCCTCCACCTGGGCGAGCGAAAGACCCACGCGCGAGAGCACCGCGGCGTCGTCGCGCTTCTCGACGTGGCGTCCGCGCATGAAGATGCGCATCGCGAGCATGCGCTCGAGCGCCCTGGCGACCGGCTCCTCGTCGCCCGCGGTGAGCAGGTTCGCGAGGTAGCGCAATGGGATGCGCAGGCTCCTCACGTCCGGGAGCACGCCATCGTGCGCGACCTGGCCGCTGCTGGCGGCGGAGCTGATCGGCGAAAGCGGCGGCACGTACCACACCATGGGCAGCGTGCGGTACTCCGGATGCAGCGGGAAGGCGATCTTCCAGTCCATCGCCATCTTGTAGACGGGCGACGCTTGCGCGCCCTTGAGCCACGACTCGGGCACCCCGTCGCGCCGCGCCTGCTCGATCACTTCGGGCGAGTGCGGGTCGAGGAAGACCCCGAGCTGCGCGTCGCACAAATCCTTCTCGTCGGCGACGGAGGCGGCCTGCTCGATCTTGTCGGCGTCGTAGAGCAGCACGCCCAGATAGCGGATGCGCCCGACGCAGGTCTCCGAGCACACCGTCGGCTGGCCGACCTCGATCCGCGGGTAGCAGAAGATGCACTTCTCCGCCTTGCCGGTGGACCAGTTGTAGTAGATCTTCTTGTACGGGCAGCCCGAGACGCACATGCGCCAGCCGCGGCACTTGTCCTGGTCGATGAGCACGATGCCGTCCTCCTCGCGCTTGTAGATCGAACCGGAAGGGCAGGATGCGACGCAGGACGGATTCAGGCAGTGCTCGCACAGGCGCGGCAGGTACATCATGAAGGTGTTCTCGAACTCGCCGTAGATCTCCTTCTGCACCTGGTCGAAGTTGTAGTCCTTGCTTCGCTTCGCAAACTCTCCGCCAAGGATCTCCTCCCAGTTCGGACCCCATTCGATTTTTTCCATGCGCTCGCCGGTGATGAGCGAGCGCGGGCGCGCCACCGGCGCCGTCTGCGATTCCGGCGCGTTGTGCAGGTGCTCGTAGTCGAAGGTGAAGGGCTCGTAGTAGTCGTCGATCTCCGGCAGGTTGGGATTGGCGAAGATGTTGGCGAGGAGGCGCCACTTGCCGCCCTGCTTCGGCTCGATCCTGCCGTTCGCCTTCCTTCGCCACCCGCCCTGCCAGCGTTCCTGGTTTTCCCAGTCCTTGGGGTAGCCCACGCCGGGCTTGGTCTCGACGTTGTTGAACCACGCGTACTCCATGCCCTCGCGCGAGGTCCACACGTTCTTGCAGGTGACCGAGCAGGTGTGACATCCGATGCATTTGTCCAGGTTGAGCACCATGCCGATCTGCGCGCGGACCTTCATGACACGGCCTCCTTGTCACTGCGCGCGGCGGGCGCATCCATCCAGTCCACCTTGTTCATCTTGCGCACGATCACGAACTCGTCGCGGTTCGAGCCTACCGTCCCGTAGTAGTTGAAGCCGTAGCTTTGCTGGGCGTAGCCTCCGATCATGTGGGTGGGCTTCACGACAGCGCGCGTCACCGAGTTGTGGATGCCACCACGCGCGTGCGTGATCTCCGAGCCCGGCACGTTCACGATCTTCTCCTGCGCGTGGTACATCAGGCACATGCCTTCCTTCACCCGCTGCGACACCACCGCGCGCGCGGTGATCGCCCCGTTCAGGTTGTAGAGCTCGATCCAGTCGTTGTCCACGAGCCCGGCCTTCTTCGCGTCGGTCTCGGAGATCCATACGATCGGGCCGCCGCGCGAGAGCGTGAGCATCAAGAGGTTATCCGTGTAGGTCGAGTGGATCCCCCACTTCTGGTGCGGCGTGATGAAATTCAGCACCACCTCGGGGTTGCCGTTCCGGTACTTGCCCAGCATCGGCTTCACCGTCTTGGTGTCCACCGGCGGCTTGTAGACGCACAGCTCCTCGCCGAAGGCGCGCATCCACGCGTGGTCCTGGTAGAGCTGCTGGCGTCCCGTGAGCGTCCGCCAGGGAATGAGCTCGTGCACGTTGGTGTAGCCGGCGTTGTACGAGACGTGCTCGGATTCGAGACCCGACCAGGTCGGGGACGAGATGATCTTCCTCGGTTGCGCCTGCAGGTCGCGGAAACGCAGCTTGTCGTCTTCCCGCGCACGGGCGAGGTGCGTGTGATCGCGCCCGGTCATTTCCGAGAGCGCCGCCCAGGCCTTGACCGCGACTTCGCCGTTGGTCTCCGGCGCGAGCGAGAGGATCACTTCCGCGGCGTCGATGTCGGTCTCGATCTTGGGGAGACCCTTTGCCACGCCTTCCTCGGCTCACGGTGTAGTTGAGATTGCCGAGCAGCTTCACCTCGTGCTCGGTGTTCCAGCTGATGCCCTTGCCGCCATTGCCGACTTTCGTCATGAGCGGCCCCAGCGCCGTGAACTTCCGGTAGGTGTTGGGGTAGTCGCGCTCGATCACGACGATGTTGGGCAGGGTCTTGCCCGGGACCGGCTCGCACTCGCCTTTCTTCCAGTCCTTGACATCGAGGGCTTGAGCGAGCTCCGAGGGCGTGTCGTGTAGCGTCGGCACGAGCACCACGTCCTTCTCCACGGCGAGGTGCCCTGGAGCGAGCTCGGCGAACTTCTTCGCGATGCCCTTGTAGATTTCCCAGTCGCTCCGCGACTGCCAAACAGGGTCCACCGCCGCGGAGAGCGGATGGATGAAGGGATGCATGTCGGAGGTGTTGAGGTCGTTCTTCTCGTACCAGGTAGCGGTCGGGAGCACCACGTCCGAGTAGAGGCAGGTCGTCGACATGCGGAAGTCGAGCGTCACGAGGAGATCCAGCTTTCCTTCCGGGGCCGGGTCGCGCCAGGCGACTTCCTCGGGCTTCACGCCGCCGGTCTCGCCGAGGTCCTTGCCCTGCACGCCGTGCTGGGTGCCGAGGAAGTGCTTGAGGAAATACTCGTGGCCCTTGCCCGAGGAGCCGAGGAGGTTCGAGCGCCACACGAAGAGATTGCGCGGGTAGTTCACCGGATTGTCCGGGTCCTCGCAGGAGAGCTTCAACGCGCCGCTCTTCAGCTGCGCGACGACGTAGTCCTTCGGGTCCTTGCCGGCGGCCGCGGCGGCCTTGGCGACCTGCAGCGGATTGGCGGCGAGCTGCGGCGCGGAAGGCAGCCAGCCCATGCGCTCGGCGCGCACGTTGAAGTCGATGAGGCTCCCGGTGTATTGCTTCGGGTCGGCGAGCGGCGAGAGGATCTCGGAGACCTTCAGCTGCTCGTAGCGCCACTGGTCGGTGTGCGCGTAGAAGAACGAGGTCGAGTTCATCTGCCGCGGCGGGCGCGCCCAGTCGAGCGCGAACGCGAGCGGGGTCCAGCCGGTCTGCGGGCGCAGCTTCTCCTGCCCGACGTAGTGCGCCCAGCCGCCGCCCGTCTGCCCGACGCAGCCGCACATCACCAGCATGTTGATGATGGCGCGATAGTTCATGTCCATGTGGTACCAGTGGTTCATCGCCGCGCCGATGATCACCATGGACTCGCCCTTGCGTCTTGTCGGCGTTGTCGGCGAACTCGCGCGCGACCTGGATCGCATGCGCGCGCGGCACGCCGGTGATTTTCTCCTGCCAGGCGGGCGTGTACGGCACGTCGTCGTCATAGGAGTGGGCGACGTTGCCGCCGCCGAGCCCGCGGTCCAGCCCGTAGTTCGCGGCGAAGAGATCGAACACGGTGGCGACGACGCACTCGCCATCCTTCAATTGCACGCGCTTCACCGCCAGGTTGCGCTTGAGGACTTCGTCTCCGGGGCTGTGCGTGAAATGCTCGTGCGGTTGGCCGCCGAAGTACGGAAACGCCACCGGCACGACCTCGTCCTGGCTGCCGGCGAGGGTCAGCCTGAGCCTCACCTCGGCGCCTTTTCCGTCCTTGGGCTCGAGATTCCACTTGCCCTTCTCGCCCCAGCGGTAGCCGATGGCGCCCTGAGGGGACACGAGCTTGCCGCTCGTCTCGTCGAGCGCAACCGTCTTCCAGTCGGGATTGTTCGATTCGCCGAGCTGATCGGCGAAATCGGAGGCGCGCACGAAGCGCTCGGGCACGTACACATCGCCCCGCTTTGCGAGGCGCACCAGCATCGGCATGTCGGTGTAGCGCCGGCAGTAGTCCTCGAAGTAGGCACTCTTGCCCGGAAGGTGAAACTCCTTGAGGATCACGTGGCCCATCGCCATCGCGAGCGCCGCATCGGTGCCCTGCTTGGGATGCAGCCAGAGGTCGGTGAGCTTGGCGACTTCCGAATAATCCGGCGTGACCGACACTGTCTTCGCGCCCTTGTAGCGCACTTCGGTGAAGAAGTGCGCGTCGGGCGTGCGCGTCTGCGGCACGTTCGAACCCCAGGCGATGATATAGGTCGAGTTGTACCAGTCGGCCGATTCGGGCACGTCGGTCTGCTCGCCCCAGGTCTGGGGAGAGGAGGGCGGCAGGTCGCAATACCAGTCGTAGAAGCTCATGCACACGCCGCCGATGAGCGAGAGATAGCGGCTGCCCGCGGCGTAGGACACCATCGACATCGCCGGAATCGGCGAGAAGCCGATCACGCGGTCCGGGCCGTACTTCTTGACGGTGTAGACGTTGGCCGCGGCGACGATCTCGTTCACCTCGTCCCATGAGGCGCGAACGAAGCCGCCCATGCCGCGCACGGACTGGTAGGACTTGAGCTTCTTGGCGTCTTCGACGATCGAGGCCCAGGCCTCGACGGGAGCGAGCTTCTCGCGCGCCGTGCGCCACAGCGCGAGGAGCCTCCCGCGCACCATGGGGTACTTCAGCCGATTGCCGCTGTACAGGTACCAGGAATAGCTCGCCCCGCGCGAGCAGCCTCGCGGCTCGTGGTTCGGCAGGTCGGCGCGCGTGCGCGGATAGTCGGTCTGCTGCGTCTCCCAGGTGACGATGCCGCCTTTCACGTAGATCTTCCAGCTGCACGAGCCGGTGCAGTTCGTGCCATGGGTCGAGCGCACGATCTTGTCGTGCTGCCAGCGCGTCCGGTAGCTCTCCTCCCAAGTGCGGTCCTCTCCGGTGACCACGCCGTGGCCGCCGGCGAAGCTCTCACGAGGTTGAGAGAAGTACATGAGGCGGTCGAGAAAATGGCTCATGCGGTTATCCCAGTTGTATGTGCAGGAACGCGGGCGAGAGGGAAATCAAGGATTCTTCACGTATGCATTGGCGCGCAGGTAGAACCACCAGTTGAGGACCAGGCACAGCGCGTAGAACGCCGCGAAGCCGTACATCGCGAACTGCGGCGTGCCGGCCTTGATCTGGTCGCCGATCACGATGGGCGCGACGAAGGCGCCGTAGGCCGCGATCGCCGAGGTCCAGCCCAGCACCGGGCCGGCCTGCTGGCGGTCGAAGATGACGCCGATGGTGCGGAAGGTCGAGCCGTTGCCGATGCCGCTGGCGAAGAACAGCAGCATGAACAGGCCCAGGAACAGCGGGAAGTGCGTCTCGGGGGTCGCCGAGCCGTAGGCCTGCATCATCACGTAGCCCACCGCGACCGAGGCGACCACCATGACCGCCGAGATGATCTGCGTGACGATGGAACCGCCGACCTTGTCGGAGATCCAGCCGCCGAGCGGCCGCACGGCCGCGCCGACGAAGGGGCCGATCCACGCGTAAGCGAGAACGCTCGGCGCATTGGGGTTGTTCAGCGTGTGCTGCATGACGCCGTTGGCGTCGGGCACGTGGCTGACGCCGAAGATCACCTTCATCGCCAGCGGCAGCGCCATCGAGAAGCCGATGAAGGAGCCGAAGGTCACGATGTACAGCGCCGTCATCGACCAGGTGTGCTTGTTGCGGAAGATCTCGAACTGCTTGCTGACGCCCTCCTTCATCGGACCGAAGGCTGCGAGCTTCATCACCAGCAGCGCGCTGACGATGTCGAGCGGAATGGCCACCCACATGCTGATGAGGCCGAGACCGGTCGGCTTGGGCAGGTACAGGTACAAGCCGAGGATGGAGGGCACGAAGGCCAGCGTGTACAGGTAGGTAATCTTGGCGAACGCGACGATCGGATTGCCGGTATCCGCGGATACAGTCTTCAAGTTGTTCATCCCGAGCCAACACAGGATCGACAGCGGGACCAGCGACAGCACCCAGGCGAAGCCGGCGTTCTGGATCCAGGTTTGGGTGCCGGCCGCGATCTTGCCGAAGATCCAGCCGCTGTCCTTCAGCAGCGTCATCGGCTCGCCGCCGAAGCTGCCGAAGATTCCCACCGTCATCACCAGCGGGATCACGACCTGCATCGTGGTGACCCCGAAGTTGCCGACGCCGGCGTTGATCCCGAGGGCGGTTCCCTGCAGCCGCTTGGGGAAGAAGGTGCTGATATTCGACATGGAACTGGCGAAGTTGCCGCCGCCAACGCCGCACCACAACGCCATCAGCTGGAATGTCCACAACGGCCAGTCCTTGTGCTGCAGCACGATACCGGTGCCCAATGCCGGGGCCAGCAACATTGCGGTGGTCAGGAAAATGGTATTGCGCCCGCCCGCCAGCCGGATCAGGAACGATGCCGGGATGCGCATCGTCGCGCCGGAGATGCCGGCGATCGCGGTCAGGGTGAACAGCTCGGCCTGGGTGAACGGAAACCCGAGGTTGAGCATCTGCACGGTGATGATGCCCCACATCCCCCACACGGCAAAGCCGCACAACAGCGCCGGCACGGAGATGGCCAGAGTTGCGGTAGGCGATGCGCTTGCCCTGTGATTCCCAGAACGCAGGGTCCTCGGGCCGCCAGTCGCCGATGTCGGCGCCGCGTGCCGCGGCCGGAATCGCGGGTTGTGTCGTCGCGCTCATATGCGGGTTTCCCTTCCCCAAGCCTGAGCACAATCTAGGGGCTTCGGCGGCGCCCCGATTGATCCAAATCAAATCGATTGCATGCTCCAAAACCATGAGGCCGATGGGGATTTCTCCGCGGCCACCCAGGCAGGGCGCTACCGGACTACAAAAGGGCGGGGGGAACTTTGGGCAACGTCGGGAAGAGCATCGTCACCCGCGCCGTCTGGGCTCGCGCAGGGCCGGGTTGAGCTTGTCGATGTCGGCTTGAACCTGCTCGCGGCTCCTCTCGTAGACAAGCTCCCGCCCTCTCACGCTCCCGGCGTAGGACAGGCCCATTCGAGTCGGAGTCAGCTCGCATTTGACATTGTGGATGCCTTCGCCGAGCACGACTTCGATCCGGTCGGGGCGCTTGCTGTATACGACGACCTCCAGGATCTGCCCGGTTTCCGTCACGCGCACCTTGATTCTCTCTGCGGTCGTCATGGGAAGCTGCAGCATAAGGCAAAATGCCCGCCATGGACACGCAGGTACTCGTCGTCGGCGGCGGCCCGGTCGGCCTCGTTCTCGCGATCGACCTCGGCAGGCGCGGCGTGCGCTGCACGCTGATCGAGCAGAAGGAGGCGCCGGCTTTCCTTCCCAAGATGGAGCGCTGCAACGCGCGCACCATGGAGATCTTCAGGCGCATGGGCATCGCCGACAAGGTGCGCGCCGCGGGGCTGCGCGCCGACATTCCCATGGACGTGTTCATCGTCCTCTCGCTCGCCGAGCCGCCGCTCCTGCACCAGCGCTACCCTTCGGTGGAAAAGGCGCGCGAGGAGATCCGCGCCTGCAACGACGGCAGCATGCCCCTGGAGCCCTATCAGCTCATTTCCCAGTACACGCTCGAGCCGCTCCTCAAGTCGATCGCCGAGACGCTGCCTTCGGTCACGGTACGCTACGGCTGTCAGCTCGAATCGTTCACCCAGGACGATTCGGGCGTGAGCGCACGGGTGGAAGAGGTAAGCGGCAAGGGCGGAACGATCCGCGCCGCGTACCTCGTCGGCTGCGACGGCGGATCGAGCACGGTGCGCAAGCAGCTCGGCATCAAGCTGCGCGGCGAAGCGAATCTCCTCGAGCTGCGCCAGGCGCTGTACCGCTGCGACGAGCTGTTCGAGCGGATTCCGATCGGCAACGGCCCCGGCAAGGGCCGGCACTATCACGTCGCCGACGGCAACAGCACCTTCCTCATCATGCAGGACTCGACACGCCACTTCACGCTGCACTCGGTGGTCGAGCGCGACGAGGAGATGAAGGCAATGTTCGAGCGCACCGTCGCGATCCCGGTGAAGTACGAGATGCTCACCTGCGCGCCGTGGCGGCAGAACCTGCTGCTCGCCGACCGCTACCGGGAAGGCCGTGTGTTCCTCGCCGGGGACGCGGTGCACCTCGTGATCCCGACCGGGGGCCTGGGGATGAATTCCGGCATGGGCGACGCGATCGATCTCTCCTGGAAGCTCGCCGCGACGCTCGCGGGGCTGGGGTGGGGCGGCGCTGCTCGATTCCTACGAGTTCGAGCGGCGGCAGATCGGCGACCGCAACGTCGGCGCCTCGCGCTATGCTTCGCTCGGGCGTCGCAAGTGGCGGGCGCAATACCGGCCGAACATCCGCGACGCCACGCCCGAGGGCGCGGCGACGCGCGCGAACCTGATTAGGGTCGCGAGCGTCGAGCAACCCAAGTCGAACGAGATGATCGGCGCGGAACTCGGCTACCGCTACGTGAATTCTCCCGTCGTCTGCGACATTCCCGGCGGGCCGGAGCATCTGTTTCGCGTCTATGAGCCGACCACCTGGCCGGGCGCGCGTCTGCCGCACGTGTGGCTCGCCGACGGCACGGCCGTACAGGACCGGATTCCCTTCGAGGGCTTTACGCTGCTGCGCCTCGGCCGCACGCCGGCCGACACCTCGGAGCTGGAAAATGCGCTGCGCGCGGCTGGCGCGCCGATCACGGTGCTCGAAATATCGGACGAAGCGCCGCGGCAGGTGTACGGGCACGACCTCCTGCTCCTTCGGCCCGACCTGCACGTAGTGTGGCGCGGCAACCGGCCGCCCGAGGATGCGCGCGAAGTCGCGGCGATCGCGACGGGGCAGGGAAAGGCCTAGGTCAGGTCGACGGGCGCCCGCGCGGCCGGAGCTCGGTCTTCACGTGCTTCAGCGCGAGCACCGTGAGAAACTGTTTCACCCGCGCGCGGTTATCCAGCCGCTCGAGCTCGCGCTCGAAGGCCTCGATCACGCGCGCTTCGGGGACGGCGATCTCGCGTGCAAGGTGGCGCGCGGTGCGCAGGTGCCGTTCTCGGTCTTCTTCGTTTCTTTGCATGTGATGCAGCCTTGCCCATTGCGGGCCGGGCCGGGGGTCGCGATCGTCTTTTGTCAAAGTTTATGCGAACCGCGCCCTTTGGGGCTTGAGGCAAATCAATTCTTCAAAGCAGTTCTGCAGCCTCGACTGGAAGCGCGGCTGTAACACTTCTGTAATGATCAGATGACCGGTGTCAAATTCCTAGCTTTCTCAATTGACTGGGCTGCAGCAGCCACAGCAGCATCCCCTTGCCGGCGGCGGCGCCCTGGCTGAACTCGATCAGGCAGCACGCACCTTTCTTGAGCGCGATCCGCGGGCGCCCGTTGCCTGAGACGAGCAGGCTCGCAAGCGCGCTCAGGTCCGGCTCGTGCCCGACGAGCGCGACCGTAGAGCGCGGCGGCCGTCGTCTGAGCCACGCGATCAGTGCGCGCTTGTCGCCTTCGGGCGCGAGCAGCTTCTGCTCGACGACCCGCCCCACCCGGAGCGTTTCGGCCACGATTTCCGCGGTTTCGTGGGCACGCGCGAGCGGGCTCGCCGCAAGCAAATCGATTTCAGGCGCGACTTCGCGCAGTCCCCTGGCGGCCTTGCGCATCGCCTTGCGGCCGGCGCCGGTGAGCCGGCGGCTCGAGTCCTTCCGGGTTGGAGAACGGTCTTCGGCCTTGCCATGGCGAATGATGAGCAGTCTCACGAAATCACGATCCTATCCTTGCGGGGCTAATCCAGTTTCTTGCGGGTTCGCTTCCGCCTGCCGCCGCGAGGACGGCGCCGCGGCAGGAGCGAGAGCGCGCCCAGCACGAGCCAGTCCGCCAAGCGAACGGCGGCGCGGCGGATGCGGTGCCGCGGCTGCGTCGCGTGCGAGACCACGCGATCCGCCGAGCGCAACAGGCGCCGGTTCTTCTCGAGGTCGAGCGCTTCGGCCGCTTCGTCGAAAGCAAGCCAGCGGATCCTGCGCTTGTCGAGCGGTGTCGTGCGGCCCGCGTAGGCCATGAGGAAGTAGGCGATCGAGATCGCCTTGCCGTCCTGCTTCTGCTCGACGCGCCGCAGGCGCCGGACCGGCCGGGCGCGCACGCCGGCCTCCTCGGCGACCTCGCGCAGCGCCGTTTCAGCGGTGGACTCTCCGTCTTCGACGCGCCCCTTCGGAAACACCCAGCGGTCGCGCGTACCGCTCGCCTCGACGAGGAGGTAGCGGGGCCCTTCGGCGGTCAGCTTGAAGACGACGGCACCCCCGTGAGTCGAGCGGCTCAATGCGGTGCCCCCTCGACCGAGCGCTGCGCGTTGTCCCAGAGCGGCTCGAGCTCGTCCGCGAGCGAGAACGCCTTGCGGAGCGCGACGCGCCGGGCGCGGATTATCTTCACGGAGAGCTTCTCCCAGGCGCGCCGCTCGGGCTTGGACGCCCCGGCCATTGCGGTCTCCAGCGTCACCGCCATCGAATCGGCGTCGTGCAGATCGCCGAGCGCGTCGTGGAATCGCGACGCGCTCCGGTAGAGCCGCCGGACCTCCTTGCCGAGCATGCGCGAGAAGGGCTCGATCGCGTAGCGCAGGCGCTTGTTCCCGATGCGCACGCGGTGCAGGGACTCGGGCGTCGCCCCCCGGCGCGCGGCCGCCCAGCGCGCGCGCACGTCGAGCAGACGCTCGCGCACCCTCTCGCGCGCGAACTCGTGGGTGGTCCTCGCGGATGCCGGCTGCCCCTGCATCGACTCGATGCCCGCGGCGAGCTGTGCCGGAACGCCCTCGAGCTGGAGGTGCTCGAGCATCCCCGCGAGGGCGTCGAGAGCGCCGAGCCGCTCCGATTCCAGGCGCTCGATCAGTTCGGTCACGCTGCGCGGCGGCTCCCCGAGCCCCTCGGTGAGCTTGCGCAGCCGGGCGAGGGCCACGTCGCGATCGCGCACCTCGCCGAGGGCGTCGTTCAGGTCTTCGATCCAGTCGCGGTGCCTTCGGAAGGTCTTCTTCCTCAGCACCGGCCGGAACAGCCGGAAGGCCTCGCGGAAGCGCTTCACCGCCACGCGCAGGTCGTGGATTCCCTTCTTCGAGCCGCTGCGCGCGTCGGGGATCTTCTCCAGGAGATCGAGGAGGATCGCCCGCAGGAGTTTCGACGCCGCGCGCGCGATCGGCATGCGGCGCAGGAGCCCGGCGATGCGGACCGGCTTGACCATGCGCGGAAGGATACTTCATGCCCGGGGCGGGTAGATACCATGCGCCGGGGAGCTCCGGGCTCTGACAAAGAAACAAGAACCTCCTCGGCGATCGCCAGCACCGCGATCGCCGTCTGCGCAGCGGGCGATGAAGTCCCGGGCGCCCCCATTGGGGGCGATTCACTCAGTTGCGAGCGAGCCAGGTCTTCGCATGCTGCAGCTCCGGGCGGGTGTCCCCCTTGCCGGCGAGTTCATACAGCTTCGCGTAGTAAGCGCGGGCCTTTGCCATGTCACCGGACTGCGCCGCGGCGAGCGCCGCGCCGTAGGTGCCGCGGAAGCGGTTCGGATCGTGCCGGGCGGAGACCTCGAACTCTTTCAGCGCCTGCGCGGGATGATTCAGTTCCAGCAGCATTTCGCCGAGCAGCTCGCGCGCCGGCCCGACATAACCCGGCGTGCCCGGCCACTTCTCGCTTGCGTCCTGCAGGTCGGCGGCCTGGTGCATGTACGCGAGCGCCATTGCACGCCTGCCTTGCGCAAGCTCGATCCAGGCCTGCGCGCCCAGGCGCTGCATCTCGACCTGGCCCGACCAGTACTTGTCCTTCGCCAGCGCATCGCGCAGTGCGCCGAGTTGCGTCACGTCCTTCTGCGCGGAGTCGGTGTCACCCGAGCGTGCCGCGCCGACCGCGCGTGCGTAGTGGATCGTGGCATCGACGTAGGGAAACTTGCTCGCACGGGGCGGAAGTTGCGCCGCCATCTTCCAGTCGCCTCGTTCCAGCGAGTAGCGCGCACCGCCCGCGGCGAGCGCGAAGGCGCCGGAGTTGCGCTCGTAGCGCGCGGCCTCGGCCTCGCCACGCTCCATCGCGCGCTTTGCCTCGGCGTCGCGCGCCAGTTGCAGCATCGCATAGACCTGGTAGTCGAGCGCGTGGAGGACATCGTCCGGCACGTTGTTCTTGCGCGCCGTCTCTTCCGCGCGCCGGTTGGTTGCGATAGAGTCCTCCCAGGCACCGACGCGCGTGAAGATGTGCGAGGGCATGTGCAGCGCGTGCGCCGCCGAGGGCGCGATGCCCGCGTACTTGCGCGCCGCCGGCAGGCCCTTCTGGGCAATCGGCGGGTAGTCGTAGCTGTGGATCAGGTAGTGCGCTACCCCCGGATGGTCGGGTTGCGCGGTGAAGATCGGCTCGAGGATCGCCGCGGCCTTGAGCTGCCGGGCGTAGGTCTTGTCGTTCGGGTCCGCGGCGACATTGAGCGCGAGCGCATAGAAGATCGCGGCTTCCTTGTCCTCCGGGTAGCGCTGCGCGAGCTGCTCCATCGCCTTTTCGTACCTCAGCACGCGCTCGCGCCAGGGCGCCTTGTCGTGCGTATAAAAGGCGGCGATCGCTTCGATGTAGTCGCGCTCGCGCTGCGTCTTCGCCGGAGTCGCCAGACCCTTATCCACCGCGGCCTGGCCTTCCAGCAGTACGTTCTCCGCGGGCTGTCCTCCGAATGGATTAAGCAACCGGTTGACGCCCAGACCCCAATAGGCAATAGCGCACGACGGGTCGGCATTGAGCACCTCCAGAAAGGCCTTGCGGCCTTCCGGGAACCAGAACGAATGCAGCAACGCCACGCCCCGCTCGAACTGCGCTCGCACCTTCGGATCGCAGGACGTCGGGAAATTCACCTTGCCGAGCTGCTCTGGAGGCCGGCCGACGGCCTGCTTGGGATCGTCGTCGTGCGCCAGCACCGCCTGCGTTGCCAGTCCTGAAAGGAGCGCGCTGAAGATGAGTGCCTGCCGCGTATTCATGTTTCCTCCTGTGATTGGTTCATCCGTTTGCCTGCTGGAGCATTGAACGCGAGCTCGGACAAGAAAGTCCCGAAGAAACGGCTAAGCTTTGGCGAAGGAGACGAAACGCCGCATAATTCAGTACGTTGGAATGAGGTCCTCGAGGCCGAGCATGCTCGTTGGCACTGAATCCCCTTCTGCACCCGGCAAAGAGACGCTGCACGTCGGCGACTGGGCGGTCGAGCCCGCCCTGAATGAGCTCTCGGCACAGGGCAAGAGCTTGAAGCTCGAGCCTAAAGCCATGGCGGTTCTTGTATACCTTGCGGACCGGCCGGGTCAGGTGGTGAGCCGCGAAGCGCTCCTTTCAGCTGTATGGCCCGACGTCGTCGTGGGCGACGACTCCCTCACTCAGGTCGTCATCAAATTACGGAAGGCGATGGGGGATGTTCCGGAGAAGCCGGCCTATATCCAGACGATCTCCAAGGGGGGCTACCGACTCATCGCTCCGGTGGTCCGGTCGGAGAAGGTCGCCTCCGCGCCGTCTCCGCAGGGCACAGGCCCCCTGTATTCTGAACGCCGCGTCTTATGGATAGCAGGAGCGGTTGCGGCGCTGCTGCTCGCGGCAGCGGGAGTCTGGTGGATTCAGGGCGAGCGCATGACGGGCGCGCCGTCGTCAACGATCCGGAGCACCGACGCTGCCCGCACGGTGCAACCGACCGTCGCAATTAGGCCGTTCGAGGCGCTGGGCAGCGACCCAGCGGCGGTGCTGCTGGCTCAGGGCATCACGGCGGACCTCGTGACCGACCTCTCGAAGGTGTCCGGGCTCTCGGTCATCGGCGTTGCGCCCACGGGCGGCAAAGGGGGTGATACGCCGACCGACACCCTACGGGTCCGTTATCTTGTGTCCGGATCGGTACAACGCATCGACAAGCGCCTGCGGCTGCACATCAATCTCACCGACGTGGAGACGGGGAAGCAGTTGTGGTCCGAGCGGTTCGACCGCGAGCTCAGCGGCTTGTTCGCGATCCAGGACGAGCTGGGGCCGAAGATCCTGAAGATTCTGCCCGCGAAGGTCAGCGAGGCCGAACTGCGGCGCATGGCGCAGCGCCATACCCGGAATCTGGAAGCCTATGAAATCTTCCAGCGCGGGCAGTCGGCGCTGCTCGTGCGGCAAAGAGCGGAGAACGAGATCGCTCGCGAAATGTTCCGGCGCGCCATCGCGCTGGACGCGGGCTTTGCCCGAGCCTATGCAGGGCTCGCGCTGACTTACGCCGCAGACTACCGCAATCAGTGGACCGGAGACGGCGCCGCCGCACTCAAACGGGCGGGTGAGCTGGCGCGGACCGCACACCAGATCAATCCGGACATTCGGGAGACGTATTGGGTCTTGGCATTCGTGCACCTGGAACGGCGCCAACACGAGCAGGCGCTGCAGTACCTCGAAACCGCAGTTCGGCTGTACCCGTCGTTCGCCGATGCCTATGCGCTGATGGGTGGCATCAAGACGTTCATGGGGCGTCCGGCAGACGCGGTTCCGTTATTGCGTACCGCTATGCGCCTCAATCCCGAGGCGGGCCATCTCTATTTTCTGACTCTCGGACGGACGTATTTCGCTCTTGGTGACCTCGATCAGGCGCGGGTCAATCTCGAGCAGGCGCTGTCACGCAACTTCGTGAACCTCGAGGCGCATGTCTACATGGCGGCGCTGCACGTAACGGCCGGCGACAAGGCGGCCGCGGCTTGGGAAGCGGAGGAGATCCGCTCGCTGCAGCCCGGTTTCTCCAGCCGCGGTTGGCTGGAAACCGATCCGCTGACCGACGCTGTGCAGAAGGCGAAGCTCGTGAAAGCGCTGGGCGAGCTGGGATTCTGAGGAGCCCTTCATGCTGAATAAGCCGATATCATTCACGGGCATCGTCCTGATCGTGCTTGGCCTGCTGTCTCCCGGGTGGGCCGTTGCGCAGAAATACCCCCCGTCCGTCAGCGAGCTCGTCGCCCGTACCAAGGCCAAGATTAAGACGATCGACATGCCGACGTTCAAGTCCGGATTCGACAAGAAGGATCTCGGGGTGATCGTCGACGTGCGCGAACCGGGAGAGTACGCACTCGGACACATTCCCGGGGCGATCAACATCCCGCGTGGCCAGATCGAGCTGAATATCTGGCCGCATGTCGGGTTTCCCGACAAGACGGACATGAGCACGAAGATGACGCTATATTGCGGGTCCGGCACCCGCTGCATTCTGGCGACGAAGAGCCTGCAGGACCTGGGATTCAGCAACGTCACCGCCGCGGACATGAGGATCGCCGATTGGGTGACAGCCGGCTATCCGCTCGTGGAGAATTGACGAACACGAGGAGCAGGGGAAAACTAAATGAAAGAACTCACATGAAGAGATGCCTATTGATTACCTTGGCGGCTGCGTGCGCCCTGTGCGAGTCGGCGTGGGCGGCGCCGGTGAACTTTTCGGATCCTTACGTCGAGCTGAGCATAGGCGCGGCGACGCGATCGGATCTCGCGTTCGACGGCGTCAACGCATCGCTGGGCTCGGGTCCTGCCGCCAGTCTGGGCTTCGGCTTTGCCAAGTTCATCGGTCCGGTCGATCTCCGGCTCGACTATATGACCACCGATCGGGATATCTGCGACGTCCTGACCTGCGTCTTTGGAAACCAGGGCGTCACATCCAGCAGCACCATGTTGAGCGCGCTATACAATTTCCCCCTGGGCGAGGGTCGTTGGGACGCCTATGTGGGCGCCGGCGCGGGAATAGTGAAACTCGATGTCGAAGACACGGTCCACGGATTTTCCGGCAGCGACAACGTTTTCGGCTGGCAACTGATCGGTGGCGTGCGCGTGAGGCTGTTCGACTGGCCGATCCGCCTGCTCGTCGAATACCGGTACCAGAGCTCCCAGGACGCCAAGGTTGACGGGCACAGCGCCGAATACAACAGCAATAGCTTCACGGCCGGCCTGCGCTGGACGTTCTAGTCGCCAAGCTATCTGAGGTCTGGCCGGCCTCCCCGTCGCAAGCATCGCGCAATCTCTGCGTGCGCGAGTGCCCGCCACAAACGCGAAGCCCCGCGATGAATTTCGCAGGGCTTCGCAGGTTTGCCACTTGTCGTGGCCTTACCTTGTCACGTCACCGTGACATACCGGCTGTTGTCACCGGCTTCAGGGTCGCGCTGTAGGAAATGTCATCGATAGGTCTGCTCTCCATTCACGACTTCATCCTACGAGTACGTTGTCTGCTCCGGTTCCCGGGTCGGAATAATCCTCAAACATCTGTCGAGGGTGGTCGCTGCCCGTTCGCCTCAGGTACACCCGCAACACGGGGCGCGCACAACAGCGAAACACCAAGTGCAGCAACCGGATCATCAGTCGTTGGTTTGAAAATCCACCCCGAACCGAATCACCGAAGCACCTCCAGTTGACGCTTTTCGCCGGTCCCCGTCAAGGCGTATTAGCAACGAATTGCATGCCCATCTGATCTAGGTCAAACACATCCGCTTCCGGCCGATGCAGACTTTCCAGCTGTATGCCGGCAGCATTCGGGCGAGCGCCGTCGCGGGCGCGCGGACGCTACGGGCGGTTGCGGGTAAGCTAGTTTGTTGGACGTAGCGCGAGGAGGACGGTGATCGCGAGCAGAGCGATCGCCGCGAGCATCGGCTAGTCGATTACGGCGAAGGCCTGGATCTCCACCAGCTGCTCCGGCTCGCCCAGCTCCAGGACTGCGAGGTTGGTCGTCGTGGGCTTGTGGTTGTAGGGCTTGAAGTACTCGTTGACGACGAGGCTTGCTTTACCGATGTCGCCCATGCGCGGCCGTGCGCGAAAGATGAAGAGGTGGACGATGTCCTTCATCGAGCCGCCGGCAGCTTCCACGGTCTGCTTGATGCCGTCCATGGTCTGGCGGACTTGTTGTTCCAGATCGTTGACCATGTATTTCTGCAGCTGATCGCGCTTGTGCGGATGGTCGTGGTAGACGGGCAATGCCGTCCCGCCGGCGAGCCAAAGCACCTTGCCGCTCTTGATCTTGATGGCGGGGACGAACGGCATGAACACCGTCTTGTCGTAGTTGGGGTGGTGGATGATCTCCATGTGCTTGTTCGGAGTCGTATCGGCGGGCTTCGTCTGGGCGGAGGCCGCGGGGCTGAGAGCGACTGCGGCGGCACCGAGCGCGGCGAGCGTGAGGCTAGAGCGGAACGTCTTCATTTGTCTGCTCCTCGTGTAAGGGGTCGCTCGGGATCCAGCGAAACGATCTTACCCCAGCGCTGCGGCGGAACGGCCGCGCAGCGCTAGGTGCGGCCCAGCTCGCAGTTTCGAGTGAAGACGCGCCGGTTCTTGCGCATGGGGTGCGCGAAAGTGTATTGTTCTCCGCGTAGTCACCGGGAGCGGCTCGCCCGGAAACTTGCCTCGGGGGAGGGAGATGGCCGACGATTTCCGCAACATCCAGGGCGCCCGAGGCGCGGCGGGCGCCGCCGGCCACGACGCAAACCCCGTAACCGGCGATGCGCGAAAATCCGGCAATGCATCCGCGCCGGGTGCGCCCGAGACGGACCTTCTCGCGAGCCTCGATGCCTTTTCGCGCAAGCTCGATGAGGAGCAAAAGGCGCACGAGCGCGCAGAGGCGGAGCAGCGGCGCCGCAAGGAGGAAGAAGAGGCGCGCCAAAGGGCGGAGGCCGAGCGAGCGCGGCAAGCGCAGGCGCCGAGCAAGCCTCAAGTCGAAAATCAGGGCGAAGGGCGCCGCTTCGCGGCGCTCGAGATGTTGCGAAAACAGGCGGCAAGCCGCCCCACGGGCGACGATCTGGCACTGCGCCGCGCCCAAGCCAGGCCGCTTCTGAACAAGAACCTGCTTGCGTCCATGCACTACCTGGCCGAATTCGCAAAGGAGCTCAACGCGGTGCTCCCGACCACCGAGAGCCACTACGGGTTCGCCTATCACCAGCAGGGTCCGCAGATGCTCCTTTCGAAGGCCTTCGCCGACTACCGCCTGCGCAAGATCGACGGCGAAGACGTGTGCGACTATGTCTACCTGATCTACCACGCCCGGTACGCGCAGCCCGCAGTGGTGGATCTGACGGGCACCGACATCGAGTCCTGCCGCCGCTTCCTCTCCATGTCCCGTATCCCGTTCGAATTCAGCGCTTCACGGAAAAACGATTTCGGCCAGGCGGTGAGCGGCACGTTCACCCTGTCCGACGCAATACCCTGCGAGATCTATATCCGCGCCGACTACGACGCGCCTGCCGTCGTGATCGAGCTGCTCAATGTGGGCAGACTCGGGACGGGACGCAGCCTACTCGCGCCGGCGGCGTTCAACGTCCGCGTGGCGGACGAGATGGCGAAATATGCTCTCGGCTCCACCAACGAGTTCGCCAAACTCGTGATCCGCTAGAGCGAGGAGCGAAGCCGGTCATCGAAAGACGCACGCCCGTCACCGCCGCCGGTACGAGTCCGTGCGTCCGCTAGTATCGCGGATCGTACATCTGCGTTTTGACCCACGCGAGCAGATTGCGCGGCCGGCGCGCGCGGGCGAGGCCTCGCTCGAACGCGACCTTCGCCACCGCGGCGGCGATGTGCGCGGACACCTCGCGAATGCGCGTGAGCGAGGGGTAGATGCTGCCCTGCGCGAGATCCTCCGCGGTGACCTGGCCGGCGAGTGCTTCGGCTGCGGCCGAGAACATTTCGTCGGTGATGCGGCGCGCGCGGCTCGCGATCGCGCCCATCCCGACGCCGGGGAAGATATAGGAATTGTTGCCCTGGCGCGGAACGAAGGTCTTGCCGTTCACCGTCACCGGATCGAAGGGGCTGCCGCAGGCGAAGATGGCGCGCCCGTCCGTCCAGCGATAAGCGTCTTCGGCCGTGCACTCTGCCTTGGAGGTGGGGTTGGACAGCGCGAACACGATCGGCTGCTCGTTGATGCGAGCCATCGCCTCGAGCACCGCCTCGCGTGAACGTCCCGCCGACGGCGGCCACGCCGATGATCGCCGTCGGCCGCAGCGCCTCGATGGCCGAGGGAAAATCGCCGGCAGCCGGATGCTCGTGTGCGTATGCGAGCTTGTGCTTCGCGAGATCGGTGCGGCTCCGCACCACGAGCCCGTGCGAATCGACGAGCCAGCAGCGCCGCCGCGCCTCGCTTTCCGGCAGCCCCTCGCGCACCATCGCCGAAACCAGCAGGTCGGCGATTCCCGTGGCCGCTTCGCCCGCGCCGAGAAACAGCACCTTCTGCTCGCCGAGCGTGCCGCCGCGGATGCGCAGCGCCGAGAGCAGCCCCGCGAGCGCGACCCCGGCGGTGCCCTGGATGTCGTCGTTGAAAGTGCAGATGCGCTCGCGGTAGCGCGCAAGCAGCCCGAAGGCGTTGCTGGTGGCGAAGTCCTCGAACTGGATGACCACTCCCGGGAACACCTTCTGCGCCGCGGAGATGAACTCCTCCAGCAGCTCCTCGTACTTGCGTCCGCGAAGTCGCCTTTGCTTGAGCCCGATGTAGAACCGGTCTGCGAGCAGGGACTCGTTTTCGGTGCCGACGTCGAGCATCACCGGCAGGCACAGGTCGGGGTGCACGCCGGCGCACGCGGTGTAGAGCGACAGTTTGCCCACCGGGATGCCCATACCGTTCGCGCCCAGGTCGCCCAGGCCCAGGATGCGCTCGCCGTCGGTGGCGACGATGATCCCGACCCGGCGCTGCGGCCAGTTGCGCAGGATCTTCTCGATTCGTCCCCGGTCGCGCGCGCTGATGAACACGCCGCGCGCTCTCCGGAAGATCTTCCCGTACTCTTGGCAGGCGAGGCCCACAGTCGGCGTGTAGATGATCGGCATCATCTCCTCGGGATGTTCGCCGACCAGCCTGAAAAAGAGCGCCTCGTTGCGATCGTGGAGCGCGCTCAGGTTGATGAACTTCTGCAGGTCGCTCGACACATCGCGGAACTGCGCGAGCACGCGCTGCAGCTGCTCGTCCTGCGTGTGCACCCGCGGCGGCAGCAATCCGCGCAGGCCGAGTGCGTCGCGCTCGGCCTCGGTGAACCCCGTGCCCCGATTCAGCGTCGGATCGTGCAGCAGGGCGATCCCCCTCGGGCCGGCCCGCCGTGTCGGTCGTTTCGTCTTCTTCGTCCGCTTGTTCGCCATCCCTTTGCCTCCGCTCGCAAGCCATGCTGGAGCGAAACGGGCAGGTCCCTTTTGATCATTGTCAAAGCGGACGGGGGTTTCCCGACCGTCGTCTTCCGCGTCCGGCCGGCGCGCGGGTCCTCGAGCCTCGCCGTGCACTTCGAGGGACGTCAGGCGTCGCTCTAGAGACCGGTGTCGGCCCGCACGCCCAGCCTTTGCAGGCGCTCCCGCAACCGCGGCGCTGCATGGTCGAGAAAGGCGCGCAGCTTCTGCGGCAGGCGTTTCGCTCTGGCGAAGACGAGGCTCACCGGGACGGGCGTGGGCTCGAATTCCCGGAGAACGACGTTCAGCGAGCCGGCCCGTACCGCATCCTCGATCTGGTACGACAGGACGCGCGTGATGCCTACCCCCGCGACCGCCGCGTCTATGGCGGCCTCGGCGGTGTTCACCGTGAGCCGGGAATGAATCGGTACCGGCAGATCGGCGCCGCCCGCTTTGAATGTCCAGGAGGCGGGCGACAAGAGCGTATCGAAAGTGATGCACTGATGCGCGCCGAGCCCTGTCGGCGACGCGGGGGTGCCGTGCGCGGCAAGGTACTCCGGGCTGGCGCAGACGACGCGGCCGATCGCGCCGACGCGCATCGCGCTCAGGCTGCTGTCCGGCAGCTCGCCTATGCGAACTGCGAGATCGACATGGTCCTCGAGGAGATTGATGACGCGGTCGCCCAGGATCAGGCGCACATCGACCTCCGGGTAGGCTTTGAGAAACCCGGCCGTGACGGGCAGGACGTGCAGTCGGCCAAACACGATGGGAGCGGTCACGACGAGCTCGCCCCTCGGGGCGCTGTACTCGCCCGATGCCGCGCGCTCGGCTTCGTTCAGGTCTTCCAGGATGCGCTTGCAGGCCGCGACATAGGCACGCCCTGAGTCGGTCAGGGAGAGCTGCCGGGTCGAGCGGGTCAGCAGGCGCGCCTTGAGGTGGGTCTCGAGCTCCGACAGCTTGCGGCTCACCGTCGCAAGCGGCATTCCCAGCTTTCGTCCCGCGGCGGAGAGACTGCCTGCTTCGACCACGGTCAGGAAAACCGACATCGATTCGAGCCGGTTCATGTCGAGACTTCCATAATATGGAACAGTGTATACACGAAATACAGTCTAGTTGCACTTGATGGAAGTCTGTAGTCTGCCGGGACCCAAGGAAAGGAGCGCCATGGAGAGCAAGGAAAGATATTCGAGCGACGTCGCCTTCACTCCGGGGGTGAAGGCCATTCAGGCGCGCAAGGGCTCACGCCGCGCGTACGACCTCATGGAGCAGCGGGGCTCATGGGAAACGCGGATCACCCCCGAGCTCGCGAGCTTCATCGCGGCGCAGACCAGCGTTTTCCTCGCCACCGCGAACCGGGAAGGCCAGCCCTACATTCAGCATCGGGGCGGGCCGGCCGGTTTTCTGCGCGTACTCGACGAAAAGACCATCGGTTTCGCCGACTTTTCGGGCAACCGGCAGTACATCACCGCCGGCAATCTCGGGGAGAATCCGAAGGCCCATCTGTTCCTCATCGACTACGAGGAGCGGCGGCGAATCAAGGTCTGGGGCACGGCGCGCGTGGTCGAGGACGACGCCGGACTGAATGCGAAGCTGATGCCGGAGGGTTACAAGGCGCGCGCCGAGCAAGCGATCCTGTTTACGGTTTTCGCGTGGGATGCGAACTGCCCGCAGCACATTCCGCAGCGCTTCTCTGCGGAGGGTGTCGCGAAAGCGCTGGCGGAGCGCGATCGGCGCATCGAGGCGCTGGAGGCGGAAATTAGGAACCTGCGCGCCTCGACCGTGCGATCGGCCGTATGACGTGTTCGATTACGGTGCCGGCACCGCGGTGCGATTTCCCGGGACGATTTGCGGCTGGTACGCAAAGACTTCGCGGCTGCGGGTGTCAACGAGAACTCTTATCCAGCTCGCGTCGTTGTTGCCGTTTGCCGCGTTGTCACCGAAGGTCTCCACGCGAGTGAAGTTTTCCAGCCGGCGGCCTAGAGAGTCCTGGAACGGTTTGTCGACGCGGAAGTAGTGCGAGTCGCCGTGCACGTAGGCGACCGGACGGCGAAAGGCGATCGCTTCGGCGCGAAGCGCCAGGAGAAAGTCCTTGTAGCCGTCCGTTGCCGGCACGGCCTCGGCGAGCGTCTTCGGGTCGCGCAGCGGCGCCCGCGTTCCATCGCTCAAGTCCCAGCCCGGATTCCCCTGCGTGATCAGCATGACGGCGGCCGAGCGGCGGGCTTTCGCCTCGCTGAAAGTCTCCTGCATCCAAGCGATGTTCGCTGCGTTGCGCGCGACGTATTCCGCAGGGTTGGGCGCGGTGTCGCACAGGTTGTTGCACGACCCCGGGATATTGAGCGTCGCGTAAGTGACTCCTCGATAGGTCCAGCGGCGATTCTCGACGCACGGCGTCAGGCCGCTTGTCCCCAGGCAAAGCGGCGTTGCCTGGACCTCCTGGCGCAGTTTCCGTTGTCCGAAGGAGAAGGGCGTGCTGAAGAAGATCTGCCGTTGGCGATCGAGGCGTTCGAGCGAATTGAAACTGCCATTTGCCGGTCGGTCGCAGTCCGTCCAGTCGTTGTCGCCCGGCGTGAACATTGCGGGCGCGCGCAGCGAGTTGAGGTAGTCGAGGGTCTGAAAATACAGGTCGTCCGAGCAGGTGGTCGGCGTCGTGGAGTTCGGGATGCCGCTGCCGGCCTTGAGATCGCCGTCGTGAACCGTGAACGCGAGGTCCTGCCGGTTCATATCGGCAATCAAGTTCGGCACGCCCACCGTTGCCTGAAGATCGTTGTAGGGCAGGTCGCCCCACAGTCCTAGGGCGTACGAGCGCTGGCCGTCGTGTGAGTCTTCGGAATCGTCGTCTTCGCGGGCCTGCACGCCGTTGGCGACAATCGCCGTCATCATCACGGCGATGCCTAGCGACAACAACAATTGGCGCGCCGATGCCAGCCGCGCCCAGAATGAAACAAGGGCGGTTCTATCTTTCATGGGAAATCTCTCCTTGGTTGATGACCGGTGACCGGGACGCGTGCCAATTCGTAGCGTTCGCCTGCCGACCCAGACCATAGATGAACTCGGTTAAGGCAGCGTGAACCTTGCTTTACAGAAGAAATTCAAGGGACATGGTCTTGTCGGTATTGCTGCGCTGCTCAAATAGGCAAACAATAGAGACAACACCCACGCTATATACCTACATGACTGGCACCGTGACGCAGGGTTTGCATGAACGCAACGCGAAACAGTCTTGCGGCGTTCATCCTCTTGACACACTTCCCCGGTAGTTTGGGATCAGCGGCGAAACGCCGCCCGCGTCAGCAGTCCACAGCCTGCTGCCTGCGCTCGGACTTCGAGTTTTTCCTTACACCGAACCGGAGAGCGAAATGATCACAAGCAAGAGAGCCGCAGTGCTGCTCGTTCTGACGAGCTGCCTGCTACCCGTTTGTTCCTACGCCAACGACGACGGTCACGGGCGCGATGCGGACAAGGGCCGCGTCCAGGTCGGGCCGCGTCCCTTCTATCTGGTCGAGAAGATGAGCCCCGGCCCGCTCAAGCGCAAGCTGGAGAGTTGCAGCGAGGGCCCGTTCACCAAGACGGATTTTTCGATCGGTCACCGGGGCGGCGGCACGCTGCAATTCCCGGAGCACACCAAGGAAAGCCATGAAGCGGGCGCGCGCATGGGCGCCGGCATCCAGGAATGCGATGTGACATTCACCAAGGACGGCCAGCTGGTTTGCCGTCACGACCAGTGCGATCTGCACACCACCACCAACATCCTGGTGACGCCTCTGGCGGACAGGTGTTCGCAGCCGTTCTCCCCGGCCCAATTCGATGCCAGCGGCAACCGCATCAAGGCGGCCACGGCGCTGTGCTGCACCAGCGACCTGACCGTGGAGGAGTTCAAGTCCCTCAAGGGCAAGATGGACGCTTCCAATCCCAATGCCAGAACCGCTCAGGAATTCCTGGGTGGCACCGCCAACTATCGCACCGACCTGTATTCCACGGGCGGGACGCTGCTGACCCACAAGGAAAGCATCGATCTGCATCAAGGATCTGGGCGGCAAGTACACTCCGGAGCTCAAGGGCCCCAACCGCGCCGCCAAGGTGCAGGTGGAAGCAGTGTTCGGCAGCCAGGCGGCCTACGCCCAGGCGATGATCGACGAGTACAAGGCGGCCCACATTTCTCGCGAGAAAGGTATGGGCGCAGTCTTTCAGCAAGGACGACGTCCTGTACTGGATCAGGAACGATCCGGATTTCGGCAGGCAGGCCGTGTATCTCGACGACGCCAATGTCCTGGCCGACTTGCCCAACGCAGCGGAGCTGAAGAGCTACGCCAGCCAGGGCATCCGGATCGTTGCGCCGCCGATGTGGGCGCTGCTGACGGTGGATGCCCACGGCAGGATCGTGCCCTCGCAGTACGCCAGGGATGCCAGGGCCGCCGGGCTCGACATCATCACCTGGACCCTCGAGCGTTCCGGACGCATCGTCGAGGAAGTGCTGCCGACCCAGGGCACAGCCAGCCCCTCGTTCTACTACCAGACCACGCTGGACGCCCTCCACAACGACGGCGACATACTGACCACGTTGGATGTGCTGGCCAGGCAGGTGGGGATCCTCGGCATATTCTCCGACTGGTCGGGGACCGTCAGCTACTACGCGAGCTGCATGGGTCTGAAATAAGCCCGGTACGCTTCTGAACGGCTTGGGCGGCGCGGTGCCGTGAGCACCGCGTTGCCCTTGCGGGGCGCTCTATTGCGAAGTGAAGCGCACGATGGTGTCGCGCGTCAGCACGAGCAGCGCGCCGCCGTTGGCCACGAGCATGTCCACTGCACAGCCCGAAGCGGCGCCGAAGGAATAGGCCGGGTTGTCGTTGGCGAGGTCGATCATGCCGATGAAGCCGGCCCCGCAATCGGCGAAGAAATAGTTGCCGCGATAAGGCGCGGGAAAACTGCCGGCACTCGGATAGAAGGTGCCGCCGGCGATGACATTGCCCACGAAGAATCCGCCGGGTCCCGATCCGGGGGGCGCGGCGGCACTGTGCTTATACGTGAACAGTGGTCCGGTGATGTTCCCGGTGACGTTGTCGGGGCCCTCCGACCCCGGCCAGCCGTAATTGGCCCCCGCCGCACCGAGATTGATCTCTTCCCAGGTATCCTGGCCGACGTCGTTGATGTGGATGCGCCCGGTACCGGGCTGTATGGCAAAGGTGAATGGGTTGCGCAGCCCGTAGGCCCAGACCGCGCAGGCCAGATTGCCCGGCGTGGTGCAGAAGGGGTTGTCGTTCGGGATCGTGCCGTCGTCGTTGAAGCGCAACACCTTGCCGAGCGGCGTGGCAAGGTTCTGCGAATTCGCGGGGTTGGCGTTCTCGCCGACCGCGACGTAGAGCTTGGCGTCGGCGCCGAAGTGGATCGCGCCGCCGTTGTGGTTGGTGGCGCTGGACAAGTTGGGGAGGTCGATGATCGGCAGCTCGCTTGCTGCCGTCACCACATCGCCATTGGCGGTGAACCGGCTGACGCGGTTGTGGGGGGGGCTTCCCGGTACGGTGTAGTAAGCGTAGACGAAATTGTTGTTGGCGAAGTCGGGATGGAAGGCGACGCCGAGGAGTCCCCGTTCGCCGTTCGAGTCCACGGTGAGCGTCATGAACGGTGTCGGCAGGAGCGTGCCGCTACTGTTCACTACCCGCATCGCCCCAGTCTGCTTGGCGACGAAGAGCCGGCCGTCGGGCGCCTGCGCGAAAGCAGTCGCGTCGCTCAAGCCGGTGACGTAGTTCGCGGTGCGCGTGAAACCGGCGGGCTGCGTGCGGCTGCCGCCGAAGCTGACGGTGACGTTCACCCAGGCCGACGGGTTGCCCCCCGCATCGCGGGTGCGAACGCGCAGCACGTGCTGTCCCGACGCATAGGCGCTGGTGTCCACGCTCACCGAGTAGGGCGGGGTGGTCTGCGGCGCGCCGACGGCGACCCCATCGACCTGGAACTCGACACTCGCCGCCCCGGTGGCGTCGGCGCTGAAGGTGAGCATGCCGGCGATGCCGCTCGCGAAATTGGCCGGGGCGGTGATGGCGAGGGCAGGTGGCGGGGTGCCGGGCGTCGTCGTGTAGGGGCTGCCGCCGCCGCAGGAAGCGGCCGCCACGACGACCGCAGCCAGGGGCATCGCCCCGCGCGTCCACGCCAGTTTGTTTCCGAGGCGCAGTTTCATTGCACGCCTAGGGTATCCGTTCGGGGGCTTGGTGGCCGCGACGGCGGGGGTCAAAGCAAGCATTATTGACGGTTTCTCCGTTCGGCAAGAGCACCACGCCGCCCAGCCAAGAGGGGCGGCGGTCTCGGGCACTGCAAACGCGACCGGCCCTACTTTATTCCCGCCTGCATGAACGATTGCATGAACTGCCGCTGGAAGAGCAGGAACGCGAGGAGCAGCGGCGCGACCGCCATGAGCGTCCCCGCGCTGATCACGCCCCAGTCCACTCCCGACTCGGGCGCGCCGAAGATGGCGAGGCCCACCGTGAGCGGCCGCGTCTGCACGGTGTTGGTGATTACGAGCGGCCAGAGGAAGTTGTTCCAGTGGTAGCTCACCGACACCAGGCCATACGCGAGATAGGTCGGCCGGGCGAGCGGCACGTAGACGCGCCACAGCACGCCGAGGAACGAGCAGCCCTCCACGCGCGCCGCGTCCTCGAGTTCCCGCGGCACGGTCTTGAAGGTCTGGCGAAGCAGGAAGATGCCGAAGGCGCTCGCCATGTACGGCAGACCGATGCCGAGGAGGGTGTCGACGAGGCCGAGGCGGCTCATGATGCGGTAGTTCTCGACGATCAGCACCTCCGGCATGATGAGGAGCTGCACCAGCACGAGGCCGAAGGCGATGTCGCGCCCGGTGAACTCGAACCTCGCGAACGCGTAGCCCGCGAGCGTGCACAGCACCAG
This sequence comes from uncultured beta proteobacterium, assembly GCA_963699535.1. Classification (GTDB taxonomy): domain Bacteria; phylum Pseudomonadota; class Gammaproteobacteria; order Burkholderiales; family SG8-39; genus VBDM01. The sequence continues at coordinate 16,274 of CAVOUJ010000046.1, read as the reverse complement.
CTGCGCCGACAGGATCATCGTCACGAGGAGAACGGTGTTGACGAGGTGGCGCGCGAAGGGCGCGTAGGTCCAGGCCTTGGCGAAGTTGCCGAGCGTGAGCGGCGCGAGGGGATCGAAGCGCGTGGCGAACTCGACCGGGTGGAATGCCGCCCAAAACGCGTAGAGCAGCGGCGCGAGCCACAGGGCCGCGAGCAGCCACGCCGCGGCGGTCTCCAGCGTCGGGGCGCGTCGGCCGGCGGCACTCACCGGTAGTGCACCCTTTTCTCGACCAGCTGGAACTGCAGGAGCGCAAGGCTCGCGAGGAGGGCGAGCAGCACCACCGTCAGCGTCGAGGCGTAGGCGGTGTCGAAGAAGCTGAACGCCACCTGGTAGATGTAGTAGAGCAGCAGGCTCGAGGCGTTGTCCGGCCCGCCCTTGGTGAGGATGAACAGGTGGTCCACCAGCTTGAACGAGTTGATGGTGGCGTTCACCAGCACGAAGAGCGTGGTGGGCATCAGGAGCGGAAACGTCACGCGGCGGAAAAAATACCAGCGCGAGGCGCCCTCGATGCGCGCGGCCTCCTCCAGCTCGGGCGCGAGCGACTGCAACGCCGCGAGATAGAAGATCATGAAGAAGCCCGCTTCCTTCCAGATGACCATCGCCATGGTGCAGGCGAGCACGGTATTCGGGTCGCCCAGCCAGTTGTGGCTCGCCACGCCGAATTTCGCGCCGATCTGGTCCAGGAGCCCGATCTGCGGCGTGTAGAAGAAGAGCCAGATGTTCGCCACCGCGATCATCGGCAGCACGGTGGGCGTGAAGTACGCCATGCGCACCAGGGCTCGCGCCGGCAGCCGGTCGTTGACCCAGATCGCCATCAGCATGGCGAGCGCCATCGAGGTGGGGATGGTGCCGAGCGCGAACCAGAAGTTGTTGCCCAGCACCTGCCAGAAGATCGGGTCGTCGGCGAGCGCGGCGTAATTGCCCAGGCCCAAGAACCGGGACGGCCGCACCCCCGTCCCGGTCGAGAAGAGGCTGTCGAAGAGTGTCGCCGCAGCCGGGTAGTGCGTGAACCCGACGAGCAGGATCGCGGCCGGCGTGAGCAGCAGCCAGCCGTAGACGTGCTTCATCGCGCCAGGCGGGAAGAGAAGAGGGGCTCGCGCTAGCGATAGGCCTTCAACAGCTTGTCGGCTTCGCCTTGAGCGGCCTTCAGCGCCTCGGCCGGCTGCTTCTGGCCGGTGAGCGAGGCCTGGATCGCGTCGTCCAGCAGCTTCCTCACGCGTCCGGTCTGGAACGTGGAGAGCTCGGCCGTCGCGAACTTGAACTGGTCGCGCGCGACCACCGCCTGCGGGAACCCTTGAGCGTACTCCTTCAGCTTCGGCGTCTCGTAGGCCTCGGGCCGCACGGCGACGTAGCCGGTGGCGATGCTCCAGTCGGCGGCGCGCTCGGGCGCGGTCAGCCACTTCACGAACGCGAGCGAGGCCTTGCGCTCCTCGGGCGTGGCCTTCTTGAAGAGGTAGAAGTTGCCGCCGCCGGTGGGCGAGCCGCGCTGTTTGGAGGCGGGCAGCATCGCCACGCCGAAGGGGAAGGTCGCGCTGGTCTTCACCGCGGTGAGGTTGCCGGTGGTGTGCCACATCATCGCGGTCTTGCCCTCGGTGAACTGCTGGCGCAGCGTGCCCCACTCGACGGTGCCCTCGGGCATCACCTTGTACTTCGCGCCGAGGTCGCGCCAGTATTGCAGCGCCGCGATGACATCCGGATGCGCGTAATTGGTGCGGTTGCCCTCCGGGTTCATCAGATCGTGGCCGTTCTGGCGCGCAAAGGCCTGGAACATCCAGTACGGATAGCCGGTCGAGGGCACCATCACGCCCCAGCGCGTCACATTGCCGGACGCGTCTTTCTTCACGAGCTTGGCGGCCATCTGCGCCATCTCGTTCCAGTCGGCGGGTGCTTTCTCGGGATCGAGACCCGCCTCCTTGAACGCGGTCTTGTTCCAGTACAGCACGATGGTCGAGCGCTGGAAGGGGATGCCATAGACCTTGCCCTTGTAGGTGCCGTTCATCATCAGCGACGGGTAGAAGGCCTTGAGCCAGGCTTTCTCGTCGGCGGTCGTGGCGACGTCGTCCCAGGGCACGATCACGTCCTGCTCGAGCAGCTCGTAGAGGTCGATCGAATAGAGCACCGAGATCTGCGCGGGCTGCCCGGCCTTCAGCGCCGCGAGTGCCTTGATGCGGGCGTCGTCGTAGTTGCCGGCGTAGATCGGGTTGATCTTGACGCCCGGGTTCTCTTTCTCGAAATCCCGGGCATAGCCGTCGATCACCTTGGTGAGCGGGCCGCCCACCGCGATCGGGTAGTAGAACGTGAGCTCCACGGCTCTCGCAGGGAAAGATCCTGCAAGCAGCGCGGCGAATATCAGGGTCAGCGCGGTTTTCATGTGTTCTCCTCTTGGGTGACTGTCATGGATGTCCTTGAAAGCTTACGCCACCGCGGCACGCTGCGCCGCTTGCGGCGCGTCGGCCTCGCGCACGCCCGTGCCCGCGTCGAAAAGATGAATCGATTCCGGAGTCCAGGCGAGACGCACGCGCGCGCCCGCGCCCAGCGCGAGGTGCCCGGGGGCGCGAACGAGCAGCGATTCGTCTCCCGCCTGCGCCGTGATCACGGTATCCGCGCCGTGGTATTCGGCGCTCGTGACCACCGCCGGCACTCCGCCTTTGTCTGCCACGATCCGGATATGCTCGGGCCGCACACCGAGCGTAAGCCCAGCGCCGCGCCCGGGGAGAACCACCGCGTCCGGCGCGCCGCGGATCACCGCGCCCTGCGCCCCGTCTTCCAGGGCCACCAGATTCATCGCCGGCGTGCCGATGAAGCGCGCCGCGAAGGTCGTCGCCGGCCTGGCGTAGAGCTCCTCCGGCGAACCCTCCTGCTCGATGCGTCCCTCGCGGATCAGGATCACGCGGTCGGCCATGCTCATCGCCTCGACCTGGTCGTGCGTGACGTAGACCACCGTCATGCCGAGGCGCTGCTGCAGCGCGCGGATCTCCACGCGCATGCCGTGGCGCAGCTGCGCGTCGAGGTTGGAGAGCGGCTCGTCCATCAGGCAGATCGAATTCTCGGCGATGATCGCGCGCGCGAGCGCGACGCGCTGGCGCTGTCCGCCCGAGAGCTGCTGGGGTTTTCGCTGCAACTGCTCGGTGAGTCCCACGAGAGCGGCCACGTGGGCGAGGCGCCTGTTTCTCTCGGGCTCGGGCAGCCCGCGCACCCTGAGGCCGAACACGATGTTTTCCTCGACCGAAAGGTGCGGAAAAAGCGCGTAGGACTGGAACACCATCGACACGCGGCGCTTGTCCGGGTCGAGCCGCGTGACGTCGCGCCCTCCGATGAGGATCTTTCCTTCGGAGACGTCCTCGAGGCCCGCGATCAGCCGCAGCACCGTGGACTTGCCGCAGCCCGAGGGCCCGAGCAGCACCACGAATTTTCCCGCCGCGGCGCGAAAGCTCATGGCGTCGACTGCGCGCACCTGGCCGAAGCGCTTCGAGACTTTTTCGAGGACTATTTCCGACATCGCGCTCCTCCCGCGGTGCGGCCGGCCGGCGTGATCGGCAGCGGCTCTATTATGCCCCGCCCGGCTCGAGCCGGCGCCCCCCCGCATGCCCATAACGCATCGCAGAAATGCGAGAATCTCGTTTGAAGGGCGGTTCGCGCTCGGGTGTAATGACGCAGCCGAGTCGCGTGCGGCTCGCCGAACGCGGACCTCGAGCCTTACCTGAAGGGAATTCCATGGCGACCCTGGGCAATCGACGCGCAATGCTGCTCCTGATCCTCTTGAGCGGGCTGATCATTTCGATGTGCATGGGGCTGCGGCAGAGCCTGGGCCTCTTTATGCGGCCGATGACGCTCGACCTGGGGATCTCGGCGGCGACCTTCGGCTTCTCGATCGCGCTGCAGAACATCGTCTGGGGCGTGTCGCAGCCCTTCGTCGGCGCGCTCGCCGACCGCTACGGCCCCCGGCCGGTGCTGATCGTCACCTCCCTGCTGTACGCCGGCGGGCTGCTCTTGATGATTGTCTCGAGGAGCATCCCCGGGGGACTCGAGGTGGCCGGGTTCCTCATCGGAATCGGCACCGCCGGCGCGGGCTTCGGCGTCCTGATCGGCACCATTTCGCGCGCCACGCCGCCGGAGAAGCGCAGCCAGACCGTGGGGCTGGTGGCGGCGGCGGGCTCGCTGGGCACGATGGTGATCGCGCCGCTCGGCGGCTGGCTGATCGACGGCTTCGGCTGGCAGGCGGCGATGCTGGCGTTCGCGGCGATCGCGGCTTCGATGGCGCTGCTTTCGCTGCCGATCCGCGAGCAACCGGTCGCGGGCGAGTCTTCAGGCGTGAGGCTGAATCTGGGCGAGGCGGTGCGCGAGGCGATGGGGCATCGCGGCTACCTCTTCATGACGCTCGCGTTCTTCGCCTGCGGGTTCCAGCTCGTGTTCATCACCACGCACCTGCCGGCGTACCTGCAGCTCTGCGGGGTGGTGCCGGGCGTGGCGGCGAGCGCGCTCGGGCTGATCGGCCTCTTCAACGCGGTCGGCACCTACATGTTCGGCCTGCTCGGCGCGCGCTACAGCCAGAAGCACCTGCTCGCGCTCATTTACCTCTTGCGCACGACGTTCATCGTCGCCTTCCTCGTCGTTCCGATCAGCGCCGCCTCGACCCTGGTGTTCGCCGCCGCGATGGGATTCCTGTGGCTCGGCGTCGCGCCCCTGGTCACCGGGATCATCGGCCGGGTGTTCGGCCTCACGCACTTCAACACGCTCTACGGCATCGTGTTCCTCAGCCACCAGGTCGGCTCGTTCTTCGGCGCGTGGATGGGCGGCGTGGTGTTCGACCGCTTCGGAAAATACGACTTCGCCTGGGGCGCGCTGATCGTGATCGGCGTCACCGCCTTCACCCTGCAGTGGCTGATGGACGAGCGCCCGCCGCGCGAGCGCAGGCCGGTGGGCGGGCCCGCGCCGATGCCGGCGTAGTCAGTTGCTCGCTTTCCAGCGGCGCGTCTTGGCGCGTCCACCATAGGCCGCTTTTTGATTGCCGTATCCGTATAATCCTTCCTCCGCGGTCCGCAAGGAAGGCCGCCACAAGGAGAGACCTTCATGTCATCGACAATCCGTTTGAGTTCGGTTGCACTCGCTGCCCTCTGCGCATATGTGCTGGCGTCGCCGGCGAGCGCACAACTGCTTCAGCACAGGGACCTGTCCGCGTCCATGGCCTTGACCATCGCGGAGACTGCGATCGCGACCTGCAAGGCCAACGGCTATAACGTGTCGGTGACCGTGGTCGGCCGCAACGGCGAGGTCATCGTCCAAGTGCGCGGCGACAACACCGGGCCGCACACGATGGAGAACAGCATGCGCAAGGCCTACACCGCACGCACCTTTCGCATCCCCTCGGGCGACATGGTCACGCGCGTGAAGGACAACCCTACGCTCGGCTTGATCCATCTGAGCAATGTGATCGCCAATCAGGGCGCGCTGCCGATCAAGGTCGGCGACGAGACCATCGGCGCGGCCGGTGCGTCGGGCGCACCGGGCGGCGAGAAGGACGAGGCCTGCGTCAAGGCCGGGATCGACAAGGTGGCCGGCCAGCTCAAGTGAACGCGGTCGTCTCGTAGGATCGGCGCGCGGAACACCTCACCCCCTTTCGGGATTCAAGCCCCTGCTCGACCGTTCCCTTGTCCGCTCACGCATCCGGCTCCCAGAGGCGCTTGCGAAAGTAATCCCGCCAGCCCTCGGGAAGCGCGGAAAGTTCGCTTGCCCTTGCGCAGAAGATCCTGGTTCGCGGCGTCCGCTGAATACAGATCGACGATCTCGGCGACGCTGATCTAGCGGCCGGAATCTACGGCAGCAGGTGCCTGCGGAAGAACGCGGCGATCCTGAGGTCCACCTCGGGGAGCGCCGAGCGGTCGAAGCCGGGCGAGTCGTTCAAGAGCTCGGCGGAGAGGCCGGAAACCTCGGGCGGAAAGGGCGAGAGCAGGGCGCCGTGACTCCCGTTCGGAAGATCGACCAGCCGCTCGCACGCGGCGCATGCTTTCAGCACACGGTCGCTGTGAAAGCGCGGAATCAGCCACTTGTCCTGCCGGGCGGTGACGAGCGCGAGCGGCACGCGCGGCCTGGTTAGCGAGCCCATGTCGAAGTCGGCGGCGTACGGGACGCCGGCGACGATGGCGGCGATGCGCGGCTCGAGGTGGGTGTACCAGGTTGCGTCTTCGAACCGCCAGCGGATCAGGGCCAGGGCGATCGTCTTCTTCCATTCGTCCAGGAAGCCGCCGTTCAGCCGGGTCGCCAGGCCCACGCAGCTGTGGAAATCCTCGGCGATGTGGGCCTCGCAGTGATCTCTGAATAGCGCCGGCGACCAGCGGCCGCCCGCGAGGCTCAAAGCGGTATGACCGCCGGCGGACATGCCGAACATGCCGACCTTGTCGAGCGCGAGCAGCGGCGCGAAGCGCGGATCCTGCGCCACCGCATCGATGGCGCGCGACACTTCGGCCGGCCGGCGCTTCCAGCTCTCGGGCCCGATCGCGGTCTTGTCCCTGAAGTTGTCGCCGCGGTGCTCGGGTACGGCCACGACGAAGCCGCCTTCGACCAGCGCGCGGGCGAGGTCGGCGTGCGGCCAGGGGGAGCCGCCCGAGCCGTGCGAAATGACGACGAGGCGGGCGTTGCCGCGCACGGGGGCGCCGTCCGGAGCGAGGCGGAGGGTGAAGGGGCCGCGCTTGACCTTCTGCTCTTCGCTGCTCGAAGGGTAGAAGAGAGTCACCGGGCCGTCTTTGGCGGCGATCCCGGTCACGCCCACCGCGGCCTGCGCCGCGGCCGGCAGGGCGAGCGCCGTAGCGAGGAGGAAGACCGCCGTGGGGTTTCGTCGTGAGCTCAGCATGCTGACGGCGGCCTCGCCCATGAACTTGAGCATTCGACACCCCTGCTGTTCCTCGATCGAACTCTTCTTCGACCTGGTTTTCGTCTTCGTCATCTCCGGAAGCGGACGTTCGCTGCCCAAATATCTCGGCCTAGGGCGCTCATGCCGTTACGCGTAAGCGCATACTGCTCTTTTCGGCGTTAGGCTCAAACCCCATGGGAGGAAAATATGATCATTTCTACTTGTCAGGTGTGGCGCGGCAGCGTTGCGCTCTTGACCGCCGTTTCGGCGGCGGTTCTTTCGGCCCCGGCGTTTGCCGCCTGGGAACCCGGCAGGACGGTGGAATTCATCGTTCCGGCCGGCACGGGGGGCGGCGCCGATCAGATGGCACGCTTCATCCAGGGGATGGTCGCGAAGCACAAACTGATGAAGCAGTCGATGGTGGTCGTCAACAAGGGCGGCGGGGCGGGTGCGGATGGTTTCCTCGACGTCAAGGAGGCGAAGGGCAACCCGCACAAGCTGATCATCACCCTCTCGAACCTGTTCACGACGCCGCTCGCGACCCATACGCCGTTCAACTGGCGCGACCTGACCCCGGTGCAGATGATGGCGCTCGACGAATTCGTTCTCTGGGTGAACGCCGAAACGCCGTACAAGACCGCGAAGCAGTACGTCGAAGCAGCGAAGAAGGCGGGACCGGGCAAGTTCAAAATGGGGGGTACGGGGGCGAAGCAGGAGGATCAGATCATCACGGTGTCGCTTGAAAAGCTGACCGGTGCGAAGTTCACCTACCTTTCCTACCGGGGCGGCGGCGAGGTGGCGGTGCAGCTGGTCGGCAAGCACATCGATTCGACCGTCAACAACCCGATCGAGGCGGTGGCAATGTGGCGCGCCGGAACGCTGCGGCCGCTATGCGTGTTCGACGGCAGGCGCATGCCCTACAAGGCCAAGATCACCAAGACGATGTCGTGGCATGACATTCCCACGTGCAGGGAGTCCGGGCTCGACATCGAGTACCTGATGCTGCGAGGCATTTTCATGCCCGGCGACGTTACCCAGGATCAGGTGGACTTCTATGTCGACCTGTTCAGGAAGGTGCGGGCCGCCCCCGAATGGAAGACGTTCATGGACATGGGCGCCTTCAACCAGTCCGTCATGACCGGCAAGGACTACGAAGCCTGGGTGGCGCGCGAGGAAGCCCGGCATCTCTTGCTCATGAAAGACGCCGGGTTCATCGCAGGTTCTCAGTTGCGTTAGCCGAGCCTCGCGCTGCGAGACTACTCCCAACTCCAAGGCCGGCAGCAACCTGCGAGCCTCAAGCATTCAGTATCGCGCCGATTCCTTGAGGAAGGCGGCGATCCGGGAGGTCGCTTCGGCGTTGTGCCCGACCAGCATGTGACCGCCGCTCGGATAACCGACGAAGCGGGCGCGCGGGATGTGATCGGCCGTGTAACGCGCGCCGTCGAACGTGCCATACAGATCGTCCGCCACGCTGATCGCGAGCGTGGGCGCGGCGATTTTCTCTAGCTCGTAGCGCGGCAGCGACGAAACGACGGCCGCGTCGTTGATCAGCCCGATCCGCCGCGGACTCACGGGCAGGATGTGCTCCATGATCCGTTCGACGCGCTCCTGCTCGTCCGCGGACGCACGCGCCACGACCTCGGGCGGCGTGCCGAGGATGCCGCGGATGAACGTGGCGTGCGCGACCTTGCCCATCGCCCAGAAGAGGAAATCAGAGCGCAGCGCCGTATCGAAGAGGAACAGCGTGCCGCGCGGCGTGTGAACGGACGGCGCCTCGTTCGGGCGCGGCGCGTACGCCGCGGGGACGAGCAGCACCAGCGCGGCGGTGCGATCCGGGTGGCGCAGCGCGAACTGCATCGACGAAGGCCCGCCGGCTGAGGTGCCGAGGACTGCGGCGCGCTTGATGTTCAGCGCGTCGAGGAGACAAGCGTGCGCGTCGGCTTGCGCTGCCGCCGACGCGTCATTCGGCAGCGGCGTGCGCAGATAGCCGAAACGCGACATCGCGATCACTCGAAAGCCGCTGCGCGCGAGCGGCTCGGCGAGCTCGAGCCCCTGGTCGAACCCGCCGCCCGCACCGTGCACCGACAAGAGCGGCGGTCCCTCGCCCGCCACCGCGTACTCGATCGGCCCGCAGCGCGTCTGCGCGATCAGGCTGCCGGTTGCGATGCGGTCGTAGGCGCGGCCGATGTCGCGGCGGTAAATCGCGTAGCTCAGCGCGAAGAGAGCCGCGACGAGGAGGGTGGCGAGGATCAGTGCGTTTCGGCGTACGTTGTGCGTTGCCATACAGCTTGATCGCGCAAGAGGGTGACGGCCAGCGCCGCGATCCAGAGCATTTGAGCGGCGATGATGATCCTCTCCCACACGCCTATCCACGGCGTGGGCAGATTCGCCGCGACCCGGGGGCCCTCCATCCCGGTCAAGGCGCCAAACACGAAGAAGATCAGCAGGGTCGCAATGGAGTAGAGGCGGAACCGCTTGCCCAATGCCGCCGCAGCGAATCCAACCGCGAGCATCATGAGGAGACCCGTCACGGCCGTCCAGACGATGTGCAGCGTATCGGTCAGCGTGAGCTCTTGCCCACGGAGATGCATCGGGGGCCAGAAGAGGCTAATGACTCCGTCGGCGAGCATCAGAGCCCCCGCGACGCGCAGAGGCCGGTTCCGGCCGGCTGATTTGTAGCCTTCGAAAAGCGTCGGCACAAGGACATTCATCGCGACGAAAAGCAGCGGAGACAGGATGCCGCAGGCAAGCAGGAGCTTCAGTGCCATCTTGCACCCTTGATTTTGAGCCTGCGGTTACGGAGGCACTGCTGTGTCATGCAGCGGATTGAGTACGATGCACGCCGAGGAGGTAGGCAAGCGAAGAGCACGACCATCACGAGATCGATGCCGATGGACAGGCCGACCTTTCCGAGGTATTGCGTGCCATGCGCGGCGACAAGGCCGATGAAGATCAGTTTGCTTGCGCCGGCGACAGCCAGAACCAGCGGCCGGACCGGCGGATGGTACGCGCCGTAGATCAGCATCCCTCCGACAAGCGCAATCAGCGCCCCCCAGTTGCGCACGACGATCTCGGCAAGCGGGCCCTCCAGCGACGCGCCGAACGTCGTGCGCAGGGCGGCCTGGGGCGCGATTGCGGCGTATATCATCGTGCACGTCAGCGCGCCGGAAACGATCATGATCCACTTCGTGTTCGCGATGACCCAGTTCATTCGTGCTCCTCTCTGCTGTTCGCGTCGGCCCATCATACGCCGCGGGACTCCATCTGCCGCTCGACTGCTATGACCGCAATCGCCGGCCGGGCTTTCACGGGCGGGGGCAGTCATGCTCAATGGTGACCTTTTCACGTCGAGGTTACTACCGGAAATGCAACGCGGTGATACGCTTGCTCGCGCCGATTGCCTGCCTTATGACCGACTACACGCTCTTCGATTACCACGAACGCAGCAAGCATCACCTGAACCGCTATGCACCGGGGCCGGGGCGGCTGGACTGGGCCAATCAGCCGAATCCGTTCCGCCGCTACGAAGGCGCCGAGCGCATCGAGCTGCCGCTTCTTGCGGACGATCTCGAGACGCGCTACAACGCATTGCGCCGCGGCCGCATGCCCGCACCGCGCCCTTTCGACGTCGATTCGATCGCGACTCTTTTCGAGCTCTCGCTCGGCATCTCGGCCTGGAAAGCCTACGGCGAAACCACCTGGGCGCTGCGCTGCAATCCCTCGAGCGGCAATCTCCATCCCGACGGAAGGCTATCTGGTGACGGGCGGCGTGCCGGGCCTTGCGGCGGGGGTCTACCACTACCTGAGCTGCGATCACGTTCTCGAGCGCCGCGGCGAATGGGAGGGGCCGGTCGAGCTTCGCGGCTTTCTGATCGGGCTCGCGAGCATCGTCTGGCGCGAAGCCTGGAAGTACGGCATGCGGGCGTTTCGCTACTGCCAGCACGACTGCGGCCACGCCATCGCCGCGGTGAACTACGCCGCCGCCGCGCTAGGCTGGCGCTCGCGCCTGCTCGCCGCGCCGAGCGACGCGGAGATCGCGGCCCTGCTCGGACTCCATCGTGACGCAGCCTCGGCCGAAACCGAGGCGCCGGATTGCCTGTTGTGGATCTCCGCGGGCGATTCGCTGCCGGCAGAACTGCCGCCCGCCCCGTCGCGGTGGCATGGCAAGGCCAATCGGCTGAGCTCCGATCACGTCGAGTGGGCGGATATCGAACAGGCCCATCGGCTCACCGGCAAGCCGCGCCTGGATGATGAGTCCGCGAACCCGAGCGGCGCGGTCCACGAGACCGCGGGGGAGCCGGCGCTCGATCTCCCGGCAGCGCAAATCTTTCGACAACGGCGCAGCGCCGTGGCATTCGATGGCTCGACGAGTATCGGCGCCGACGCTTTTTCGCCATGCTCGATGCGACGCTGCCGCGCTCGAGTACACCACCCTGGTGTGCCTGGCCCTGGGCGGCCGAAGTGCACCCGGCGATCCTGATCCACCGCGTGGAATCGCTCGATCCCGGGCTCTATGTGCTCGTGCGCAAGCCGGAGGCGCTCGCGCCGCTCAAGGCGTCGCTTCGGCCCGACTGGCTGTGGCGCAAGATCGGCCCGCCCGAGCTGCCGCTCTATCTGCTCATCCCCCATGACCTGCGCGACTCCGCACGGCTCATCTGCTGTCATCAGGACATCGCCGCCGATTCCTGCTACGCGCTGGGAATGCTCGCTCATTACGAGATCGCGGAAAAGGAGCCTTGGCGCTATCGGACGCTCTATTGGGAATGCGGAATGCTCGGGCAGGTGCTGTACCTCGAGGCCGAGGCCGCCGGCATCCGCGCCACCGGGATCGGCTGCTTCTTCGACGACGAGATGCACGCGCTGCTGGGCCTGCGAGGGAAAGCGTGGCAGAGCCTCTATCACTTCACCGCGGGAGGCGCCGTGGACGATGTGCGCCTGACGACACTTCCTGCCTATCCGTTTGCGCGATCATCCACAAAAGGGCCGACTTGAGCTTCTGGAGCCGGAATCCACGTCGGCTGTCGACCCCAGGGCCCCAGCGCCCGCCATCAACAAAAACCCCGCCGAAGCGGGGTCTGTGTAGTTACGACTCGACTGCTCAATGCACCTGGAGCCTTTTCGCTGCCGCTACGGATTTCTTCGGCAGCGTGAGTTCCAGCACGCCGTCGCTGTACTTGGCTTGGGCGGTCGCTTGGTCGACCTCCTGACCGAGCGCGAACGCGCGCTGGATCTTGCCGTAATAGCGCTCGCCGCGAAGCATCGTGCCGCTCTTCTCGACGTCTTTTTCGTGCTTCACTTCAGCAGATACCGCGACTTGGTTGCCGCTGATAGTGATGCTGATGTCTTCCTTCTTGACGCCGGGCAGGTCGGCCAGCACCTGGTACTCCTTGTCGTTCTCGCTTACGTCCATGCGGAACTCCGTCGGCGCGGTTGCACGCGTCTCAAGGCGAGGCAGCCATACGGGGGCGCCACGGAACAAGTTCTCGAACGCATCCTCGAGCGGATTGAAGCGTGTGATGTTGAACATATTATTCTCCTGTGAAAACCCAAATCCATCGGCGCTGAATGACCGCGCACTGTGTATATGGGGGCGTCATCGCAACTCGGCAAGCTGCGAGTCCGGATATATTTCGTGAGACAGGCCGGCGCTTCCGTGGCCAGACGGGGACCAAGGGTTGGCGTAAGCCACTGAATGCGGATCTCAACGGCCGGAACTCCTTCATTCTCGTCCGCGAACCAGTGGCGTCCCCAAGGGGATTCGAACCCCTGTTACCGTCGTGAAATGGCGAATTCAGGCGTGAAGATTCAACAGCCCATCCAACCCGACACAATCAAGACAATACGTCGCGTTTCTCCCTTACCACCGGTTTTGCCCGATACGCGACACTCACTCCGGCCTCACCCATGAACTTGAGATCGTTCGCCCCGTCACCGATGGCGATGATCTGATCCCTCGTCGCTCCAATCTCGTCGCGCGCTGACAGCAGCGCCTCGCGCTTGCCGTCCGCGTTGACGATGCGGCCTTCGAGCTCGCCGGTGAATTTTCCGTTCTTGACCACGAGCGTGTTCGAGCGCACGTAGTCGAGCCCAAGCCGCGTCTTCAGCCGCTCGGTGACGTGGGTGAAGCCGCCCGAGACGAGCAGGATCTTCAATCCCGCCCGCTTCACGCCCTCGATCATCCGCTCGGCGCCGGGGGAGAGTTTCACGCGCTCTGTATACAACTGGTCGAGGGCGCTCTCGGGAAGGCCTTTCAGCACGGCGACGCGCCGCCTCAGGCTCTCGTCGTACTCGATCTCCCCGCGCATGGCCTGGGCGGTGACGGCCGCGACTTCGGCCTTGCGGCCGACGAAATCCGCCAGTTCGTCGATGGTCTCGATGGTGATGAGGGTCGAGTCCATGTCCATGACGAGCAACCGGAAGTCGGAGAGTTTGCGCGGCACGGGCACGAAGGCGAAGTCGAGCTTCGCCTCGGCGCAGTATTCGCGCGACGCCGTCCTGGCGTCTTGTAGTCGTGCAGCCAGAAGGCGTTGTGGCCGATGCCCTCGATGCGCGAGGCGCCGCAGAGCTTGGCGATGGCCTTCAGGTCGGGGGTTTCGACTTCCAGACCCTGGATGACGAGGTAGCTCATGAGTGAATCGCACGCATGGTAGCAGCCGAAGCTTGCCCGATGCGCCGCCCAGCGAGTAGTCTCCGCGCGAAGGACCCATGACAAGGAGGAAGGCCCATGAGCACGCTCGGATTTGTGGTGATCATGATCCTCTACGCGACGATCGGTCTGATGGCGGCGGCGGGCGCCATCTTCATCACCCAGAAGATCCTCGGCCCCAAGGGCGAGCAGGTCTTCTACGGGATCTTCCTCATCCTGATCGCCGCGTTCTACCTGGCCTTCGCGGCGTATTTCGGAAGCGCGGCGGCGTGGCGGGTGGAGATCTCCGCCGTCGTGATATTCGCCGCATTCGGCCTCTTCGGCATGCGCCTGCCGATCGCCCTCATCGTCGGCTATCCCCTGCACGGGCTGTGGGACCTGCTGCACGAGCTCCAGGCGCACGGCGCCTGGATCGGCTTCCAGCCGGAGCAGCTGACCGCCATCCCGCTCGCCTACGGGATCTTCTGCGCGGCCTTCGATTTCTGCATCGCGGCTTACTTCCATACGCGGCGCGCCGAGTGGGATGCCGCGTGGAAAACAGCCGCCTGATTACGTCTCGCCGCGCTGGAGCGCTGACGTTGCCAGCGCGTCCAGCACCTGCCGGACGGCAGAGCGCGCGCTCGGGGAGTTCGCTCGTGACGCGCTCGACGCGCAGCTTGTTCGGCGCGGCGAGCTTCCAGCCTGGCTGCTTCTGCACGAGCTTCAGCACCGCCGCCGGATCGAGCGGGGGATGGGGCACGAACTGGATCTGGATGAATTCCGGAGCGGCGTCGACGCGCGCGACGCCCGAGCGGCCGGCCGAGGATGCGCAGCCGATGGCTCTCGATCAGCGCGCGCGCCGCCGGCGGCAGGTCGCCGAAGCGATCCACCAGCTCTTCCTGCATGGCCTCCAGCCGCTCGGGCGTATCGCAATTGGCGAAGCGCTTGTAGAGCACCAGGCGCTCGTGCACGTCGGCGCAGTAGGTCGCGGGCAGCAGCGCCGGGAAATGCAGGTTCACCTCGGTCGCGACCTCGAAGGGCTGCGACAGGTCCGGCTCGCGGCCGGCCTTCAGCGACCGCACCGCGTGGTCGAGCATGTCGGCATAGAGGTTGAAGCCCACTTCCTGCATCTCGCCCGACTGCGATTCGCCCAGCACCTCGCCCGCGCCGCGGATCTCGAGGTCCTGCATGGCGAGGTAGAAGCCCGAGCCCAGCTCCTCCATCATCTGGATCGCCTCCAGGCGCTTCCTCGCGGCGGCGGAAAGCGCGTCCTCGCCGGGGGTGAGCAGGTAGGCGTAGGCCTGGTGGTGCGAGCGCCCGACGCGGCCGCGCAGCTGGTGCAATTGCGCGAGGCCGAGCTTGTCGGCGCGCTCGATGATGATGGTGTTGGCGGTCGGGATGTCGATGCCGGTCTCGATGATGGTCGAGCAGAGGAGGAGGTTGGTGCGCTGCTGCAGGAACTCGCGCATCACGCGCTCGAGCTCCCGCTCGCGCATCTGGCCGTGGGCGACCGCGATGCGCGCCTCGGGAAGGAGCTTCTCCAGCTTCTCGCGCATGATCTCGATCGTGGCGACGTCGTTGTGCAGGAAGAAGATCTGGCCGCCGCGCTTCAACTCCCGCAGGACCGCCTCGCGGATGATCCCGGGCGAGTACGGCGTGACGAAGGTGCGGATCGCGAGGCGCCGCTGCGGGGCGGTGGCGATCACCGAGAGATCGCGCAGGCCTTCGAGCGACATCGCGAGCGTCCGCGGAATCGGCGTCGCGGTGAGCGTGAGCACGTCCACCTCGGCGCGCAGCGCTTTCAGCGCCTCCTTCTGGCGCACGCCGAAGCGGTGCTCCTCGTCCACGATCACGAGGCCGAGGCGCTTGAACTTCACGTCTTTCTGCAGAAGCTTGTGCGTGCCGATGGCGATGTCGATACTGCCGTCGGCGAGGCCTTTCAGCGCCGCGGTGGTCTCCTTGCCGCTCCGGAAGCGCGAGAGCTCGGCGATCTTCACCGGCCAGTCCGCGAAGCGGTCGCTGAAGGTGTGGAAATGCTGCTCGGCGAGGAGCGTCGTGGGCGTGAGCACCGCGACCTGCAGTGCTGTCGGCGACGGCGACGAAGGCGGCGCGCAGCGCCACTTCCGTCTTGCCGAAGCCGACGTCGCCGCAGATCAGGCGGTCCATGGGGCGCCCAGCACTTCATGCTCTCGGCGACCGCGGCGATGGCCGCCGCCTGGTCGGGCGTTTCCTCGAAGCCGAAGCCTTCGGCGCGCACAGGGCTTGACATATACGTTGATATCAACTTATTCTTCGGCCATGGCCAAGCGCGGCACGGCTTCGAAGGCGACGCCCACGGTGCGCGACACCTGCTTGTGCTTCCACATGCAGCGCGCCGCGCGCTCGCTCGCGCGGCGCTTCGATGAGGCGTTCCGCCCGCTCGACCTGACGAACGGGCAATTCACCTTGATGATGTCGCTGTCGCGCGGAGAATCGCGCAGCCTCGGCCGCGTGGCATCCATCCTCGCCCTGGATCGCACCACCTTGACCGCGGCGCTGAAGCCCCTGACGCGCCGCGGACTGGTCGCGGTGGCGGGTGCACCTTGGATGTAGTAGCGGCTGCCCTGCCACTCACCCACCCGCGGCCTTGCCCGCCCCGTGGCCCCTGCCCAGGTACTCCCGCGGGCGCCACCGGCTGTGTCCAGGCCTCGTCGGCGGGTGTGTGAATTGGCTGGCCTGGGCCCCCAGAACCTTGGCCACGGTGCAGAACTCGGAGACGGAGTT
>CAVOUJ010000045.1:0-18369 GCA_963699535.1 uncultured beta proteobacterium | reverse complement strand
AGCTTTCACTGAGAGAGCGACTTCCGTCTACGGCTGCACGATGACGCTCGTCGAGTCGGTACCGGCCTGCTTCGTATTGTCGACGACCGTGAGCCGGAAGGACAAGGTCACCGCGCTCGCCACAAACGGAGCGATGAACGTCGCGACTGCCTTGTTCGCGTTGACCAGAGCAACGGTTGGCCCGCCCGTCTGCGCCCACGAATACGAGTTGACGTTGCCTTCGCTGTCCGACCCGTCGAGCGTCACCAGCGAACCGGACGTCACGGTTTGATCGGGACCCGCTTGCGCTACCGGATTGAAGGCCTGACTGCAGAACTGCGCGCTGCCGAAGCAAATCGCGACCGACACATCGCCGCCGCAGCCGAGCAACGCCGCCAGCGAGAACCACGCGAGCAACCAACGCTTCGCCCGCAACACAACTATTCCTCCGGAACAAACCCGGGACAGCTCACTCTGACTCTATTTATTCCGCCGCCGCCACTCCCGCCCGGGAGACGTATTCGCAGTACACGCACTCCGCGCCAGGCTTTGGCGGCTCGGCCGCGGACAGCGCTTCGCGGATCCCGTGCAACGTATCCTCGACCCACCCGTCGTCGCCCTCGTACGGTAGCAGCCGGATCGTGAACTCCAGGCGCGCGTTGAACGCGGCCGTATCGCGCCGCCCGTTGCAATAGACGAACCAGCCGCGCTTTGCCACCTTGTGCCCGCGGCTTCTCAGCAGCCACTGATAGAACTCCATCTGCCGTTTGTACGATATCTGCCAGTCGGCGTCGATGCCCACCTCGCCCGCCTTTGAGGTCGCCTTGTAGTCGGCGACGATCAGCTCGCCGCTCGCCAGGTCACGCCAGAGATCGTCGATGGCACCGAAGAGTTCCAGGTTGGTGCGCTCGTGCAGCGTCCGCACGCCCTTGAAGTTACTGCGCCAGGCCTCGAGCTCCGGGTGCGCGTGCGGCACCGCGTTGATGCCCGCCTGCTCCATCAGCGGGTGCGCCTCTCCCTTCCTGCGGTATTCGTCGAACTCGCGCTTCAGGAGCTCGTCCACCGCGGAATTGAGATTGAACGGAAACCCGGCGGGCCGCCCGATTCCCAGCCGGCGATCGAGGTAGAAGCACCGCGGGCAGTCGACGAACAACTCGACCTTGGTGCGGCTGAGCGGAAAAGGTTTGTCGGACTTGGGGTCGAAGAGCTTGGCGGTTGCCATGCAGGGTAGTGTATCGCGCTTGTGGCATCGGAAATCCGGGCCAGCTCAGTCTGTCCCCAATCGATATCCCCAATCGACAGGCACCCATTAAAGGAGCTATCATACCCATAATGGGAACGACCAATGCGGAGTTGTCCGAGACCCTGTTCTCCAAGACCCAGCGCGGGGTGCTTGGATTGTTGTTTGGCAACCCTGAACGGAGCTATTTCACCAACGAAATCGTGCGCCACGCCCGAGCTGGCATTGGCGCCGTACATCGGGAGCTGCACCGGCTGGTCTCCGCGGGGCTGCTCACCGTGTCGCACGTGGGCAACCAGAAGCATTACCAGGCGAACCGTCAATCGCCGATCTTTGATGAGATCGTAGCGATCGTATCGAAGACCATGAACGCTGAGGCGAGTGCCCAGGGGCTGGCCGCGCGCGAGTCGCGCGCGTCGTACGCGATTGGCCGGAGGGCGCGCACATTCTACGTGCCAAGGGGCCGCCTGGCAGCCATTTGCCGCCGCCACCGCGTGAAGCGTTTGGGAGTATTCGGGTCGGCCGCCCGGGGCGATGCAACGGAATCGAGCGACGTGGACCTGCTAGTCGAATTTGAGAAGGACGCGGAGACGAGCCTGTTCGACATGGTCCGTCTGCAGAACGAATTGTCGCGTCTTTTCGGGCGAAAAGTGGATCTGGCTACCCCCGCCATCCTGGAGAATCCCTATCGCCGGCGCACCGTCCTGAAGGACCTGCGGGAGATCTATGCAGCTTGAGGATCGCGACCCCGCGTACCTGTGGGACATGCTTCAAGCCGCGCGCGATGCAGCCAGCATCGTCGCTAATGCAACGCGGGAGAGCTTCCTGGGCGATCGTGTGCGGCTGCTTGCGCTCGAACGAAGCCTGGAGCTGGTCGGTGAGGCAGCGCGTCGCGTGAGCGATACGCTCCGCAAGAAACATCCACAGATTCCCTGGAAAGAGATGATCGGGTTGCGCAACATCCTTGCCCACGACTACGGGCGGATCGACCACGAGAAGTTGTACACCACCGCAACCAACGAAATCCCGAAGCTCATTACCGCGCTCGAGGGACTTCCATTCGAAAAACCTGATTCGTGAAGTGACCCCGATCGGGGAATAGTGGTCTCTCCCCTAAGTGAATCGAGCCTGGCCCGTTTGTGGGGTGACGCCTACTCGAGGCTGACCACCTCCTCGACCAGCTTGGCGAGCTCGGTGCAGGCGGCGTCCTCCCCGGTGACGCAGCGATCCTTGAGCTTGAACACCCTGATGTAATCGAAGTCCCGCGTCCTGGCAAGCAGGCAGCTTTCCTTGTGCCGCTTGTCGCAGGCGGCGTCCCAGATCTGGTTGGCGCGGTGCGTGTTGCCGCCGCGGGCGTAGCGATAGGCGATCTCGGCGCAGTCCGCCGGACGCTCTTCCCGGTTGCAGCCCTCGAAGTGCGCGACCAGCCTCGCGAGCCGCTTGCATCCGGCCGCCTCGCCCCTCACGCAGTCTCTCTTGTCGGACAACGCGAAGACGAAGACGTCGTTGTCCTTCTCCTTGCTCAGCACGAACAGACAACCCTCGCGGTCCTTCAGCTCGCAGGCCTTGCGCCAGGCCTCGAGCGCCGGCGCGCCGCTTTTCCCATCCTCATGCCGGCGAAAGCCGAGCAGCGTGCAATCGGCGGCCGACCCCTGCTCGCAGCGCTGGGCGAGCGCATCGATCACTTCGCGGGTTTCGCGCTCGCGCGCCGCAATCCTTTCCAGCACCTCTTCCGGCGTTGGATCGCCGCGCTTCGCCCAGCCCTCCGAGCTGGCGTAGCGGGTGCCGGTCTCG
Organism: uncultured beta proteobacterium; assembly: GCA_963699535.1. Taxonomy (GTDB): domain Bacteria; phylum Pseudomonadota; class Gammaproteobacteria; order Burkholderiales; family SG8-39; genus VBDM01. The sequence continues at coordinate 15,356 of CAVOUJ010000045.1, read as the reverse complement.
TCGATCATCACCGTGTAAGAAGCATTGCCCTTGCGCACCGCCGTGCTCAACTCGAAGCGCAAGACCCGGCCGTCGCTTTCGGCCGGGCCCGGCCGGTAGCCGACTGCGAAATCGAAAGCGCCGACTGAGACGGCGTCGAGCCCGCGCACATCCCCCGCCTCCGTGAGGCAGCGGTCGCCAGGGTCGCCCAGTTGAAGCAGCGATGCGGGATACCCCTCGCGCGGATTCTTCGCCGCGTGGGCGACCACGCAATGCTTTACCCGGCGCAGCAACTGGGCATGGAACCAGGCGCCGCCGCAGCTCGGCGCCTTGAGGCTCTCGTAGTCGAAGGCATAAACGCTGCCCGAACCTTCCTCGTCCGCCACGTAGGTGTGCCACCCGGTCTTGCCGACTTTCTCCGCTTCGGCGCACAGGCTATAGATGCCCACGCGCCCGCGACTGTCCGGCAGTGAAGGCATGTAGCTCACCCGGTAACCGGCAAAGACGCTGCCGGCATCCCCGCCGAGGCAGGGCCGTACCGCGTCGAAACTCCCCGGGAAGCTGCCTCCGTGCGATTCGCGATGGGACGCGAGGCACTCGACCGCCCGCTTGATCGCGACCGCGGCGGCGGCATCGTTGGCGGCGGCCTGCCGTGACGCCGCCTTGTGCTGATACTCATACCAGTAATAGCTGCCAAACCCGAGCGCCGCGTACACCACCGGTAGCGCGATGCCAATCGCCCACGCACGCGCCGGGCGCTCCGCCGCCGGCAGCTTGCGCCACGCGGCGAGCGCGGCGAGGCCGAGCGGAATCTGCACGAGGACATACGCCGGCAGCGCGAGCGCGACCGCCAGCTGGTCCTTGTTGCCCATCGTGAATCCGATGAAGACCAGCAACACCCCTGCGAACAGGCCAAGCGTCAGGATCGCCACCACGGCGGATCCGGCCGCAAGGGTGAACGCATAGCCGCGCAAGCGCCGGTTGAAGTACAAGGCGAGGATGGCCGCGTACGGCAGGCTGAACGCCACCAGCACCGGGATGCGCAACGGCAGCGTCGTGGGTCGCACGAATCCCAGGAACGCGCCCGCAACGGCGATGGCTATCGCGATCAGCGCAAACGCGACGACGAGTAAATGGGACATACGGTGACGCCAATAAATAGGGCCAGAGTAATTCTTCCGTGGCTCGCGCGTTGAAGTGTGCAATGAAATGCACGATCAGTCCAACTCCCATGCCACGGAGAACACCGCTAAAGGAATAGATCACACTGTCCTACGGCCGGATCCCGCCCGGCTGACGCCCGCGACGGCGCGGCGTTGCGCGCCGCTTGAGCGCGCACTCGATATCGTCGCGGAAGCGGCTGCTGCCGATCACGTAGCCCCCGTGGGTCTTTTGCCGGTGATGGGTGATAGGTGATGGGTGATGGGTCCTGTACACCGGTTCATGCTTCGCACGTTGTAGGCAAATATGTCGACCTCATCAACTCACTATGACCTGATTGCATGGCAAGAGGCCATGAAGCTTGTCGAAGATGTCTACCGGGATACCGAAAGCTTCCCTCACAAAGAAGTGTTCGGCCTGACTGCCCAGATCAGGCGTTCGGCCATTTCCATTCCATCCAATCTTGCAGAAGGATCGGCAAGAAACTCCCGGAAGGAATTGGTGCAGTTCGTGGGGATCTCCTGCGGCTCGCTGGCAGAACTGCAAACGCAACTCCAACTCGCCGTGCGACTAGGATATCTTGCGACGGAGGCTCAGTGCATCAACCAGGCAACTCGAGTCGGGAAGTTGGTGCGTGCCCTGCGTAGCTCTCTACGATCCGGGGAATCTTGACTCCCGTCACCCATCACTCATCACCCATCACCCATAGCGGGCGTTTACATTATGTCAGATCGGACATATAATGCCGTCCCATGTTGAACGCGACAAACCGCTGGCGTGGCTGCACGGCGAGATCAAGACACCGCCATTTTCGGCGGCCGCAAGGGTTGAAGCCGGAGTGCTGCTGCGCCGTTTGCAGCGTGGCGAGTCCCTCGCCATGCCGCATTCGAGGCCGATGCCGGATATTGGTAATGCCTGCCACGAACTGCGGGTACGCGACGGGGACAGGACCTGGCGGATCATGTATTGCGTCAGGTCAGATGTAATCGTGATTCTTGACGTGTTCGCGAAGACAACGACGAAAACCCCGAAGCACGTCGTGAAGACATGCAAGAAGCGGTTGCGGCGCTACCAGCAAACATGAGAAGGGCGAACGGATGAAGACGGCGAAGGCGAGACGGCTCAAGGCAGCGGGCTGGAAAGTAGGCTCCACAAAGGACTTCCTGCGGCTCAATGACCAGGAGGCCGCGCTGGTGGAAGTGAAGCTGTGCCTCATGGACGCCTTGCGGGAGGCGCGGCGCAAACGCGGCATTTCGCAAACCGATCTCGCGAAGCGGATGGGTTCGAGTCAGTCGCGCATCGCGAAAATCGAGGCAGGTGATCCGTCCGTGTCGCTCGACCTCATCTTGCGGGCCCTGATCGTGTCCGGCGCCTCACGGCGCGAAATTCAGGAAACCCTGGCCTCCGGCTACCCCGCGTGACATCTACCCATCACTCATCACTCATCACCCAGGCTTCGACTGCGTGGGTCGCGGATGGCGGATCGCGGGTTGTGTTCTGTCCCTAAACCTCTGACTCCAGTCACGAGCCGCGAACCGCAAGTCACTGGTCTTAAGGTCATCACTCATCACTCATCACCCATCACTCATCACTCATCACTCATCACGCCTTAACAGGGCCGTTCCCGCGCTGGATGATATGCACGGGAGGACCGGCAACCTGCAAGCGCGAGCGGCGAGGCATGGCTGATCATTTCCATCCGTTCATGCCCACCTAAACGCACAGCCCCCGGTCCGGTGGACACGAGGGCTGTGGAAAACGAACTTAACCTACTGAACCGCTAGATTTTTCAAAGGGGTCTGTCCCTTTGATTCCTCGGTCCGTCCCCCTTGATGTGTTTTCGTGTGTTACAATGTTACCTCACTGTAATACATTACTGGAAACCGCTTATGGGCGACATCATCAACGCACGCATTCCTCCGCGGGTCGAAGAAAAGCTGGCCGAATATTGCGCCAAGCGCGGGGTCACCCGGACTGACGCAGTCGTGCGCGCGCTCGACGATTACCTGGACAAGGAAACCGGCGGTGCAAGCCCCTACTCGCTAGCGGCGGACCTGATTCCGCCCAAGGGCGCCAAGGAGCTGCAGTCGGATCGTGTCCGCGAGCTCGCGCGTAAGGCGTTTCGTGGCCCGCGCTCTCGTTGATACCGGGGCCGTCGTCGCGCTCATCAACCGTGCCGATCGCCATCACGCCGCGGCGGTCGAGTGGTTTCAGCGCTTTCGAGGGCAACTGCTGACGACCGAGGCGGTGATCACGGAAACCGCCTACGTCCTGGTGGCGAGCCCCATCCATCAACGCGCGGCCCTCGTCTGGTTCGAGCGAGCCCGCGCGGCCGGCTTGTTGAAGGTAGAGCCGGTAGCGGATTACGCGGCGCTCGCGCGAATCCTCGCCCAGTATGCCAGCCTGCCCTGCGACTACGCCGATGCCTCGCTCATCGCGCTCGCCGAGCGCAGTGGCGTGTCGGCGATCGCCACCATCGACCAGCGCGATTTCTCCGTATACCGGTTGCGCGGACGGAGGCGCTTCCGGATTCTGCTAGGGCAGTGAAACGGGATAAGGGAACCGGGGACAGACCACGATTTCCGGTGGTGCTGTCTGCTGCGGCCATGGGTAGTGCGTTGATATCCCCTAACACGACTACGCATGCTACCGCACCATGCCCCGTCGCGCGCGCTTGAGACTGGCCGGCCTGCCCTTGCACATCATCCAGCGGGGCAATAACCGCACTGCGTGCTTCTTTGCGGATGAGGACTACGCGCTCTACTCGGCCCCGCGGGCATCCCCGCGCCAATCCAGGCGCGGCTCACGCAGGAGATGAAGGCCATCCTCTACTCCGACGGGGTGAAGTCGCACTTCCTCGCCAACGCGATGGAGATCGACTACCGCGATCCCCAGCAGTTGCCTCGAGTCGAAACGGTAGGCGCTCCTTCCTTCAGCCCCGCCGCGCCGCCTCGATCGTGGCGATGTCGATTTTTCTCATCTCCATCATCGCTTCGAACGCACGCTTGGCTGCAACGCGATCAGGGTCGGAGATCGCGTCGATGAGGGCGCGTGGCGTGATCTGCCAATTCAGGCCCCACCTGTCTTTACACCACCCGCACGCGCTTTCCTGGCCGCCATTTCCAACAATCGCGTTCCACAAGCGATCGGTTTCGGCCTGATTGTCGGTCGCGATTTGGAATGAGAACGCCTCGTTGTGCTTGAACTGCGGCCCGCCGTTGAGCCCGATGCAGGGAATGCCCGCCACGGTGAACTCGACGGTCAGGACATCGCCCTGCTTGCCGTCAGGATAGTCACCGGGTGCTCGCATCACCGCGCCCACGGCGCTGTCGGGGAAGGTCTTGGCGTAGAACCGAGCGGCGTCCAAAGCGGTGCCGTCGTACCACAGGCAAATCGTGTTCTTCCTGGTCATTTTCATACTCCTATAAGAGTCAAGAGGGTTCCCCCTCCTGACCTTGTCGAACAGGGGCATGTGGAATCGACAGCCCCTTTGTAATTATTGAAGGCGGATCCCCGCGTCCTTGATGATCGCGGACCACTTCGCCGTCTCCTGCTTGATGCGCGCGACAAGCGCCTCCGGTGTGCTGGGGTCCTGCTGCAGACCCAGGCGCTCCATCGAGGCCCGCACGTCGGCATCCTGCAGCGCCTTGACCGAGTCCTTGTGAATGCGCGCGACGATACTCTTCGGCGTCGCGCCCGGCACGACCAGGGCATACCACTGAATCGCCTCGAATCCGGGGTAGCCGGACTCCGCTATCGTCGGCAGCTCCGGCAGCGCGTTGCCGCGCCTGGCACCGGTACTCGCCAGCGCGCGCAGCCGTCCAGCCTTGATGAACCCGATCGTCGAGGCGGTGGAGCTGATGTTCATCTGGATGTCGCCCGCGAGAATGGCGGCGATCGAGGGACCCGCCCCTTTGTACGGGACGTGCAGGATGTCGATCCCGGCAACCTTCTTGAACAGCTCCGCGGCGAGGTGGTTCGAGCTGGCCATGCCGCCCGATCCATGGCGGAACGCACCGGGCTGCTGCTTGGCCAGGGCGACGAACTCCTTGAGCGTCCTGGCCGGAACGCTGGGATGCACGACCAGGATCTGGTCGGATACGGCAAGTATGACGACGGGCCGCAGGTCTTTCTCGACGCTGAACGGCAGCGTGTAGAGGATCGGATTCGCGGTGAGCATGGTGTCGAGCGCCAATAACACCGTGTGACCGTCCGGATTGGCGCGGGCGACGATCTCGCTCGCGAGATTGCCACCGGCACCCGCGCGATTGTCCACGACCCAGTGCTGGCCCATGGACTCGCTCAGCTTCGGGGCGACGATTCGCGCCGTCGCGTCGACACCGCCGCCGGGCGAGAACGGGACGACCAGCCGGACAGGGCGGGTCGGATACGCGGAATCGGCGGCCTGCGCGACGCCGGCGGCGATGCAAAAGCCAAGCAGGACGATGGCGTTCGTGATGCAACTCGGACGGACGCGGCTCATCATGTCGGTCTCCTCGCTCTGATCCAATTACAATCATAAGAAATCGGGGACAGACCACGTTTTCTACCAGTCGGAAATGGTGGTCTGTCCCCATTTATCTACTCATCGAGTGCTCGTCATGAGCAGCACTTCGAGTTCCTGCGCCTGCGTCTTGAGCTTCTTCGGATTCGCCTTCGCCAGCTGATCGAGGTTCCTGAGCTTCCATCGGATGCCGGGCAATTGCTCGAGATGTTCGATGTCGAGCAGTTTCCAGTTCGGCTCGTTGCGCGCGAGTGAAAGCAGGAATTCCCGTTCCCCGGCATCCAGGCCGGCCAGCAGCTCGGCAACCATGCGTTTTCGCGTTGATAGCAGAGCCTCCAGCGTCACGGGCTCCACGGTCATTCCCCGAAACGTGTTGTCGAACTCCCCGGAAATATCCCGAAGCGTTGGGGAAAGCACCTCGTGAATCGGGCGGTTGTGACACGCGAGATAGGCCACGAAGCTCCGCCTGATTCCCGGCGTGATTCCTTCGTGGAGATAGAGCTGCATCACGTCGAACAGGTCTCGCGGCTGTTGTCGATCCAGGGCGGCGACGAGCTTTCCGCCGTAGAGGTCTTCCAGCGACGCGACGGGCAATTCCAGGTCGGCCAGCAGCGCCTCCTTCGCCTTCGGAGCGAGCGATGCCGGGCGAACCGGGTGCACCGTCCCGCGCAGCACGAAATTCACTTCGACCTTCACTTCAAGTCTGTCGCGCCGAACGAAGAGTTTCGTTTCGCCGGCATCGGCCACGGTCACCGCGTGAGTCTGGAACCCGCGCTTCTTCAGCCGATCGACCGCCGCCCGGATCGCCTCGTTGATTCTGGCGAGCGCCTCGACCCGGTCGAGGCGGTGATCGACGAACACCAGATCCAGGTCCACGGACAGCCGGGGCATGTCGCGCACGAAAAGATTGATTGCTGTCCCGCCCTTTAGGGCAAACACACCGTCCGCGAACACCAGCGGCGCGACCTGGGTCAGCAGCCTCGCGGTATCGAGATAGACCTGATTCACTTGAGCACCAACAGGCCGTCCTTGGACTTCGATATCCACGGTCTGCCGCTGCCCTTGGGTAGCACCGCCCCGTCGAGCTTGCCGGCCCAGGGCAACGACAGTTCGCGTCCGAGTCGCAGGCAGAGTCGGACCGTCTTCACGCTCGTGCAGCGTTTGAGAAGATCCATCAAGACTTCGGCGCGCAGACTGTACGTCCCTTCGGCTATTTCCCTCGCCTCCTGCAGCGGCTGCCGAACACCGACTTCGTCCAGCAGCTCGAGAAGCGCCCGTTCCGGCATCGAGACCAGCGGTGCATGGTCGAGGTTTTCGAAGCGACCCACGCCGGGCATCTGCTCGGGCTTTTCATTGAATAGCCGCTTGCGGTGATACTCGCTCGGAAAGTGCTTCCCGAACCAGTCGGGGAGGCGCGCAGTTACCCAGCCGTATAGAAGCAATATGGGCTGCTGCGAGACGTAGTGGCGCACGCCGTACCATTCCAGCGCGGACTTGCCGCCGACATGAAGTCCGGGTATCTGCTGTTGGAGCACGACGAGACTCGGGCGAAGCGACAACGCTTCACCGGGCCGGCAATAAACCCCCCGCGCAAGCCGCTTCAGCCACCCGGACCGGGCATAGTGAACCGCGAGATCAGCGGAGATCCCCATCTCTGCGAGCCGCGCCGAGGTGATCGGAGAGCCCGCAGGCAGGCCGGTGTAGAGGGCGTTTAATTTACTTTTAGTAGTCGTAGCCACACTACGATTATAATAACTATTCTAATAAATTCCAAGTCGTTCTGCTTGAAAAAAAATATTTATCGCAGCCAAACTACGATAACGAAGATTTTTCAAATATATACCGCGAACCGGGCACCCCCTCCCCGATCACGCAACCCCGAGGATCCACCCTTCCCGCGCGGCGACGGCCTTCGTCAAGGTGACGCCGAAAGTGATAGAAGCCGGGGCTAGAGCTTGTAGCCGATCTGCCGCAGCAGGTTCTTGCGCCAGGCGACGTCGGACTCCGCCTCCACCCCTTTGGGCGAGGCGCCGTCCACGACACCCAGGATCCCGCGCCCCTGATCGGTCTGCGCGATCACCACTTCGGTGGGGTTGGCGGTGGCGCAGAAGATGCGGCACACCTCCGGCACCATCTTCAGCGCATTGAGCACGTTCACGGGAAAGAAGCCCTCGCCCAGGAACACGATGAAGGTGTGCCCGGCGCCCAGCGCGAGCGCGTTCTTCTTCGCGAGCTCGAGCAGCGCCGGGTCGGTGCCCGAGCAGCGCACGAGGCACGCGCCCGAGGCCTCGCAGAACGCCAGGCCGAACTTGATGCCCGGCACCGCGCCAACGAGCGTCTCGTGCACGTCCTCCACGGTCTTGATGAAGTGGGTCTGCCCGAGAATGAAGTTGGTCGTGGCAGGCTTGTCGATTCTGACGGTGAGGAGTTCCATGGCCGATGGCATATCAGCGATAGCTGGCTTGCGGGAATGCGGTCAGACTCGATTTTCTCACGGGGCCAGCAGGCAACGCCAAGAGAGAAGAATTCGATTCTGACCCCATTTCTTTCCACGGGGTCTGACCCCATGGGTTTTCCCATGGGTTTTTCTACAGCGGCTTCACTGCGATTCGAAGGCCGGTTGCCTCCAGCACGGAGGCTAGGCTCCGCAATTCCGGGTTTCCGGATCTGGACAGCATCCTGTAAGTTGCCTCGCGCGTGAGTTTCGCCTTGCGGGCGATCTGAGCGATACCGCCGCGGGCCAAAGCGACCTGCCGCAACGCGAGCATGAGGGCGGCCTGATCTCCCTCCTCGATGACCGCCTCCAGGTACGCCGCGGCTTCAGCGGGGTCCTTCAGCCGCGCGATCAGCCAGTCCGCGTAGCGCAGGCTAGGCGCGGCCGCGCGGCGGCGTTGTCGCGGAGCGCGTCTTGTAGTCTTCGAGATAGGTTTTCGCACGTTTGATGTCCTTCTGCTGTGTCCTCTTGTCGCCTCCATACCGTACTCGCGCCTTCCAGGCGCGGTCGAACGGAGGAGAACGATCACCTGGCCGACCCGGGAGAAATAAATCCGGTATCCCGGCCCCCAGTCGATCCTCAGTTCCATCACCCCTTCGCCCACCGGCTCGACGTCTCCGAGGTTCCCTGCCGCCACCCGTGCCAACCTCGCTTCGATCCGTGCGCGCGCTTGCCTGTCGCCCAACTCAGCCAGCCAGTCGACGAACGGCCGCTCGCCGGCGGCGGTTTGGTAGTAATAGAGCTCGTTGGCAGCCATTGTAACTTATAGTTCACAACGGGGCAAGAAACAGGCCTGCCGATTGTTCCCGCGCCGGATGATGTGCACGGGAAGACCGGCAACCTGCAAGCGCGAGCGGCGAGGCATGGCTGATCATTTCCATCCGTTCATGCCCACCTAAGAGCGCCTAACATAATGAAGCGCGCGTGCGGTGCGAGGCAGAATCGTCGATAGCGCGAAGCGAGGTGAAGCCAATACTCGCTGTATTGGCAAGCCGAGCGACAAAGCTAGCGGCGATTGTGGCCGCAACCCCTTGTGGGCTGGCGCGATTTTGGCTTGAGACGCTTTTGCTACCGCCGCATAAGATCGGATGACCGGGCATTTGCAGACTGTCCCCAGCCAAAATCGTGACAGCGCAGCGTGTGATTCATTATGTTAGGCGCTCTAAGCGCACAGCCCCCGGTCCGGTGGACACGAGGGCTGTGGAAAACGAACTTAACCTACTGAACCGCTAGCTTTTTCAAAGGGGTCTGTCCCCTTTGATTTTCTTCCTCGCCAACGCGATGGAGATCGACTACCGCGACCCGCAGCAGTTCCGCGCCTTCATCGCCGACGAGATTCAGCCCTGGGGGGGGTGTCATTGCAAGGCGAACATCAGCCTCGAGTCGAAGTGACGGGCATCCGCCATCAGGGGATATGCGCGATGGCTTCGATCTCGACCAGGATCTCCGGCGTGCCCAGTGCGGCAACCTGCACCAGCGTGGAAGCCGGGAAATCGCCCTTGAAGAATTCCTGCCGCGCGCGCCAGACCTCGGTGTTCTGCCGGATATTGACCACGTAGATCGTCACCCTCGCCACGTCGGCCATCGTGCCGCCCGCGGCCTCGACCAAGTTCCTGATCTTCGTGAAGATGATCTTCGCCTGCTCGTACTCGCCCTTGCCCTCGATGGTCTTGCCGTCGTTCGAGCGCGACACCATGCCGGAGATGAACAGAAACTCGCCCGCCCGGATCGCGTTCGACCAGCGCCCGGGCGGGGGTTCGGCGACGGCGGGACTTGAGACACGCGTCTTGGGCATGCTTGCTCCTTCGGAGCTAATGAGCCTAGCCTCTCTAGTCTCTCTATGAGATATTGAAACGAAATATGAAGTTCGTTCCGGGGCTTCTTGGTGCCTTGCTAACCGGTGCCGGCAAGTGGCAGGCGACGCTTTCGCCTCAGACTTTCAATTATGCCAGCAAGAGGGGTGAGACCAAGAGCATCGCTTACGAATCAATTCATGAGGTAACCGAAAAGCCAGGCGTCATTTGGGATGAGGTCACCATCAGATCCGACATGGGGGAGTTTCGACTGGATGGCCTCACTGGTGCGGCTGCCCGACGCTTCTCAGGCGCGCTACGGATGCAGGCGTCGGATGCGCTCTTGAGGCAGATTGATGCAAACCAAGCCTTCGTCATGTTTGCTGCCAACTCCTTCGAACGCTTGCTTCATAGGCCGCAGTATCTTTCTCGCCATGATCTGGTTGTTTGGGCGGAAGAGACACAAGCAAAATATGGGAACGCTGTAGATTCTGCTCGTCGAGTACTCGAGAACCCGCTTTTTCCGTGGAATCGGATGCCTGCCAAGCTAGGCACCCAACTCGATCTTCTTAATCAGGCGTTCCAGGGTGACGGCACCGCGGTTCGCACCCGCAATGAAAAGTTTGTGACCTCCGAGTCACGTGAATACGAACGGTTCTTCAATGAGATAGAGACGACCCCGTTAACTGACGAACAACGCAGGGCTGCGGTGGTCATGGAGGACCGCAACCTATTAATTGCTGCAGCTGGATCGGGAAAAACGTCTTCGGTGATTGGCAAGATCGGCTATGCCCTGAAGCGGGAGCTAGTAAAGCCAGAGGAAGTTCTTGTGCTTGCCTTCAACAATCATGCCGCTCGTGAACTAGAGGAACGCATAAGTGACCGTCTTGCGAAGTTCCTTGCTGGCCAGACCGTAAAGGTCAGGACTTTTCATGCGCTAGGTCTCGAGATTATTGCCGAAGTCGAGAACACCAAGCCCTCAGTGCCCGATTTTGTATCGGATAGTGGTGGAGCAGGAAAGATACTTATCGGAGATCTCATCAACGAGCTGGGGACGAGAGATCCCAGTTTTGCGCAGGATTGGGTCTTCTTCAATACGATCTATCCTCGATCTGCAGAGGATCCGGTCAATATCAAGGACGCTCGCGAATGGAATCGATATGTGAAGGAAACTGGTGATTACGTGAACGGGAAAAACGGTTATCGCACTCTAAATGGCGAGTTGGTCAAATCGCAAGGAGAGCTAGCGATCGCAAACTGGCTTTTTACGAAGGGTGTCCATTACGAATACGAACGGCCTTACGAGTACCGAACAGCAGATAAGCACTATCGTCAGTACCATCCCGATTTTTATCTCTCGGAAATTGAGACATACCTCGAGCACTATGCCTTGGATGCAAACGGAAACCCGCCTGCCGCGTTCGGTGATAAGTATGCCCAATCGATAGAGTGGAAGCGGGCTTTGCATGGTGAAAAGGGAACAGACGTAATCGAAACTTACTTTTCGGAGTTTGTTTCTGGTGACCTATTCCCAAAGCTTGAATCCGAGTTGGCAAGAAGGGGCGCCAAGCTGAGGCCCCGTTCGATTCAAGAAATCCAGGCACGTATGAAAGAGTGGCTGGGGAGGGTCCTGGTCGAGTTGCCCGGTCTGATACTCACCTTCATCAAGCATGCAAAATCAAACCAAGTTTCTTCGGACGTTCTCGCTTCAAGGGCAGAGAGCCACCGACAACGTGCGCGTGCACGATATTTTGTGAACGTCGTTCGCAAGCTGATTTCTGAGTATGAGAAGAAACTTGCCGCGTCAGGGTCGGTGGATTTCGAGGATATGATTATCAATGCTGCGCGATATGCCAATGATGGCAGTTACCGGCATTCATGCCGTCTTATCCTAGTGGATGAGTTTCAGGATATTTCCAGAGCGCGAGCCAATCTTCTGACCGGCCTCCTCAAGCACTCACCCGACTGCAAGATGTTTGCTGTTGGTGACGATTGGCAGTCGATATATCGCTTCGCCGGGTCCGATATTGGTGTCTTCACCAACTTCCCGGAGAACTTTGGAGCAACCGCGACCAACTTCCTTACTCAAACATTTCGCTCCAATCAGGGTATTGCAGAGGTGGCCGCTAGGTTCATTCAGAAGAACAATGCCCAAGTGAGAAAATCTGTTGTAGCCAGCGACAAGACGACAGACAGCGTTATCGTGATTAGAAAGGTCGAAAAGTGGGAGCACGTCCCTGCGCAAATCCTGGCGTGCCTGGAGGACGCAGCAGCCGCTGCAATCAAGTTCAGGGAACGTCGAAGCGTGTTCTTGCTGGGGAGATATAACCATCAATATCCGAATGGCTTGAAAGTGTGGCGCGAGAAGTTTGGAGAGCATCTAGACCTGGAGTTCAAGACGATCCATGGATCGAAAGGACTGCAGGCCGATTACGTCATCCTATTGGGTATGCAAGGTGGGAAACTTGGATTTCCATCGCTAATCGCCGACGACCCGTTGCTGGAGTTGGTCATGCCACAACCAGAGATGTTTCCACACGCAGAGGAGCGGCGTCTTTTCTATGTGGCACTCACACGAGCGCGTCACCGTGTTTACCTGCTGGTGAGCAAGTATCTGCCATCATGCTTTGCGGAAGAACTAGAAGGAATGGCCGATATTGAAGGGATACTAACGTATCCTGAAGCGAGCCCTGATGGAGAATCCGCTCAGACATTAGAGAGGTGCCCGCAGTGCAAGAAGGGCTGGCTGAAGAAGATCAGTGGAAAGTTTGGCCCCTTCTATGGTTGCTCTGAATACCCGACGTGTAGATATACCCGGGATGTCGCGGTCGATGGGTTGACGGGTGGCAGTAAAGCCTCGGGGTCGCCCTAACACCATTGACGAAACCATATCTTCCGTTTGCGCGGGCTAACCATTTGCTCGCGTTGGTCTCCCTGTAGCTAGTCCGATCTGAAGCTTACCGGAAGCCGTGGTCTGTCCCCTGTTTTTATATCTTCAAATCCGCGTAGTCTTTCGCTTGCAGACACGGCAGCCTGTTTGGTCTGAAGGTGTGATTCTATAGCCTGTGGGACAGCCGATGGCGCCGTGTCTGATTCTCTCTTAACCCGAACAGTTGTCTGGGGCTTTGTTGACCCCGCATCAGTAAGACTGGGAGGAAGAATCATGCGAGCGCAGGCTGAGGCAGTGTATGTGGGCATCGATATCAGCAAGACTTCGGTTGATGTGGACAGTTATCCGGTGACACAGCCGACGTGCTTTACGAACGATGAGCCGGGACGCGCGGCGGCGGCGAGCTATCTGAGGGGGCTACAGCCGAACTTGATTGTGGTCGAAGCCACCGGCGGATTAGAAGCACCGCTCGTGGGGCAATTGGCAACGGCGGGCTTGAGCGTGGCGGTGGTTAATCCACGGCAGGCACGTGATTTCGCCAAGGCGATTGGCGTTCTCGCCAAGACTGACCGGGTCGATGCCCAGATCCTGGCCCGATTCGGACAGGCGGTTAAGCCTGCCGTGCGGCCCTTGAAGCCGGAGGAGACGCTCGCACTGGAAGCCATTCTGACTCGACGCCGGCAGATCATCGAGATGATTACCGCCGAGGGCAACCGGCTCTCGAGTGCGGCGCCACGCATCGCCAGGCAAATTCGCCAGCACATTGCCTGGCTGGAGAAGCGACTGCATGAAGCCGACCAGGACCTGGACGGCATGCTGCGCCAGAGTCCAGTCTGGCAACACAAGGCGCAGCTGATGACCTCGGTTCCGGGTGTGGGGCGCGTGACCGCGGTCACCTTGCTCGCCGAGCTGCCGGAACTGGGCGCACTGCCGCGGCGTGAAATCAGCGCGCTGGTCGGGGTCTGCCCCTACAGCCGGGACAGCGGAAAGTATCGAGGACGCAGAACCATCTGGGGTGGACGGGCGGTCGTGCGGGCCACGCTCTACATGGCTGCGATCGTGGCAAGCCGCCACAACCCGCTGATTCGCGCCTTCTACCAAAAGCTCCTATCTGCCGGAAAGCTCAAGAAGGTCGCCTTGGTCGCCTGCATGCGCAAGCTATTGGTCATCCTTAATGCGATGCTTAAACACGACAGGCCGTGGCATCACCAACCTCGATCAGCGACCTGAGCGAGCTCCCATTTCAAGACAGTTGCTGTCCCCTGTTTCTGTTATCTCTCGGGTGGGCGTTGCAAACGCAAATATCTTGTCTTTTGCAAGCTCGCATTCTGCCGGACGCGCGCGTCCGGTCGAGCTCCAGTGACAAGGGGCGTCGACGCCAACGGCGGCCGCACCTAATTGATTACACCACCCCCGGATGTTTGTAGCGGAAAGTGCATGAACGTAACTTGTAACGGCACCCGCTTGAAGCGCGACGGCGTGAAATCCCTTGCGTATACCGCCAACGTCTACACCGACATAGATGGATTCGCTTGCGGGCATCGGCGGGGTTGTTTCGCAGAGTCTGTCCACCAATATCTCACGAAAGAGTTACGCCTGACGATTGCTCCCGCGCTGAATGATATGCACGGGAAGACCGGCAACCTGCAAGCGCGAGCGGCGAGGCATGGCTGATCATTTCCATCAGTTCATGCCCACCTAAACGCACAGCCCCCGGTCCGGTGGACACGAGGGCTGTGGAAAACGAACTTAACCTACTGAACCGCTAGCTTTTTCAAAGGGGTCTGTCCCCTTTGATTCTTTGATTCACCGTCTTGATGAAGTGGGTCTGTCCGAGAATGAAGTTGGTCGTCGCGGGCTTGTCAATTCTGATGGTGAGCAGTTCCATGGGCTTTAGTCTTTACCGCATTCCAAGCGGTACGCCGCGATGAACGACATCGGCGTGCAAATCTAAGCGCCAGAGGCCCGCAGGTATCGTGGTGCCGGAAAGGGTGGTCTGAGCTCACCCCATTTGACGAGATGGTCAACAAAGATACACAAGCAGATCAGCTCTCCTCAATCTTTAGTGATCTATCTCCTAAGCTTCTTCACCAGGATGGCAATCAAATAACAATCAAATAAGAGGGGGAGTAAATTTGGAATTCGTAACTCATTGAAATACTTAAACTTGCACCAATAAAATGGCCTACTGGACGACGTTTAGGGTGCCTACCCCCTATGTACCCCATCAATAAGAATGCATCCTAGGCCCTCTAATACGGCCGCACGTAACCCCCTGAAGATTAGTGACTATCACGTGGCGACTACGTTGGTTTTGGCTTGTTCGGTTCTAAGGTACAGAAACCTGTCAAATAAGATGAGCGCAAAGCCGTGTCACGCCCAGAAAGGAACGTATTTCGCATGTTTCTTACCCTGGTCGGGATCGAAGGGCTTCACGAGCTTCGCTTCTATCGCTTCTTTAATAATCCGTGACGCAATCGCGCTGTTGCGCTCCTCTATGCCGAAGCGCTCCCTCAGACTTGAATTTGTCATCGG
>CAVOUJ010000044.1:0-21591 GCA_963699535.1 uncultured beta proteobacterium | reverse complement strand
GACTCCGACGATGATCGACGCGACGAAGGTTCCGAGCATGCTGCCGAACCCGCCGATTACCACCACCGCAAAGCACTGCACGATGACGTCATGGTCGACGCCCAGCGCCATCGGCAGCAACGGCAGGAACACGCCGCCGGCGAGGCCCGCGAGCGCGACGCCCGCGGCGAACACCAGACCGTAGATGATCGGGATGCGGATACCGAGCGCACTCACCATGTTGCGGTTATAGACCGCCGCGCGCACGATCTTGCCGAAGCGCGTGCGATGCAGGAAGAACCACAGTCCTGCCGCCACCGCGACGCCGCTGCCGACGATCACGAAGTGATAGGGATTGATCAGCGTGTCGAGCATTTCGACCGGTTCCACGCCCAGGTTGATGCGCCGGTTTTCGACGCCCCAGACGAGCTTGATCAGGTCGCCGACGATCAGCACCAGCGCGAACGTCAGCAGCAGCTGCTCGGGCAGCTCGCGATCATAGGTGCGCCGGATCAGGAAGCGCTCGAGCGCAAACCCGATCAGGGCCATCAGCGCCGTCGCGCCCAGGATCGCCGGCAGCAGCAGCCACGGGCTCGCGCCGAACTGCTCGCCCATGAACTGGAAGATCGAAAAGGTGATGTATCCGGAGAGCAGCCATAGCGTCGCGTGCGCGAAGTTGAGGATATTCATGACGCCGAAGATCAGCGACAGTCCGGCCGAAAGCAGGAACAGCACCATCGCGCGCGACAGGCCGCTGAACAACTGCAGTACGTAGGGGCCGATATCCATGCGCAAGCGGCGCAGCGGCGAATCCGCCGGAGGCCCTTAGACGCTCCGGCGGATTCGGGCGACGCGGGTCAGGCGCGCTTCTTCTTGAGTTTTTCGACTTCCTCGCAGGTCGCCGTCCAGACTTCGTTCCCCTGTACCTGGATCAACGTATCGGGCTTGTAGATCGGGAATGGAAGTCGGGCGAATCCCACACTTCGCCGACGTACGACGGCACGTCGAGCTGGTTGCTGCAGCTGCGGAACGTGCGCTTGCCGCGGCAGGTATCGATGGTCGCGCCCTTGAGCGCCTTGACGATCGCCTCGGTCTTGATCGAACCGGCTTTCTTCGCGCCCTGCTCCAGGCCGCCGAGCGCGTCGTAGTACATGCACGCCCAGTCGTCCGGATAGCCGTCGGCGCCGAAGGCCGCGCGGTCGCGCTTGATGTACGCCTGCATGACCGGCTCCTTCAGGTGCGCGAAGAACGGGCAGCGCGCGAGACCGATGATGCCGCGCGGCAGCGTCTTGCGCCTGCGCCTTGAGATCGTTGACCGCGATCAGGCCGCCGGGGAAGGGCACGCGCTTGAACAGGCCCATCTGGCCCGCCTGCTGCATGAAGGTCTCGGCGTCCTTGCCGGCGATCGCGCCGAACATGAAGTCGGGCTTCGCCGCCATGATCGCGGTGATGTACGAGGTGAAATCGGTCTCGCCGAGCTTGAACCACATCTGCCGCGTTTCCTTCACTCCCGGGGCGATCTTCGCGAGTCCCGTGGTGAAGCCCTTGTGCGTGTCGCGGCCCCACTCGTAGTCCTGCCCGAGCGAAACGTAGCTCTTCCACTTGTTCTTCGCGGCCATGCGCGACACCGCGACCACCACCGCGCCCGACTGCATGTTGCTGTCGGGGCAGAACTGGTAGGTGTAGGGCGTGTAGTTCTCCTGCGTGATCTTCGAGCTGTTCGAGGTCGCGGCGAAGTGCAGCACCTTGTGCTCGTGGATGATCTCCTGCACCGCCAGCGCCACCGCGCTCGAATAGGTGCCGAAGATCGCGTCGCACCTTGTCGTTGAGGATCAGCGACTTCGCCTCGCGCGCGCCGACGTCGGGCTTGGTCTCGGTGTCGCGATAGACCATCTCGATCGGGTGCTTGCCGAGCAGGCCGCCGCGCTTGTTGAGCTCCGCAATCGCCACCGGCAGTCCCTTGATGCAGTGCGCCATGTAATTCGCGCCGGTGCCAGTCGAGGGCAGCAGCACGCCGATCTTGTAAGGCTGTGCTGCCTGCGCGCTGACCAGGCGAGGCGTCAGCGTGAGTGCTCCCGCGGCGAGAGAGGAGAAAACGAAATCGCGCCTGCTCAGCTTGAGTTGCTCGCTAAGAGCTTCCCACTTCCTGTCGTTCGTGCTCATCTTGGGCTCCTTGGAGTTGGCTGGGATAGCGAAGCCGCCGGTGCTGGCCGTCGCCGAAAAATGACTGATGCTTGGACCGCGGACCCTAGTGTGTTGGCAACATGGTACGCCTTTGGCACGGGAATCGGAAACTCGCAGCCTAAAACCTCAAACTGGCGGCAGCCTCGCCCACTACGCAAAGAGACGCGAGTTCATTCGATTCCGCGTTGCCTGCGATCAGGCGTGGGAGGCGCATGTCCGCGACAAACAAGCAAACCATGACCGTCGCGCAAACTGAAACCCCGCCACGTGGGCGGGGTTGGCAACAGGATGGGTGACGTCACCCTTCCGTTCTCACGGCGCCAGGAGACTCTGACAGTGCCCCGGCTGGGCCGGTGAATCCGTTATCGCGCCGCCGCGGGCGATGCACTGGTCGGGCGGCAGTGGCAGGTTCGCGCTCCACGTGGCGCGCCAGCAGGTCGAAGGCGCGCTGCGCATGCGGCTCGATCAGTTCGAGTTGCGAGAACGTGTCCTGGTACGTTTCGATGTGATTGCCGTTCTGCACTTCGTAGAGGCGATACACCGATCGCCGGCCGGCGTGATCGTCCCGATGACCCCAATCGTCATCGCTCCACTTCTGTTTCGACATGGCGGCGACCTTGCGTGCGTAGGCGCGCGCATGATGGTCGATGGGCAGCAGGGCATCCATGGTGCCGGCGACGGTGATGAGCGGCCGGTTGATGCGCCCGGTCGTGGCGAAATCTGCGACTTGCCTACCCACGTCCGAAACGGACAGACGGCTTACGTAATTGTAAGTTCCGGTTCCGCTTAGATAGGTGTCGTAGGTGGGGTCGAGCCGCTTCTGCCACTGGCATTGCGTGACTTCCCAGAACGCCGCGCTGTAGTTGTTCCAGAGCGAGAGGGCGCCCAGGACGATGTCGGGCGGATAGCCTGCCGCCACGATATTCTTTGCCGCCGTGCTGCCCGCATTGAATCCGGAAGCAACGTAATCGGGGAAGTTGAGGATGGCCGGCGGCAGATCAGTCAGCAGATTCGGTGCGTGCTCGTCCACGAAGGTGCCTTCCCAGTCTACGCCGCCGTCGAAAAGTTCCGGCGCCGTCTCGATGGCGCGGCGCACCTGGTAGCCGCCGTTGGACGTGCCTACCGCGTAGGTAAAGCGCGGTGAATGGCCATAACCCGCCTTCACGCCGTCCTTGGCGAGGCGCGCCGCCCCTATCATGAACTCGGTCCAGCGGGTGAAAGGCTGGCCGGGGTCGTTGTCGTAGAAATGCACGAACACGGGTGACAGAGGATTCAACCGGCAAGCGAGCGGATCGGCTGCGGTGCTCAATTGCAGATTCAGCACGCCCTTGTTCTGCGACGCGTAGGCATAACCTCGCTGCACGACGTAGTCGCTCCAGACGAAATCGCCGTTGAACTCGCTGCGCGTGCCCGAAGCGCCGGCCACCACCAGGCGGCCGTTCCAGTCATTCGGCAGGCGCAGGAGAAAACGCGCCTGGCCAGTGGGGTCCGAGGCGATGCGCGCGTTGATCTGCAGACCCGGCACCACCTTGGTGACGGGCGTCTTCTTCGCGGCGCTCGGGGCGATCACAGCGCGGTCGGTTTGCGGCGTGAAAGCAAAGGCCGGCAAACCCGGCAGCGAATTGTTTGCCGGCGTGGTCAACGGGTTGTTGGTGGTGAGGTCCGTGCTTTCAAAGCACGTGGCATCCGCCAGACGATTGCCGAGCGCCTTGAGCACGTGCTCGCAAGATGTTCCCGCATTGGCGGAGAAAGGGATCAGGAGCAGCAGCAAAGCCGTATTGCAGAGTCTTGCAGGATTCAGCACATCGCGCGGCAGGGTGCTCATCGGTGCTATCTCCTCAAATGGTTGGTTGTCGCGGCGATCTCAGGCGGATCTGCTCCTCGGCGCCGTTTCCGTTCTGACCTAGGTTGTCGCTGTCTCGGGCTTCTCGGCGAGCCCGGCATGTCGAAACCGCGCGCTTCGAGCTCGGCCATCAGCGACTTGCTCTGCGCCGGGCGTGAGCTCGACGAGCGGCGGGCGCAGCGTCGCCCAATCCGGATCGCGCCCGTAGTGCGCGATCACGGCTTTCAGCGCCGCCATCATCGGATACTTCTGCATGACGTTGCGCGTGGCGGTGATGTCCTTCTGCAGCGCGTCGGCGTTCGGGCCGCGCCAGTTCTCGAAGACCGTGTCGATCGCGCCGGGATTGATGTTGCCGGTCGCGGTGATGCAGCCCTTGCCGCCGTTCCGCATGTTGTCGAGCAGGAACACCTCGCTGCCCGCGAACACGTCGAATCCCGATTTGGCGAAGGCGTCGAGCATCGCCTTGGTGTTGTTCCAGTCGCCCGACGAATCCTTCACGCCGGCCACCGTGCCGGGGAATTTCTTCAGCAGCCGCTCGATCAGCGCAAGCGTGATCGGCACCTGCGACACCGGCGGGATGTGGTAGAGGTAGAGCTGCAGGCGCGCATCGCCGACGCGCTCGATCACCTCGGCGAAATTCCGGTACAGGCCTTCGTCGGACACGCCCTTGTAGTAGAAAGGCGGCAGCATCAGCACGCCCGCGCAGCCGAGCGTCACCGCGTGCGCGGTGAGCCGCACCGAGTCGGTGAGCGCGCAGCAGCCGGTGCCCGGCATGAGCCTGTCCGCGGGCACGCCTTCCTGGACCAGCGTCTCGAGCAGCACCATGCGCTCCTCGCACCGAGAGCGAGTTCGCCTCGCTGTTGGTGCCGAACACGGCGAGCCCGCGGCAGCCGTTCGCGAGCAGCCACTTGCAGTGGCGCACGTAGCGCTCGCGGTCGGGCGAGAGATCGCGCTTGAAAGGCGTGACGACGGGAGCGAGGACGCCGGAGATGTCTCTTCGGAGCGGTCATCGGTCGAATCTCTGAGCAAGAAGAGTCGGCATTATCGCACCGAACCGGCACTCGCAGATTTGCCTCGACATCGGAACGAAGGCGCATTGCACTGGAGTACCATTCTCAACAGTTCCTTTGACCACGACCCAAGGAGGAGAACGCCATGTCAACGATTCACCCTACGTACCGCCATCCCGCCCGCGCAATACTGGCGGGCGCTTTCGCCGCGCTGTGCCTCGCTTCGGCTGCGCCAGCGCTTGCCCACGACGATGATTCGGGGAACGTTCACGACCTTCTGCGCGCCGTCAAGAAGGCGCGCCTGATCGATCTTTCCCATACCTGGGAGATCACTTCGCCCATCGCCTCGGTGAACCCGTCCTATTCGTTTGCGCTCAGCAGCCACCCACGCCAACACGCGCGGCTACGTTCGGCGACGACGGTCAGCTATCGTTCACCGCCGAGGTGCAGCACTTCAGCGGTCAGCACGGCGCGCCCTCGCATCGACGCGATCGGGCACATCGGCCGAGACGGCAAGCTCTTCGGCGGACTGGACGCAGCGGCCTCGACCAGCAACCCGGACGGCATCGGCGCGAGCGGCGTGGGCGCCAATCTCGCGATCGACCAGTTTCCCGCCGACCTGCTCGTGAACCGCGGCATCCTGCTCGACGTGGCGCGCATGGTCCAGGGCGACTCGAGCCCGCTGCCCGCGACTTTCGAGATCACCGCCGCGCATCTTGAGCAGGCTGCGAAGCGCCAGCACGTCAAGCTGAAGAAGGGCGACACCGTGTTCATCCGCACCGGCTGGGGTCAGTACTTCAAGTCCAACTCCGGCCTCTACGCGGGCGCTTCCTCGCCCGGACCCAGCCTCGACGGCGCGAACTTCCTGATCAAGCACGGCGCGCGCGTGGTCGGCGACGACACGCTGACCTTCGAGATGCGGCCGCCGATCGTGACCTGCCCGACGTTCCAGGTGTTCCCGGTGCACATGCGCCTGATCGCCGACTCCGGGATCTACATCATCGAGAACCTGAACCTGGAGGAGCTGTCGCAGGCGAAGGCGTACGAGTTCGCTGTCGTCGTGCCGCCTCTGAAGATCCTCGGCGGCACCGGCTCGGCGGTGCGGATCTTCGCGCTCGTTGCGCGCGACGACGACTGATTGCTTCGCGACTCCCCTCCTCGCTTGAGGAGGGGACGCAGTCGTCAAGCGGCTTTCTTGCCGGGCCCGCCGCCTTTCGCCGCGGCGGCTGAAACGTCGTCCTTCACCGCTTCGTCCGTCGCTTCGTGGGTCGGCGGTCGCGTTGCGATGCGCCCCGCGGTCCACTCCTCGCGCTCGCGGACCGCGAGCCGGTAGGCCTGGTCGCGGCCCGGCCAGTAGGGCTTGGGCCAGAACTGTCCCGTGTGCTGGTACCAGGCCGCCGCGTGCAGCGTGAAGTACGGATCGGCAAGATGAGCCCGCGCGAGCGCCACCAGGTCGGCGCGCCCCGAAACGACGATGGTGTTGACCTGGTCGGCGCTGGTGATATTGCCCACCGCCATGGTGGCGATCCCGATCTCGTTCCGGACCTTGTCCGCGAACGGGGTCTGGTACATGCGCCCATACACCGGCTTCTGATGCGGCACGACCTGGCCGGTCGAGACGTCGATCAGGTCGACGCCTGCTTCCTTGAAGGTCCGCGCGAGCACGAGCAGTTCCTCCTCCGAAAGGCCGCCGGGCGCCCAGTCGGTGGCCGAGATCCGGATCGACATGGGCTTCTCCTCGGGCCAGACCGCGCGCACCGCGCGGAAGACCTCCAGCGGATAGCGAAGCCGTTTCGCGATCGGCCCGCCGTATTCGTCCTTGCGCAGATTCGTGAGCGGCGAAATGAACGAGGAAAGCAGATATCCGTGCGCCATGTGCAGCTCGAGCATGTCGAAACCGGCCTGGTTGGCGTAGTTCGCGGAGCGCACGAACTCGTCCCCGATCCTGTCCATGTCGGCACGGGTCATTTCGCGAGGGGTCTGCGATTCCGGACCGTACGGCAGCGGCGAGGGCGCAACGAGATCCCAGTTGCCCGACTCGAGCGGATAGTCGATGCGTTCCCAGCCGAGCTGGGTCGAGCCCTTGCGCCCGGAGTGGCCGAGCTGCATGGCGAGCTTCGCGCCGGATTGCGCGTGGCAGAAATCGACGATGCGCCTGAACGCGTGCGCTTGAGCTTCGTTCCACAGACCCGTGCATCCGGGCGAGATGCGCGCCTCGGGCGAGGTGCAGGTCATCTCGACGAACACCAGGCCCGCGCCGCCGACGGCGCGGCTGCCGAGATGCACCAGGTGCCAGTCGTTCGGCATGCCGTCCACCGCCATGTACTGGTCCATGGGCGAGACCACCACGCGGTTCTGCCAGGCGCATGCCGCGCAGGACGAACGGCGTGAACATCGGCGGCGGCGGATTGCGCACGAAGACCTCGAATCCCGGGGGTATGAACGTGTTCGCAAACCAGCGCGTCACGCGCTCGAGAAATTCCGGATCGCGCAGGCGCACGTTCTCGTAGGTGATCTGCTTGGAGCGCGAGATGACGCCGAAGGCGAACTGCTCCGGGTCCATCCTCCAGTAGCGGCGCATGTTCTCGAACCAGGCGAGGGACACGTCGGCCGCGTGCTGAGTCTTCTCGACGTCGTCGCGCCGCTGCGCGTCGTAGCGCGCCAGAGCCGCCTTCACGCCGCCCTCCTCCCGGAGCGCATCGAAGAGCGCGATTGCGTCCTCCATCGCGAGCTTCGTGCCCGAGCCTATGGAAAAGTGCGCGGTCGCCTTGGCGTCGCCCACCAGCACCACATTGCCCATCACCCAGGTGGCGTTGCGGATGTTGGGGAAATTGCGCCACTGCGAGCGGTTGGCGATGAGCCTGTGGCCGCCGAGCTCCTCGGCGAACACGACGCTCCAGTGCGCGCAGCATCTGCGGCTCTTCCATCCTGTCGAAGCCCGAGCGCTCCCAGGTGTCGGCATTGGTCTCGATGATCCAGGTGCTCGCGTCCTTCTCGTATTGATAGCAGTGCGCGAGCAGAATGCCGTGCTCGGTCTCCTTGAAGAAATACTTGAAGGCGTCGAGCGGCCTGGTCGAGCCCAGCCACACGAACTTGTTCGGCCGCAGATCCACAGAGGGCTTGAAGTGGTCGCTGTGCGCCTCGCGCGTGCGCGAATTGATGCCGTCTGCCGCAACGATGAGGTCGCTGTCCGGGAAATCCTCGACGCTCGCTTCGGCCTGGAAGTGCAGCTCCACGCCCAGCTCGCGGCAGCGTTCCTGCAGCAGCTTGAGCAGGGTCACGCGCGAGCAGCCGCAGAAGCCGTTGCCGCCGCAGCGCAGGGCGCGGCCCTTGACCACGACGTCCACGTCGCCCCAGTAGGCGAAGCTCCGGCGGATCGATTCGTACGAGGGCTGGTCGTAATCGCGAAACGCCCCGAGTGTCGCGTCGGAGAACACTACGCCGAAGCCGAAGGTGTCGTCGGCGCGGTTGCGCTCGTGGACCGCGATGTCCCAGCGTGGCCATCGCTTCTTTGCGAGCAGCGCGAAGTACAGTCCGCCCGGTCCGCCGCCGATGATGCTCACCTTCATCGTATGCGCCTCTAGTCGGGGATCACCGCCGTCGCCTCGATTTCCAGGCGTGCGAGAGACTCCACGAGTCCCGATACCTGCACCACGGTCATCGCGGGGTAGTGCCCGCCCATCAGCTCGCGGTACGCCGCGCCGACGGCTTTGAGCGCCGCGAGATATTCGTCGCGATCAACCACGTACCATGTGAGGCGCACGATGTGTTCCGGACGGCCGCCCGCCTGGGCGAGTACCTCGAGAATGTTCTTCAACGCCTGCCGGAACTGTCCGGCAAAATCCCTCGCCTCCCACACCCCCGTCCCCGTCCACCCTACCTGACCCGCGACGTAAACGGTGGTGCCGCCTCTCGCCGCAACGGCGTTGGAGAAGCCGCGCGGCTTCGCCCACGCCGGCGGCTGGAGTATCCGCATCATGGTCTTTCCTCCAGAGCGTCACGTGAGCACCCCGCGACTTCGATGCTGCGGTCCGCCATGCGCCATCCTTCCTCGCGTGAATCTATAGCATACGCGGTATCAATTTGACAGATGCAGGGGCCGCGGCCTAACCTCGCTCAACGAAACTGACAGCAATCCACCCTGGAGGAGACCACCATGATCCGTGCTGCAACCCGTTTCGCGCTCGCCGCCGCGCTCGTCGCCGCTTCGGGCATTTCCTGGGCGCAGGAAGTCACGCTGCGGCTGGTGAGCGCCTTTCCCGAGAACCAGTTCTACGTGAAGCGCACCATCGACTGGATCGCCGACGTCAACAAGGACGGCAAAGGCGTTCTGCAGATCAACTTCATCGGCGGGCCGAAGGCGATCCCGACCTTCGAGGTCGGCAAGGCGGTGCAGACCGGCGTGGTCGACATCGGCTTCAGCACCGGCGCCTTCTACACCAACGTGATGCCCGAGGCGGACATCCTCAAGCTCTCGGAGACGAGCGCCGCCGAGCAACGCAAGAACGGCGGCTACGAGCTGATCAACAAGATCTGGGCCGAGAAGGGCAACATGCGCTACCTCGCCAAGACGGTCGAGTTCACGCCCTTCCACCTCTACATCAACAAGAAGATCGACAAGCCCGACCTGACCGGCATGAAGATCCGCATCACGCCGGTGTACCGCGAATTCTTCCAGTCGATGAACGCCCAGGTGATGACCACCGCCCCCGGCGAGGTCTACACCGCGCTCGAGCGCGGCGTGATCGACGGCTACGGCTGGCCGATCCACGCGCTGTTCGACCTCAACTGGCACGAGAAGACCAAGTTCCGCGTCGACCCGGGCTTCTACAACGCGGAGGTCGGGCTCATCATGAACCTCGACAAGTACAAGTCGCTGACGCCGGCGCAGCGCGACTACCTCAACCGCAAGGCGCAGGCCTACGAGGCGCAGAACGACTTCTGGAAGTCCTACAACCAGCAAGAGGCGAAGCGCCAGGCCGAGGCCGGCATCCAGATAATCGCCTTCGACGCGGCGACGAGCAAGGCCTACGTCGAGAAGTCGAAGGAAATCGGCTGGGCGAACGCCATCAAGGCGAGCCCGGAGTACGGTCCGCAGCTACGCAAGGTGCTTGCCAAGTAAGGCATGGACCGGCTCGAAGCGGCGTACGGCAAGCTGCTGGAGGCGCTGGCCCTCGTCGCCTGCGCGCTGGTCTTCGGCATGACGCTGATGATCTGCGCCGACGTGCTGCTGCGCAACGTGCGCATCATCCCGGGCGTCGCCGGGTTGGAGTGGAGCAACGAGATCTCGGAGGCGATGCTCTACCTCGTTACGATGCTCACGGCACCGTGGCTCTTGCGCCGCGGGCAGCATATCCGGGTGGACATCGTCCTGCGCGCGGTGCCGAAGCGGGCCGGCTGGATCTTCGAGTGGGTGGCGGATACGCTGGGCCTCGTCTGCTGCCTCGCCATCGCCTACTACGGCGCGCGCGCCGCGCTCGCCAGCTTCAAGGCCGGCTCGGTGTCCATCAAGACGCTGGTGACGCCGGAGTGGTGGCTGCTCAGCGTGCTGCCGCTCGCTTTCCTCGCGCTGTCTCTCGAGATGCTCTTCCGCATGCGGCGCCTCGCCCTGGGCGAGCGCGCGCCGCGCGACGACGCGGTCTCGACCGGCTAGCGCGCCATGTCATGGGACGCGGCGGCATGGCTGATGCTCGGCGGATCCACCGTCCTGCTGTTCCTCGGCCTGCCGGTGGCGTTCTCGTTCCTGGTGATCAACCTGCTGGGCGCGTGGCTGTTCCTGGGCGGCGAGGCGGGGCTCACCCAGCTCGCGCGCAACAGCGTCGGCTCGGTGGCGAGCTTCTCGCTCACTCCGATTCCGCTGTTCATCCTCATGGGCGAAGTGCTGTTCCACACGGGGCTCGCCGTGAAAGTCATCGACGGGGTCGAGCACCTGATCCGGCAGGTGCCGGGCCGGCTCGCTGTGGTCGCGGTCGTGGCGGGTACGGTGTTCTCGGCCATCTCCGGCTCGACCATCGCTACCACGGCGATGCTCGGCAGCCTGATGCTGCCCGTGATGCTCTCGCGCGGCTATCACCCCACCATGGCCACCGGCCCGCTGATGGCGATCGGTGCGGTGGACATGCTGATCCCGCCCTCGGCGCTCACCGTGCTGCTGGGAAGCCTGTCAGGCATCTCGATCTCGAAGCTCCTGATCGGCGGCATCATACCGGGCCTCATTCTCAGCTTTGCTTTCGTCGTCTACATCGTGCTGCGCGTGAAGATGAATCCCTCGCTTGCGCCGCGCGCGACCTTCACCGAGTACCGCGGCTGGGAGAAATTCCGCCCCTTCTTCCAGTACGTGGTGCCGCTGGTCTCGATCTTCGTCATCGTGGTCGCCTCCATGTCGGCCGGCTGGGCGACCCCGACGGAATCCGCCGCGATCGGCGCGCTGTTCACCGTCCTGCTCGCCGTTGCCTATCGGGCGCTCACCTTTCAGAATCTCCTGCTGGCGCTGCGTGGCACCGCGAGCATCTCGGGGATGATCCTGTTCATCATCGTCGGCGCGATGACTTTCTCGCAGATTCTCTCGTTCTCAGGAGCGAGCAACGGCGTGGTGGAGACGGTAGCGAATCTCGGACTTTCACCGATGGGCTTGATCGCGGCCATGATGCTGGTGCTGATCTTCCTCGGCCTCTTCGTCGAGCAGGTGAGCATGATGCTGATCACGCTGCCGATCTTCATGCCGCTGGTGCAGAAGCTGGGCGTCGACACGGTCTGGTTCGGGGTGATGTTCCTCATCTGCATGCAGCTGGGTCTGCTGCTCCCGCCGCACGGCCTGCTCCTCATGACCATGAAGGGCGTCGCGCCGCCCCAGGTCACGATGGGTCACATCTTCCGCGCCGTGATCCCCTACATCGCCATGAGCCTCATGGTGCTCGCGCTGGTGTTCCTCGTGCCTGCGGTCGCGGTGTGGCTGCCTAAGGTGCTCGTCTAGGACGATGGAGCGCTCGTTCAGGAAAGAAGTCGAGCTGCTCACGCTCGGGGCCGGGCAGACCTTCCGCGGCGAAGGCATCCTTGCGGTGACCAAGGCGCTCCTGCAGTCCGGCGTGTCGTACGTCGGCGGCTACCAGGGGGCGCCCGTGTCGCACATGATGGACGTGCTCAACGACGCCCGCGACATCATCGAGAGACTTGGAGTCCACATCGAGACCAACGCGTCGGAGGCGGGCGCCGCCGCAATGCTCGGCGCCTCGATCAACTACCCGTTGCGCGGCGCGGTCACCTGGAAGTCCACGGTCGGCACCAACGTCGCCTCCGATGCGCTTTCCAATCTCGCCTCGGCCGGCGTGCGCGGCGGCGCGCTCATCGTGATCGGCGAGGACTACGGCGAAGGCGCCTCGATCATCCAGGAGCGCAGCCACGCATTCGCGATGAAGTCGCAGATCTGGCTGCTCGATCCGCGCCCGAACCTGCCGACCATCGTGCAGCATGGTGGAAAAAGGCTTCGAGCTCTCGGAGGCCTCCAACACGCCGGTGATGCTCGAGCTGCGCATCCGCGCCTGCCACGTGCACGGCGCCTTCGAAGCCAAGGACAATCGCGCGCCGCGGATTTCGCGCAAGCAGACCCTCGAGCAACCCGATTTCGACTTCGCGCGCATCTCGCTGCCGCCGGCGACCTACGCGCAGGAAAAGCACAAGGTCGAAGTGCGCTGGCCCGCGGCCGTGAAATTCATCCGCGAGAACCGGCTGAACGAGGTGTTCGAGGGAGCCGATCGGAGCGAGACTCGGCATCATCTGCCAGGGCGGCATGTACAACGCGACGGTGCGCGCCCTCAATCAGCTCGGGCTTGCCGACGCCTTCGGCGAATCGAAAATCCCGATCTACGCGCTCAACGTCACCTATCCGCTGATTCCCGAGGAGGTCATCGGCATTCTGCGCGGGCAAGCGCGCGGTGCTGATGGTCGAGGAAGGCCAGCCGGCGTATCATCGAGGACGCGCTGCACGCGATCCTGCGCCGCGCCGACCTTCAGACCAAGGTGCACGGCAAGGACTTCCTGCCGATGGCGGGCGAATACACCGGCGAAGTCGTGCTCGGCGGCGTCGCGAAGTGGATCGAGGCCATGGCCCCGCACGGAAGGTCGACCGCGGGGCGCGTGCACCGGGCGATTCGAGTCGCTCACCGCGCCGAAGAAGCGCGCCGCCGAGCTGCTCGGCGCGGCCGTGCCCGCGCGCCCGCCGGGGTTCTGCGTCGGCTGCCCCGAGCGCCCGGTGTTCTCGGCGATGAAGCTGCTCGAGCGCGAGACGGGCGCCTTCCACGTCTCGGCCGACATCGGCTGCCACACCTTCTCGACGCTGCCGCCCTTCAACATCGGCAACACCGTGCTCGGCTACGGCCTGGGGCTCGCTTCGAACTCGGCGATCGCGCCGATGTTCGGCGGGCGCACCGTCACCATCATGGGCGACGGCGGCTTCTGGCACAACGGTCTCACCTCGGGAATCGCCAACGCCGTGTTCAACAAGGACGACGGCATCCTGGTCATCATGAAGAACGGCTACACCTCGGCGACCGGCACGCAGAACATTCCCTCCTCGCTCCACCAGACCGAGTGGAAGTCGGGCGACATGAGCATCGAGCGCGCGCTCGAAGGGCATCGGCGTCGAGTGGATCAAGCCCGTCTACACCTATCGCGTCGACGAGATGGCGAAGACGCTGCGCGAGGCGATGACCAGCGCCTACAAGGGCCTGAAGGTGATCATCGCCGACGCCGAATGCCAGCTCGAGCGCCAGCGGCGCCTGCGGCCGCTGATCGCCGCCGCGCTGAAGGCGGCAAGCGCGTGGTGCGCACGCGCTTCGGCGTGGACGAGGACGTGTGCTCGGGCGACCACTCCTGCATCCGGCTCTCGGGCTGCCCTTCGCTCACCGTCAAGACCTCGAGCGACCCGCTCAAGGTCGACCCGGTCGCGCACGTCAACAACGCCTGCGTGGGCTGCGGGCTGTGCGGCGAGGTGGCGCACGCGGCGATCCTGTGCCCGTCGTTCTTCCGCGCCGAGATCGTGCAGAACCCGAACGTCTGGGACCGGATGCTCGGCCCGCCTGCGCAGCACCGTCATCGGCTGGCTGCACCGGCGCGAAGCGAGGAGCACGGCATGAGCACCCTTCCGGAACGTCCCATCACCATCCTCATCGCCGCCCTCGGCGGCGAAGGCGGCGGCGTGCTCGCCGACTGGATCATCGCCGCGGCGACAGCGCGCGACTATCCGGTGCAGAGCACCTCGATCCCCGGCGTGGCGCAGCGCACCGGCGCCACGACCTACTACGTCGAGATCTATCCGGCGAAAAGTCGCCGAGCTCGGGGGCAGGCGTCCGGTGATGACGCTGACGCCGGCGCCCTCCTACGTGGACGTGATGGTCGCCTCCGAGCTGCTCGAGGCCGGCCGCGCGATGCAGAACGGCTTCGTCACTTCCGACCGCACCACGCTCATCGCCTCGACGCACCGCATCTACACCGTCGCCGAGAAGATGCAGATGGGCGACGGGCGCTTCGACAGCGACGTCGTGCTCAAGGCGGCGCAGACGCTCGCGAAGCGCGCGATCCTGTTCGACATGCAGGCGCAGGCGAATGCGGCGGGCACGGTGATCAGCGCGGTGATGTTCGGCGCGCTGGCGGGATCGGGAACGCTGCCGCTCTCGCGGGGCGACTGCGAAGCGGCGATCCGCGCCGGCGGCAAGGGCGCCGAGGCGAGCCTCAAGGGCTTCGCCGCGGGTTTCGACGCGGCCGCAGGCGGGCCGGCGTCGGCCAGCGACGCGCGAGGAAGATCTAGAGGCCGCCTACGCGTTGTGCCCGCGGAGCGCGTCAGGCAGACGTTCCCGGCCGAGACTCACACCATCCTCGGGGAGGGCGTGGCGCGCTGCGCCGATTTCCAGGACCGCGGCTACGCCAAGCTCTACCTCGACCGTCTCGAGCCCATCGCGAATCTCGACCGCGCGATCGACGGATACAAGCTCACCATCGAAACCGGCCGCTTCCTCGCACTGTGGATGTGCTACGAGGACGTGATCCGCGTCGCCGACCTGAAGACGCGCAAGAGCCGCTTCGAGCGCGTGCGCGAGGAAGTGCAGGCGAAACCTCACGAACCGGTGCACGTCACCGAGTTCCTCAAGCCCGGCCTGGACGAACTCACCGCGGTGCTGCCGCGCCTGCTCGCGCGCCCGCTCAGGCGTCTGGCCGAGGCGAGCGGCCTCGCCAACAAGCTCAACGTCGGCATGTACGTCAAGACGACGAGCGTGAGCGGCTTCCTCCTGATGCGCTTCCTCGCCTGGCTGCGGCCGCTGCGGCCCTTCACCTCGCGCTGGCACGAAGAGCAGGCGCTGATCGACCGCTGGCTGGGCGCGATTGCTACGGCCGCGAAGCGCGATTCGGACCTCGCGCTCGAGATCGCGCTGTGCGGCAGGCTGATCAAGGGCTACGGCGAGACCCACAGGCGCGGCAAGGGCAATTTCCTGCGCATCCTCGACACGCTGGTCGAGGGCGGCGCGGTGCAGGACGACCGCGCGCGCATCGAGGCGATCCGCAAGGCGCGCGAAGCCGCGCTCGCCGACCCGGAAGGGCGCAAGCTCGAGCAGTCGCTCGAAACGCACGGCATCGCGCCGCTGCCGCCCAGCCGAAGCCGGTGAAATTCATGCGCAGGCCGCAATCGGATAACCGAAGAGCAGCCTGAGCGCAACCATGGAACGGCAATTCACGGAAGAGATCAAGTCCCTGAAGCTCGGCGACGGCGAGACCTTCCACGGCGAAGGGCATCCTCGCCGTCACCAAGGCGCTGCTGCAGTCGGGCGTGTCCTACGTCGGCGGCTACCAGGGCGCGCCGGTGTCGCACCTGCTCGATGTCATGGTGCAGGCCAAGGACTACATGGACGAGCTCGGCGTTCACGTCGAGGCCTGCACGAGCGAGGCCTCCGCCGCCGCGATGCTCGGCGCCTCGGTCAGCTACCCGATGCGCGGCGCCGTGACCTGGAAATCGATCGTCGGCACCAACGTCGCCGCCGATGCGCTGTCCTATCTCGCGAGCGCCGGCGTGATCGGCGGCACGCTGATCGTGCTCGGCGAGGACTACGGCGAGGGCGGCGTGGTCGCGCAGGAGCGCAGCCACGCCTACGCGCTGAAGTCGATGATGTGGCTGCTCGACCCGCGGCCGAACCTGCGACCATCGCGGACATGGTCGAGCAGGGCTTCGAGCTTTCGGAAGCGTCGAACACGCCCGGTGATGATGGAGCTTCGCATCCGCGCCTGCCACGTGCAAGGCAGCTTCACCGCGAAGAACAACCGCGCCCCGGTCATGTCCACGCGCAATCTGATGGAGCGCCCGGCGGACTTTCTCTACGAGCGCCTCGCGCATCCGCCGGCGATCTTCCCGCAGGAGAAGAAGAAGTCCGCCGTGCGCCTGCCCGCGGCGCGCAAGTTCATCGCCGAGCAGAAGCTGAACGAGATCTTCGAGGGAAGCGAATCCTCGGTGGGCCTGATCGTGCAGGGCGGCCTCTACAACAACCTGATGCGCGCGCTGCAGCTGCTGGGCCTCGCCGACAACTTGTCGGACGAGCGCGGCGGCTGCCGCATCCCGATCCTCGCGCTCAACGTCGTCTATCCGCTCGTCCCGGAGGAGATCACCGCGTTTTGCGCCGGGAAATCGGCCGTCCTCATGATCGAGGAAGGCCAGCCGGAATTCATCGAGCAGGACATCGCGACGACGCTGAGGCGCGCGGACATCCAGACCAAGCTCCACGGCAAGGACCTGCTGCCGATGGCGGGCGACTACAACGCCGAGGTGCTGGTGCGGGCCCTCGCGCGCTTCCTCGCGCAGCACGCGCCCGCATCTCGACACTTCGCCGGGCGCGCGCTGGCTGGAAGGCGTGGAAGCCTCGCGCTCGCGCGCCGCGCGAGCTGCTGGGCACCTTCCCGCCGCGGCCGCCGACCTTCTGCATCGGCTGCCCGGAGCGGCCGGTGTTCTCGGCGATGAAGCTCGTCGCCGAGGACGTCGGGCGCCCGCACATCTCGGTCGACGTCGGCTGCCACGCGTTCGCGACCTTCGAGCCCTTCTCGCAGGGCAACACGCTGCTCGGCTACGGCATGAGCCTCGCGAGCTCGGCCGGCGTCGGGCCGATGTCGGCGCGCCGGCCGCTCGCGATCATGGGCGACGGCGGCTTCTGGCACAACGGCCTGCTCTCGGGCGTCGCCTCGAACCTGCTCAACCACGGCGACGCGGTGCTCCTGATCATGAAAAACGGCTATGCCTCGGCGACGGGTACGCAGGAGCTGCTCTCCTCGCCGCCGGAAGAAGCGCGCGTCGGCGGCCGTCGGGGAGAAGCGCGGTGCACGCCGACAGGACCATCGAGAACACGCTCACGGGCCTGGGCGTGAAATGGCTGCGCACGGTAAACAACTACCGCGTCGCCGACATGGTGAAGGCGCTGCGCGAGGCGTACACGACGCCCGAACCGGGGCTGAAGGTGATCGTCGCCGAAGGCGAATGCCAGCTCGAGCGCCAGCGGCGCCTGCGGCCGCAGGTCGCGGCGAGGCTGAAACGCGGGCGAGCGCGTCGTGCGCACGCGCTTCGGCGTGGACGAGGACGTGTGCTC
Organism: uncultured beta proteobacterium; assembly: GCA_963699535.1. Lineage (GTDB taxonomy): Bacteria > Pseudomonadota > Gammaproteobacteria > Burkholderiales > SG8-39 > VBDM01. The sequence continues at coordinate 3,961 of CAVOUJ010000044.1, read as the reverse complement.
GGGCGACCACTCCTGCATCCGGCTCTCGGGCTGCCCTTCGCTCACCGTCAAGCCTTCCAGCGATCCGCTCAAGGTCGACCCGGTCGCGCACGTCAACAACGGCTGCGTCGGCTGCGGGCTGTGCGGCGAAGTCGCGCACGCGGCGATCCTGTGCCCGTCGTTCTTCCGCGCCGAGATCGTGCAGAACCCGAACGCCTGGGACCGGTTCCTGGACCGCCTGCGCAATGCCGTCATCGGCTGGCTGCAGCCGGCCTAGCGGAGGGCGGTAGCTCGAGATCGATTCGCTCGGCCGAATTTCCTACCTGCGCCGAACCCGCGGCAGCAGCTTCGCAAGCTCCGCGCCGTGAATCAGCCGGATGTTCCTCTCGCCCGCGAACGCGCGCGCGCCGACGGTAATCTCGCCCGAAGCGACATAGATGCACTCATGTGCCTCTCGCGTGCGCTTGGCATCATCCAGCTCGCGCAGCGGATCGACGCCGGTGTGCGCGGCCTTCCAGCGCTTGCAACCGACCAGCGAGATGCGTCCCGCCTTGGCGAGCTCGAAGTCAGCCGCCGCGCCGGCGAGCCGGATCACGGCGTAGCCGTCGTCGCGGAAGGCGTCCGCCAGCGCGCTGGAAAAATCCCCCCACGACATCGCGCGAAGCGCCTCGAGCGTGTCGGCGACCCGCGCGGCGCTTGGTGCGCGAAGCTGCCGCCAGCCGGCAACGCTCCCGATCACGATGAACGGCAGCGCGGCGAAGAAAGCATAGACCTCGGGCACGACGAGCCTTGCCGCCGCGACGATCCCGGCCGCGACGAGGATGCTTATCCACCACGGCGAGCGCAGCAGGATCGTCCGCGGCGCGACACGAAGTACGTGCCGACCATTCAACGCCCGAGCGACCGTGACGGTCTCGGGATGCTGGTGCTCATCCGGCTCGCCGCCAAGCGCGACTTCGAGTTGCGGCGAATGCCGCGCGACCGGTCGGTCCTGATCGAGGACGTCGCCTTCAACTCGATCCTCGCCGCCACCATCGCGCGCTGGAGGAGCTCGCGGCGGTGGCCAGCGTCGCGATCCCGGATCCGTTACGCGAGTGCTTCGATCGCACGCGACGCGCGTTCGACGAGCTCTGGGACGACGAGATGCGGCAGTACTGCTCACGCGACACGGTGACCGGAGCGCTCCTCCGGTCGCCGACCGTCGCCACGTTCCTGCCGCTGTACGCGCGGCGTCGTGCCGCCGGCGCGCACCGCGTTGCTCGTCGACCGGCTCCGCGAACCGAGCGGCTCTGGCCGCGGTTCCCGGTGCCGACCGTGCCGACCGACGCCGAGCACTTCCGCGAGCAGCGGTACTGGAAGGGGCCGACGTGGGTGAACACGAACTGGCTCGTGATCGAGGGACTCGTGCAGGCGGCGAACCCGAGCGCGCCGCGGCGTTGCTCGCGACCGCACGATCGACCTCGTCGACCGGTCCGGCTGCTGGGAGTACTTCTCGCCACTCACCGGCGAGGGGTACGGCGCGCCGTCGTTCTCGTGGACCGCCGCGCTCACGCTCGATCTGCTCGCCCAGGCGGCTGCGCCGTAGGGTGACGCGGTGCAGTCCGAGTACTACGACGGCGTCGTGCTCGCAGACGTCGCGGAGCGCGTCGTCACCGTCACGCTTAACCGGCCGGAGAGCCGCAACGCAATGAACGGGGCCTTGTCGCGCGGCCTCTACGAAGCGATCGCGGACGCGGGTGACGACCCCGACGTCGACGTCGTCATCCTCACCGGCGCCGACCCCGCGTTCTGCGCCGGCGTCGACCTGAAGGAGCTCTCCGGGCGACGGCCTCGCCCGACCGCCGTGGAGCCGGCTGACGCCGCCTTCCCGGGCGCGACACCAACGGGCTGCACCGGTTCTTCCCCGCTCATCGCCGAAGCCGATCATCGGCGCGATCAACGGCGTCGCGGTCACCGGCGGGTTCGAGGTCGCGTTGCAGTGCACGTTCCTCGTCGCGTCGGACACGGCGCGCTTCGCCGACACCCACAGCCGCGTCGGCATCATGCCCGGCGGCGGCATCACCGTCCTGATGGCGCAGAGCATCGGCGTGCGTCGCGCCATCGAGCTGTCGATCACCGGGAACTTCGTCGACGCCGCCGGAGGCGCACCGGCTCGGGCTCGTGAACCACGTGGTGCCGCACGACGAGCTGATGCCCTTCGCCCGCGACAGCTCGCGGCCGACATCGTCAGCAACGACCAGAAGGGTGTGCGCCGGCTGCTGGAGAACTACCGCGCCATCGCCAACGCCGCCACGCTCGACGAGGCCCACCTGCTCGAGGGCTACATGGCCGAGATGTGGCTGAAGGACGGCATCGGCATGAGCTCCGGCCGCCGCGAGTCGGTCATGGAACAGCGGGCGCGACCAGCAGAGCTGATCCCCTTCTTCCGAACATCCGTCACTAGACCGTCGGCGGGTTCAACCGGTCGTCGCAAGAAGTTCGGCGAGTTTCTCGGATGGTTTCATCCAGTCGAGTGTTTGTCGAGGCCGGTTGTTGAGGCTGTCGGCGACGGCGTCGAGGTGGTGTTGGCTGTGGCCCGACAGTGGTGTGCCTTTGGGGAAGTACTGGCGGAGCAGGCCGTTGGTGTTCTCGTTGGATGCCGCGTTGCCAGGGTGAGTGCGGGTCGCAGAAGTAGACGTCGACGCCGGTGTCGACGCTGAACTGGAGCGTGTTGGGCCATCTCTTTGCCTTGGTCCCAGGTCAGTGAGCGGCGGAGATGTTCGGGCAGCGTTGGTGATCTGGGCGACGATCGCGTCGCGGACAGTCTCGGCTTTCTGGTTGGCGACTTTGCCCAACATGACGTAGCGGGTGGAGCGTTCGACGAGCGTGCCGATCGCGGAGCGGCCGTCCTTGCCGATGATCAGGTCGCCTTCCCAATGGCCGGGCACGGCCCGGTCTTCGACCTCGGCGGGGCGTTCCGAGATCATCACCATGTTCGGAGATCCGACCGCGGCGTCTCGAGACGGCCCTGGGGTCGCCGCTGGGCCCGACCGCGTGCGCAGACAACGGGCGAGTTCACGGCGGAGCTCGCCGCGTCCCTGCACGTAGATCGACTTGTAGATCGTCTCGTGAGACACCCACATGCTCGCATCATCGGGATGCTCGGCGCGCAAACGCCGAGCGATCTGCTGCGGTGACCACAACCCCTCGAGATCGGCGATCACCCGCCGACACAACGCCGGGTTCGCCGCCAGCTTCGTCGGCCTTCGGTCGCCGAGCCCGCTGCGCAGCGCCCCGATGCGCCACCATCGGCCGATAGCCCGTCCCGGCCGCCGTTGGCGTGCACCTCCCGCGAGATCGTCGACGTCGCCCGCGCCATCCTCGCCGCGATCGCGCGAACGACTCACCCCGCTCGAGGCCGACCCGGATCTCGACCCGCTCATCCAACGACAACCGCGCCGGCGACGGATCCCACACCAATCGCTGCGCCGCACCCCACCCAACGGTGCGAGCACCGCCTGCACCACCGAAACTGCCGACCCACCTCACGGGCGATTCGCCGCTGACTCCACCCCCGCCCCGAGCTGCACCATCTCCCGACGCACACCCACGTCGACACGCCGCCACTCCCGCTGCCATCACCACAACCTCCTCGTCGAGCCCCAGAATCCTGGTCAGCTCACCAAGCCGTTGCAGTGATCACTTGAAACCGCCGTCGTATACGGCTTCCCCCTGACGGTTGTTCGAGGTAATCCTGGAGGCGGCGACGGGAATCGAACCCGTGTCCAGGGTTTTGCAGACCGAACAGGACCGTGTCGTGGGGCGCCAGGCACGACGTCGTGTCGGCCCGAGCCCCGGTCGAGTCGTGGGCGGCGGCGGGGTGTCCCACATTCTCGTATTGTCGAGCGGCCGGGAGGCCGTCGGAGGGCGAGGGAGTGCGCGTGGCGCGTGTGTCGACGGGTTCACGGTCGTCGGGCTGGAGTTGCCCGACGACGCGTGACCG
>CAVOUJ010000043.1:0-56766 GCA_963699535.1 uncultured beta proteobacterium | reverse complement strand
GCCGTTCCCCACCGGCCCGATAAGTGTCGTGGTTCCGCTTGCTCCGGGTGACGCCGCGGACATTGCTGCACGCGCCCTAGGCGAAGAGATCTCAAGGCTGCTTAAAACGCCGGTGCTCTTGATCAATCGTCCGGGCGCCGGGGGCGCGGTCGGCACCAACGTCGTCGTCCACGCCAGAAAAGACGGTCACACGATTCTGTTTGCGCAAAATAGCGCGCTCACCTTTCGTGCCGTTCTCGACCCACAAGCGGTCACCTACGATGCGCTCCGGGATCTGGTGCCACTCGGCATCGCCTCACGCACGCCAAGCATACTCGTCGTGCGCAGCGACGCACCGTACAGGAATTTCGCGGAGTTGATCGAATACTCGAAGAAGAAACCGGGCCAGGTGCGCATTGGTCACCCTGGCTCCGGCTCAGTCGGTGATTTCTGCGTACAATTGATCAACGCGCTCACGGGTGCGGAGCTGGTGCCGGTTCCCCATGCCGGCGCTGCCCCTGCCATCGTCGCATTGCGCGGAGAACACATAGAAGGGGTCGTGCTGTCGCTCGGTGCGTTGAGCGCTCACATCAAGTCAGGGGCGTTCCGGGGCCTCGTCGCTTCGAGCCGGTTTCCCGAGTTTGTCGACATACCCACGATGCGCGAGCTCGGCTATCAAGAGGAACTGTTTGGCATCTGGTTCAGCTTTCTCGCGCCTGCAGGGCTCCCCGAAGACGCGAGGAAGGCCCTCGTCGACGCGATCGAACAGGCGGTCAAGGCACCCGGTATCACGGCAAGACTGGCGTCGCTCGGCATCTTGCAGAGCTACGCCACACCCGAGCAGACCGCGGCCGAGATCCGCGCGGAGTTCAAGCGGGTGGGCGAGATGGCCAGGAAGACCGGTTTGGCTAAATGAAGCCGGTCATGCCGGCGCCGAAAGAGATCTATTGCAGCAGGGCTGCCGCGGCGGTGCGCGCATCCGGCACCACGTCGTACGCATAAAGATGCTTGCGGAATTCGGCGTGCGCGACGAGCTCAGCGTCGCGGACACTGAGATCGGCGTAGGCGGAATCGAGACGCAGTCCATTCTGCCGGGCGCCAAGCTGAACCTCCGCCACACGCTCGCGACGCAATCGCTCGTAGGCAAGCAGCGACGCCGGGACTGCCGATGTGTCCACCTGCGCCAGGATCGTCGCGAGCGCCATGCCGTCCTCAATCGACTGGTTGGCCCCCTGACCTAGATGCGGCAGCATCGGATGTGCCGCGTCGCCGAGCAGCGTCAGCCGGCCTTTGGTCCAGGTCGGTAACGGCTCACGGTCGTAGAGCGCCCAGCGAAATGTCTTGTCGACCTGCTGCAGTACATTCCCGATGCGCGGGTCCCAACCTTCGAACTCGCGGCGCAGCACCGCTGGATCCCCGGGCGCGGACCACGATTCCTTCATTTCCTCATCGGTCGGCACGAAACCGACGTAGTTGACCATCGTGCCCTGACGAACAGGGAAGACCAGGAAATGCTTGGACGGACCGGCCCACATTTGCCAGCGGTCCATCGGCCAGTTCGGCAGGCGCTCGCGCGAGACCAGACCTCGATAAGAAATGGTGCCGTGAAAGACGGGCTTCGAGGGCGGAAAGACGTAGGAGCGCAGTTCGGAGTGTATTCCGTCGGCGGCAACCACAACTTCGGCCTCGGCGGTGGCGCCGTTGGCGAATTTGACACGGGCTACGTCGCCGTTCTGCTCGAAGCCGATAGCACGGTGGCCGGTATGGACAATCCCGGCGGGCAGGTTGGCAGCGAGGAAATCGACGAAGTCGGCGCGGTGCATGCCAAAGATCGCGTTCCAGCCGGAGGCGTCCGACACCTGCACCGGGGCGATCGGCTTACCGTCGTGGCGAAAGTAGTAGGAGCCCGGACCGACTCGCGCGCCCCATTTCTCGACGGCGGGCCCGAGACCCACACGCTCCAAGTGGCGCACCGCATTCGGTGTCACATAAACACCAGCGCCGACCTCGCCCAGTGCGGACGCCTGTTCATAAACTGAAACGCGCAGCCCCTGTCCGATCAGCGCATTGGCGGCGAACAAGCCGCCGATGCCGCCTCCGATGATCACGACATTTGGCCGAGATGCCATATCAACTCACTCGAAAATGGTTCAACACGGCATTGTGCATGGACGACAGGCACAGGGCAACGGGGGAATAACCAGGATCAGAGTCACATGTCCTTCATAGACCGCGTTCGACCAAGCCCGCTTAATACGAACTCATTGAAGATTCAATCCGGCCGCGATCTCGCGTCACCGAGCCGGGGCGCCGGGATGCAGATCCAGCAATCGATCCGTGTGCTCGCGGACAACGTGATCGAGTAACGCGCGTCTGCTTTGGGTCGCAACCAACCAATCCAGTACGCAAACAAACGCCGCATAACAGCGCGCTGCAGGGGGCGCGCGGAACAGCAGCCTCGTGCTAAGCTGGCTTGGTCTCCGGGCGCCCTCGAGCGCGGGCGTTTATACGGCGCTTGGGGTCGCTACGGCCACCCTACCGCGTGCGTTGCTGATGCCGCCTTCGCCTATGTCAACGCGTTCAAAGCCCATGTCAATGTCGGATTTTTCCGCGGCGCCGAACTCGCGGATCCAGTGGGCCTGCTGGAAGGTACCGGTAAGTACATGCGCCACGCAAAGCTCAGGCCCGATGGCGATATCGATGCAACGGCCCTAACCAAACTTATCGAATCTGCATACACTGATATAAAGCGGCGTCTTGAGGCAGAGTAGTTTCGTGTCGGGCCGCGAATCGGAGACTTCGCATGAACATCAACGAGCATGCGCCAGCAAGGTCCACGCGGGAGCTTCACATCGAAGCTACACGCGAGGTCGTATGGGGCCTCCTTGCTGATATCAATAACTGGCCCCGCTGGAACCCGGCGGTTTCACGCGCTCGACTCGATGGTCCATTCGCACCGGGTTCGATCTTTCGCTGGAAGTCCGGCGGATCATCCCTCGTTTCCACGATCCAAGATGTCGAGCAGCCGACTCGGGCCGCTTGGACAGGAAAGACTTTTGGAGTGGCAGCAGTGCACGTGTGGGACCTCAAAGCGGTTGGCACGGGCGTGCTAGTCAGGACTTCAGAGTCATTTGATGGCTGGTTGGTGCAGCTATTTCGCTCGCCGTTTCAGCGTCTTCTCGACAAGGCGCTCGACGAGGTGCTTCGTTCGCTGAAGAGGGCCGCCGAGAAGCCCGGTCATGGCACGGCAGGTACAGCGGCCTGACCAGCCGTCAGACGGCACCGAAGCCGACCGCTACCTACCCGACGCCGTGTCAATGCCACACCCCATCCGCTGCCGCTGCGGCAAGCTCCAAGCCGCAGTGGCGCGCCCGGAACTCGGTACCCGAGGCATTTGCTACTGCCGGGACTGCCAGGCCTTCGCACACTTCCTTGGCCTGCCGGAGGGAATGCTGGACTCGATGGGTGGCACTGACATTGTCGCCGTTCGCCCTCGCGACGTCTCGTTCGTCAGGGGCGTCGAGTACCTCGCATGCGTGTCTCTCACCGAGAAGGGCATGCTACGGTGGTATTCCAGCTGCTGCCGTACCCCGATTGGCAACACGCCGCGCGACATCAGGCGGTCGCACCTTGGCCTCATACACACCGCACTTGAGGGCGGCAGCCGCGATCTCTCCGCTTCCTTTGGCCCAGTGCGGATGCGGGTCAACCGTCAGAGCGCCCGCGGTCAACCGGAGGCTACCCCGGGTGTTTTGTTCGCACGCGCCGTCGTGCGCCACCTGGGCTCGCTGCTGTGGTCCCGGGTGGGCGGAAAGTACAAGATCAATCCGTTCTTCAATGCCACAGCAGGCACCCCGCGCGTCGCCCCCAGAGTGCTCACGCCAGCCGAGCACAAGGAGCTCATGAGTGCCGTCTAACAAGCGTGGCCTCCCACGGGTCGGGGCGCTGAACTTGGGTCGTCATGCGTCTCGCTAGTTTTGCAGCGCTCGTTTTCCTGTCCCTCGGTGTCGCGGGTTACGCCGTTGCCGTCTACGGGTTTCTTCCACTCGGCGCTCTGCTTCATCCTGACATGCGCGCGACGTTCGAAGGCCAGCGCATCGGCCTCTACGCGCATGTATTCGCCTCGGCCGTCGCGATGGCCCTCGGGCCGTTCCAGTTCTCGGAAAGGCTGCGCTCCAGGCACCTTGCGCTGCATCGCTGGTCGGGTCGGCTCTACCTCGGCGTCGGAGTCCTCGTCGGCGGCCTCGCGGGACTGTTCATGGCAACACACGCGTTTGGCGGCACGGCGTCCCGCCTTGGCTTCGCCTGCCTGGCCCTCGGATGGCTGTACACCGGGTTGCGCGCGTACCTGGCCATTCGTGCCCGTGACATCGTCTCCCATCGCCGCTGGATGGTTCGCAACTTCGCGCTTACGTTTGCGGCGGTCACCCTGCGGCTATGGTTGCCGGCGTCGGTCGCATCCGGCATCGCGTTCGAGCTTGCCTACCCCGTGATTGCGTGGCTCTGCTGGGTGCCCAATCTCTTGGTCGCCGAACTTCTGTTCAACCCGATGCATGACAAACCGCTGCCAAGCCACTAGCACTGCTAAATTAGGTTCGAACAATCGAGTTCGCAAGCTAACCAAGGAGATGCCATGTGATTGGCGGCGCCATGGATATCCTGGATCATGGGGTATTCCAGGCGCTGTTCTAGGAGGCCCTATGCGAAGTTGCACAGGTTTGGTGGCAGCGGCGGTTCTCTTTCTTTCCGTTCCTCTTGCGCTCCACGCTGCCGGCGGCACGGACGGTCCGCCTTCAGCGGCGAGCCCCAAGACCGCGGCCTACACGGTGGTGGCGACAGGCCTCGCCGGCCCGCGCGGTCTGCTCTTCGGTCCATCGGGCGACCTCTACGTCGCCGAGGAATCCGGCGGCAGCGTCGCGAAGGTTTCCCCCGACGGCCGGGTGGCGCGAATCGCAAAGGGGTTCAAGCGTCCCCATGACCTGGCGATCGACGCGCAGGGAAACCTGTATGTCGCCGACTACGGGGCGAACCGCGTGGCGAGAATCTCCTCCTCGGGCGAGGTGGCAACCTATATCGATCGCGTGTCTGCGCCGGTGGACCTGGACTTCAGCCCCCAGGGCGAGCTTCTCGTATGCGAGTTGTATCGTGGCAGGGTCCTTTCCTTCAAAGGCCGCGAAATGACGCGGGTGGTCGCATCCGGGCTTTCGTGGCCCCACGGGCTCGCCTTCGGAGCACACGGGGAGATCTACATCAACGAAAACATGGGAAACCAGATCGACAAGCTCGGTCCGGACGGCACCGTCCGGAAGTTCGCGCAAGTCGAGCGACCGGTCGGTCTGGCGCTCGGCCGCTCCGGCGATCTCTACGTGGCGCAGCCCCAGGTCGGGAGGGTTTCCAGAATCAGGCCCGACGGCACCCGAATCACCCTGCTCGAGGGGCTCGGCGAACCGCGCGATCCGGCCTTCGACGCCGCGGGAGACCTGTATGTGGCCGAGACAAAAGGCGGCCGTATTCTTAAACTGGCGAGGCGGGACTGGTAGTCGGTTGCGGCTGCGAGTTCGCCTCGACTCATTCATCGAGGCTCAACTTCGCGAGAAAGGAGGCAATCATGAGCATCGCCACCATCAACACCGCGCTGGGAACGATCAGCGACGCCATCACCGCCAATCCCGAGAAGGCGCGCGCGAAACCTGCTCCGGCGACGGCGCGCCTCCTCGACGGGCTCAGATGCGAGGTCACCGGCCCGAAAGGCGAGACCATGCACACCGACATGCCGCCTGCGATGGGCGGCAACGCGAGCGCGCCCAACCCGGGCTGGTTCATGCGTGGGGCGGTCGCCGCGTGCACGGCCACCGTCATCGCACAGCGGGCGGCGCGGCTGGGCGTTGCGCTCAGGGAGCTCGAGGTCAGCGTCGAGACCGAGTCGGACCATCGCGGAATACTCGGCCTCGACGACCGGGTCTCCGCGGGCTTCTCCGCGATGCGCGTCAAAGTGAGGATCGGCGCCGAAGGAGTGGACCCGGCCCGGCTGCGCGGGCTCGCGGAATGGGGCGACGCTCACTCCCCCGTCGCCTGCACCGTACGCAAGCCCCCAGTCGTTTCGCTCAGCGTGGAAATTGTCTGAGCTGTCGCGGCCTGGCGTTGGGATATATCAACAATGCGCGCCGCATTCGGATTGAAGGCCAGAACGGGCCGGGCGGTGCTCGTTGCACTTGGCGGCGGCCCGGATGAACCGCAGCTCATTGAGCGCTCGCAGATCCAGCTGCTTCCCGACGGCGCCTTCGCGCCTTACCACGCGGCGGAAGGGCTCGCAGCCGGCGAACGCTCGCGAGAGCGTAAAGCGCAGCATCGCGGACGCGCATCGCCTTGCGGAGAGCGGCCTGCGCGAAGCCGCGCAGCGCGCCGCCGAGGCCGGGCACGAGCTCTCCGGCTGCGCGGTGCTCGTCGGAACCGGCATGCCGGACTGGAGCACCGACGAAATCCTCGCCGTCCACGTTCGCATGCACAAGGCCGAGGGCGAGCTGTTTCGCGACGTGCTTGTCGCGGGCACGCGCGCCTGCGACCTCCCGCTGACGACGCTCCCCGACAAGTCGGCGCTGGATGACGCCGCGAGGAAGCTCGGCCTGACTCGCGCGCGCCTGGACGCACGCCTCGCGATGCTGGGGAAGTCGGCCGGGCCCCCGTGGGGTAAGGACCAGAAGGAAGCGGCCGCCGCCGCTCTCGTGGCGCTCGGCCTGCCGTCCAAGCGACGCGCCTAACCAAGGCGTGACAATCCATGGCCGTTCGCATCGTCCGACTTGGGTACCGCGCGGGTCCGGAACGAAGGACTGCGAATCGGCACCGTGAGGCGCCCGCCCCGCGGCGTCCCCAAGTCCCGGTTCGCATCGGGCAACTGGTACGACGTATGGCTGCCGAACCTCGCTCCGTCCGCAAAGACGATCAGGCTCGCGCGGGCCGGCGTCTCGACACGCGAGTGGGCCGCTTTTGCGAGGCGCTACCGCGCCGAGATGGCCGCTCCTGATAACATCCGCCTTCTCGATCTGCTCGCCGCGATGTCGCACAGCACGAATTTCTCGGTAGGTTGCTATTGCGCGGACGAGTCGCGCTGCCACAGGTCCATCCTGCGCCAGCTCCTCGTCGATCGAGGCGCCGTGGTGCTGTGAAGGGAGCCGATGCCGTCCCTCGTCATGCAAGTCAAAGTCAAACCCAGATCCCGCAGCAGTTCGCTCCAGGCCGCGGGCGACGGCACCTGGGTCGCGCAGCTCAAGTCGCCTCCCGTGGACGGCAAGGCCAACGCCGAACTGATCGGGCTCGTCGCCGGGCACTTCAGGTGCCGCAAGTCTTCCGTCTCCATCAAGAGCGGAGCAACGGGGCGGATGAAGCTGATCCGGGTGGAACTCCCCTGATGACGAAGGGCTTTTACCACCGCATCCACGCCGACGCGCGCGAGCGGGTGACGCGGAACATCGAGGCTGACCTATGGCCGCTTGGCTGATTCCTGCACTCAAAACCGTTCTGCCTCACATCGCTACGATCATCGCGGCCGCCGCGCCGGTGTTCACGAGGAAAAGCGCCGATGCGGCCAACCAGGCATTGCAGCAACAACAGATCATCGAGCTTCAATCCGCAGCGTCCCAGAACGCGGAGCATATCAAGGAGCTCGCGGCGCAATTGCAGAGCACGGTGGCGGCCCTCGAGCAGGCCGCTTCGATCGCGCAAGCTAAGCTGCGCCGCGTTATCCTGCTTTGCGTCGCCGCGACGGCCGTATCTGCGATCTCCCTGGGCATCGCCCTGGTCCTCGTTCTCCAGCGATGAACCCGCCCGACACGCGCCCGACGGACTTCGACATTACAAGTTCTCTGGACGGCGACGTCCTGATCGTCACCTTCACCGGTCGATCGACGATCGAGAACGCGCACGCGATGACAAAGCGCTACTTCGAGATCGTGCTGGGGACGGGTACGAAGAAGGTGCTCGCCGACATCCGGCTGTTGAAGGAGCGCCTCTCCGTGGGCGAGACCTATTTTCTGGTGCGCGACTTGCCGGTCAAGCCGACGCCCATGGACATCAAGACCGCCGTCGTTGAAACGAAGGAAAGGCTCCGATTCGGGGAATTCCTCGAGACGACTTCAGCCAATGCCGGCGTGCATCTGAGATGCTTCGTCGATCGCGAGGAAGCCCTCTCGTGGCTCCGCGTGCCATGAGGCATGACGCGAAGCTCATCATCGGAATCCACGGCCTCAAGAACAAGCCTGAGCCCGACATCCTGAGAGGCTGGTGGACTGCCGCCATCGGCGAAGGGCTATCGCGCAATTGCGGAGGCCAAAGGGTGGATTTTGATTTCGCGCTGGCCTACTGGGCCGACGTGATGTACTCCTCGCCGGTGGTTCTTGGCGAAGAGGCGGAATCCTACGTAGCTGCCGGGGGTACCGGGCCATTGCCGAAGGGCATATCGATCGGGAGGATCGCCGCTGCGCGCATCCAGGAGGGCGTCGGCAAGGTCCTTGAGTTGGTCTTCGGGACACCGGTCACCGAGGACATGGTGAGAGACGCCCTGGAAACCCGAGCCCCCGACCTGCATCGCTACGAGCACGACCGGACGGCGCGGGAGGCCGTGCAGGAGCGGCTAAGAGAGCAACTGCGTTCCGCGCACGCCAAGGGCAGGCCCATCATGCTGATCGCGCACTCCATGGGCTCGATCATTGCCTACGACGTGCTCGCGGGTGCCGGCCGCGCCCTGCCGGGACTGCGCATCTCGCACTTCGTGACGGTGGGATCCCCTCTCGGCCTTGCTCCGGTCAAGGAGATCCTCGCAGCCCCCTTGTGCGTACCCGAGTGCGTTGCGCGCTGGAGCAACCTCGCCGACCCCAGGGATCACGTCGCCCGCTGGGACACCCGCCTCTCCAGCGACTTCCGGGAAAACAGCGCCGGCTCGGCAATCTCCGACCACCTGGTGGTCAACGGTTACGTCAGCCCGTCGGGCAAGCCCAACCCCCACAAGATCTACGGCTACCTGAGAACGCCGGAAATGTCCGAACTCATCGCAAGCTTTGCCCGTTCCGGCTCGACTTGAGGCATCAGCGCCTCGCTTCCGACCCGTGCTCGAGATAGAGCGAAATTCCGCTCGAGACCGCGGTTACGCCCCAGAAGAAGAAGAATCCGACCGAATAGATCGCCGTCCGCGAGAGCTCCAGCGGCTGCCCGAAGAGGAAGAATTCTCCGGGATCGAAGAACGCGAAGAACACCATCTCCGCTCCAGCCGCGACGAGAAACGACGGCCAGAGGATCCGCATCGCTTTTTCCCGCATGAGCATCCCTCCTATCGCGCGGCCTCGAGCTTTGCCGGCTCCTCGAGGCCGTTCCAGCTTCCGATGAGGCGCCAGGTCGAGCCGGCATCCTCGAGCACGAGCCGCCGGGTTTCGCCGTAGATGCCCGCGGCGGTTCCATCATAGATCCCGGGCGCGGTCGAGGTCAGGCTCACCGACCGGTCACGGCCGCCGCGCGTGGGGTGAATCAGGCGGAGCCGCAGCTCCGGCGGCGCTACTCCCGCATCGCGAAGTACGACCCGCACTCTGTCGCCTGCAAAGCTCGCGACGGCGCTCAAATTCAGCTCGCGTGCCCGTTCGTCGCGCTTCAGCACCCGGTTGATCGCGAGCCCCTGTCTGTAATAGTCGTCGGCGACCAGGCCGTCCTCGGTGCGGAACGCGAGCGCCATGGTGAAGAGCCCCGCGACGATCACGGCTGCGGGCCCGGCCATGAGGAGCCACGGCCAGGGTTCGCGGTACCAGGGCTTGCCCTGAGATCGGTCCGGAGACCATCAGCGCGATTCTCCCGGGAACGAAAAAACTCGACCTCTCCCTCACCGAGAAGATCTCCGGCAGGAGATGATTCTCGTTGTCGCTCGCCTCGACGATGAAGCTGATGGGCTTCGACCCCTTTCGCGCGTGTTCGGGCTCGGCCCTCACGCGCACCGGGACGATGCGCGAGGAGACCGGGCCGATCTCGAGCGGCTGGGCTTCGGTCAGGACCTCCAGATGCTCCAGCTCGTCCGATCCGGTCACCCTGATGACGAAGCGATGCGACCTCTCCTCGGTATTCATGATCTGCAAACGATAGACGTTTTCGATCCTGCCTCCCTCGACCTCGCGCGCGAGCCCCGCGCGATCGCGAATCACGTCCACCTTGATCGGCACGCGCAAGGCGAGCGAGGCCGCGGCCCCGAGCGCGACCGCGGAAAGAATCCCCGCATAGACGAGCACGCGGGGCCGCAGCGCGCGCTTCACCATCTGCCGGAAGTCCCAGCCGTGGCGCAGCGCGTTCTCCGTGGAATACCGGATGAGCCCCGGGCGGTAGCCCATTTTCTTCATCACCTGGTCGCATCCGTCGATGCAGGCCGCGCAGCCTATGCATTCGTACTGCAGGCCCTTGCGGATGTCGATCCCCGTCGGACAGACCTGGACGCAGATGCCGCAGTCGACGCAATCGCCGAGGCCGGCAGCCTTGGTATCGGTCGAGCGCGAGCGCGTGCCGCGAGGCTCGCCACGTGCCTCGTCGTAGGTGATGATCATCGTGTCGGTATCGAACATCGCGCTCTGGAAGCGCGCGTAGGGGCACATGTGCAGGCAGACCTGCTCGCGCATCCAGCCGGCGTTGCCGTAGGTGGCGAAACCGTAGAAGAGGATCCAGAAGGTCTCCCAGGGCCCGAGGCCGAGCGTCGCGACCTCCTTCGCCAGGTCGCGTATCGGCGTGAAATAGCCGACGAAGGTGAACCCGGTCCACAAGGCGAGCGCGATCCACAGCCCGTGCTTGGCCGCCTTCAGGCGCAGCTTCCTGAAACCGAACGGCTCGCCATCGAGCTTCATCCTCTTCTGGCGGTCGCCTTCGACCTTGCGCTCGATCCACATGAAGATCTCGGTATAGACCGTCTGCGGACAGGCGTAGCCGCACCACAGGCGCCCGGCGACCGCGGTGAAGAGAAAGAGCGCGAGCGCCGAGATCACGAGGAGCAGCGTCAGATAGATGAAATCCTGCGGCCAGAGCACCAGGCCGAAGATGTGGAACTTGCGCGCGGCGAGATCGAAGAGCACAGCCTGGCGCCCGTTCCACAGGAGCCAGGGCATGCCGTAGAAAACGATCTGGGTGGCGAGCACCATCGCCACCCGCCAGCCCGCGAACCAGCCTCCGACCGCGCGCGGATAGATCTTCCGGCGGACTTCGTAGAGCGCTTCCTCGATCGGCTCCGAGGGCGGGAGCCCGGCGGGAATCATCGGGCCGGGTTGGCGAGCCGCGGGTTCGACAGGCTGTATACGTACGCAGCGAGAATGTGCACCTTGGCTTCGCCGAGGAAGTCCTTGTGCGCCGGCATCACGCTGTTGCGGCCCTTGGTGATGGTCTCGATGATGGTCGCTTCTCTCGCCCCGTGGAGCCAGACCGAATCGGTGAGGTTCGGCGCGCCGAGCTGCGGGTTGCCCTTGCCCTCGGCCCCATGACAGGCCGCGCAGATGGCGGTGAATTTTTCCTTGCCGCGCGCGGCGCGCGCGGGGTCCGAGGTCCGCCCGGAAAGCGAGAGCACGTAGTTCGCGACGTCTCGAGTGCTCTCTTCGCCGAGCCCGGGCCCCAACGCGGGCATGATGCCGTTGCGGCCGTTGAGGATGCTCGCCTTGATCGTTTCCGGCTCGCCTCCGTAGAGCCAGTCCCGGTCGGTGAGGTCGGGGAAGCCTTTGCCGCCCCCGGCCGTCGGAGGCGTGGCACTGCGCGCAGTAGTTGAGAAAGAGCCTCTGTCCGATCGCGCGCGCTCCGGGATCCGCTGCGAGCTGCTTCAGGTCCTGGGCCGCGTACTTCTCGTAGAGCGGGCCGTACTGCTCGTTCGCCTGCTTCACTTCGGCCTCGTACTGCCCGGTCGAGGTCCATCGCCAGGAGCCGGCGTAGCTGCCCAGCCCCGGGTAGAGGACGAGATAGATCAGGCTGAAGACGATGGTGATGTAGAAAAGCCAGATCCACCATCGCGGCAGCGGGTTGTTCAATTCGTCCAGATCCTCGTCCCAGGTGTGGCCGGTCGTGGCCCCGCCGGGAACGCGCCGCGTGCTCATGCTCCAGAGCAGGACTGCGCAGGCGATGATGCTGACGACCGTGCTGATGGCGACGTAGTAATCCCAGAAGCTGCCCGTGAAATCGCTCATCGGGAAATGTCCCCGCTCTTCGGCGCGTCGTCTTCTTCGGCAAAGGGAAGGCGCGCTGCTTCCTCGAAGGCGCGGCGCGCCCTGCCGCTCCAGGCCCAAAGCACGATGCCGACGAAGGTCGCGAATGCCACCACGGTCATGATCGAGGAGAGTGTCACGAAGTCCACGCTACCTCGCCTTGAGCGCCGTGCCCAGGCCCTGCAGGTAGGCGATCAGGGCGTCCTGCTCGGTCTTGCCGGCGAGTTCTTTCCTGGCGCCGACGATGTCCTCGTCGCTGTAGGGGTGGCCGAGCCTGCGCAGCACCTTGAGCTTCGTCTCGATGTCGGCGGCGTCGGCCGGGCTCCTCGCGAGCCAGGGATACGCGGGCATGTTGGACTCGGGCACGAGATCGCGCGGATTGTCGAGGTGGATCCGGTGCCACTCGTCGCTGTAGCGCCCGCCCACGCGCGCGAGGTCGGGCCCGGTGCGCTTGCTGCCCCACTGGAACGGCCTGTCGTAGACGAACTCGCCTGCGACCGAGTAGTGGCCGTAGCGCTCGGTCTCGGCGCGGAACGGACGGATCATCTGCGAGTGGCAGTTGTAGCAGCCTTCCCTCACGTAGATGTCGCGCCCGGCGAGCTGGAGAGGTCTATAAGGCTTGAGCCCCGCGACGGGCTCGGTGGTCGATCTCTGGAAATAAAGGGGCACGATCTCGACCAGGCCTCCGACCGCGACCACGAGAATGATGAGGAGAACGAGAACCGCGCTGTTCTTCTCGATCGAGTCGTGGAAGTTCATGGGCGTCTGCCGGCTCTAGGGGTGCGCGGGCGCGGGAATCGGCGCGTCCTGGGCCTTGCCGGCGGCGATCGTCTTCCACACGTTCCAGGCCATGATCAGCATTCCCGAGAAATAGAGCAGTCCGCCCGCGAGGCGGATCGCGTAGAAGGGATAGGTCGCCTTGACGCTCTCGGCGAAGGTATAGGTGAGCGTCCCGTCGGGGCTGACCGCGCGCCACATCAGGCCCTGCATCACCCCTGCGATCCACATTGCCGCGATGTAGAGCACGATGCCTATGGTGGCGACCCAGAAATGCAGGTCGATGAGCCGCACGCTCGCCATGCTGCCTGTGCCGAAGAGGCGCGGGATCAGGTAATAGACGCTGCCCATGCTCACCAGGCCGACCCAGCCGAGCGCGCCCGAGTGCACGTGCCCGATCGTCCAGTCGGTGTAGTGCGAAAGCGCGTTGACCGTCTTGATCGACATCATCGGGCCCTCGAAGGTGGACATGCCGTAGAAGGAGAGCGACACGATCAGGAACTTGAGGATGGGATCGGTGCGCAGCTTGTCCCAGGCGCCCGAGAGCGTCATGATGCCGTTGATCATCCCGCCCCAGGAAGGCGCGAGCAGGATGAGCGAGAAGACCATCCCGAGCGTCTGCGTCCAGTCGGGCAGCGCCGTGTAGTGCAGGTGGTGAGGGCCGGCCCACATGTAGGTGAAGATCAGCGCCCAGAAGTGCACCACCGACAGGCGATAGGAATAGATCGGTCGTCCCGCCTGCTTCGGAATGAAGTAGTACATCATCCCGAGAAAGCCCGCGGTGAGGAAGAAGCCCACGGCATTGTGGCCGTACCACCACTGCACCATCGCATCCTGCACCCCGGAGTAGGCCGAGTAGGATTTCCAGAAGCTCACGGGCAGCGCCGCCGAGTTGACGAGGTGCAGGAGCGCGATCGTCAGGATGTAGGCGCCGAAGAACCAGTTGGCGACGTAGATGTGCGGTGCCTTGCGCTTGGCGATGGTGCCGAAGAACACCACCGCGTAGGCCACCCAGACGAGGGTGATGAGGATGTCGATCGGCCACTCGAGCTCGGCGTACTCCTTGCCGGAGGTGAAGCCGGCGGGCAACGTGACCGCGGCGAGCACGATCACCGCCTGCCAGCCCCAGAAAGTGAATGCCGCGAGGGGCTCGGAGAAAAGCCGCGCCTGGCAGGTGCGCTGCACGACGTAATAGGAAGTCGCGAAAAGCGCCGAGCCCCCGAAGGCGAAGATCACCGCGTTGGTGTGCAGCGGACGCAACCGCCCGTAGCTGAGCCACGGCGTGTTGAAATTGAGCTCCGGCCAGATGAGCTGCGCGGCGATGAGCACGCCGACCAGCATGCCGACCACGCCCCAGACCACCGTCATGACGGCGAACTGGCGAACGACCTTGTAGTTATAAGTCCCTGGTTGCTGCATGCCGCGTTTTCCGCGTTGCGGCCGGCTCTTTTGCGGCCGGCGGGTCATCGTAGCGGCCGGCCGGCGGCCGGATTTGATCTGGATCAAATGCGCCGCGCGGGCGGTCGTCGTCGGCGAGCATCCTGAGGGCCGGTCCCTCGAGGTCGTCGAACTGCCCGCTCGCGAGCGCGAACCAGAATACGGCGCCGATGAGAAACACCAGGACCACGCTCAAGGGCACGAGGAGGTAGAGGATGTCCACGTTCAGGCCGGCGCTACCGCACCTTCGGAGGCCGCGACGCGGGGCGCGCGCTCCGACGGCCTGCATTGGAGACGCAGCGCGTTGAGCACGACGAGGAGCGAGCTCGCCGACATGCCCAGCGCGGCACCCCAGGGCGTGAGCAGGCCCGAGAGGGCGAGCGGGAGGACGATCAGGTTGTAGGCGAAGGCCCACGCGACGTTCTGCCGCACGATCCACAGAGTGCGGCGCGCGTATTCGACCGCGCGCGGCAGTTCGCGAAGATCCTCGGAGAGGAGCACACAGTCCGCCCGCGCCTGCGCGATCCGGGTACCGCCGCCCATCGCGACCGACACGTCGGCCTGCGCGAGGACTGGCGCGTCGTTGATCCCGTCGCCGACCATCGCCACCGCGCGTCCCTGCCCCTGCAAATCGACCGCGTAGCGGCGCTTGCGGTCCGGATCGGCGTCGCCCCGCACGATGTCTATGCCCGCGCGGCGCGCGATTTCAAGGGTCGCTCGCTCGCCGTCGCCGCTCAAGAGATGCACTCTCAGGCCTAGGGCGCGCAGCGCGGCGACGGCCTCCCCCGCCTCGGAGCGGAGCTCGTCGCCGAGGCGGTAGGAAGCGAGCGGTCCGGACCCATCGCCCAGCCAGACCACCGTATCCTCCTCCACACTCCGCAATGCCGCCGGCGTCCCGGGCGCGAGCCCCGCGAACGCAGCCGTGCCTATCCGGTAAAGACGTCCTTCGACACGCGCCTCGACGCCCGCACCTGCGACATTGCGAATTCCGGAAACCTGCAGCGGCGGAGCCTGAGCGCGGGCACCGGCCGCGGCGAGTGCTTTCCCGAGCGGATGCTCCGAAGCTGATTCGAGGGCCGCGGCGATCGCGAGGCAGCGCTCAAGCGGTATCGGGCCGAGCGGCTCGATCGCGACGAGCCGCGGCTCGCCGCGCGTGAGCGTGCCGGTCTTGTCGAGGACGACGTCGGTCGCCCGCGCGAGCGCCTCGAGCGATTGCCGCCTCGCGACGACGAATCCTCGCGCAGCCAGCTCGGCGAGAGCGACGGTGAGCGCAACCGGCGTCGCGAGCGACAGCGCGCACGGACAGGTGGCCACCAGGACCGCGACGATGACCGGCAGGGCGCGGCCCGGCTCCACCGCGGCCCAGAATATCCCCGCGATCGCGGCGAGAACCAGCACGAATAGGACGAACCAGGCTGCGGTCCTGTCGGCGAGCTCGATCAGACGGGGCTTTTCCGCCGCTGCGCGCTCGACCAGGCGCAGCACGGACGAGAGCACGGTGTCCGCCCCGATTCTCTCGACCTTGACGACTAGCGGGCTCGAGAGATTGGCGGCGCCTGCGAGCACCTCGTCTCCGCGGCACTTCGCCTTGGGTTTGGCCTCGCCAGAGAGCAGCGCTTCGCTCACCGCTCCGGCGCCTTCCTCCACCGTGCCGTCGGCGGGGAACGTTTCCCCGGGCTTGACGAGCGCGCGATCGCCGGCCTCGAGCGCGGCCGCCGGAACGCGCTTCGTTTCCATCGAGCGCGGGAAATCGACGAGCCGGTGGGCGAATTCCGGCACGAGCCGGCCCAGATGCTGGAGGGAGCGCGCGGCGCGCAGGCGCGCGAGCAGTCCCAGATAGCGCCCGAGCAGCAGCAGAAACACGAACATCGCTACCGAGTCGAAATACACCTCGCCCGAGCCCGCGAGCGTCGCGGCGACGCTCGCGCCGAAGGCGACGGCGATGCCGAGCGCCACCGGCACGTCCATGCCGAGGCGCCGCAGGGCCAGATCGCGCCACGCCCCCTGGAAGAAAGGCGCCGCCGAGTAGGTCACCACCGGCAGCGTGAGCACGAGGCTCGCCCAGCGCATGAGCTGCTCGATGTCGGCCGTCATCTCGCCCTCCCCGGCCACGTAGGCCGGGAACGCGTACATCATCACCTGCATCATCCCGAATCCGGCGACGAACAGGCGCCAGAGCGCCTCCCGGCGTCCGCCGCTCGAAAGCGAATCGACCCGGGCGGGGTCGTAGGGGAAGGCGCGGTAGCCGATCTTCTTGACGGCAGCGAGGATGTCGCTCAGGCGGACTCGCGCCGGATCCCAGCGGACGTTCGCGCGATGCATCGCGTAGTTGACTTCGACGCCGAGCACCCCGGGCACGCGGGAAATCGCCTGCTCGTTTGCAAAGGCGCAGGCGGCGCAGCGAATTCCCTCGAGCAGCAGCTGCGCCTCGCTCCCGCCGCCGTCGCCGCGCACGAAGGCACGCTGTATGCCCGCGTCGTCGTAGAGCGTCAGGTCTTCCTCGCCGGCGCGGCCAGCCTCGGGCCCGCGCGGAGAAAGGGCGTCACCATCCGAGCGGCCGGCAGCCGCCGGAACGGCCGGCTCGCCCGCGGAGCAGCAGGCGCCGCGATCGTTCTCGACCGGCGCGGGACTGCAATGGCAACAAGCGCCACCCGGATGGGCGGCGCTCCGGATTTCTTCTATCGTGGCTGGTCCCCCAAAAGCGAGGCATCGTTTCGCCTCGCCTTGCGGAAGCTACTCCGCGCCCGAACCCGGCAGTTGATCTGGATCAAATGCGCCTGCCGTGCGAAGAAAGCCGCGGCCCTCAGCGTCCGCTTTGTCTGATGCCCTTTGCCGCGGGTGCCTTCCGAGATGCCTTGTCTGCATCGCCCTTGCGCAGGGCCTCGGTCACTTCGGCCAGGGCCGGCGGCGACGCGCCGTCCTTGAATCCCTCGAGCCTGCGATAGAGCTCGGCCGCGGCCAACTGGAAACCGCCGGGGAGGCCGGCCGCCTCGAAGCTCGCCGCGATCTCCTCCATCTCGCCGACCCAGCGCCAAGCCTTGCGCGCCTGAGCGGTGACCGTTTCGGAGCGCTTCTCGAGATCCGGCTGCGAGATCTTCCATTCGGCGAGCAGCGCCGCCTCCACCCCTTCGTGCACGGCGAGCGCGCGGATCGCGGCGAGGAGCGCGGTCGTGCTCTTGGTCCAGGCCGCGTAGCAGGCCTTGAGCGCGGAGGCGGCGCCTGCCGGACCTTCGAGCGCGATCGCCTGCAAGTTGCTCCCCGTGAAGAGCGCGGCGACCTGCGCTGCAGAGCCTCCCGCCAGGTACAGCCTCGTGCGGCCGCCTTGCACGGGCGGCGGGCCGATGATGCCGCCATCGACGAAGCGCGCTCCCGCGGCCTCGACCGTGCGGCCGATGGCCCGTGCGGTCTCGGGCGAGACTGCGTTCGCATCGACAAAGACGCCGCGGAATCCGAGGCCGGCGACTTCGCGCGCGAGTGTCAGCGCGCCGTGCGGCGGACACACCGAGAACGCGATTTCGGCCGCGGCGAGCGCGCGCTCGAGCGTTCCGAGATCCTCCAGGCCCGAGGCCTTCGCGCGCGAGCGTGTTGCCGCGCCGCGCCCGGCGCACGACCAGACGACCCTCAAGCCCCGCCGTACAAGGCAGGCGCCGACCGCGGCGCCCATGTCGCCGGGATGAAGGAGGCAGAGGGTGCTCTCGGCCATGCGAACGGCGTCAGTGCAGCGGGACGATGATCTGCACGTGCTGGCGGCTCACGTTGAGGAAGGGCGCGCTCATGACTTTGCGGTCCCCCAGCTCCCAGATCTCTGCATCGGTCACGGCGATGAAGTCCTTCGCCTCAACCATGAAGTCCGTCACCCTCGCGCCGGGCATCAGCTCGATACTCCCCTTGATGCGGTAGTTCTGGGTGAAGATGGTGACTTTGGTTTTGTTGGGATCCGCCATAGCCTGACTCCTGGAATCGTTGCGGGTACCACTCTATGCCATGGCGAAGCGGGGACGCAACCTCGCCTAGGCCGCCCAGATCGCCTTCAGCTCGGCGAGCGTCGTGACCTCGCCGAAGAGAAACCTCACGCCCGCGAGCGTCGCCTGGTGGGCGGGCGGCGTATGCGAGGCGACGCAGTCCGCGGGAACAACGCAGTAGTAGCCGAGCGAATGTGCGTCGCGCAGGGTCGATTCGACGCACACCTGAGTCTGCACGCCGCTGAAGATTAGCGTCCGGACGCCGAGCGCCTTCAAGCGCGCGTGGAGGTCGGTGCCCATGAAGCCGCTATAGCAATGCTTCTCGATGACCGTTTCGGCCGGAAAGGGCGTGACGCCGAACCAGTCCGCGCCCCAGCTTCCCGGGGCGCAGCATGTCTCGGCGATGTTCTGGCGCTCGAGTTTCGCGCGCATCGGCTCGGGGATCAGGTCGCGCGCGTAGTTGGCGCGCAGCCAGATCACCGGAATCTTCGCCCCGCGCGCCGCGACAACCAGTTCGTTCACGGGCTTCGCGACCTCGCGGCAGGCGGCGAGATCGCGCTTGATGACCCGGTCGATATAGCCGCCCGCGGCGCAGAAATCGTTCTGCATGTCCACGACCAGCACCGCCGCGTGCGCCGGCGCGACTTGCGTTGCGAGCGACAGGAGCGCCCCGCTCACCAGGCGACCCCGCCCATCCCGCAGCGCAAGGGCACCGAAGGCACGTAGAACACGGTCTCCGCCGGGCCCCCGCCGGCCGCTCCCATCGCGACCAGCCACGCGAGCAGCTCGACGGTGCCGCCGTCGCCGGCGGCGATCATCCTGTCGATCGTCACCTCGCGCAGCACCTTCTTCGAGTCGCCTTCGCCGAGGAGGCCGAGGAACCAGCGGTCGAACTTCTCGTCCACGGCGAAGTACTTCGGACCGCCGGGATCGTGCGAAAGGCCGCCCGTGCCCATGATCGCGACGCGCGTCTTCTTGGGCCAGGCGCGCACGGCCTCGCCGAGCGCGCGCCCGAACTCGAAGCAGCGCTCGGGTGCGGGGAGCGGCGGCATCACGCAGTTCATGTGGATCGGCACGAGCGGCACGTCGTACTCGGGCGTGAGGAACTTGAGCGGGACCGACCAGTTGTCGTCGAACAGAAGTTCGTCCGAAAAAGCAAGATTGAAGCCGCGCTTGCCGCAGTCGCGCACGATGTGGCGCGCGAGCTCGCGCTCGCCCGCGACCTCGTAGTCGGGAATGTTGACCCAGTCGCGAAACCACTCCGCCGGACCGCGCCAGCGCCCGGCTGTGCCGACGCACCAGTCGGGGATGCTCTCCATCGGAAAGTTGAGGAGATGGTCGTTCGCGACGCCGACGACGACGTCGGGCTTCGCCGCGCGGAAGCGCCGGCCCATCTCGGCGTAGCCGGCGAGCAGGGCCTCCTGCTCCGCCTTCGGCGCCTTGTCGAGCCAGCCGGTCGCGCCGGGAGCGTGCGCGAGCGCGATGACGGAGACGATGTCAGCCATTCTTCAGCATCTTCTCGGCGTAGAGTTGCGCAGCCTCGCTCTGGTTGTGGTTGTAACCTGCACCCTTGAAGAGCCGCGTCGCCTGCGGCAGGAAGTACGGATGCACGCCCAATTCCCCGAGTCCTTTGATGTCGATCGTGCGGAAGGCTCGCTTTTCCTCCTCCGAGAGCCCGTAATCGCGCATCAGCCCTTCGAGGTCGCTGCGGAAGCGCTCGAGCTTCGCCGCGTCGCGCCGGACCTCGAAGATCATCCGGTTCGACGGCAGCGTGCGGTCGGTCTGCATGATTCCCATGGCGGGGACTATTCTAGTGGAGGCTATAATCGCGCGCAGCATGAAGACATTTAGGCACAATGTCATCGTCCACTGGGGCGACACCGACCCGGCGCGCATCGTCTTCTACCCGAACTACTTCGCCTGGTTCGACGAGAGCACGCGGCTTTTCTGGGATTCCGTGGGCCTCGACTGGGATACTCTCGGCGAGCGGTACGGAGTCATCGGCCTGCCCATCGTCGAGGCCAAGGCCAAGTTCATCGCGCCCTCGAAGTTCCGCGACGAAATCACGGTCGAAACGCAGATCGTAGAATGGAACGACAAGACCCTCAAGGTCGGCCACACGGTGCTGAACGGCGGGGTGCGCGCGGTGGAGGGCTACGAAATCCGCGTCTGGGCGCACCGCCATCCCGAAGACCCCAACCGCCTCAAGGCGGCGGCTATCCCGGCTGAGATCAAGGCGGTCTTTGAGTAGCCATGGCGAAGAGAATCATCACGTCCCCGGACGCGCCCACCACCGGCTTCACCGACAAGGGCGCGCCCTCGCCGCTCGCCCAGGCGATCCGCGCGGGGAACCTCCTCTTCGTTTCCGGGCAGGGGCCGCTCGATCCGAAGACGCGAGAAGTCGTGAGCGCGGACATCCGCGAGCAGACCAGACAGACCTTGACGAACCTAAAGAGCGTGTTGGCCGCTGCGGGGCTGGACTTCACGCACGTCGTGAACATGCGCGTCGTCCTGCGCAACACCGAGGACTTCCCAGCCTTCAACGAGACCTTCCGCGATTTTCTCCAGGGCGAGAAAGTCACGCGCACCTGCGTCGGCGCGACTCCGCACAGGAAGGGCGTCAACGTCGAGATCGACTGCGTGGCCGCGTTCGATTAGCTCGTACGCATCGCCGAATGATCAAGGCGAAATGAAGCAACTGCACGTCGCCAAGCATGCGCTCGAGGCTCACCTCGTCAAGGGTTTCCTTGAGTCGAACGGCATCGCCGCGGTGGTGCGCGGCGAGTACCTGACGAGCGGCTGGGGCGAGCTGCCGGCAGACGTGTGCAGCGTGTGGATAGACGACGACCGGAAGTACGACGATGCGCACGCCCTTCTGGTCGCGTTCTTAAGGGGAGACGCTGCGCGCGAGTTCCTTGATCAGGGGTGGCGCTGCCCGAAATGCGGGGAGCAGCTGGAGGGTCAGTTCACCACGTGCTGGAGCTGCGGTACCGGCCGCCCGGCCTGAATGCCGCAGGCCGGGACGGCGTCCTCACTCGAGCTTCACGCCCGAGAGCTTGATCACCTTCTCCCAGCGCTCGTACTCGCTTTTCAGGAACGCGGCGAACTCGTCGGGCGTGTTGGCGACGACCTCGAACCACTGCTTCTCGACGAACTTGTCCCTGAACGCGGGCTCGTTCATGACGCGCTTGACCTCGGTGTAGAGGAAGTTCGTGACTTCGGGCCGCATGCCCGCAGGGCCGACGAGGGCGAACCAAGTGCCGGCCTCGTACCCGGGGACGCCGGACTCGCTCACGGTCGGGAGGTCGGGCAGCCGGGAGATGCGCTCGCGCGTGGCGGCGGCGAGGAGCTTGAGCTTCCCGGCGCGGGCGTGGGGCTCGACGAGGAGCGGGGTCACCATCATCACCTGGATCTGCCCGGCGAGAAGGTCGGCCACAGCGGGCGCGGCGCCCTTGTAGGGAACGTGGAGGATGTCGATGGCGAGGAGATTCTTCAGGTAGTCGACGCTGATGTGGCCCGAGGAGCCCAAGCCGAAGGAACCGTAGGACAGTGTCCCGGGCTTCGCGCGCGCGTACGCGACCAGCTCCTGGAATGTACCGGCCGGCACCGAGGCGTGCACGGCGATCACCCACGGGAAGCGCACCAGCACGGTGACGGGCGTGAAGTCGCGCATGCCGTCGAACGGGAGCTTCCTCTGGAAGTGCGGCGTGATGACCCAGGTCGCCGCCTCCGAGACGAGCAGCGTGTAGCCGTCGGGCGCGGACTTGGCGACGTGCTCGGCGCCGATGATCTGGGTCGCCCCGGGCCGGTTCTCGACCACCACGGGCTGGCCCCAGATCTCGGTCAGCCGCGCGGCCAGCGAGCGCGCCATGTTGTCGGTGGCGCCGCCCGCCGAGGCGGGGACGACGAACTTCACCGAGCGCGAGGGATAAGGCTGCGCGATGGCGGACAGCGCGGCGATAAGGAGAAGAACGAAAGCTGCCAGCCTGGTCATGTCTCGGCCTCCACGTTGAGGGTCATTTCTCCGATGCGCTCGATGCGCCCTTTCAGCCGGTCGCCGGCGGCGAGCTTGGCGACCCCGGCGGGCGTGCCGGTGGTGATGAGGTCGCCGGGGCGCAGCGTCAGGACACCCGAAAGGAAGCGGATATGCTCGCGCAAGCCGCAGATCATGTCGGCGGTGTGCGCGGTCATCGCCTTCTTCCCGTTCAGCTCGACCTCGATCCTCACGTCCTGCGGCTCGGGCAATTCGTCGCACGTCACGATCCACGGCCCGAGCGCGGTGAAGGTGTCGAAGCCCTTGCGAATGTTGCGAGTGTTCTGCCGATTCCTGCCCCAGGGATCGCGCTGGCTGATGTCCCAGCAGATGGTGTAGCCGAAGATGTAGTCGAGCGCCTCTGCTTCGCTCACGCGGCGCGCCTTCCTGCCGATGACCGCGCACAGCTCGGCTTCATAGTCGACGTCCTTGGAGATTCTCGGAAGAACAACGGTGGCACCCGGGCCGATGATCGAGGAGGAAGGCTTGAGGAAGAACTCGGCCATCAGATCGTCCTTCGAGAACGCGCTGCGGTCGGGGCCGCCGGAAGCAACTCGCATTTCGGCGGCGTGCGCCTTGTAGTTCGCTGCCGCGGCCCAGATCGAGGGCGGGTTCTCGATCGGAGCGAGAAGCGCCACCGACGCGAGCGGAAACGATTTTCCGTCCAGCGCATGGCGCGCGCAGTGCATCGCGGCGGGGAGGTTGGCGAGGACGTCGATCACCTCCTGCATGGTGTATCCCCGCCGCAGATGGCCGGCCGCGACGAGGGCGGCGCCGATCGGGTAAACCCGCTCGCCCTGGACCGCTCCCGCTTCGTGCTCGCCGTACTGGCAGATCTTCATGCTGCGGGCATTGTAAGTCACGCCGCGCGCAATGTAAGCTTCGCGGCATGCTCAAGCCTACCGGGCTCACTCACGGCCACTACGAGTGCCGCTCGCTTGCGGAGACGCTGCCGGTTTTCACCGAGCTCCTCGCGATGAAGGTGGTGGAACGCGGGAGCAAGGAGGCTCTGGTCGAGCATCCCAACACCGCCTGGCGCCTGGTGGTGCACGAGGCGGGCGGGGAGGCGCCCGAAAAGCCGCACAACAACCACTACGGCGTGCGCGTGGTTCATGCCGACGAAATCGACGCCGCGCACCGGTACCTGGAAGCGAACAAGGCGCGCTACGGTCTCACCCGCGTCACGCGCCCGCGGGCGCAGCACTACGCGCGCTCGGTGTACTTCGGCGAGCCCGGCGGCAACACGCTCGAGATCGAGTACTACGATCCGCAGGCCGCCGCCGAGGGACGCTCGATCGCGCGTCCCCACTGGCAGCGCGAGTTGACGGAGGCCGAGTTTCCCGGGCGCGGCTACCTGCCGCAGGCGCTCACGCACGGCACGCTCGAGTGCGACGACAAGGACGCCGCCGCAGCGTTCTATCGCGACGTGCTGGGACTCGAGATCGCGGGCGGCGGCCGGATTTCCGTATACATCAAGCACGCCGCCACACCCTGGTACATCGTGGTCCTGCCGATCCGGAAGCGCAGGAAATTCCTCACTCCGGCGAACCGCCTTACGCTCACCATGGGCTCGAGCGGCGAAGTCGAGCGAGCCCACCGCGAGCTGTCCGGGATTGCTGCCGTGGAAACGACGCCCGTCGAGTCCCGGAACGGAAGCGCCTCGTTCGTCTTCGCCGACCCCCAGCGCAACTGGTGGGAAGTGACGGCCTGAAGAGGCCGCAACGCAGGGCTTGTGCGCAGACGCCGGCCGCGCTTCGCGGCGTGCCTGCCTCAGGCGAGATGCTTGCGGAAGAACGCGACGGTGCGCTCCCAGGCGAGCTTCGCCGCCGCCTCGTTGTAGCGCGGCGTCGAGTTGTTGTGAAAGCCGTGCTGCGTGCCGGGGTAGATGTGCATCGCGTACGAAGCGCCGCCCGCCTTCAAGGCCTGCTCGTAAGCCGGCCACATCGAGTTGATCCGCTCGTCGCTCTCGGCGTAATGAACGAGGAGCGGCGACTTGATCTTCGACACCGCTGCGGTCTCCGCCGCCGCGCCGTAGAACGGTACCGCCGCGTGCAGATCGGCGCCGAGCGCGGTCGCGAGGTAATTCGTAGTTCCGCCGCCCCAGCAGAACCCGGTGGCGCCGAGCTTGCCCTTGGAGAGCGCGTGCGACTTCAGAAAACGCGCGCCGTTCAGCATGTCCGTGCGCAGCTTGGCCTGGTCGAGCTTCGCCTGCATGCTGCGACCGCCGTCGTCATTGCCCGGGTAGCCGCCGAGCGGCGCGAGGCCGTCCGGAGCGAGCGCGAGGAACCCCTCCACCGCAGCTCGGCGCGCCACGTCCTCGATATACGGGTTCAGTCCACGGTTCTCGTGGATCACGAGCACCGCCGGGAAGGGCCCCGAACCGGAGGGCTGCACGAGGTAGCCGCGCATCGAGCCCGAATTCCCGCCGGGGGAGGGATAGGAGACGTACGTCGCCTTGATCCGCGGATCCGTGAACGAAATCGTCTGCGCCCGGGCGTAATTCGGAAACAGCGCCTGCGCCATGGCGAGACCCGCGGCGCCCAGGGCCGCGGCGCGCTTTAGGAACTCCCTCCGGTCGATCCGGCCGTGGCAGTACTCGTCGTAGAGATCGAAAACCTGCTGGTCGATCTCCGTTTGGGTTACCGCTCCCGGCGGTGGGCAGTGATCGACGATCGAAGACTCCAGCATGGACTGCTCGGGCACGGTGGCTCCTCCTGTTGGTTCATGGCGGGCGTATGCTACGACAAGAACTCGGGCGGAAGATAGCCAGACGACGGCCTCTATTCCGCCTTGATGCCCGCCGCCTTCACCACCGGCCCGTACTTGGCGATCTCGCGCCGGATCCATGCGGTAACCTGCTCGGGAGTGTTGCCGAGCGGGTCGACGTCCATCGCGTGGAGCTTCTCGCGGATGTCGGGGAGCTTGACGATGCGCACGACCTCGTCGTTGAGCTTCGCGGCAATGTCGCGCGGCGTTCCCGCCGGGGCGAACATGCCGATCCACAGCACCATCTCGTAGCCGGGCACCGACTCTGCGACGGCGGGCACTTCGGGCAAGGCCTTCGAGCGCTGCGCCGACGTGACCGCGAGGGCCTTGACCTTCCCCGACTTGACCTGAGGCATGAGCGGCGGCGCATCCACGATCGTCATTTGCACGTCGCCGGCGATCACCGCGGTGATCGACTGCACGCTGCCCTTGTACGGGATGTGCTTGATGTCGGTGCCGGTCATCTGCTTGAACATCTCGGTGGCGACCTGGAAAGCGGTCGAGCCCGAGCTGAAGTTGAGCTTGCCGGGATTCGCCTTTGCGTAGGCGACGAGCTCCGGCACCGAGTTCGCCGGCACCGAAGGATGCACGATAAGCACCAGAGGAAACGACCCGACCATGCTTATCGGGACGAAGTCCTTGAGCGAATCGTAAGGAAGCTTTGAATAGAGCACCGGGTTGACGGACATGCCGCCGGTGGCGTTCACGAGCAGCGTGTAGCCGTCGGGCGCGCTCTTCGCGACGTGCTCGGCGGCGATGATCGAGTTCGCTCCGGGCCTGTTCTCGATCACCACCGACTGGCCCCAGGACTCCTGCATCTTCGCGCCGACCAGCCGAGCGATGAGATCGTTGCCGCCTCCCGGGGGGAAGCCGACCACGATGCGGATGGGTCTTGTCGGATACGCCTGCGCCCACGCGCCAAAAGCGCTCGCGAATAGCACGGTGACCCACAACAAGCGTACGACGATCATGCGTCCTCCTAGAGTTCTTCTTCCCCTCCTCGCTGAGGAGGGGTGCCCCGAAGGGGCGGGGTGGTGCTGGCGTCCGTCAAACCACCCCGGCGCTACGCGCCGCCCCTCCTTATCCAAGGAGGGGACAGTCACCCGCCTTCGCGTTTCGCCCTGGCGGCGTACTCCACACCCTTCGCCATCCTATATACAGTCTCGGTCACCGGCACCGGCACGCCCAGCTCCTTCGCCTTCCTCACGACGTAGCCCGTCATCGCCTCGAGCTCGGTCTCGCGCCCGGCCTCGATGTCCTGCGCCATCGATCCGCCGTGCTTGGTGAGCGGCGCCTCGCCCGAGCGGATCTTCTTCACCAGGTACATCGGATCGAACGCGAGCCTGATCCCCAGCGCCTCCGCGACGCGGACGCACTCGGCCGCCATGTCGTCGATGAGCGCGCGCATCTCCGGGCACGTTGTAGCGGGCGGCGTTCACGCCCATGACGATCGCGCCGATCGGGTTCATCACGCTGTTGAAGATGAACTTCCCCCAGATCGCGCCGCGCGGATCGGCGACGACGCGCGTCGGCAGCCCGGACTTGGTCATCAGCTCGCCCAGCCACGCGACCGATTCGACCTTGCCGCGCGCGGGCCCCAGCCACGAGTCCTCGCCGTGAACGAGATGATGGATGCGCCCGGGCCCGTCGTAGCGCGCCGCCTCGAAGGAAACGCCGTGCGCGATATCGAGTCGGGTCAATCGCATGAGAAGCTCCTCGTTCCCCATGCCGTTCTGGAACGTGACGATGACCGGAGCGCCCTCGAGCACCGGATGGATCGCATGGAACGCGGCCTCGGTCGCCTGCGTCTTGACGAGGAAGATCGCCGCGTCGAAGCGCCGCCTGCCCATCTCCGCCGCGTGCGCGAACGCGGCGAGCTTCGTCGTCGATTCGGTGCGTCCCGTCAGGATTAGGCCGTGGCGCCTGATCGCCTCGACGTGCGCCGGATTGGTGTCGAACGCAACGACCTCGGCCACTTTCGCGAGGTAGGCCGCGTACAAGCCCCCGATCGCTCCCGCGCCGACGACGAGGATGTGCTTCTTCTCCATGTCCTACCAGCGCTCGAGCTTGATGTCGTCGTACGAGGCCGGCTGCGAGATCGGCTCGAGGTGAACGAAGGTGATCGCCTGCGGCACCAGCGACCGGATGCGCTCCTCGATCTCCTCGGAGAGCCGGTGCGCGCGCTCGACCGGCCAGGCGTCGGGCACGAGCAGGTGAAACGAGATGAAGCGCCGCGCGCCCGACTGGCGCGTGCGCAGGGCGTGGAACTCGACTCCGTAGCGCGGCCGGTACTCGGCGAAGATCTTTTCGATGTCCGCAAGCTCCTCCGCGGGGATCGACGCGTCGAGCAGCCCCACGAACGAGCGGCGCATCAGCACGAACCCGGTCCACACGATGTGCGCGGCGACGCCGAGCGCGACCAGGGGATCGAGGATGAGCCAGCCCGTGGCCGCCACGAGAGCCACCCCCGCCACGACTCCGACCGAAGTCCAGACGTCGGTCATCAGGTGGTGGCCGTCCGCCTCGAGCGCGATGCTGCGGAGCCGCTTGCCCGCGGAGAGGAGCATGAGCGCCACGCCGAAATTGATGGCGGTGGCGGCCACCGAGAACGCGATGCCGAGCGCCAGGGACATCGATCGGCTTCGGCTCGGCGAGCCGCGGGACCGCGGTGAAGGCGATGCTCACCGCGGCAAAGACGATGAGCGCGCCTTCGGCGCCGCTTGCGAAGTACTCGGCCTTGAATCGGCCGAAGGGATGCCTCGAGTCGGGCGGCACCTCCGCGAGCCGCAGCATCGAGAGGCCGAGCAGCGCCGCGGCAATGTTGACCAGCGCCTCGAGCGCGTCGGAGAGGAGCCCCACCGAGCCCGTGACATACCAGGCGAGCGTCTTCAGCGCGAGCGTCGCCAGCCCCGCGGCGACGGACAGCCAGAGGTAGCGCTCCAGGGCGCGGTTCGCTGCCATCGGAGAATGATAGCCGCTAATCGCGCGGGACCGCCGCTCCACTCGCCTTCCGAACCGCCTCCGCGGCCCGCAGGAACAGCGCCGCGTACGCCGCGCGCCGGGCTTCGGGCGAGCGCCCGAGCGAATAGTAATGCGGGTGCGGCGTGACGAGACCGGAGTCGTCTCCGAGCGCGTTCGCGCGGTAGCTCGACCAGGGATACGCGCCCGGGTGCGGAGCGAGTCCCGCGCGCACCGGGTTCGTCTCGATGTAGCGCATGCAGGAGAGGAGATGCGCCCGCGCGCGGACGGGAGTTGCATCGTAGGCTTCCTCCCATACCGCGTCCTCGTGGCCGTAGGTCCCGGCGAGATGGCGCGCGTAGCCCGCGGCGATTTCCGGCATCAGCCGAGCCGGACCCGCCGCGCGCGCGGAAGTCACGAGCAGGTGCACGTGGTTTCCCATCAGGGCGTATGCGTGGATCGAGCACTGCGCGCGCACCGCGCATTCGCCCAGCGTCCGGAGGTAGGCGATGCGGTCGCGCGCGCAGGAAAAGCAGATCGAGCGTCCGAGACCGCGCTGCACGACGTGCAGCGTGCTGCGGGGCTCTTCCGGGCAGGCAAGGCGCGGCATTCCGCGATAACGCCGCGGGCCGCCGTGCAGTTGACCCCGGCGCATGCCGGGAAACGAGACTACAGGACGGGAATCCGCACGTGCGCGAGCGCCGAGCGTCCGCCGCGCACTTCCTTCAGGCACCTCTGGATCGCCGCGGGCACGGCCTCGGGGTCCGTCGACCTTCTCGCCGTAGCCGCCTGCGGCCTCGCAGATCTTGGTGAACTCGATATCGGGCGCGAGCAGCGCGTTGAACTCGTTCGAGCGCCTTGGCCTCGCCGTCCGGATACACGCGCAGCGTCGCCTCCTTCACCGCCGACCAGCCCGAGTTGTCGAAGAGCA
Source organism: uncultured beta proteobacterium (assembly GCA_963699535.1). Classification (GTDB taxonomy): domain Bacteria; phylum Pseudomonadota; class Gammaproteobacteria; order Burkholderiales; family SG8-39; genus VBDM01. Next base: position 27,726 of record CAVOUJ010000043.1, on the reverse strand, counting down.
CCGTGAGAATCGGCAGCTTGTACTGCTTGGAGACGGCGTACATCGAAGACGGATTGCCGAAGTAGAAGCCGCCGTCGCCGACCATCTGCACCACCGTCGCGTCGGGCCGCGCGAGCTTGATGCCGAGCGCGGTTCCCGCCGAGCTGCCGAGGCCGCCGCCCGCGAAGCCGATCGACGAGCCCGGCTTGGTGCGCATGATCTGCGCGTTGATCACCGGCCCGTTGCGGATCCCTTCGTTGACGACGACGGCGTCGTCGCCGATCGCCTTCGACAACTCGGCGCAGAGGTAATGCGGATTGATCGCGCCGGCCTTTCCCTTGTCCGCGGCCTGCTTGGCGAGATTCGCGCGCCGCTCGTCGCTTTCGCGCTTGATCGCTTCCATGCGCTTCGCCGCCGCGTCGCGGAACGCGGGCGTCGCCTTCGCCTTGAGCGCCTCGAGCAACTGCCTGAGGATCAGGACGCTGTCGCCCTGCAGCCGCGCGTTCGAGGCGAAGCCCCAGATGGGGAAGCATTCCTTGACGACGTCCACGTCGATGTGCGCCCACCAGGTATTCGGATTCTCCTTCGTCGATTTCGGGATCCAGGGCACGTCCACGTCCACCAGCAGGCCGACGTCGGCTTCGGCGATGGCGGGCGTCATGCCGAGGAAACAGGGCGAAGCGCGCGAGATGTTGAGATAGAGCGGGCTCGCCTCGTAGACGCGGATCCCGGCGAGCCGCGCGATCTCCTCGATCAGCGCCGGCGCGTCGAGATTGCGCCCGGCGTACGAGGTCACCATCACCGGATGCTTTGCGGAAAGGAGCTTATCGGCGATTCCCGCGACCGCCGCGGCGTCCGCCGCGCCCGAGCGCACCGCGCCGTAGCGCTCCTCCGGGAAGGCGCGCATCGCGGCCTCGTCCCAGGTCTGCGTGAGCGTCTCGCGCGGCAGCATGAGATAGACGGGGCCCCTGGGATCGCTGTGCGCGACGGTGTGCGCGCGGCGCAGCGTCTCCTTGGTCATCACGCCCGAGGGCAGCGTCCATTCCCACTTGGCGTAGGGCCGCACGATCCCGGACTGGTCGAAGGGCTCCTGGATGAAATGCACGTAGTTGTCGCGCGAGCCCGGTCAGCTCGCCCCGCACCGTGTAGGGCGCCTTGCCCGCCATGAGCACGATCGGCAGGCGCCCGCGACGCGCATTGTGCATCGCCATCGCGGAGTTCGCCGTGCCGGCGTCCACGTGCACCATCACCGCCTGCCCGCGGCCGGTCGCCATGGCGAACCCCGCCGCCATGTGCATCGCGGTGTTCTCGTGGGGACAGTTGACGACCTTCGGGTATGTGCGGCCGGCCTTCTTCCAGCGCGCCATCTCCTCGATCAGCGGCGCGTGATCGGTGCCGAAGTTGGCGAAGACGTACTCGATCCCGATCTCGTTCAGGCCTTCCAGGAAATAGTGGGCGGTCGAGTTGAGCTTGACTTGCGGGGCCTTGTCCATGCGGGTTCCTTCCTGGTGCAACCTGCCTGCGATCATACCGTAATTCCTCCGCTACTTTCGCCCGCGCGGAGTAGTCTGGTGTCTCAGTTTAAGGTAAATGTCCCCGGAGTTTATTCAGCATTACTCCTGGAAACAAAAAACCCGCCGAAGCGGGTTCTAAAGCAATTTTCGTAATTCTGTTCTAAGTAGCGGTTTTTCCGTATCCGTTAGCGAGCGTCCTAATAGTTTGCGAGCTACCATAAGCAGTGCGCCATCCAAGTGCTGTGGGATGGAGCCTGTCTTGGTAAGCATTTTCTTTTCTTGCTGTTGAAGACCGGCGAAAAAGGAGTTAGCAGCCTCCTCTAGCGGGTTGGCTGCCTTCGTAACAGCAGTAACACTACTGATAGACGCCGGGCTTGCAGGAGAACCCATTGGAACTACGACTTTTGCCGAAATAAACTTCTTTATTGTGGAATCGTCCCAATGTTTTTTTTGGTCCACCTCAGCTCGTAAGTATGGGGATGTAGCATTGGTTGGACCCATTGAAAGCAAATGAACCCGGATACCTAGACCTTGAGCTGCTTGAACTCCTGGGGTTAGATCGGCGTCCCCGGATACTACAAGCGCGTCGGAAATGGATTTGCTTTGAGCTAGGCTGATTAGATCGGCGATGATTAGCCCATCAACTGCCTTTTGGCCACCAGTCCCGGTCCTTGTGCCAAGTCGAAGCTTAAAATCGTCAAGTGCCTCAACGGAAACATGGCTATCGGCTTTGCCTTGCAACCCAGGGCCATCGTACCAATAGATGCGGAGAAGGTCGTTATCGGGGAATTGTCTTTTGACTTCGTCAAGAAATTGAGAGCGCAGCGATGGGTAGTTAACTATGATCTGTTCGCGCCCGACCTTCTTCCCATGGACAATATGTACTGCTTGCACCCAAAAGTAACCGGCATCAACAAATACGGCTAGACGCCTCATAGCCCTCCCAGAAAGAGGAAAGGGCGCTAGAGCGCCCTTTCCGGTAGAAGATGCCTTTGGGGCATCGACGTAGCTTGGTGCCGTTAGGCACCGTGTGTAATGGCGAGAAGTATGTGGGTACGATACGCAAGCTGTCAATCAGATAAGTGGCCAACTGCACTAATATTTCCCAAAGAAATCTGTTTATAGGTATTTGTTATTACAAAGCAATTTAGCTAATCAGCCAATCCTGCAGTTCCCTCAAGAGACTAGGAATGATCCGAGATTGCGGCCTCCATAGCCAGGGTGACCTGTAGTGTCCTATGCATACGACCAGAGTCTGTAAAGCATGACCGGCACGACGGTCCGACGGTGACCGTCCTCGAGGACGTGCACTGGGTCGCCGGCACTACGGCGTTGGCCGGGTTTCCCAGGGACTCACCACAGGCGCGTTCAGGTCAGCAAATGCCTCAGGTTTCGGGTCGCGAGAGCGGCGCGCCGCGACAGGGCGATCCCTGCGATCTGCGTGTCGCGCGTGTCCACCGGGCGGCCGGCTTTGCGGCTCTCGCAGGCGAGGGAAGCCGCCTCCGTCGCGGCGGCGCTGTCCCAGTCCGAGCCGAGCTTCAAACAGCGTGACGCTGGTGATCCAGATGGATTCGCTGGGCTGGCGATCCAGCCACTGCACGACCGGCCCCTCTGGCGAGGTACGCATTAGAGCCGAGAGCACGTTCGTATCGAGGATGATCACTTCGCGAATTCCACCGGGTGGACGGCCTGACCGTGCAACTCAGGCAGGTCCACCGTCAGCCCCACTTTCCCGAATCGGGCAGCGATGCGCGAGCCGAGCTTCGCCGAAGGGCGTCGTTCGTCTCGTGCCGCGTTGCGCAGAATTTGCCGGACCTCTTCTTCCATGCTGCGGCCATGAGGCTCGGCGCGGCGCTTCAAGCGTACCTTCACCTCTTCTTCGAGGTGGCGAACGATGACTTGGGCCATGCCGGGCTCCGGTGGGCGACCGAGATATCATGACATCAATCCGCGTGCAGAGGCGGCAAGGGGGCGCTGCAGCACCGGATCCGGCGGCCGATCGTTGCGGGATGCGTCATTTCCCCGCGAAGCCGCGGACTCCATCTCGCGCCGCAGCCGCACAGCGGTCGAGTTCGCGTCGAAAGCGACATCGCTCCATCTGAGCGGCTGACCGGCGGCGACCGGCTTCACGACCTTCCAGCCGTGCGCGAGGCCGAGGGGCAGGCAGCCTTGCGCTAGGGAATCCGCCGCAGGCATTAACCTGCCAACAACCGTGTAGCCACCCTCTCCATCGAGAACTTCCTTTTCCTTCAGATCTCTCTTTGCAACGGCAACCGCGTCGGCCCGCCAGCCCGTCGCGCAGCCGGTCGGATTCGCCACGCAGCCCCACCGAAGCGACCGAGATCCCGACCTCCAGCCCGATCAAATGCCAGCGCTTGTACATGCAGGCATAGCGGCCGGACGGATCGGTCTTGACGCCGTATTCCTCGAAGCAGCGCTTGATGTACTCCGACTCCGCCTCGAACACGACCCAGACTCCGAAACGGATGTCGTAGGGGATGGGCGTGCCGTCGGGTCGCAGCGACGAGATCACCTCGACCTGCCCCTTGTGGTGCAGCACGCCGCCTTCGCTGCGCGGCCGCATCAGCGCCGGGATCTCGTCCACCGACCCGGCCGGATAGGAGAGGCCCTCGGGCGCGGGCGTAAGGCCAGTGGCGTTGCATACCGCGGTGGTCTCGATCGCCGGCTTCGACCCGTCGAGGAAGGAATTGAACATCTTGGGATTGAGACCCCCGAGTTTCGCCTGCTCGGGCGTGAGGCCGTAGTAGCCCCACACGGTCTCGGGCGTCGACTGTGCGAAATGCGGCTGCCACTTGTGGCCGCGTCCGGCCGCCACCACCGGGAACCCGGCGGCCCGCGCCCAGTCGACGAGGTCGCAGATGAGCGCCGGCTGGTCGCCGTACGCGAGGCTGTACACGACGCCGGCCTCCTTTGCCCTCTGCGCGAGCAGCGGTCCGCAAAACGCGTCGGCTTCCACCGTCACCATCACCACGTGCTTGCCGTTCCTGAATGCGGCGAGCGCGTGCTCCACCGCGGCGATCGGATTACCGGTCGCTTCGATGACGATGTCGACGCGCGGATGCGACACCAGCTTTTCCCAGTCGTCCGAAATCGGCGGGATGCGCGCGGCATCCCAGCCGACGCGCTTCAGATTTTCCCTTGCGTTCGCAGGCGACAGATCGGCGATGCCGACGAGCTCCACGCCCGGAGTCTTCGGCACCTGGGCGAGGTACATCGCGGCGAACTTGCCGGCGCCGATGAGGCCGATGCGCAGCGGATTGTCTTTCCGCTCGAGCAGCTTCGCGTACAGGTTCATGCCGCTCTGAGACTCCCGGTCAACTCCTCCGCCGGCGTGCCGTCCTTCCACGGCAGCGGCACCTCGTAGTGCTTGAGCAGGCAGTCGTCCGGCAGGCACCGGATCGGCGTGAAGTCGCGGTGCGCGATGTAGCCCGGGCGCTTGAAGCGCCGGATGTGGTTCGACACCGCGCACAGCGACAGATACACGCTGACGCGGTTCCACGGCGAGAGGTTGGACGTCGAGGCGTGCACCAGGCAGCCGTGGAACAGGATCATCGAGCCCGCCGGGCCTTTCGGCGCGACGATGCCGCCGCGCTCGACCAGCTTCCCGATGGTTTCGTGATTGATCGTCCACAGCGGGTAGCTGGTCGTCGTCGTATCGTGCTCGGCGTCCAGCACGCCGAGCTTGTGGCTGCCGGGGATGAACATCAGCGGGCCGTTGAACTCGTTCACCTCGTCGAGAAAGATCGCCACGTTCATCGCGCGCGCCTCGGGCATCTGGTCGTCGTTCACCCAGGTGCCGTAGTCCTGGTGCCATTGCCAGACGTCGCCGTCGAAGGCCTGCTTGCCGTTGATCTTGAACTGGTGCATGTAGACGTCTTCGCCGAAGAGCTGCACGATCGGCTCGACCATGCGCGGATGGCGCGCGAGCTTGGCGAAGGGAGTGCTGTACATGTGTGCCGCGAAGTTCGTGCGCACCACGTCGCCGGTCTTCTCGCGCACGTTCTCCGGCCGGCGCTGGGCGTAGAGACGGGGGACTTCGTCGAGCAGGACCTTGATCTCTTCCGTGCTGAACAGGCTCTCGAAGAAGAGATATCCGTCCTGGTCGAAACGCTCGAGTTGTTCAGCGGAAAGTCGCATCGAAACAGTATAGGCCGCGTGGGCCGCGCGCGCACCATGGCACCCGCAGGCTGCTATGATCCCGCTCGACGACAGGGCCGGCCAATGCCGCCGGTCGAGGAAGAAGAACGAGCGATGCGATCTTCGTTTTCGCGGGCAGTGAGATTCCTGGGGCTGCTTGCCGTGTCGGCCGCGGCCCTGGCCGCGGAGCCGGCTCCGGTCCCGCAAACTGTTCGGGAGGGCATGCCCGTCAGGCTCGCCAACCGGCAGATCATCATCCTGCGCGGACCGATCGCAGGCTACACGGCGAGGGAACGCGCGGCAGCCGCCACGCAACGCATCGACGAGGCGCTGGCGGCCGAGTACCTGCCGGCGGCGACCACGGAGGAGGCCGAGGAAGGAACGCGGGTTCTGCTCGGCGGCAGGCATGCATTCCTCGTGACCCGGGTGGACATCGACGCCCAGGCGGGCGAAACGACCCCGATCGTGGCCCGGGCGGCGGTGAGGCGCCTGGAGCAGGCGATTGCCGAGCGTCGGCAGCAGGAAACGCCGCGCTACGTCGCCGAGGCGGCTGTCTTCGCCGCGGCGGCGACGCTGCTCTACGGCACGCTTCTGTGGCTCATCTTTCGCGCCAATCGCTGGGTCGGGCGGCGCCTGACGCAGAGCGCCGCAGCCCATTCGAGGAAGCTGCAACTCCTCGGCCTGCGCCTGATCGACGCCGCTCAGGTGCTGCGGCTGGTGCGGCGCGTGTTCACCTTCGCCGCCTGGGTGGTCGCGATCGTTCTCGCGAGCGGCTGGCTGAGCTTCGTCCTGGAGCGCTTTCCCTACACCCGGCCGTGGGGCGAGCAGCTCGGGCACCGTCTCCTCGATATCGCGAAAGACACGGCGCTCGGCGTCGTCGGGGCGCTGCCAGGCCTCGCGTTCGCGATCCTCATCTTTCTCGTTGCGCGCGCGATCGTCCGGACGGCGGCGACCACGTTCGACCGCATCGAGCGAGGTGAGCGCGAGGTCGCCTGGATCGACGCGGACACCGCCAAGCCGACGCGGCGCATCTTCAACTTCATCATCTGGGCCTTCGCGCTGGCGCTCGCCTATCCCCACCTGCCCGGCGCGGAGACCGAAGCTTTCAAGGGTCTGTCCGTGCTGGTCGGACTGATGGTCTCGCTCGGCGCGTCCAGCGTCGTCGGGCAGGCGTTCAACGGCTTCATCCTGATGTACACCCGCGTCTACCGCAGCGGCGACTACGTGCGCATCGGCGACAACGAGGGAACGGTCGAGTCGCTCAGCACCTTCGTGACGCGGATCCGCACCGGTTTGGGCGAGGAGATCACGCTGCCGAACTCGTCGGTCATGGCGACCAGCATCAGGAACTATTCGCGCGCGGCGCCCGGTGCCGCTTGTGTGCTCGACGTCGCGGTCACGATCGGCTACTCGGCCCCCTGGCGGCAGGTGCACGCCATGCTCGAGGAGGCGGCGCGGCGCACGGAGGGCGTTTCCCCCTTGCCTTTACCCTACGTGCGCCAGACCGCTCTCGCCGATTTCTACGTCGAGTACCGGCTGGTCGCCCAAACGCCGGTCGAGGATCCCGAGCGGCGCGCCGAGGTGCTCAGCCGTCTGCACGGCAACATCCAGGACGTATTCAACGAGAACGGCGTCCAGATCCTGTCGCCGCACTACATGACGGACCCGAAGGAACCTCAACTGGTGCCCAAGGACCGCTGGTACGCGCCGCCGGCGAAGGCGCCTGAGCGGAAAAAAGACGACTGAGTGAAGCGCCGCACCCGCTGAGAGTATAGTAGCCGCACTGAGAGATGCCGCAATGAATCGTTTCTCGATCGTGCTCTGGATACTGGGCCTGGCGCTCGTGCCCGTCGTGTACCTGCTGGTGGTGTTCAACTGGAGCTACTCCAGCGGCGAGCGCGCGGGCTGGGTGCAGAAGTTCTCGAGCAAGGGATGGCTGTGCAAGACCTGGGAGGGCGAGATGGCCATGGTCTCCATGCCCGGCACGACGACCGAAAAGTTCTTCTTCACGGTCTTGGACGACGGCGTCGCCGAGCGGATCAACAAGGTGGTGGGCAAGCGCGTAGCGCTCCACTACGAGGAGAAGGTCGGGATTCCGACGAGCTGCTTCGGCGACACGCGCTACTACGTCACGCGCGTGTCCGTCGTGGAGGAGATTCCGCTCGCGCCGGGCGTGGTGGTGCCGACGCCCCAGACTCCTCCCGCGGCCCCGGAGAAAAAGTAGGGCGGGACGCTGCGCCCAGGCGGCCGCGGCGATTTCCTAGAACGACCGCGCGAGCAGCTCGTTCAGCAGCGCCGACGCCTCCTTGTTGCTCAGCACCCCGTCGTGCGTGTCGTCGAAGCCGTAGAGGCGCGCGGCCTCGCGCTGCGCCTGCGGGTACATCTCGCTCGCCACGGTCACCACCCCGTCGGCCGATTCGCCGGAACTCGACCCCTTGAAGGTGAAGACGAGGTGGTGCGCCATGCGTGGCGGCAACGGGGTCGCAAAGAGACTTTTCAGGTAATCGCTTCCCGGCGCCATGTCGATCCAAACCCGCACGACGGCGGGTGAGTACTTGATGCCGATCTCGGCCCCTTTGTGCCCTTCCCAAGGCGTGGACATGGTGACGTAGAGCGGGATGCGCTCCGCCCTCGCGGTCTGGGCGTGGCGCAGGATGAAGCCGCGCGAGACGAGGCCCCCCATGCTGTGCGCAACGACCGCGAACCGGGGGAAGCGATAGCGCAACTCGAGCTTGGCCATCGTCTGGTTGAGATGATCAGCGATGGCGGCGAGATGGACGCCGGAAGGGTAGTAATAGACCCAGGGCTGGAATCGCTGGCGGTCCAGGTGCTCGACGAGGTAGCTGAAGTTCGCCGGCGACCCGTTGATACCGTGCACAAACAGCACGGGGATCTTGCGCCGGTCGTAGGGCTCGAGGAAATACACCCCGGGCTGCGTGTTCATCACGAAATCGAGCGGCCGCCACAGGCTGTCCTCGGCGACGGCCATCTTGAAGCGCGGGTCCGTGATGGAGACGATTTCGCCGACCGCCGTCCGCTGGCCCATGGTCATGCCGAGCTGGGCATCGGCGCTGCGCGCCTGCAGCTTTGCGATGTCGAGCGCCCACGGAAAGGGATCGCTCACTTTCGCTGGGATTGTGATCGCGAGATCCGTATAGCGCCCGCCGGGGGCGCAGGCGATCGGATTGTCGGCGCCGACCCGGCCGTACGGTTCGCCGGGCTGATAAGCGAAATCCCGGTTGACATCCTCGAACGCCGCGACCGCGTACGACCCCCCCACCTTGGGGACGAGGAACTGCCATTTCCCGGCCCGCTCCATCACGAAGTGGTCCACGATTTCGAAGCGGCTGCGCCTGTCCGTCTCGCCTTCGACACCTCGCACGAGAATGACGATGATCGGGCGCGGCTCGGTGCGCGCGGTGGTCACGCTGCCGCTGAACAGGCAGGAGGCGTCGATCTGCTCCATCTGCGTTTTCGCGTCCAAGACCATGCAACCGCCTGCGGAAAGGCTGCAAAGCAGCGCGACGCCGGCACCTCTAGTGAACAGGCTCGAACTCATAGACTCCTCCATCTGCCATCAGTGAAAGAAAGAGATGGCCGTTCCTGATGGTATACGACCGGAAGTACGGCCAGTGATTGACGATGCGATCGTGCAGCGAGCCGGGAGGGCACATCGCGCGCGTGATAGCGAGCGGTCCGAACTCGATCTGACTCCGTCCCGAGGATTTCCACGGTCCGCTCGCGCGGTTGCAATCGATACGCGCGCTCACGGTACCCTCCGGAGAAAAGGCGAGAGTGTACTTCGACCTGTCTTCGGGAGCGAGGACCGTGCCGTCGCCGCCCTGGAACTTCACGAGACGCCAGGAAGTTCCGCTCGAGACTGCCTGCGGCGTCCGGCGGCGGGACCGGCGCGCAGGCGGCGCAGGCGAGTGCGAGCAGCAGAACGGACGCTCTGCGATGCACGATGCGCCGGACGGCCGCCGCGAGCGGCAAGCCGGAGGGTTCGAGGTTCATGGGGTACTTTCGGGGGCGAGGCTATTGTCTCATCCGGGCGGCTGTGCCGAGCGACGGCAGGGATGGACACGCGAACGCCTCGCTGTGTTAGGATTTTGGCCGTCCGGCCCTCGGCAGACCCGGCTCTGCGGCCGTGAGGACAGAACCGCCGTGAGAGACAGCAAAACCGCACATCTCAACCTGCCTTCCGACCTGCCCGGGGAAGCCGCCGGGCCGGTTTCCGCGCTCGACCGCTTCCTGCTTCGCAAGATCATCGCTTTCACCGGGGGCGTGCCGGTCACCCTCGTGCTCTGGAACGGTGAGGAGATCGCCTCAGGCGACCCGCGCAGCGTCTCGCGCCTGACCATTCGCGACCGGGGTGCGCTGTGGGGGCTGTGCCTCAATCCCGAGCTGAATTTCGGCGACCTCTACAGTCGTCGGGCGCATCGAGGTCGAAGGCGATCTCACGCGCTTTCTCGAAACGGTGTACACGGGGATCGCCGACACGCCGGCTACGGGCGTGCTGAAGCATCTGCGCCTATTCCTGAACCGCCCGCGCCACAACACGCTGGCGGGCTCGCGCGAGCACATCCACCACCACTACGACCTCGGCAACTCCTTCTACGAGCTGTGGCTCGACGGGAGGCGATGCAGTACACCTGCGCCTACTACCCGGATCCGGCCATGACGCTGGAGCAGGCGCAGCGCGCGAAGATGGATCACGTGTGCCGCAAGCTGCAGCTCAAGCCCGGCGACCGCGTCGTCGAGGCCGGCTGCGGCTGGGGAGGGCTCGCCCGCCACATGGCGAAGCACTACGGGGTGACGGTGCGCTCCTACAACATCTCGCACCAGCAGATCGTCTATGCGCGGGAAAAGGCGAGGGAACAGGGGCTCGACGGCCGCGTCGAGTACGTCGAAGACGACTACCGCAACCTCTCCGGCACCTACGACGTTTTCGTCTCGATCGGCATGCTCGAGCACGTCGGGGCGCGACCACTACCGCGTGCTCGGACGCGTGGCGGATCGCTGCCTCACCGACAAGGGGCGCGGACTGATCCACACCATCGGCCGCAACAAGCCCGAGCTGATGAACGCCTGGATCGAGAAGCGCATCTTCCCGGGCGCCTATCCGCCCACGCTGCGCGAGATGATGGAGATCTTCGAACCCAGCCGCTTCTCGGTCCTCGACGTCGAGAACATCCGGCTGCACTACGCGCGCACCCTCGAGCACTGGCTCGAGCGCTTCGAGAGCCACGCAGCTGATATCGAGAAGACCTACGACAGCGCCTTCGTGCGTGCGTGGAGGCTCTACCTTGCAGGTTCGATCGCCTCGTTTACCACCGGATCGCTGCAGTTGTTCCAGGTCGTGTTCGCGCGCGAGCGCAACAACGACATACCGCGGACGCGGGAGCACCTCTACCGCTAGCAGCTTGTCGAAAAAGGGGGGCGCACCCCTTTCCTGACCGGGCGATCGGCGCGATAGCTAGCCCGCGACCTTGTACACCACGTCGTGCTCGCGCGCGTGCTCGGTCACCCTCAAGCCGATTTCCTGTCCGCCCACCGCCTCGGAGACGGGCTGGTGCTCGACCTGCATCGAATCGACCCGCTGGCGGAAGTCGCTCGTGTGCCCGAGGATGCGCACCATGTCGCCGACGCGCAGCATCCTCTCGAGCCGCACCGCCGCGACGGACAGGTGGCCGAAATAGTGGGTGACCACCCCTACGCGCGCCTCGCCGGGACCGGGAACGCGCTCCGGCACCGGAGCTGCGGGGGGTGCCGGGCGCGGCTTCGGGGACGGACGGCCGGCGGGTTTCCTAGCCGCCGCGCGCCGCGCCGGTTTTTTTCTCGCCGGAGCTTTCTTCTTCAGCGCTTTCGACTTCCTGCGGATTGCGGGCTTCTTTGCGCGGACTTTCTTGCGTTTGACTTTGGCCTTGCGTTTCTTTGCGGCAGCCATGGCTCCCTCCGTGGGTTTTCAGGTGGGTTTTCCGGTAATCCTAGTCGCCCGCACGCTACATATCAACGTCGGGTGAGAAGCGGCCGGACGACTTCGGCCAGCGCTCCGCCGAGCTTCAGATGCTGGTCGGCGTCGAGGTGCACGCCGTCCACGGCGCTCGAGGACGTCACGGTGGCGGCGTCGAAGAAGGCGCAGCCGAGAGCCGTCGCCGTTTCGCGAAAGGCGTCGGCGAGCCCTGCGCACTTCGCCTCGCCGCCCGAGAACTTGGGCGCGATCGGGCCTTTGGGTTTGCCGATGGGCGGCGGAGCGACCACGAGGACGGGCGGCACCGGCATCCCGGGCTCGATCGGCGCCTCGCGGATCGCGGCGACGAGCCGGGCGATCCCTTGAGCGGAATGCCAGGCGTTGTGCGGATGCATCGACTGGAAGTCGTTGGTGCCGAGCGCGAGGATCACCAGTGCGAGCGGCGAATGGATCTCGATGCGCTGCGCGAGGCCCTCCAGGCCGTTGCGTCCCGGCTTGTAGGGGTCGTCCCAGACCGTGCGCCGGCCGTTCAGGCAATCCTCGATCACGCGCACGGCGGCGCCTTGCGCGTTCAGGCGGTTCTCCATCACCCCTGGCCAGCGCGCATCGAACGGCAGGCGGTCGCGAGTGAGCGGGATGATGCCCCAGGACAAGGAGTCGGCGTATACGAGGATCTGCTGCATGGTCCTTTCCCAGCCGGGCCGCTTCACCTCTCGAAGATGAACAGCAGGTACGCGAAGAACACCAGCAGGTGCACCGCGCCGAGCAGCACGTTGGTGCGCGGCGCGGCGAAGGTGAGCGTGCTGAGCACGAGCGTGAGGAGGAGGAGCGTCATGTCGGTCGCGCCCACGCCCAGGATGATCTCGTGGCCGGTCAGGAAGCCGACCGCGAGCACCGCGGGGATCGTCAGGCCGATGCTCGCGAGCACCGAGCCGAGCAGGATGTTCACCGAGCGCTGCAGCTGGTTGGCGAGCGCCGCGCGGACCGCACCCAGCGACTCGGGCGACAGGATCAGCACCGAGACGAGGAAGCCGGCGAGCTCGGGCGGCGCGCGCAGCACGTGGATCGCGTGATTGATCGGCACCCCGATCTGCTTCGAGAGGACCACGAGCGGCACGACGTAGACGACAAGCATGACCGCATGGTAGGGGACCGACAGGACCGCATGCGCCGGGCGAATGGGCCTCGCTGTCTCCCGCGGGCGCGTTGGGCGAAATGAAGTACTCCCGGTGGCGCGAGGTCTGCATGCCGAGGAACACGCCGTAGAGCACCAGCGACATGACGATGAGGAAGCCCGCCTGCACCGGCGAGTAGACCGGCCCGGGAGTGGTCACGGTGAAATTCGGCTGCACCAGGCCAAGCACCGCGAGCGGCAGGATCACCGCGAGAAACGAGTTCGCGCCCTGCAGGTTGTAGGCCTGCTCGCGGTAGCGCAGGCCGCCGAGGACGAGACACAGCCCCACCATGCCGTTCAGCACGATCATCACCACCGCCATCATCGCGTCGCGCGCGAGCGCGGCGTTGCCCTTGCCGGTGTACATGATGGAGGCGATCATCATCACCTCGATCCCGGTGACCGCGAGCGTGAGGATGAGCGTACCGTAGGGTTCGCCGAGCTTCACCGCGAGCACCTCGGCGTGGCGCACCACGGCGAAGGCCGACAGGAACATCACAGCCAGGAGCCACAGCGAGACGAAGGCGAACCAGGATGCGCCGGAAAGGTCGGCGAGCCAGGCTTCTCCGAAGGCGAGAAACAGGCCGGCGGTGGCGACGTTCACCACGAGCGCCCACTCGGCGCGAGCGGAACGCAGGAGTGTCAGCACAGGGGCGGCCTCGGGCTACTCAAGGAGGTGCGCGATCGAGTTGGCATAGTAGCGCAGCACGGGCAGTTCTCTTTCGCGCGCGAGGTAGAGCCCCTCGCTCTCGTCCACCAGGTGACGCGTGAGCAGCATGCGCAGGCCCACGTTGATCGCGTAGTCGAAGTCGCTCCGCGGCACATACACGTGCGCCTTCGAGCGCTCGAGCTCTTCGAGCAGCCGCTCGACCTCGGCTTTCATCTCCAGGGCGGAAAGCCTGCGCGCCGGATTTCTCGACGAACACCGTCGCGATCAGCGGCACCGGCACGACCGGCACGATGCGCCCGACCGCACGCATCAGGTGCGCGCCGAGCGCCGCGGTCTCGAGCTTGCGCTCCTCTCCCGAGAGCTTCTGGAAATCCACGCCGCGCTCGCGGCAGTAGGCTCGCATCGACAGCGGCGAGCCGAAGTTGACGCAGGCGTAGCCGAAGCGGTGCCACTCGCTCTTCAGCATCAGCCTCAGGTTGTGCGCCGCGAAAGCGAGCGTCTTCCACAGCGCCCTCGCACGGCCCACGCGCGGCGCCTCGGCTTCGAGCGAGCGCAGCAGGCTGCGGTCCTCGAGCACGCGGTCGTAGTTGATCCCGAGCGGCACGAACACGAGGTCGCGGTCGCCGTCCAGCCGAAATCCGCGCATCGTGTAGTCGATCACGCCGAGCTTGGGCTCGCGCATGCGGCCGTCGCGCGTCAAGCCGCCCTCGGGAAAGACCGCCTGCGGGACGCCCGCCTCGGTCGCCATCGCGATGTAGCGCTCGAGCACGCGCCGGTACAGCTCGTCCCTGGAATTGCGGCGCACGAAATAGGCGCCCATCGAACGGATCAGCGCCGAGAGAGGCCAGAAGCGCGCCCACTCGCCCACCGCGTAGGAGAGCGCCGCCTGGTCGGCGGCGAGGTAGCCCGCGAGCACGTAGTCCATGTTCGAGCGGTGGTTCATGACGAACACGACCGTCGCGTCCGGCTCGATCGCAGCCAGGCCCGCCGAGTCCACGTAGCCGAGGCGCACGCGGTACAGCGCGCGGGCGATGCCGCGCCCGACGAAGTAGCCGATGCGGAAATAGAGATAGGCATTGAACGCCGGAACGATCTCGCGCGCGTAGCGCTCGACCAGGCGCAGCGCGGCGGGAACCGAGATGCCCTTCTCCTTCGCGAACTGGGCGGCGGCCGACTGCACCTTCGGGTCGGTCAGCAGGCGGTGGATGAGCGCCTGGCGCTTGGTGCGCTGGAAAGGCCGGATGCCGATGCGCAGGCGCTCGCCCAGCTCGTCGATCACGCGGTTCGCCGGATGCGTGTACGAGAAAACGCAGCGCCGGCGCGACCACGTGCTCGTAGAGCGCCCAGACGGCGAGCGCCGCGATCAGGACGAGCAGCCACGCGGGGACTGAGACTGCGTCGGTCATTTGAGAGCGGAGTGCATCGGCAGACCACCCCGGCGGCTGCGCCGCCACCCCTCCTCGTTCGAGGAGGGGTGAAGGTTCACGCGGGCTTCGCCGCGCCGCCGGCGCGGGTCCGGTCGAGCACCGTCATCGCCGAGGCGACCACGCTCGCCACGTCCGAAAGATTGGTCGGGACGATCATCGTATTGTTGGTCTTGGCCAGATTCCCGAGCGCGCCGATGTAGAGCTCGGCGACCTTGAGGTTGGCGGCCTGCAGGCCGCCTTCCTTGCCGATCGCCTCGGCCACGACGTTGACCGCCGCTGCGGTTGCGTCCGCCACGACGCGCAGCGCGGTCGCCTCGCCTTGCGCCTTGTTGATCGCCGACTGCTTCTGCCCTTCGGAGGTGAGGATCGCCGCCTGCTTCTCGCCCTCGGCGAGGTTGATCTCCTGCTGCTTCTCGCCCTCGGACTTGGCGATCAGCGCGCGCTTTTCGCGCTCAGCCGTGATCTGCGCCTGCATCGCGCGCAGGATCGCCTCGGGCGGGGTGAGGTTCTTCACCTCGTAGCGCAGCACCTTCACTCCCCAGGAACGGCCGGCCTCGTCGAGCACCGCGACGATCTGGCGGTTGATCACGTCGCGGCTTTGCAACGACTGGTCGAGCTCCATCTTGCCGACCTCGGAGCGCAAGGTCGTCTGCGCGAGCTGTACGATCGCCATGACGTAGTCGGAAGTCCCATAGGAAGCCAGCCGCGGATCGGTGACCTGAAAGTAGATGAGACCGTCCACCGCGAGCTGCGTGTTGTCCTTGGTGATGCACACCTGCTCGGGAACGTCGAGCGGGACTTCCTTGAGCGAGTGCCGGTAGGCGACCCGGTCGATGAACGGGATGATGATGTTCAGGCCCGGCTCGAGCACCTCGTTGAATTTGCCCAGGCGCTCGACGATCCAGGCGCTCTGCTGCGGCACCACGCGCACGCCCTCGATGACGAACACCGCGACCAGCGCGACGATGAAGAAGGGGATGGTGAACGGGCGGATCGGCTCGAAGTAGAAGACGATGAAGGTGGCGATAAGAACACCGATGATCTTCGCAAACATGCTGCCTCCCATGGAACGTGAGATTTCTTCCGCAGCCTGCGCGAGGTCAGGCGGGCCGGGTTTTCGAGACCTTGAGCGTGTTGCCATCGACCGAAGTGATGTAGAAGATTTCGCCGGGCTCGCCCGAAGCCTCACCGGCGATCTGGGCATCCCAAAGAGCATCCCGGTATCTCACCCGCGCCTGGCCCGCACCCTTGTTCACCCAGGACTCGAAGGCGGCCGACTGGCCGACGTCCAGCCCCCGCATGCGCTTGGGCGTGATCGACTTGCGGTACACGTGCACCCAGACGACGCCCGCGACCGCAACGACAGCCGCTGCGAGCGCCTGCCACAGGAACGCCCCGCCGGCCCAGGCGACACCCGCGCCCGCGAACGCGGCGATGCCGAGAACCAGCAGGTAAAAGGTCCCCGTCGCCAGCTCGACGATGATGAGGACGAAGCCGGCGATCAGCCAGGCGAGGGAATGGTCCACGAGTATTGAAGAAATTTTTGTTCTCCGCGCCTATCCTACATTACTCTGGCGCAGATCGGCCCGTTTCCGCGGCCTATTCGTGCCGCCGCGTTATCCACTCCGCGACGAGCACCGGCTTCCCCTCGCCTTCGCGCTCGATTGCGACGTTCCAGGTGATCTGCACGCCCCGCTCGATCTCCTCGAGGGCGGCCAGGCGGAAGCGCGCACGCACGCGCGAGCCCGCAGGAACGGGGCCCGTGAAGCGCACGCGGTTCAAGCCGTAGTTGATCCCGAGGCGCGCGCCGCGGACCTCGATCGAGTCCCGCAACAGGCGCGAGAGCAGCGAGAGCGTCAGAAAACCGTGCGCAACGGTCGTGCCGTAGGGCGATTCCCGCTCCGAGCGCTCGCGATCGACGTGAATCCACTGGTCGTCGCCGCTCGCCTCGGCGAACGAGTCGATGCGCGATTGGCTCACCGTCAGCCAGTCGCTCACGGCGATTTCCTGGCCGACGCGCTCCTTGAGCTGGTCGATGCGGTAGATCGCAGGCTGGGTCATCGTTCCTCCGTCCTCTTCTCGCCAGGTGCGCCGGGCTGCGCTATCTTATCGCTAAGCATGGCAATGACCACCGGCAGGATCTTCCTCGCAGTGGGCGGGATCGCGGCGTTCGCCGCGGTCGCGCTCGGCGCGTTCGGCGCGCACGCGCTGAAAGCCCGCCTGTCGGCCGAAATGCTCGCCGTGTGGCGCACCGGAGTCGAGTATCACTTCTATCACGCGCTCGGCCTGCTCGCAGTCGGACTGGTCGCAGCGCAGCTTCCTGACTCGACGCTGCTGAAATGGTCGGGCTGGCTGATGCTCGCGGGGATCGTGCTCTTCTCGGGAACCCTCTATGCGCTCGCGCTCTCTGGCGAGCGCTGGCTGGGCGCGATCACGCCGATCGGCGGCACGGCTTTTCTCGCCGCCTGGGCCTTGTTCGTGATCGCGGTGCTGAGAACCTAACGGCGGCGAGGGCGCTCAACGGCTGGAGCGCAACCGGCAAGCGTCCTCGTTCAAGCCGGTCACCGGCGTCAGCACCGGCACGTCGACCGCGCCTTTCGCCTTTCTCGGCGCGGCCTGCGGCGCAGTCGCTTCCTCCGCCCTACTTCTTGACCAGCCTCTGCCCTTCCGCGGAAAGCAGGAAATCGATCAGTTTTTGCGCGTCCGCACTGGGCTTGCCGATCGTGACGACGCCCCACGGCCGCGAAGCCGACGGCCCTTTTACGCCTTTGACGTTGGATCCGGGCGAATCGACGTATCGTTCGCTGATGAACCCTATCGCGCCCGGTTCGTGTGAAACCCGCTTCAGTTCTTCGGCGGTGGTGCGGACTTCAGCCACCCCCGCCGAGAACGCCTGCCCATCCAGCACCTGCCGCTCGACGACCAGCCGGGTGGCCGTAGTCGGCGTGCCTGTGATCACTTTCAGGGGCAAATCCGGGCCGCCCAACTGTTTCCAGTTGGCGATTTTGCCCGCCGCGATGTCCTTGAATTGTTGTTTGCTGATGGCAGTGACCGTGTTTTGCCTGTTGACGATCATGACCAGCTTGTCGGTGCCGAACTGCTTGTAGATCAGGTTGCTGGGAATCGTGAGGGTGGCGCCTTGCTGCTTGGCCACCGCATGCGCCTGCTTGATCGACTCCTCCAGCGTGTCGAGCGCGAAGGCGACCTGGGCCTTGCCTTCGACGAGCAGGAAAATGCCCAGGCCGGTGGTGGGCCCCGCAAACTTGATGTCGAGCCCGGTCCTGTCCTTGAATGTCCGCGCGTTGGGCTCCAGGACTTCCTTATAGAACGTCAGGCCGCCCGCAGCTTGCAGGGTCTGTGCGCGTGCCGAGGCGGCCGCGAAAAGGCTGAAGGCGACACTCGACGCGATGGCGCCGATGATGGCCCTCGTTGCTCATGATCTTCATGGGTTGGTCTCCGTTATGGGTTGGGCGATTTCATCGCTGGGGGTTTCTCCCGCGGCGTTGCGTCGCGCAATGCCGCGGCTGCCCCGCACGAGTCTGGGGGTGGTGAACGCCACGCGCGGCGGCCGCTGCACGGGGCGCGTGTATTCGTTGGTGGATGATTCCACAGGCGCCGCACCTCCCAACTTGAACACGCTCACTGACTGAACCAATTCCCGCGCACTCGCCTGCATCGATTCTGCCGCAGCGGCGGCCTGTTCGACCAGGGCGGCGTTCTGCTGCGTCACCTGGTCCATCTGGCTGATCGCACTGTTGACCTGCCCGATGCCGCTGGCCTGCTCGCGCGAGGCGGAGGTGATCTCGTCGATGATGTCGGTGACCCGCTGCACCGAGGCGACGATTTCGCTCATGGTCTTGCCGGCGTCGTCGACCAGTTGCGTGCCGGTGTCGACCTTGTGCACCGACTCGCCGATCAGCGTCTTGATTTCCTTGGCGGCCGCCGCGCGGCGCTGCGCCAGGCTGCGCACCTCGGTCGGCCACCACCGCGAAGCCGCGACCCTGCTCGCCGGCGCGGGCGGCTTCGACCGCCGCGTTGAGCGCCAGGATGTTGGTCTGGAAGGCGATGCCGTCGATGACGCCGATGATGTCGGCGATCTTCTTGGAGCTGTGCCGGATCTCGTTCATGGTGGTGACCACGGCGCTCACGACTTCGCCGCCGCGTGCGGCAACCTGATTCGCCTGCTTGGCCAGCTCGTTGGCGTTCCCCGCGCTCTGGGTATTTTCGTTCACGGTGGAAGTCAGCTCCTCCATGCTGGCGGCGGTCTCTTCGAGGGTCGATGCCTGTTCCTCGGTGCGCTGCGAGAGGTCGGTGTTGCCGGATGCGACTTCCTCGGCGGCGTTGTGTATCGATTCCGCACTGAGTCGAATGCCGCTCACCATGCGCGTGAGATTCTCGTTCATGGCTTTCAGCGCGCCCAGGAGCTTGCCAAACTCGTCGTGGGACGTGACTTCTATAGTCGCGGTCAGATCGCCCGCGGCCACCTGATTGGCGAATGCCAGCCCCGTGGTCAGCGGGCGTGTGATGGAACGAGTGATCCAGATCGACGCCAGAATCCCGACGATGAGCGCGAAGAGAGTTCCGACGGCGATAGCTCTTACGCTCGCGGCGCTCGTATTGGACACTCCCTGCGCCGTCTCCACGACCTGCCGGACCACTCCCTCCTGGAGTCTGTCCAGCTTTTCCGAAATCGCGAGCTGCACGGGTCTGAGGTCGTTGTAGACCACCCATGAGGCCTCATCGTACTGAGCCAGGTTGATGAGATTGAGTGCCCGCGTGATCGCTTCGTTGGTCTTCCCCTTGCTTGCGATGACTTCGTCTATTCCAGGGACGCCGCTTTCGCCGCCCATGGCCGTCCTCTGGCGCAGGGACTCGATGGCGCGGTCGATGACCTTGCCCTGCTCGACCAACTCGGTGATCGACTGCTTCTGCACCGCCAGGTCGCTGTGACCCGCGATATCCCTTACCAGAACGGATACCTTGAGATGGGCCTTTTGCAGGGCTTCCATCTCGAACACCAGCGGAAGGTACGTGTTTGCCATGCGATCGCTGGCATCCCGACTCTGGGAGAGCGCAAACCACGAAGCGCCCGCCACGGCCACCAGCAGGATCAGCACCAGCCCGAAACTGGCGGCGAGGCGCTTGCCTGTCGAATCGAGAAATGTGACGCCCATTACGCTTGCTGTGGGCTGCTATGCCTTCTCTTTGTCACGAGCGACCTCCTCAGTCGGTGAGCCCCGTTGCGGCACGCAGCCGCGGCGCAGCGTCACACATTGTGGTGCAATCGAGCCGCCCGGTAAGTCAGGTAAACCCTACTAACGATGTCAGGTAAACCCTAGAACGACATGACTGCTGCGGCTCGGAAGCGTGCCTTCGAAAGGTGGCCAGTGAATCAGGTGCTCGCGAGCACGCGTAAATGAAGCTCCCGAGGGTGCTGCCATTGGTAGGCAAGACCTGACGTGAATTGTCGGGTATCCCCTACAGACAATCTTCGGCAAATCGCTATCGTGATCCTGTCGGCATACCGCTGACATTGAACGCTAAAACATAGCTACGGATATCGCGAACTAGCGGCATGTCGGTTCCAGGTTCGGTCTCCACCGCTTTTGTCTTGTCAAAGTCCACGTTTTGGAATTAGGACATCACCTCGTAGTGCAGCGGCCCATCAAGCGTCTTCTTGTCGCCAATCGCGGCGAGATCGCATTGCGCGTCTTCCGCGCGGCGCACGACCTCGGCATCGGGACGATTGCCGTGTATGCCGCTGAAGACCGGTTCTCGCGCCACGTCCAGGCCGCCAACGAGAGCCACAGAATCGGTCGGGGAGGCCGCCCGGTTGATGCCTATCTCGACATCGACGAGCTGCTCCGCGTAGCCCGGGCGACCGGCGCCGACGCGGTCCATCCGGGGTACGGATTCCTCTCGGAGAACCCTTCCCTGGCGGAGGCCTGCGAGACGGCGGGCATTGTCTTCATCGGACCTCGACCGGAGACCCTGCGTCTGCTCGGCAACAAAGTGGCAGCGCGAGCGCTCGCGCAACGAGCCGGCCTTCCCGTATTGCCTGGCACGCGCGACGTCGAACCGGAAAGCGCCGCGGCCGCGGCCGTAACCTTGGGCTTGCCGGTACTCGTCAAAGCGGCCTGGGGCGGTGGAGGTCGAGGGATGCGGCGTATTGCCTCGATCGCCGAGGCGGCCGCGATGGTGGATGCGGCACGACGCGAAGCCCATGCAGCGTTCGGCGACGGTGAGGTCTATCTTGAAAAGCTGTTGAGCGGCGCGCGCCACGTCGAAGTGCAGATCCTCGGCGACACGCACGGCAACATCGTGCATCTCTACGAGCGAGACTGCACTGTCCAGCGGCGGCATCAGAAGATCGTCGAACAAGCCCCTGCTCCCTGGCTTTCCAAGGGTGAACGCCACGACCTCTGCGCGATGGCCGTGCGGATCGGCAAGGAATGCGGTTACGCCGGCGCGGGCACGATTGAATTCCTGTTCGACCCGGAGACCCGTGCGGCCCACTTCATCGAGGTGAACCCGCGCATTCAAGTCGAGCACACGGTCACCGAGGAAATCACCGGGGTTGATATCGTTCGCGCGCAAATCCGCATCGCGGAGGGCGCTGAGCTCGGATCGGAAGCCTCCGGAGTGCCGGGACAGTCTTCGATTCGAATCACGGGCTTCGCCATTCAATGCCGGGTCACGGCAGAGTCGCCAGCCGCCGGCTTCGCCCCTTCGCATGGCCGCATCACCTACGCTGCATTGCCCGCGGGACCTGGCGTGCGCGTGGACGGCGCGTCCTTGTGGCCGGGCGCCGTAGTCTCCCCGGCCTTCGACTCCCTGCTCGCCAAGATCATCGTGCGCGGCGCCGATCGCAACGAGGCCGCCGAAAGAATGCGCCGCGCGCTGGATGAAACGCGCATCGGCGGCATCGAGACCAACATCGGATTCTTGCGCCGAGTCCTCTCCGAGCCTGCGTTCCTGCGCTCCACCGTGCACACCACGTGGGTGGATGAACTCCAGCATCGGCCGGACTCCTCGGCGAGCCGTGCCGCGATGGAGGATCGCCCGCTCGCATTCCTCGCCGAGGTCATCGTCCACCGCCACCCGGATCTTCGCGGGCGCGCTTCGGTCGCCTTGGCGCCGACGCGAGCGACGCTGCCGTGCCTGCCTGAGGATGCAGGTGTAGCGCCGGGCACCCGGCAGTTGTTGCAGTCGCTCGGGCCCAGGCAATTCTCCCGCTGGATGCGAGAAGAGCGCCGGCTCCTCATCACCGATACGACGGTGCGCGAAGCCCAGCAATCGCTGCTCGCCACGCGGCTGCGGACGCATGACATCGTGGCGGCAATGCCCCACTACGCGCGAATGTTGCCGGAGCTGCTGTCGATCGAATGCTGGGGTGGTGCAACGTTCGACGTCATGCTGCGATACCTGAGAGAGGATCCCTGGCATCGCGTCCAGCGCATCAGAGCGGCCGTTCCCAACGTGCTGCTGCAAATGATGCTGCGGGGCGCCAACGCTGTAGGGTACAGCCGTTATCCACAGCCGGTGATTCGCCGGTTTGTGACAGCCGCCGTGAGCGCCGGGATCGACGTCTTCCGGATCTTCGATGCGCTCAATATCGTCGACAACATGCGCGGCGCGATGGACGCGGTGATCGAAGCGGGCGGGCTGTGCGAACCCACGCTCTGCTACACCGGCGACCTGTTCGACAGCGACCGGCCGAAGTGGAACCTTCGTTATTACGTCGAGCGCGCCCGTGCGCTCGAGCGCGCCGGGGCCGACGTGCTCGCAATCAAGGACATGGCGGGTATCTGCCGACCTATCGCCGCGGCGGCGCTAGTGCGTGCACTTCGCGAGGAGGTCGGCATCCCGATCCAGTTCAACGGGCACGACACCGGCGGACTGGGCGTCGCGACGGCACTCGCTGCCGCGGAGGCGGGGGTCGATGCCGTCGACTGCGCGCTCGATGCGCTCAGCGGCATCACCTCCCAACCGATGCTCGGCGCGATCGTCCGGGCGCTCGAAGGCACGGAGCGAGATCCGCGCCTCGCGCCGGCGCATGTGCTCACCCTGTCCCGTTACTTCGAGGGCGTGCGACGGCAGTACGCGCCGTTCGAGATCGACCTTCGCGCCGGAACATCCGAAGTGTTTCGCCACGAGATGCCCGGTGGGCAGTACACGAATCTGCGCGAGCAGGCGCGCTCGCTCGGTCTTGCCGATCGCTGGCCGGAGATCGCCTCCCGCTACGAAGATGTGAATCGGTTGTTCGGGGACATCGTCAAGATCACCCCGACATCGAAAATCGTCGCTGATCTCGCGCTTTTCATGGTGATGCGCGGCCTCTCGCCGGAGAACGTGCTCGATCCGGATCAGAAAATATCGTTTCCCGCCTCGGTCGTATCACTGCTGCGGGGCGACCTCGGTACGCCCGATGAGGGATTTCCGCCGGCGCTTTGCCGCAAGGTGCTGGGGCACGGGACCGGCGAGAACCCTGCGCGGACAGACGTGAGCGCCGCCGACATCGATGCCGCCGAACGCGAGGTCGCGAACCTCGCTGGGGGGGGCGCCGCGGAGTTCGACGTGCTCTCTTATCTCATGTTTCCCGACGTGTTTCGAGAGTACCGCGCGCACCTCGATCGGTTCGGCGAAGTGTGGCGCATTCCGACCGCCGCCTACTATCACGGCATGCGGCCGGGCGAGGAAATCGAGATCGAGCGCGACGGCACAACAGCCCTGCACGTGCGCTTGCTCGGCAGTACCCACCATGACGGCGGACCCGACGTGCAGGTCCTGTTCGAGGTCGACGGTGAGCTGCGCGTCGTCGGCGTCGCGCCGCTCCTCGGAACCCGGCCGCCGGGACGAGCGAAAGCGCGCGACGACCGTCCCGGCGAGGTCGGCGCACCCATGCCCGGCCAAGTCGTCCGGGTGGGAGTGCAGGCGGGTCAACTTGTGGAAAAGGGTCAACCGATTGTCTGGATGGAGGCTATGAAAATGCAAAGCGAAGTCATTGCAGGGTGCAGCGGCCGCGTGGCCGCCGTGCATGTGAGCGCCGGTGACATGGTCGGCGCGCGCGATTTGCTGGTGACACTGGAATGATCGCGCGCCCGTTCATTGCGAGCACCAAAGTGCTTGCCGGCATCGCGACCGCCGTCGCGCTCGGCGGAGTCGCCGTCTCGATCCACGTACGAGCGGAAGAGATTCCGATCTCGATCGGCACGCAAAACACGACCATCAATACGGTCACGGCCGGCGTCGTGCTCAAGGAGCTCAAGCTTCTGGAGAAGCATCTTCCCCGGACCGGCAAGTTCAAGGACCGGACTTACAAGATCGAGTGGCAGAACTTCACCTCGGGTCCACCGATCACGAACGGCATGATCGCCAATCGAATCCATATCGGCGCGATGGGCGACTATCCGCTCCTGGTCAACGGGGCAACGGGTCAGCAGCAGAAAGGCCAGGAAACCCAGCTCATCGCCGTGGTTGCCTACAACATGCTCGGAGCCGGCAACGGGGTGGTGGTGCACCGCGACTCACCGTACTTCGACCTGGCCGACTTGAAAGGCAAAGCAGTGTCGGTTCCCTTCGGCTCCGCGGCGCACGGCATGCTGCTGCAGACGATGCAGGATCGGGGGTGGCCGCAGGACTTCTGGGCCCTGTCCAACCAGAGCCCCGAAGTCGGCACGACCAGCCTCCAGGAGAGGCGCATCGACGGCCATGCGAACTTCGTGCCCTTCGCCGAGCTGCTGCCGTTCCGCGGCTACGCGCGCAAGATCTTCGACGGCGTACAAACCCGCGTCCCGACCTTTCATGGCGTGGTCGTTCGCAAGGACTTCGGGGAAAAGTACCCCGAGATCGTCGTCTCCTTCATTCGGGCGATGATGGAGGCGAATGAATGGGTGCGACGAAACCCGACACTCGCTGCCGAGCGAATTGCCGAGTGGACCCGCATCGAGAAGGAAGTCGTCTACATATTCCTTGGCCCCGGCGGAATCCACTCGCTCGATCCCACCATCAAGCCACAGCTCGTCGATGCGATCCGCACCGGACGTGGCGTCCTGCAGCGTTTGAACCGGCTCAAGGATCTCGATACCGAGGCGTGGGTGAATGACACCTACCTGCGCCGTGTATTTCGCGAACAGCGTCTTGACTACGACGCGCAACTGAAGTCGCTTGCCAGCTACGAGGTCGCCGGCCATGACTCGTTTTGCGGGGTGCCGATCAAGCTGCCCAGACGGGCCGGCGAGGTGTGGATGGCCTCGGGCGAGATCCTTCCCTTCAGTTCTCCTGATTGCACGCTCGGTGCCATGCGTCGCTTCGACACGGAGGGTCGCAAGTACTCCGTGGCCTACCTTTACGACCAGGCACTCGGGATCAAAGTCTTCGCCGGGCAGGCGTTCTACGCAACGGAAGGCACAGGCAAGCGGATCGTCCCGTTTCTCCTGAAGAAGGACGCCGAAGCGCATGCTTTGAAATCGGGAGGAAAGGTCATCACGCTTGCCGACGCCCTCAAGCACACGACCCGGGACAAGTAGTCGTGAAAAATCAAGCCGACCTGACCGCCATGCTGGAGCCTGACCAGCCCAGTACGCTCACCAGCCGAGCGGTCACAAGATCCTCCGTGCCCCGGGACCGCGCGCGCAGGCTCCTTTGGGCGCTCGTGACGACGGCGCTTTCGCTCGGCCTGTTTCTGCTCGCTTGGTACATCGCCACGCTGTACCGGGTCGAGTTCTACGTGCGGTTCACCAATATTCCAACGCCGGGCGCGGTGTTTGACGCCTTCATCGTCCAAATTCAAGTCCCGGCCTTCCAGACTCATATCGTCAACAGCGTGCGGCGGATCGCGATCGGATTCGGTTTGGCAGTGATCGTCGCCGTGCCGCTTGGCCTGGCGATCGGACGATACGAGCGGTTCCGCGTCCTGGTCTATCCGGCGATCGATGTGCTCCGACCGATTCCCGCGATCGCGTGGGTGCCGATGTCGATCATGCTGTGGCCCACCAACGAGACGAGCATCTGCTTCATCACGTTCCTCGGAGCGTTCTATCCGATCCTGGTCAACACCGTCGGAGGCGTGAGTGCGATCGATGCGGTTTATCTGAGGGCGGCCCGCACGCTCGGCGCGTCGGAGATGTTCCTGCTGCGTACCGTGGTGCTGCCTGCGGCTCTCCCTCATATCTTCACCGGGGCCACCGTCGGGATCGGTGTGGCATGGGTGTCCCTCATCGCCGCCGAGATGATTTCCGGCCAGTTCGGGATCGGCTATTTCACGTGGGAAGCCTACTCGCTGGTGCAATACGCCGACATCGCGCTCGGTATGGCGACCATCGGCCTTTTCGGGTTCCTGTCGAGCGAGATCGTCCGTCGCGCCGGAGACCTGGTGATGCCCGGGCTCGCGTTCCGGGTTCAGGAGCGTCATTGACATGAATACCGCCGCCACACTGGAAATGAACAACGCCACCGTCGTTCTTGGGGGCGGCGCGACGCGTCATACGGTGCTCGACCGGGTGTCGCTCCTGGTCCGCCCGGGCGAGTTTGTATCGCTGATCGGTCCGTCGGGTTGCGGAAAGTCGACGGTCCTCAACGTATTCGCAGGATTCGTGCGCTGCGCTGCGGGCACGGCGACCCTCGATTCGCGCGCGATCACCGGTCCGGGTCCGGATCGGTCGGTCGTGTTCCAGCAGTACTCGCTTTTCCCCTGGCTGAACGTACAGCGCAATGTGGAGTACGGGCTGCGCGCGCTCGGCGTATCGCGGCGGGTGCGCAGAGCCAAGGCGCTGCGGCTCCTGGAGCACGCCGGCCTCGCGCAATACGCCGATCGCTATCCGGATCAGCTTTCCGGCGGCATGAAGCAACGCGTCGGGATCATCCGGGCATTCGCGACCGACCCACGCGTGCTCCTCATGGACGAGCCGTTCAGCGCGCTCGATGCGCAAACGCGCTCGACCATGCAGCAGCTGCTTACCAATATCTGGGAGGAGCACCGCATTTCGGTGCTCTTCGTCACGCATGACATCGAGGAAGCGGTTTTTCTGTCGGATCGCGTCTTTGTCATGAGCGCAGCCCCGGGCCGTGTCCTGCGCGAGCTGAGCGTGGCGTTGCCTCGGCCGCGCGATGCGGATCTGGTGGACACCGCCGCGTTCCTGGAGCACGTGCACGAGATCAGGGTGCTGGTGCGCCGCGAGGGACTTGTTGGAATCGGCGAATCGCCCGCGGGGGCGACCGATGGCGAGGATCTGCCCGAGGAATTGGAGCTGGAGCGGGTGCTCAGGGTTCTGGTGCGCCAGGCGAGGTCTGTTGCAGCGATTTCCTCGCAAGCGCAATCATGACTGACAAACCGGATACGCCCAAGCAGGCCCAGCAAGAACTGGGGGGGTTGCCACTCGAGCAGACCAAGCTCAGGATCGGCGATTCGATACAGCTGCAATTTCAGACCAAGACTGAAAAGGTCCGGTGCGTCGCGTCCCTGATTGGCTATCTTGCCGGGCAAAGCGTGATCGTATCCATGCCCCTGATAAACGGTCGTCCCATGCCGGCACGCGAAGGGCAAAATCTCAGTGCGCGTTTCTTCAGCGGAAAAAATGCCTACGCTTTTTCTGCCGTCGTCAGGGAAGCAACCGGCACCCCATACCCTTATCTGCATCTGTCCTACCCGCCGGAGGTACGCGGACTGGTTGTGCGCAGCAGTCCGCGCGCCCAAGCCCACATCAATTGCCACGCATCAACCAGGGACGGCAGCAGTTACACGTGTATCGCCCGCGACATCAGCATCGGTGGAGCACTGATTGCCAGCCGGGAACAGATGGGCAGCATAGGCGAGGAACTGTTGCTCAGACTAC
>CAVOUJ010000042.1:0-33871 GCA_963699535.1 uncultured beta proteobacterium | reverse complement strand
TTCCGCGTACAATGCGCGCCTTGCGAATGACCCGATGATCCGCCTCTCCCAAGTCACGCTCCGCCGCGGCACCAAGATGCTGCTCGAAGGCGCCGACGTCGCGCTCAATCCCGGCGACAAGATCGGCCTGATCGGCGCGAACGGCTCGGGCAAGTCGAGCCTGTTCGCGCTGCTGCGCGGCGAGCTGCACGCCGACAAGGGCGAGGTCGACTATCCCGCCGCGCTGGCGCGTCGCGCACGTCGCGCAGGAGACGCCCGCGCTCGACCGCCCCGCGCTCGAATACGCGATCGACGGCGACACGACGCTGCGGCGGCTCGAGCGGGAGCTCGCCGAGGCCGAGGCCGCGAACGACGGCCACCGCATCGGCGAGCTGCACGCCGCGCTGGCCGACGCCGACGCGTACACGGTGCGCTCGCGCGCCGAGCAGCTGCTGCACGGCCTGGGCTTCACGCACGAGCAGATGGGCGAGCCGGTGGCGAGCTTCTCCGGCGGCTGGCGCATGCGGCTCAATCTCGCGCAGGCGCTGATGTGCCCCTCCGACCTGCTGCTGCTCGACGAGCCGACCAACCACCTCGATCTCGACGCCATCCTCTGGGTCGAGGACTGGCTGAAGCGCTACGCCGGCACGCTCCTCGTCGTCTCGCACGACCGCGACTTCCTCGACGGCGTGGTGGACGTCGTCGTGCACATCGACGACCGGAAGCTCAGGCGCTACTCCGGCAACTATTCCGACTTCGAGCGCCAGCGCGCCGCGGCGGTGGTGCTCGCCGCGGCCCAGTACGAGAAGCAGCAGCGCGAGCGCGCGCACCTGGAGTCCTTCATCAACCGCTTCCGGGCGAAGGCCACCAAGGCGCGGCAGGCGCAAAGCCGCATGAAGATGCTGGCGAAGATGGAGGAGCTCGCGCCGCTGCACGTCTCCGCGCCCTTCTCCTTCGAGTTCCGCGAGCCGCTGAAGGCGCCCGATCCCCTGCTCACGCTGGAAGACGTGGACGCCGGCTACCGGATGGAGGACGGCCCATCGGACAGTAAAGTGAAGGTCGTCGTGCGCGACATCCGGTTTACGCTGCGTAGCGGTGAGCGCTACGGACTGCTGGGCATCAACGGCGCGGGGAAGTCCACAATAATGAAGACCCTCGCCGGCGAACTCGCGCCGCTCGCCGGCACGGCGATCTTCAACAAGGGGCTCGCCGTCGGCTACTTCGCGCAGCACCAGCTGGAGATGCTGCGCCACGACGAATCGCCGCTGTGGCACCTCGCTCGCGTCGCGCCGCGGACCCGGGAACAGGAACTGCGCAATTTTCTCGGCATGTTCAATTTCCCCGGCGACATGGCGACCGGCCCGATCGAGAATTTCTCCGGCGGCGAGAAAGCGCGGCTCGCGCTGGCGCTGATCGTGTGGAACCGCCCCAACCTGCTGCTGCTCGACGAGCCGACCAATCACCTCGACCTCGAGACGCGCGAGGCGCTGACGGTGGCGCTCGCGCAGTTCGAAGGCACGCTGGTGCTGGTCTCGCACGACCGCCACCTGCTGCGCGCCACCACCGACCAGTTCCTGATCGTCGCCGACGGGCGCCTGCAGCCGTTCGACGGCGACCTCGACGATTACCGCGACTGGCTGTTCAGGACCAAGCTCGGGGAAACGGATGCGGCGGCCGATGCCGTCCCGGACAAGGAAGCGAACCAGCCACCCGAAAACAAGAAAGCCGCTCCGGGCAAACCCGCCGTCGCCCAGCCGCCGGCTGACCGGCGCGGGCAGAAGCGCAGGGAAGCGGAGGAGCGCCAGCGCCAGTCCGCCGCGCGCAAGCCGCTCGAATCGCGCTTGAAGCGGCTGGAGGAGCAGCTGGCGAAGCTGAACGCGCGAAAGTCCGCGATCGACGCGCAGCTCGCCGACCCGGCGCTCTACGGCGAAGCGCAGAAGGACTCGGTGAAAGCGCTGATCGTGGACCAGGCCTACGTCGCGCGCGAGCTCGCGCAGATCGAAGCGGAGTGGATCGCGCTGCAGGAGCAGCTGGACGCAGTGACCCAGTGACGAAATCCCCCCGGCATATTCTCGTCTCCCCGCTTTGACAAAGGGGGGCTGGGGGGTTGGGTGACAATGCAGTGCGTCGGGGAGCCCGTACCCCAGAATAATCAGACCCTTCCCCCGCCGCTTGCCAGCGGCGGGCGGCGGGACTACATTTGTTTCCCACCCGCGCCAAGGAGGAGACCATGGCCACCGCACTCAGCCTCAACGTCAACGGCAGAACCCACAAACTCAGTGTCGACGATCCGGAGACTCCACTTCTGTGGGTGCTGCGTGACGCGCTCGGACTGATGGGCACCAAGTACGGGTGCGGCGTGGCCGTGTGCGGTTCATGCGTCGTTCATGTGGATGGCGAGCCGGTGCGTTCCTGCACCACGCAGGTGTCGCAAGTCGCGGGTAAGAAGATCACCACCATAGAGGGACTGTCCAAGGGCGGCGCCCATCCCCTGCAGAAAGCCTGGGTCGCGGAAGAGGTGCCGCAATGCGGCTACTGCCAGTCGGGCCAGATCATGTCGGCGGCGGCGCTGCTCGCAAAGAACAAGAACCCGAGCGATGCCGAGATCGAAAAGGCGATGGAGGGGCACATTTGCACCTGCGGCACCTACAACCGCATCCGCAAGGCGATACACACCGCGGCAGCGATGATGGGAAAGGGGGCCTGACATGCGCGCCACACTCAATCGGGATCGCAGGACCTTCCTCAAGGCGGGCACCGCGGCGGGCGGCGGGCTCGCGATCGGCTTCTACCTGCCGGGCGCAGCGCGCGTCGCGGAAGCGGCAGCGGGCGAGGCCAAGCTCAATGCGTTCGTCAAGATCGGTACCGACGGCAAGGTCACCGTCGTGTGCGGTCAGTCGGAAATGGGACAGGGCTGTCATAACTCGCTCTCGATGCTGATCGCCGAGGAGCTGGAGGTCGAGCTCAAGAACGTGCACATCGAGCAGGGTGGCATCGACCCGGCATTCGGCAACCCGCGCTACATCGGGTTCAGGGCGGTGGGCGGCTTCCAGGCGACCGGCGGCAGCTCCAGCGTGCGCAACGTCGGCCCCGTGGCGCGGCGCGCCGGTGCGGCGGCGCGCTTCATGCTGATCTCGGCCGGCGCCGAGAGAATGCAGGTGCTGCGGTCGGAGTGCATCGCCGAAAACGGCTTCGTGATTCACAAACCGAGCGGCCGCAAGGTGTCCTACGGATCCGTCGCGAACGATGCGGCGAAGATGGTGGCGCCTGACGAGCCGGTGCTCAAGCCGCGGTCCGAGTTCAAGATTCTCGGTAAATCGACACCGCGCCACGACCTGCCGCTCAAGGTCACCGGCAAGCCGATCTACGGCATCGACGTGAAGCGCCCCGGGATGCTCACCGCCACGATCGCCAAGTGCCCGGTGTTCGGCGGCAAGGTAAAAAGCTTCAGCGCTGAAAGAGCCCTCAAGGTGCCGGGCGTAAAGAAGGTCGTTCAGGTCAGTTCGGGCGTGGCGGTGGTCGCCGACAGCTTCTGGGCGGCGAAGAAGGGCCGCGACGCGCTGGAGGTCACCTGGGATGAGGGACCGATGGCGAAGGTCAGCACGCCCGACATATACCGGAATTGGGCTGAGCTTGCGAAGGGTCCCACTGCCGCCGAGCGGCTCAAAGTGGGCGACGTTCCTGCGGCGCTCGCGGCGGGCGCCAAGCGCGTGGAGGCGGTGTACGAGGTGCCGTTCCTCGCGCACGTGTGCATGGAGCCGATGAACGCGACCGCGCACTTCAAGGGCGACTCGGTGGAGGTCTGGGCGTCGACCCAGGCGCAGTCATGGAACCAGTATTGGGTGTCGCAACTGACAGGCCTGCCGCCCAAAGCGATCACGATAAACACCACGTACCTCGGCGGCGGTTTCGGGCGCAGGCTCGAGAGCGACTACGTGCTGGACGCAGTCGAGACTTCGCGCGCCGCGGGCAACGTGCCGGTGAAAGTCGTGTGGACACGCGAAGACGATTTGCAGCACGACTTCTATCGCCCGGCCTCGCTCAACGTGATGCAGGCCGCGCTCGGTGCGGACGGCATGCCGACCGCGTGGCGTCACCGCATCGTCGGCGCCTCCATCCTGCAGTACTTCAAGACCTTCGCGCACTTCCTGCGCAAGGACGGGCTCGATCCGACCTCGGTGCAGGGCGCGGCCGACTACTTCCCGTACGACATCGCCAACGTCTACCTGGACTATGTCAACAACAACCCCGGCGTGCCCTCCGGATTCTGGCGCTCGGTCGCGAATTCCCAGAACGGCTTTCTCCTCGAGAGCTTCGTGGACGAGCTGGCGCACGCGGCCGGCAAGGATCCCTACCAGTACCGCAAGCAACTGCTGAACAAGCCCATCGCGGCGCGGCTGCGCGGGGTGCTCGACCTCGCGGCGGAGAAAGCGGGCTGGGGCAAGCCGCTGCCCGCCGGCGTGCACCGCGGCATCGCAGCGCACTTCTCCTACAACAGCTACTGCGCGCAGGTCGCGGAGGTATCGGTGGCAAAGGACGGCAAGGTCAAGGTGCACCGCGTGGTCGCGGCGATCGACCCGGGCTGGGTGGTCAATCCCGAGATGTTGAAATACCAGATCGAGGGCGGGATTTTCTACGGCCTCACCGCCGCGCTCTATGGGGAGATCACCATCAAGAACGGGCGCGTCGAGCAGTCGAACTTCAACGACTACAAGATCGCGCGCATGGACGAGATGCCCAAGGTCGAGGTGCACATCCTGGAGGGCCAGGGCGAGCAGGGCGGCGCCGGCGAGCCGGGCGTGCCACCCATCGCGCCCGCGATCTGCAACGCGATCTTCGCCGCGACCGGGAAACGCATCCGCAAGCTCCCGATCAAGCCCGAGATGCTGAGAACCTAGAGGCTTCCTCGCCAATAGAATCGGGGCGGCTCAGGCCGCCCCGTTTTTTTCGGGCGAGGCGACCGACAGATGTGGAACGCGAGCAGGCGTTTGTCGCCCGCGCGGCGAATGCGCTGGCCGATTCCACGGGTACTGCGCCGATACTACCTGGCGGGACAGAGCGGGGCGTAACGCCGCTCCCGCCGCGCGTCAATTCATCAGCGCGCCGTCGTCGATCCATGGCGGATCACGTTGATCGTCGCTTGCTGGAGATAGTTCCCGTCCGCCGGCATTTGGGCCCCTAACATCGCCGTTCCCTCGAGTTTCTGGATGAGCAAGCTTCCGTCTCGCATCCATGGGGATCACACGGATGAGCGTCATGTCCTGGGAGCTCACGATCATTGACTAATGCTTGCCCAACTAGAGTTCGGATCGAGATTCAGCCCAGCTTGAGGCGTCGACCCGGTGTGGCAGGTTGATTTGGCGCAACTCGGCGTAAATACGTTGGCCTGGATGGACGCAAGCGTCGGTTGAAGTCCTGTCGGGGGAGCCGCTGCGGGAGGCAGCGCGTCCTCGCCACCGCCCCCGCATGCAGCAAGCGCGAGCAGCAGCGCCACGCTCGCTGAAGCAGAGAATAGCCTTCCCAGCATCACGCGAGCCATGCGCACGATCGCGACCCGAAGAATCATCTACAGCATGAAGCTCGGGTCGATCGGACTGAAGTTGACGATGTTGGGGAGGACGAGCGGCAGGTTGGCGTCGCTCACGCCGAGCCAGCGCGCGAACGTCGCCGCGTACTGGTCGACCGCGATGCCTGGAATCAGGTTCCCTTGCCCGATATCGGCGGGATTGCCGGCACCGAAGACCGTGGGATGGAACGTTCCATATACCTGCTTACCCACAACTGAGCCGCCGAGGACGAAGTGATGCGAGCCCCAGCCGTGGTCGGACCCGTCGCCGTTGGAGGTGAGCGTCCGGCCAAAGTCCGAAGCGGTGAAGAGCGTCACCTGGTCCTGCACGCCCAACTGCACGAGCCACTGGTAGAACGCTGCCACCGCGTTGTTGACCTGAGTCAGTTGCTGGGCGTGCTGGGTGAGGAGGAAATCATGGTTGTCGAAGCCGCCAATGCTGACCAAGAACACCTGCCGGTTCGTCTGGAGCGTGTCGGCCACCGAGATAATCCGGGCCACAGTCGCGAGCTGCGACGCGAGGTTATTGTTAATTGGGACGGTGGGGGTGAGTACCGGCGCGCCCAGCAAGGCGTTCCTCAGTTGCTCGTTCGCATCAATCGAACGGTCCGTTACTACACCTAACTCGTTCTCGAACAGGTTCGGGCTCGTGCCTGTTATGAGGCTCCGATAGGCTGTCGATGCGGCGGTTCCCTGGGATCCATAGATCGTACCGGAAATGCCGGAAATAGACGCCGGCCCGCTGGAACCAACCTGATACTGAATGACGTCCTCGCCCGAAAGAAATACCGAGCTGCCGCCTACCGAAATGCAGGTGAACAATCGATTGTTAGCCGGGTTCGTATTCTGGCTCTTGAGCAGGTCGCCGATCTTTCCGCCCCAACCGATCCTCGCGCCTTCACCGATGGGCCGATACGCCTGCCATATCGACTGCTGGTCGTTGTGCGAGAAAAGCTTGGGTGGTTTCTTTACCGAGGGATTTTGGTAATCCTGTTTGGTCAGTATTGGAACGATCAGGGGTCCGACATTGGCGACCACCGCGAGCTTGCCCGCCTCCCAGTGCGTCTTGAACGCCGTCAGCGCCGGGTGGAAGGCAAACTCGCGTCCGCCCTGCGACGCGACTGCGCCGGTAGCGGTGGCGGTGAGCTGAGCCTGCGGGATCGCGAGCGTGTCACGCGACGCGAAATACTGGGCGTACGACGCCGCGTCGTAGGGAATGAACGTATTGGTGTGGTCGTTGCCACCATAGAAGAACAGGCAAACAATTGCCTTATAGCTCGCAGGCGTGAGCGCTGACGCGGCGCCTATCGCAGCGAGGTTGAGGGCGAAGGGACTTGCCGCGCCCGCAATCGACATGAGCGAGCAGGTCTTGAGGAAATGGCGGCGGGATTCGCGCATGGGCTTGCTCCGATCTATTTCTGCACGAGATAGTCAGGTGACGACAGCGTGAAGAACACAGCCAGCCGCGCGCGGTTCAGGCGCGCGGTTGCCTGGTTCGTGGCCGGCATCGTGATCGAGTTGACTGCGGTGACGATGAGGTTCCTTGTACTCGCGCTCATCGACCCCGCGGTGAGCAGCAGGCTCACGCGGTCAACGAGAGCCGCAGGGTTGTCGGCGATGGCCATCTCGGCGGTGTAGTCCGGCTGGATGTCGCGCGGAGTGTTTGATCCGGCGCCGTTCTGCACCTGGCTTCGCATGAAATTCGAATAGCCGACTACAGAGACTTCGCTGACGATCTGAAACTCCGGAGCAACGAGGCCCGCCGTTGCGATCGCGGTATTGGGCGGCACGTAGCCCGGGCGGTAGAAATTGAACACCGTCGGCGAGCGCATCGGTGACTGGCCGAGCGAGGTAGCGGGATCGTCGGTAGTACCCAACAGGAAATTGCCCGAGGCTGACCGCGCGTTGAAGGCGCGCATCCATTGGGCGACCCTGAGAACGGGCTCGCGCGTCTTGCCGGGGCCGCCGGCTGGCACGGTACGCGCCTCGATGTCGAGCAGGATCGCCGCGATCGTCGCGCGCAGGTCGCCGCGCTGGCCAGTGCCCACGACGTAAGCGCCCGACTGATAGCGCCCCGTATTGAACGCCTGAGCGACGCGTCCGACATACGCCGGCGAGGGGTTGCTCGTCACCAGGCGCTGAATAAGCTGCCGCCCGATGAACGAGCCGACGTTGGGATGGGCTGCGATCACGTCGAGCGCGCGGTTCAGGTCTCCAAGTGGATCCAGAGTGGTGTTCGCCGCAATGGTCGTCCCGAGGAAACTCTTTTCCGATGTCGAGTGGAACTGCGGGAAGCTCTGCATGGGCAGCACTTCCCGGTTCGGGGACTGCGTGCCGCTGCCATTGAAGCAGTTGGTGGACGTGCTGGGGCAGCCCGCCCAGGAAAAGCCCGTGAACACGCGCGACAGGCCGACGATGTCGTTGGGGCCGTAGGTTTCGATCGGCTGCCCGGTGGTGACGTCGAGCACGAGCGTGCCGTCCGGGTTCAATCGATAGAGACCGATCGAGAACAGCTGCATCACCTCGCGCGCGTAGTTCTGGTCGGGCACGCGGTTGAGCGCAGGGTCCTCCTTGCGGTTGCGCAGATGCGAAAGGTACAGCCCCATCATCGGATGCAGCGTCACGTCCTGAAGCAGCTGGCGATAGTTGCCGAAGGCGTTGCGGGTGAGCATGTCCATGTACGAAGCCACTCCGCGCCGGTAGCTCTGGAGGTTCGCGTCCTGGAGCGAGATCACGAAGATCTGCGACAACGCGAACGCCACTCGCCGTCTTAGCTGGTTCCACCCGGTCGCCGACTCTCTCCAGAAGGTGTGCATGACCTCGTTGTCGCTGAGGCTCGTCGGGTCGATGGTGTTGATGTACGCCTCGTGCGTGCGGTGCGTGGGCATGAGGAACTGGTCTTCCAGGATCGCGCTGTAGCCGTACTGCCGCGCCTTGGCTATCTCGGCGTCGTTCGCTCCGAACGAGGCCTGGTTCAGGAAGCGCGCCGCCTCATTCGCGTTCGGCAAGGGATAGGCCGATTGCGGGACGGCAGCGAGATTGACTCCGCTGCCCTGCGGGCCTGAGTCGGCCTGTGCCTGGGAAGTATCGCCCCCGCTACAGCCGCTGAGCAGGCCGCCGAGGGCTGCGGCGAAAAGCAAGGCGCAGAAAGCTCGAGTTGGATGGCGCATCGTCCTGACCTCCATCATGGGTGGTCTCCAAATTTCTGGACGCGGTATGCCCAGCCGTAATCTTGATGCAATTATATTTTCGTCGAACGGAAATCTGTACGAATAGGTAATACGACAAAGAAAAAAACGGATGGGAGTCGGGCAATGGCGACACTCGTGCCAGCAGTGTCGGGACGGGACGACAGAATCGGGGCGGCTGGCGCCGCGCCGATGTTATTTCAACAGCACTCCTGGTGCCGGCGCTTGATCACGCCGAGGACATCGTCGGGCTCGCGCTTCCACCAGTTCTTCGCGGAGAAGATCTCCGCTTCGTGGAAGCCGCGGTAGCCCGCCGCTTCCATCCATGAGCGGATGAGCGGTAAGTCGATCACGCCGTCGCCCATCATCCCGCGGTCGAGGAGCAAGTCAGTTGTCGGCACGAGCCAGTCGCATATGTGAAAGGCGAGCAGGCGCTTGTCACCCGCCCGCTCGATGCCCTGCTGGAGCAGCGGATCCCACCAGACGTGATAGACGTCCACCGCGACGCCGAGAGCGCCGCTCGCGCCGGAGTCGAGCTGATCGCATAGGTCGAGCGCCTGCGCCATCGTATTGACGCAGGCGCGATCGGCGCAATACATCGGGTGCAGCGGCTCGATCGCGAGTGGCACGCCCGCGGCGCGCGCGCGGTCGAGGAGCTCGCCGATGCCGTCGCGCACCATCTCGCGCGCGCCCTTGAGGTCCTTCGATCCCACCGGGAGTCCCCCGGCGACCAACACCAGGCAGCGCGCGCCGAGCGTCGCCGCGTCCTCGATCGCGCGCTGGTTGTCATCCAAGGCGGCCTGGCGCCCCCTGCGGTCCGCAGCCGGAAACATCCCGCCGCGGCAGAGGCCCGTTACTTTCAAGCCGTTGTCGCGCGCGAGCTTCGCCGCTTCCTTCGCACCCAGTTGGGCGAGCTTGTCGCGCCACGGCGAGATGCCGCGGATGCCATGGCGCGCGCAGCCCTCGATCATCTCGCGCAGACCCCACTTTTCCCGCACCGTCGCCGTGTTGAGCGACAGCAGTCCCGAATCTGGCGGCGGTATCTTCATTGAAAAGCGTGAATCGTGATTCGTGATTCGATTTGCTCTTCTTCCTATCCGCGTTTATCTGCGTTTATCTGCGGTTCCATTCTTGTTCTTGTCTTTCCTCCGCGTCCTCGGCGTCCTCCGCGGTGAGTGGTAGGGGCTCTTAGTTCACGGTGATTCCGGCCGCCTTGACCAGCGCGGCGTTGATCTTGATTTCGGCCTTGATGTAGGCATCGAACTCTTGCGGGGTCATCAGCATTTGCTCGGCGCCGAGCTTCGCCATGCGCTCGGCCAGGTCCGCCGTCTGCAGAGACTTCTGCGTGCTTTGATGCAGTTTGGCTACGATGGCGCGCGGGGTTTTCGACGGCACGGCCATGCCGACCCAGAAGTTGTAATCCGAGTTCGGAATGCCCGCTTCGAGCGTCGTGGGAAGATCGGGAAGCGCCGACGAGCGCTTGCTGCTGCCGACCGCGAGGCCGATCACCCTGCCTTCCTTGAGGAACTGCAGCACCGAGATCACCGGGCAGAAGTAGATATCCACGCGCCCGGTGACGACATCGGTGAGCGCCTCGGGCGTGCCCTTGAACGGCACGTGCACCCCCTCGAATCCGGCGCCCAGCCGGAAGCGCTCGGCGTTCAGCTGCGTCGCACTGCCCGCTCCTGCCGACGCGTAGGTCAAAGTGCCGGGCTTCGCCTTGGCGGCGGCAACCAGGTCCTTCACCGAGCGGATACCCTTCGAGGGTGCAATGACCAGCACGTTGGGCAGGTTGGCGAGCGGCGTGATCCCCCTGAAATCGCGCAACGTATCGTAGGGCGCGTTCGGGTAGGTGGTCGGCGTCACCGTGTACGACGAGGAGTGCACGAGTATCGTGTAACCGTCGGGGTTCGCTTTGGAGACAACGGCCATGCCGATCGTCCCGCCCGCGCCCGGCCGGTTTTCGACGACGAACGTCTGCCCGAGCTGCGCGCCCAGCCGCTCCGTGACGATGCGCGCAACCGCATCGGTGCCGCTGCCGGGGGTAAACGGGACGACCACGCGCAGCGGCTTATTGGGCCAGCCCGCGGCTGGATCGTTCGCGGCGGTCTGCGCGGAAACTTCCGCGCTCGCGGCGAACAGGGCCGCCGCCGCCGCTAGATACGTCAACGCTGTTTTTTTCACGTTCGTCTCCTCGTCTGACTATCGGTTCGTATGCGAAACACCTGCTGCGCGGTCTTCCGTGAATGCGAAATCCATTTTTCGGCCAATGCCGGGAAGCTGGCCTTTACTTTAGCTTCCTGGCATTGGCCCCTGTGATCGTATGCCAAAGCGCGTCATGCGTCATCGGCAGCGCCTCGATACTCGTGTCGAGAGGCGCGAGCGCGTCGTTGACCGCATTGGCGACCGCAGCGGGCGCGCCGAGGTAGCCAGCCTCGCCCGAGCCTTTCTGGCCGAAAGTCGTCAGCGGCGAAGGCGTGCAGTGATCCACGATACGGATGGGGGGAACCTCCATCGCGCTCGGAATCAGGTAATCCATGAACGTGCCGCTCGCAAGCTGGCCGTCCTCGGTATAGGAGAACTTCTCGTATAGCGCCGCGCCGATGCCGTGGGCGATGCCGCCGTAGGTCATGCCGTGCACGATGTCCGGGTTGATCATCACGCCGCAGTCGTGGCCGCACACATACTTGCGCAGCGACGGCTGGGCGGTCTCGGGGTCGATCTCGACATACACGACGTGCGCTTCGAACGCGTAGCACGGGTACATCTGCACCGTGCCCTCGGGTGTCGGCATCTGCCCGCCGGTCGGCACTTCCCACACAAATTTCGCCTGCAGCCCGGGCTCAACGCCCGGCGGCATCTTGTGGTGGCGGCGATGCGCGATGGTGACGAGATCGTCCCACGCCAGGCGCTTCCCGGGGTGACCGCGGACCGAGGCGTTGCCTTCCGCGTACTCGACCGCCTCGACAGTGCAGCCCAGGTTGTGCGCGGCGATCTCGATCAGCGTCTCTTTGATCCTGCGCGCCGCGCCGGCCGCCGCGCCGCCGAGCATGATCGCCATGCGGCTGCCAACGGGGCTGTTCGACGGCAGCGCCGTGAGCGAGTCGGCGCGCACCACGCGGACGCCCGCCGGGTCGCGCTCGAGCACTTCGCCGATCACGGTCGAGACCAGGGTTTCGTGTCCCTGCCCCGCGGATGAAGTGCCCATCACGCCGGTGATGGCACCCGAGAGATCCACGCGCACCAGGCACGAATCCATCCACGTCGTCGTATCGTTCTTCGCGTTGAACAGCGGCTCGAACGCCGAGTTGCCGCCGCTCGGCTCGAGGCAGGTAGCGATTCCGATGCCCGCGAGGCGCCCCTCGCGGCGCGCCTGGTCGCGCGCGGCGACGAGCGCCGGGTAACCGATGGCGTCGAGCGCCTTGTCGAGCACCGCGTGGTAGTCGCCCGAGTCGTAGGTTGAGCCGCTCGGGATGCGATACGGAAATTCCTCCTTGGCGATCAAGTTCCTGCGGCGCAGCTCGATGCGGTCCATGCCGAGATGACGCGCCACGCAGTCCATCGCGCGCTCGAGCGCGAAATTGGTCGGCGACTGGCCGAAGCCGCGCACCGCTTCCTGCGGCGTCTTGTGGGTCATCACGGAAGTCGGCTCATACTCAACGGCCTTGATGCGGTACGGCCCGCAGATCGCGCCCACCGGCTTGCCGAGCTGCAGCGGCGAGCGGCCCGCGTAGGCGCCGACGTCGTCGAGCGCGCGGATTTTGAGCGCCCGGATGGTGCCGTCGCGGTCAAACGCGGCTTCCACGTCGAAGATCCGGTCGGGGCCCTGCATGTCGCCGCCGCGCATGTTCTCGAGCCGGTCCTCGATGAAGCGGACCGGCATGCCGAGGCGCCGCGCGAGATATCCAACGAGCACGGTGTGCTTGATGCCGCGCTTGACGCCGTAGCTGCCGCCGACGTCCACGTCGTAGTGCACGCGCACCGCGTTGCCGGGGAGCCTCAACGCGCGCGCGGTCTGGTCCGGGTATTTCGGCATCTGGATGGAGGCCCAGACGTCGAGCACCTGCTGTCCCGGGTCCCATTGCGCCGCGACACCGAAGGTCTCGATCGGCACGGTCGAGCTGCGCCCCCATACCGCGCGCAGCGCAAGCCTGTGATCGGCTTTCGCGAACGCTTCCTCGACCGGCCCCCAGACGAAGCGCCGGTGGTACAACACGTTGGAGCCGTGCGCCGGGTGCACGAGGGGGCTGTCGGGACTCACCGCCCGCTCGGCGTCGATCACGTAGGGCAGCGGCTCGTAATCCACCTCGACCCGCTCGGCTGCATCTTCAGCGAGCGCGCGCGTGTCGGCGACCACCGCGGCGACCCACTCGCCGGCGTAGCGCACAACGTCCTTCGCCAGGGGATAGCGCGTCACCTTGGGCGCATCGACACCGATCGCGAGCGAGTCGGTGGCGGCACATAACTCCTCGCCAGTCAGTACGTAGTGCACGCCCGGGACCTTGAGCGCTGCCTCCGTCCTGACCGAGCGTATCCGCGCGCTCGGGTACGGCGAGGCGACGATCGCCACGTGCTTCATGCCCGGCAGGGCGATGTCGGCGGCGTAGTGCCCGCGCCCCATCACAAAGCGCGGGTCCTCCTTCGTCCTGCGCTTCGTGCCGATGTAGCGAAATGTCAAGGTCTGACCCCAGGTCAAGATTCAGCCGCCGATGAACGCCGATGAACGCCGATGAGACCGAAAATGAAACAGCAACGCAGCAAACAAGTTCTACTGAGGATTCTTCTTTGCAAGGTGCGTTTCGTAATTTCGTCCTTGTTCTTGATTCCGTGTCTATTCTGTGTGATTCCGTGGCCAATTTTTTCTTGGCTCTGCTTATCGGCGTCTATCGGCGTTCATCGGCGGCTAATCCTTCTTTTCAACAAGCCGCTCGGCGGCGAACTGCACTGCGTCCACGATCTGCTGGTAGCCCGTGCAGCGGCAGAGATTGCCGCCGATCGCCTCGCGGACCTGCTCTTCGCTCGGGCGCGGCACGGCATCGAGCAGCCCTTGCGCGGCAATCAGCATTCCCGGCGTGCAGTAGCCGCACTGCAGGCCGTGCATCTGGCAGAAGCTGTCCTGCAGCACACTCAACGTGCCGTCTGGATTCGCGAGCCCTTCCACCGTGGTGACGCAGTGGCCGTCGGCCTGCAC
The DNA here is from genome assembly GCA_963699535.1 of uncultured beta proteobacterium. Classification (GTDB taxonomy): domain Bacteria; phylum Pseudomonadota; class Gammaproteobacteria; order Burkholderiales; family SG8-39; genus VBDM01. The sequence continues at coordinate 19,947 of CAVOUJ010000042.1, read as the reverse complement.
CGCGTAGATGAGGCACGAGCGCACGGGCTCGCCGTCGAGCATGATCGAGCACGCGCCGCAGACGCCGTGCTCGCAGCCGACGTGCGTGCCGGTGAGGCGCAATTCCTCGCGCAGCCAGTCGACCAGCGAGAGCCGCGCCGCCACTACGCCCTTGCGCACGGCGCCGTTGACTTCGACCGAGATCGGGTAGAGTGCCTCGCTCACCGCGCGCTCCTTGCCCGTTCGTGCGCGGCGCGCAGCGCGCGGGCCGCAAGCACCGCCGCGAGCTGCCCGCGATAGGCCGCGCTCCCGTGCAAGTCGCCCGGAAATTCGATCTCTGCCGCCGCATCGTGCGCCGCTTCCTTCACCGCTTCCTCCTCCAGCCGGGTGCCGATCAAGCGCCTGGCGATGTCCGGAAACGCGCGCGGGATCGAACCGCCTCCGCCGAGACCGAAGCTCGCGCGCACGCAGCGGCCATCACCGTCGAGCGCAACCTGCGCCGCGGCCGCGACGATGGCGAAATCGCCGTGACGCCGGCTGATCTCGATGAAGGCCGAGCCCGTGCGCCGCTCCGGCCAGACCGGCCAGTGGATTTCCTCGAGGCATTCAGCAGGCTCGGTCGCGGTCATCAGCGGTCCGACAAAAAACTCGGCCGCAGAAACGGTACGTGCGCCGCCCGTCGAGCGCAGCTTCATCGCGGCGCCGAGCACTTGCGCTGCGAGCGGCAATTCGGCCGCCGGGTCGGCGTGAACGAGGCTCCCGCCGACCGTGCCGCGATTGCGGGTCTGCACATGGCCGACCCACGCGAGCGCCTGCCGCAGCAGCGGCACACGCGCCGCAAGGGCGTCGTCCCGCTCGATCGAACATTGCCGCGTGCATGCGCCAGTGCGGGCGGCCCCTGACTCGATGGTGATGAACTTGAGCGCCGGTATTTCGTTGACATCGACCAGGCAGCGCGGGCGCGTGAGGCGCATCGCCATCATCGGCACCAGGCTTTGGCCGCCCGCGATCAGCTTGACGTCGTCGCCGCGCTGCCGCAGCAGCTCGCAGGCCTCGTCGATCGAGCCGGCGCGGACGTAATCGAACGGCGCCGCTTTCATCAGATTCCGTGTATCGCCAGCAACTGCCGCATGCGCCGGCAGGCGAGCGCCGGATCGGCGAGCAGCCCGGCCTGATCCGCGAGACGAAACAGCTCGGCGAAGTGCAAAACGCCGCGCGCGCTTTCCTGGCCGCCGACCATCACGAAATGCTCCTGGTGGCCGTTGAGCCACGCGAGGAACACGACGCCGGTCTTGTAGAAGCGCGTCGGCGCCCGGAAGATGTGGCGCGACAGCGGCACGGTCGGCGCGAGGATGTCGTGGTAGCCGGCGCGGTCACCGCCCGCGAGCGCCGACAGCGCGCCCGAGGCCGCGGGCGCGATCGCGTCGAAGATGCCGAGCAGAGCATCTGAATGCCCCTCCCCGTCGCCCTCGATCAGCTCCGCGAAGTTGAAATCGTCGCCGGTATACATGCGCACGCCCCGTTGCGGATCGGAGGGGCCCCCAACCCCTCCCTTGGGCAGCCGGCGCCGCATCGCGATCTCCTTGTCCTTGTCGAGCAGCGAGACCTTGATGCCGTCCACCTTCGCCGCGTGCTTGCGGATCACGTCGAGGCAGACGTCCATCGCCTTGCCGTGGTCCGCATGGCCCCAGTAGCCCTCGAGCGCGGGATCGAACATCTCGCCCAGCCAGTGGATGATCACCGGCTCCCTCACCTGCGCCAGCACGCGGTCGTACACCCGCGCGTAGTCATCGGGCGATTTCGCGCACGCCGCGAGCGCGCGGCTCGCCATCAGCACGATCCGCCCGCCGAGCTTCTCCACCGCCGCGCACTGTTCCTCGTAGGCCGCGATCACCCGCTCGATCCTGAGGCCCGGGTCCGGCGCCAGATGGTCGGTGCCGGCGCCACAGCCGACCACCGCACCCGGCACGCTCTTCGCCGCCTCGAGCGTCCGGCGGATCAGTTCGAGCGAGTTCGCCCAGTCCATGCCCATGCCGCGCTGAGCCGTGTCCATCGCCTCGGCGACACCGAGGCCCCACGACCACAGGTGCCGGCGGAACGCGATCGTTGCGTCCCAGTCCACCGCCGCCTCGAGCCACGGCTCCTTGGATGACCAGGGGTCGGCGACCACGTGCGCCGCAGCGTAGGCGATGCGCGTGAATGGCCTCGCCGGCCGCTCGAACCTGCGCGGCTCGCGCACGTGGTAAGTCTGCAGTTGGCGGTCTGCAGTTGGCAGCCGGATCGTCTCGATCGCGTCGCGCTTCATGCAGTTCAAAAAATCAAGAAATAGACAGGATTCACAAGATTTACAGGATTAAGGCAAAAACCAACTGGTTCTTCAAATTGAATCTTGTCAATCCTGTTAATCCTGTCCATTCTGTTTTTCACGCGCGGAACGCCGGCACAGTGAGCCACTTGCGCTGCCGCCAGCTCTTCAGCCCGAGCTCGGCAAGCTGCACGCCCTTCGCGCCCTCCAGCAAGCCCCAGCGGAACGGGCCCTCGCCCGCAACGTGCTTCAAGTAGAGCTCCCACTGCGCCTTGAAAGCATTGTCCGCTCCGGCCTCGTCGGGGACTTCTTTCCAACCCTCGAAGAAATCAATCGGCTGCGGGAGGTCCGGATTCCACACCGGCTTCGGCGTCTCCTCGAGCGACTGCGTCCAGCAGCGCCGCAGTCCGGCCACCGCCGAGCCACGCGTGCCGTCCACCTGCAGCGTCAGCAGGTCGTCGCGCCGCACCCGCACCGTCCAGGAGCTGTTGAAATGCGCGATGACGCCACCCGCGAGCTCGAACGTCGCGTAGGCCGCGTCATCGGCTGTCGCCCTGTATTTCTTTCCGTTCTCGTCCCACCGGTACGGGACATGCGTTGCACCGCGGCACGACACCGCCTTCACCTGGCCGAAGAGATTGTCGAGCACGTAGCGCCAGTGGCACAGCATATCGAGGATGATTCCGCCGCCGTCCTCCCTCCGGTAATTCCATGACGGGCGCTGCGCCGGCTGCCGGTCCCCTTCGAACACCCAGTAGCCGAACTCCCCGCGCACCGAGAGGATGCGGCCGAAGAAGCCTGAATCGCGCAGCCGCTTGAGCTTCAGCAGCCCGGGCAGCCACAACTTGTCCTGCACCACGCCGTGCTTCACGCGCGCCTTCCTCGCCGCGCGATAGAGACTCAGCGCCTCGGCGAGCGTCGTGGCGACGGGTTTCTCGCAGTACACGTGCTTGCCGGCCGCGATCGCCTGCTTGAGGAGCCTCGGGCGCAGCTGCGTCGAGGCCGCATCGAAGAACACCGTGTCCGCCTTCGATTCGATCGCCTTCGAAAGGTCGGTGGTCCAGCGCGCGATATCGTGCGCTTTCGCCAACTGCGCGAGCTTCGCCGCGTTGCGCCCGGCGAGGATGGGGTCGGGTATGAGCCGCGTGCCGTCCTGCAACGCGACCCCGCCTTGCCTGCGGATTTCGACGATGGAGCGCACCAGGTGCTGGTTGGTGCCCATGCGCCCGGTTACACCATGCATGATGATGCCGATGCGTCTTTCAGGCATGAAAGGTCAGATACAGAAATAGACAGGATTTACAGGATTGGAGTAAAGCCAACTACGCGAAAGGCGAATAGACAGGATCTACACGATTGACAGGAATAGATCAAAACCAAAGTCAAAACAGAAAAGCCGTTGATGGGTCTTGCTTCTTGATCTTGTAAATCCTGTTAATCCTGTCAATTTCTTACTTGCCCGAGCGTGCCTCGGCGAGTTCGCGGCGCGCCCTTTCCACGTCGGCGTCGAGCCTTTTCTGGCGCTCGTAATAGGCGTCAGTGATGCGGGATGCCCCGCCGGCGGTGCCGATGCGTTCGCTCGCCAGCGGTTCCTTGCCGGCGGCGCGCGCGGCCTCCGCATTTCTAAGCGCCTGCTCCGCCGCCGTTACCTTGTCCTGTCCGCCTTCGCGCTGCAGCCTCCCTTTTTCGAGCTCCTTCAGCGCCTCCTGCTCGCGCGGCGTGGTGCCCCCAATGCCCCCCTTCTTGATGTCGGGCCGGGTCTCATCCACCTTCACCGCGTCCGGCGCCGGCTTGTCGCCGTACACGATACTCCCGTCCGGCATGGTGGACTTGTAGAGCGTCTGCGCCACGGCGGGCTGCAGCAGCAGCGCCACCGCGACGATGCCACCCGTTACCACGATGCGTCTCATCATGTACTTTCTCCTCAGCACCGCGCCTGGGTCCGCGCGTTGAGCGGCGATCCATACGTCCGTTCGAACGCGCGGAGTCAAACCGGCGCTCTGCGTCCGGATTTGACGCTTATTATATAGGCGTCGACGCGCGGAGTCGGCGTCTGTGGTTTGTGCCGTTCCAACTTTCTTCCGCCACCTGATCGCCTCAACTGGGGAAAGTTCGCCGCCCCCACACGCCCTGCTGGGCAAAACAAGTTGGATCGGCATTAGAATGACGCTTTTGCCCGCTGAGCCGACCGACCCTCCGCCGCCGCATTTTCGCTCCGAATCGCTTCCTTTTCTGATGTCCGAATCGCCTAACGGCACGATCGTCATCCGCGGCGCGCGCCAGAACAATCTCAGGAATCTCTCGCTCGAGCTGCCGCTGAACGAGCTCATCGTCGTCTCCGGCGTGTCGGGCTCGGGCAAATCCTCGCTGGTGTTCGACACGCTCTACGCGGAGGGACAGCGGCGCTATGTCGAGACGTTCTCGCCCTACGCGCGGCAGTTCCTCGACCGCATGGACAAGCCGCTGGTGGACGCCATCGAGGGCATTCCACCGGCGATCGCGATCGACCAGACCAACCCGGTGCGCACCTCGCGCTCGACGGTGGGCACCATGACCGAGTTGAACGACCACCTGAAGCTACTGTTCGCGCGCGCCGCGCGCCTTTTCTGCCGCGGCTGCGGAGCGCCCGTGCGGCGCGACACGCCCGACACGATACACGCGGACCTCGCCGCCCGAGCCGGGGCCGCGGGCGACCCGCGCCTCGTCTTCACGTTTCCCGTCGCGGTGCCGAAGAACTTTTCCGAGAGCGAGGTCAAGGATCTCCTCCAGCGCCAGGGATACACCCGCATCCACGCGCAGCGCGACGGGCTCCTGGAAGTGATGCAGGACCGCTTCCGCATGTCTTCGACCGAGCGAGCGCGCGTGATCGAGGCGCTCGAATCCGCGCTTCGCGTCGGCCAGGGCCGCGTCAACATCTATCCCCTCGCCGACGGTGAAGAGAGCCGTCAGTCGTCAGCCGTCAGCCGTCAGCCGGCGTGGAGATACTCCACGGATCTTCACTGCCCCGACTGCGACATCCACTACTCCGACCCCACGCCAAGCCTGTTCTCGTTCAATTCGCCGGTCGGCGCCTGTGAAACCTGCCGCGGCTTCGGGCGCGTCATCGGCGTCGACTACGGCCTCGTCATACCCGACGAATCGAAGACGCTGCGCGAAGGCGCGATCCGGCCGTGGCTCTCCGAATCCTACCGCGGCTGGAACGACGACCTCGTCGAGTACGCGAAGAAGCGCGGCGTGCCCATCGACACGCCCTGGCGCGAGCTGGACACCCGGCAGCGGCAGTGGGTCGTCGACGGCGACCCCGGCTGGGTGAGCTGGCGGAAATCCTGGCCCGGCAGCTGGTACGGCATCAGCCGCTTCTTCAAGTGGCTGGAAAGGAAGGCCTACAAGATGCACGTGCGCGTGCTGCTCTCGCGCTACCGTGCCTACACGCCGTGCGAGGCCTGCGGCGGCGCGCGCCTGAAGCCCGACGCCCTGCTATGGCGATTGGGAAGCGAAGCAAACGCGAATGCGGCCCTCAACGCTTCAACGCGCTTCAAGCCGCAGGGCGTGAAGTGGAGTACGGACCGGCTTATGTCCCTGCCGGGGCTCTCGGTTCACGATCTCGTGCTGCTGCCGGTGGAGCGCTCGCGCGCGTTCTTCGAGCACCTGCATCTTCCCGCCCCACTCGACGAAGCGACTGACTTGCTGCTCACCGACATCCGCGCGCGATTCTCCTACCTGAACGAGGTGGGGCTCGGCTATCTCACGCTCGACCGCCAGTCGCGCACGCTGTCGGGAGGAGAAGTGCAGCGCATCAACCTCACTACCGCGCTCGGCACCTCTCTCACGAATACGCTGTTCGTGCTGGACGAGCCCTCGATCGGGCTGCACCCGCGCGACATGGGCCGCGTGATCGGCGTCATGAAGAAGCTGCGCGGCGCCGGCAACTCGCTCGTGGTGGTCGAGCACGATCCCCAGATCATGCTTGCCGCCGACCGCGTGCTCGACCTCGGACCGGGGCCGGGCGAGCGCGGCGGCAGGATCGTCTGCTTCGGCACGCCGGAGGCGCTGAAGCGTTCCGGCACGCTCACCGCCGACTATCTCGCTGGGCGCAAGCGCGCGGACGGCGGCGTCGCGCCGCGCGCGCCGGGGAAGATCGGCGCGCGCCTGCAGATTTTCGGCGCCGCCGAGCACAACCTCAAAGACATCGACGTTACCATCCCGCTCGAGCGCCTGGTGTGCATCACCGGCGTGTCGGGCTCGGGCAAGTCCACGCTGGTCCAGGATGTGCTCTACGCGGCGCTGCTCAAGTCCAAGGGCAAGCCCACCGAGGCGCCCGGCCGGCACCGCGCGCTGAAGGGCCACGACCGCATCGCTGAAGTGGTGATGGTGGACCAGTCGCCGATCGGGCGCACCACGCGCTCCAATGCCGCGAGCTACGTCGGTGCGTTCGAGGCGATCCGGAAGCTGTTCTCCGCGGCACCGGCCGCAATCGAGCGGCGTTACACCGCGGGCACGTTCAGCTTCAACTCAGGGAACGGCCGCTGCCCCGCCTGCAGCGGCAACGGCTTCGAGCACATCGAGATGCAGTTCCTGTCCGACGTATACCTGCGCTGCCCGGACTGCGACGGGCGGCGTTACCGGCAGGAAGTGCTCGAAGTGAAACTCGAACCTTCTGCCGGTTTCCGAAGCGAAGGAAAATCCGTCGCGGATGTTCTGGACATGACCGTATCCGAGGCAACGGGATTTTTTTCCGACCACCCGCAGGTGCAGCGCGCGCTGAAACCGCTCGCGGACGTCGGGCTCGAGTACCTGCGCCTCGGCCAGCCGGTGCCGACGCTTTCCGGCGGCGAGGCGCAGCGCCTGAAGCTCGCCGGCCACCTAGCGGAAGCCGCGCAACGCACCCCTCACCCTAGCCCTCTCCCCTCGATGAGGGGAGAGGGAATGAATAGAGCGACGCCGCCCAAGAATTCCCCCCTCTCCCCCGCTTCGGGGGAGAGGGTTGGGGTGAGGGGGTCGCTGTTCCTGTTCGACGAACCGACAACGGGTTTGCACTTCGACGACGTCGCGAAATTGCTCAAGGCATTTCGCCAGCTGCTGCGCGCGGGACACTCGCTCATCGTGATCGAGCACAACCTGGACGTCATCCGCGCCGCGGACTGGATCATCGACCTCGGCCCCGAGGGCGGCGACGCGGGAGGCGAAATCGTCGCCATAGGGACGCCGCAGGAAATCGCGGCGTCCCTGAATTCACACACGGGGAAGGCATTACGCGAATACGAAACGGCCCTCGTCCCTGCCACGATAGCGGAGGAGCCGCGAGAGACGATTCACGAATCACGAATCACGAATCACGCCATTCAGGTGCACGGCGCCCGCGAGCACAACCTGAAGAACATCGACGTTTCGATCCCGCTCAACCGCTTCACGGTGGTGACCGGCGTCTCGGGCTCGGGCAAGTCCACGCTCGCCTTCGACATCGTGTTTGCGGAGGGGCAGCGCCGCTACCTCGAGTCGCTCAACGCCTACGCGCGGCAGTTCGTCGAGCCCTCGGCACGGCCCGACGTCGACGCCATTTTCGGCATCCCGCCGACTGTGGCCATCGAGCAACGCACGAGCCGCGGCGGGCGCAAGAGCACGGTGGCGACGCTGACCGAGATCCACCACTTTCTGCGGCTGCTCTATATGAAGCTCGGCACCCAGCATTGCCCGCAATGCGAGGTGTCGATCGAGCCGCAGAGCGCGGACGCGATCGCGGCGAGAATTCTCCGCGACTACCGCGGCTCGCGCGTGGGGCTGCTTGCGCCGCTGGTGGTAAACCGCAAGGGCTACTACACCGACCTCGCCAGGTGGGCGCGGGGCAAGGGCCACACGCATCTGCGCGTGGACCAGGAGTTCATTCCGACCGACCGCTGGCCGCGCCTGTCGCGCTTCCACGAGCACACCATCGAGCTGCCGGTCGCTGACGTGCGCGCGGCGCCGGGCAATGAAGCGGAACTGCGCGCGGCGCTCGGCCGCGCGCTCGATCACGGCAAGGGCGTCGTCCACGTGCTCGCCCCTCTCGAGGCGCTGGAGCGGGCCATGGCAAAACGCGATCCCGCGCTCGCAGCAATGACCGAGACCGTGTTCTCGGTGAAGCGCGCCTGCCCCTCGTGCGGCACGAGCTTTCCCGAGCTTGACCCGCGGCTCTTCTCCTACAACTCCAGGCACGGCTGGTGCAAGGCCTGCTACGGCACCGGCTTGAGGCTCTCCGGGTTCGACGCGGAGCAGACCGGCGAGGAGATCTGGTGGAACGAATGGTATGACGGCGAAGCCGCACCCTGCCCCGCTTGCGCAGGGCGACGGCTCAATCCAATCGCACTTGCCGTACGGTTCCGGGATCGCTCCATTGCGGATTTGTCCCGCATGTCCGTGGCGGACATCGAAAAATTCTTTATTAATCTCCGCCTGGAGGGACGCCAGGCGGACATTGCGCGCGACATCGTGGCCGAGCTGAAAAGCCGTTTCGCCTTCCTGCGGGAAGTGGGGCTTTCCTACCTCGCGCTCGACCGCGCCGCGCCCACGCTCTCCGGCGGCGAGGCGCAGCGCATCCGGCTCGCGGCGCAGCTTGGCTCCAACCTGCGCGGCGTGGCCTATGTCCTCGACGAACCGACCATCGGCCTGCACCCGCGTGACAACCGCGTCCTGCTCGACACGCTCGCGAAGCTCCAGGCCAAGGGCAACACGCTGGTGGTGGTGGAGCACGACGAGGAGACCATCCGCCGCGCGGAACACGTGGTGGACCTCGGCCCCGGCGCGGGCCATCGCGGCGGCGAGGTAATCGCCGCGGGCTCGGCCGCCGATCTCATGCGCGAACCGGCATCGGTCACCGGCCGCTTTCTCGCGCAACCGCTCAGGCACCCGCTGCACGCGCCACGGCCTGTGAGCCGCGCGACTCCCGCGGTCACGGTCACCGGCGCGGCCCTGCACAATCTGAAGGACCTCGACATCCGCATCCCGCTCGGGCGACTGATCGCGGTGACCGGCGTTTCCGGCTCGGGCAAGTCCACGCTCGCGCGCGACGTGCTGCACGACAACCTGCGGCGCCTCGTCGCCAGCCGTCGCTCGGGGGCTAAAGGGAAAAGGGGAAAGGGAAAAGGGGAAAGGCGCGAAGCCGGGTCATCCTTCGTCCCGGCCCAAACCGCTGCATCGGTTCGGGCGTTCGCCGGCTCGGACGTGCGCAGGCACGTCCTTCGAAACCCCGGACTCACCCTTCATCCTTCATCCTTCGCGCCGGTCGGCTGCCGCGCCATCCGCGGCGCCGACCTGGTGGGGCGCGTCCTGGAGGTGGACCAGACCCCCATCGGCAAGACGCCGCGCTCCTGTCCCGCGACCTACGTCGGTTTCTGGGACCCGGTGCGGCGGTTATACGCGGAAATGCCGGACGCGCGCATGCGCGGCTACACTGCCTCGCGCTTCTCGTTCAACACCGCGGGCGGGCGCTGCGAAGCGTGCGAGGGACAGGGGTTGAAGCGGATCGAGATGTCGTTCCTCCCCGATGTGAAAGTCACCTGCGAGGCGTGCCGCGGCGCGCGCTTCAATCCCGAGACGCTCGCCGTGCGCTTCAAGGACAAGAGCATCGGGGAAGTGCTCCTGATGAGCGTGGACGAAGCTGTGGAGTTTTTCTCCGCGCACGCTTCCATCCACCACGCTCTCACCCTGCTGCAGGACGTCGGCCTGGGCTACCTCACGCTGGGCCAGCAGAGCCCGACGCTCTCCGGCGGCGAGGCGCAGCGCATCAAGCTCGTCACCGAACTCGCCAAGGTGCGAAATGACCCAGCCGTCAGCCGCCAGCCGTCAGCCGCCAGTGGACAGCAACTCGACGCTGCCAACTGCCAACTGACAGCTGCCAACTCCGCGCGAGCCAGCACGCTTTATGTGCTTGACGAGCCAACGGTCGGATTGCACATGGCCGACGTCGAGAAGCTCCTGCGCGTCCTGCACCGGCTGGTGGATGCGGGCAACACCGTCGTCGTGATCGAGCACAACCTCGACGTGATCGCCGAGGCCGACTGGATCTTCGATCTCGGCCCCGAAGGGGGCGATGCCGGCGGCCATGTCGTCGTGCAGGGCTCCCCGGAAGCGGTGGCGAAGAATTCCGCCCGCTCTCACACCGCACGCATCCTCGCTGACTTCCTACGCGAGCGCGGGACGGCGTCTAAGGCAAATGAGCCGCAGATAAGCGCGGAAAAGATCAACAGCTGAACCACTAAGGACACGAAGGACACAAAGGAAGAACAATAATTGAACCGCCAAGCGCGCCAAGAGAAAACAATAATGAAACCACAGATAAACACAGATAGACACGGATAAGAACAAGAAAGCGAATCAGGGTTTTTGAGCCGCCGATGGATCCCGTTCTCATGTCCGTCTTCCAGGCGTGTCGCGGACTATCCATCATTAGGAGTTGGCAGAGGTCATTGGAACGGGATGGACGCCGACAGACGCAGTCGTAACCCGGCACAACATCTGGACGCAAAGGCGTAAAGCCGCAAAGGAAAATCAATACAGAATAATTGTTGATTCGTTCTCATTACTGTATTTCTTTGCGCCTTCGCGTCTTTGCGTCGAGATTATCAGCGTTTATCTGCGGCTAGACTGTGTTTGACTTCCCGGTCCAGAAGTCGGCGAGCTGCTTGCGCTCCGCGAATCCGGATGCCGCGACTCCGGCAAGGATCGCCCAGAACGCCGAGGTGATCCCGAGCACGCTGAAAGGCGTCGCGGCCACGACCAGCGCGATCAACGCGCCAAAGCGCATATTCCCTCCGAACGACTTTTCCAGGGCATCCTGCAGCGAGGATATGATGGCGACACCCGCGAGCGCGTAGACATAGGTCCGCGGAAGAACGTTCAGCAGGGAGGCGAGCGGCGTTGCCGCCAGGGCCATGACGATCGTCAGGGCCGCGGCAATCACCGCCGCCCAGTAGCGACCCGGCGCGGGACCGGCGTCCGCGGAAGCAAGAATCGCCACGCCCGTCCTCGCGACCGTGGCGGCATGGCCACCGAGCAGGGCGTTGACGATCGAATTCACGCCGACGATGGTCGATACGGCGTTGACCGGGACCTTGTATCCCTGCGCCAGCAGGTACCCAAGCCCCTGGATGTTGCCCAGGCCCATCGCCAGCACCACCATCGGCAGACTGACAGCCACGATGGCGGATGCCGAGAACGCCATATCCGGCACTGCCAGCGCCGGCAAGGTCCATTCGACTGGTGTGGCGCCACCGCTACCGACTGCCGCAACAGCGATGCCGCCGCCGACAACCGCCAGGCCCACGGGGGGAACGCGCGGACTCCCGATGAGTCTTCCCAGCAGGTAGCATCCGACGACCGTCCCGGCCACGGCCACGTCCTCAACCGTGGCCCTGACCATGCGCACGATGTACTCCAGTATGCTTCCCGCGAACATGCCCATGATGATGGGAAGCGGAAGCCACCTCATGATTCTCCCGCCGATGCCGAGGAGTCCCAACGCGAGCAGCAGCACGCCGGCCACCAGATTCGCGCCGACCAGCTCCGCAAAGCTGAAGCGATCGACGAGGGTACCGAGGTAGACCAGGCCGGGTATCGTCCAGGTAATGGGGATGGGCTGCCGGAAATAGAGCGAGGTCGCAATCGATGAAACGGCGCTGCTGAACCAGACGATGAATATCCAGCTCGACGTCTGCGCGGTCGTGAGGCCCAGCTGCTCGGAGACCGAGATATGCAGTGGAACGGCGCCGAACGCGTACCACACGAAAGCCGTCAGCCCCGCCCACCATGCAGCCGAATGAAGATCCCTCATCGGAGATGCCGCCTTCATTGCGCTAGTCTAACGTGCGCCATGTCGTAAGTGGCGGCTCGCCGGACGCGGTCGAGGCCGCATGGCGGAAACCATCCACTCCAGCAGCCGCCGCGAATTCTCGCGGAGGGCATCGAAGAACCCGCCGTGATATTGGGGGCTAGGCGACGCGCAGTTCCTCCCGAAAGGAGCGCCGCAGCGATGACCGCGAAGCGGCGACACGGGTCAGCTCGAGCACGTCGCGCTGCGCCTGGCTGCCGCCGACGCGGTGTGCGACCGGCGGCAGGTGGGACAGAAGGTTTTCAGCCGTGGCGTAGTCGCCGCGCCCGAACGCCTGCAGCGCCCGGCATGCGGGCAACCCCACCAATCGTGTCATATCGCTGTTGCTGCCACGCTGCAGGATCCTCCGGGACTGCGCCGCCAGCAGCACCTGCGCGAGATGCCACCGTTGCGCGCCGGCAAACGCCATCATCGCGTGCAAGTCGCTGAAGGCGCAGTACACGTCTTCCGCATGCGGCGCCCAGCGCTCTGCGAGGGCGCGCCAGCGTCCGCCGAGTTCCATCCCGCGCAAATGGAGCCGCCACAGGAGCGCCGAGGCATCGATCAGGTCGGAGATTGCCTGCGGGTCGGCGCCGATGTGCTGGTCGTAGATGTCGAGCGCGCGCTGCCCGCCCTCCGCCTCGAGCTCAAACAGCGCGAGGTGCCACCAGTGGTGCGTCGCCATCGAGGCCTCCCCGCCCCAGTGCGCTTCACGCGCGCCCATCCAGCGCACGCCCTCCTGCGCCCGCCCCTGCATCTCGAGGACATGCACGATAGCGTGGTGCGCCCGGACGTTCCGCGGTTCGAGCTCGAGGGCGTGCAGCGCGATTTCCTCCGCGCGGCCGTACTCGCCGCACTCCTCGAGGCCGAACGCGAGCATGGAGAGCACCGCGTGATACCCGGGAATCTCCGCCGACCAGGCGGGCAGCACGGTCTCGACACGGTCGCGCAGGGCGTGCGCGTCGCCCCGGACGTAATCAAACGAGTGCGCCACCTGCAGCGCCAGCGCGTCCCGCGGATGCTCGCGCAGCACGCTCGCGAGCAGCCCGCTCGCGGCCTCGTACTCGCCGCGACCGCCGCGGCGAGCGCCGCGAAATGACCCCGCTCGCGGGAGTTGAGCCGCTCCAGGGTGATTTCCCCGAGAATGTGCGCCGCCTTGTGCAGCTCCCGCCGGGTCGCGGCCGCCGAGGTGCAGGTAGGCCTCGAAGATGCGCGCCATCGCGAATCCCGGGCGCTTCCGCGATCGCGTCGCGCAGATGCGCGAGCGGATCGCCGCGAGCAAGCTGGAACGCCGCCAGCGCGCGCTCGAAGTGCTCGAGCGCGCGCGGCGAGGCTCCGGTGACCGGGCAGTCCCTGGCGTCCACCTTGGACATGGCGACCTCTCGTGTGGCGCGGCGGTCAGCCGACGATCGGCGCCAGCGCCTTGCCGATGCGATCGGCCTGCTCCGGCGTGATCATGCTGCCGAGGATGCCCATGAAGCGGGGGTCCTCGACGCCCGAGACGATGTACTGCCAGCGGTAGGCCTTGAGCACGCCTGCGCGCAGTTGCGCCTGTTGCTGCTCGCTGAACGCACGGCCGCAAACCTTCAGGAAATAGTCCGCGTCGGCACCCGCCTGCAATTGCAGCAGGCCATCCACCGCGCCGACGAGCGCGATCAGGTCGTCAACGGCATGATCGCGTTCCGCCGCCGAGAGATTGGCGTTCTCGCGCCGCCACTCGAGCTCGTCGAGGATCGCGTGCTGCGATTCCTCGCGCGCGTGATGGAGAAAGACGTCCTTGTACAGATCCGACAGCCCGGGATCCGTATCGATGCTCGCATGGTAGTGCGCGAGCACGAACAGCTCGATGTGGCACACCAGCGCCAGCACCGCCCACGTGGACTTGCCGAGCACCACCGACGCGACGTCGTTGGGTTGCGGCAGGAAGCTGTAGCCCGCGGGCATGTCCTCCGCGGCCAGGCGCTCGATGCGCCGGAACATTTCCTGGTGCTTCAACTCCTCGTCGGTAAAGCGCACCAGCGCCTCGAACTTCACCTGGTCGCCGAGCCAGTGATCGCGGCTCACCTCCAGGATCTTGGGACCGATGAAGCGCTCGACGAGACCGAACATGTTGGCGTAGGTGCGGCCCTGGATCTGCGAGAGCTGCCGCCGCTCGTCGGGGTTCAGGAACTGGAGCTCGTGGACCTTGGAAATGCCGTCCGGTAGGAACTTCTTCGAATAGTCGAACCGGCGGCCGCGGATGACGTCGCGGTCGATGTCGAAGCGGACCCGCTTCGAAACCTCGATGCACTTGGCGTAGCGCCCGGCATCTCCCTGCTGCTGCGTGACTTGCATGGTGATCTCCTTTTGAGTGGTTGGTAGTGATTTTGAGTGCGGCCGCTCTTGGTCGGCTGTGTTACGGGGTGCTAGTATCAGCTCCGACCCGGCGCCTGCCCATGACTGACCGTCCGGATTCTTTGCGCGGGGCGCCGGAATTGCCGGGGAGTGCCCGATGGAACGAGGGTTTACGCCCCTCGTGCTCCCCAAGTCAGGGGCCGTTGCGAATGAGTTTTGCAACAGCCAGAGGAACCAATGGACGCGCTTTCCGACGTGCTGAGAATCGTGCGGCTCAGCGGCGCCGTGTTCATGGACGCCGAGTTCACCGAGCCGTGGTGCATCGGCGAGCCCTCCGGCGTCGAGGTGTGTATCGAGCACATGCCGCATGCCCAGCACGTCGTGATCTATCACCTGGTGGCCGAGGGCCGGTGCGAGGCCTCCGTTCCGGGCGGGCCGACGGTGTCCGCACGGGCCGGAGACCTGGGTCGTCGACAGAGGCTCGAGGCCGTACATCACCATCGCCCCCGCCGTCATGTCCAGCAACACGCCCGGCAAGACCCAGACCGACAGCCATCGAGGCACGAGTACCTGCCCCATAACTCGCATAGTTGAGGATCAAGGCGCTCCAGGCCAAACGCAGTCAAATCCAGCGGCCCCGCGTTGCCTGCCCAGTCACGAGCACCGAGCACCGAGTCGCCCAAGGCTTGAAAGTGGGAAGCATCAGCAGCGCCTGCGTCCACAAAGCCCCGGCTCACGGTGAGAAGCGTCAGCAGAAGCACCGCGTCGATGACATAGAACACGCTCTCCACTGTTCTGGCTACGACGTAACCCAAGGCCAAGCGCTCGCTGTGCCGCCTCAACACGGGGTAGATGACAATCGACACTCCGACGAGGGCAACGCCCATGATGAGCGTCAAGAGCGCTCCAGTCGCCACCCTGTCTTCATAGAAGAGACAGCTTCGTGAGGTAATCCGAAGCATCGACAAGCGGCTGATACAACGCGCGCCCAGCCCACCAGCGACCGTCCCAACGATAAAGAGGCCCCCAACCACGCGTGCAGTCGCCCGGTCTGACTTCACGGCCGACCCCCCTTCGGAACGTCCGATTGGGTGTTGCGTCGCACACGGCGTCCGCATGTATGGTCCGGGCGCACGAGCACGGAAACGAGCGGTCCCGGACACGACCGCAACTCGATCACACTCCGATCAATGCCATGCCGGTCAGTCCGCCGCCAGGGCTGAACGTCCCAAACTTCAACCGGGTTGCGACCCTTCGGCGCTTCGTGATCGTGGCACGGGGGGCGACATGCGGACCCCACCCTCTCGAGCGTGGCGGCTCGGACGGCGGTAGTGACTCCAGCGGCGTACGGCTGTGCACCTGTGGGATAGGCCGGCGGTGTGCCGGGAGTACCGCCGTTGCAGGATGCCGCCCGTCGACTCTCGGGCGATCTACCGCCGCCGGGCCGCCTCTGAGCGTGGTAAACAGCCCCAGAACGCTCGGCCTCGGTCCGTCCCATGGGTGCCGTACTGGGACACACGATTGCCCACGATGCCCTGCGCACAGGAAGAGCAGTGAACCCGCCGAGCGAACTACTCCGGGAGTACTCCCGTGACTAGTCCCGGAACTACTCCCGCCCGAGCTGGGAAGCGAACATATATTCGGGGTGTCGGAGGGGGGACTCGTACCCTAACCCCACACGCTCCCGCTGCCGGCGAGTTCGCTATCGCTGCATGACCACCATCATGTGCTCCCCTACTCCCGGAACCACTCCCGAGTTCACTCCCGGAAGTACTCCCGCTTCGCCACAAGCGCTCCCAACGACGCTTGCATCTCCCGGCGAAGCGCGGGACGTCGCAGCTTGGCGAGAAGGTGCTTGCGCCAGAACGTGACTGGATGCAGCGTGACCGTAACGGTCACGTCGGAACCGGATCCGTTTGCCGCGACGTGCCACTCCCAGTCGGCGTAGGACGGGTTGCCGTCGTCGGTCTGTGACCGATAGCGAAAGCGCCCGGCCGGCTCATCGAGTTCCGCGAGGGTCGAGGTGCTCACCCAGGTTTGGCCGAGCACGTGCAGGCGGACTTTCCAGACAGCCCCTGGAATCAACTGTGCCGGCGACTCGACCACTTCGGTGATCGCGCTGTTCCATTCGGGAAGCCTCGCGATGTCGCTGACCTGGTCCAGAACGGCCGTCGGCGGCGCATCGACATATGTGCTCACTGACACAGACTTCATGGCGCGCTACACGTTCACGGTGACGCGGAGGAACGTCGCGGGGATGGCCGTGGTGTCCGGGTCGCCGGTCGTGTTCTGCGCGTTGAACAGGGCGTCGAGTTCGGCGAAGAGGTCGTCGGCGCGGCCGTTCGACTGCGGCGGCCTCGAACGCGTTCATGGTCGGGCCGTAGTAGTCGCGGAACCACGTCAGGTACTCCGTCGGCGAGACCGGTGCCTCGAACACGAACGTGTCGGGCTCGCACGTGATGTTGTCGCGCGGGGATGCCGGCGGCGGTGAAGCGTTCGACGACGTCGTCGACCACGCCCCAGGTCATCGGGCTGACGAATCCTTCGGGCGGCGGCGGCGAGTAGGCGGAGCTGATCTTGAGGATCTGCGCGACGAGGGTCGGGTCGCCGGGGATCCAGTTCCCCATGACGATGCGGCCGCCGGGTCGGGTCACCCGCACCATCTCCTTGGCGACGTCGAACGGGCGGGGCGCGAACATCGCGCCGAAGATCGACACGACGAGGTCGAACCGGTCGTCGGCGAGGTCGGTCAGCGCGCGACGCGTCGCCCTGCTGGAACCGGAGGTTGTCGAGGCCTTCGTCGGCGGCGCGCTTGTTCCCGGCCTCGACGAGGTTGCGGGCGATGTCGACGCCGAGCACGTTGGCGCCGCGGCGCGCCGCGGGGACCGCGGTGGTGCCGTCGCCGCAGCCGAGGTCGAGCACCTCGAGTCCCTCGGTGATGCCGAGCCGATCGACGAGCGCCTCGCCGCTGCGTGCGCATGCTCGCCGCGATGCGCGTGAAGTCGCCCTTCTCCCAGAGTGCTTGGTTCGGATTCATCGTCGTTCCTCCGTTCGGGTTGTCACGCGCTCGTCCGTTCGGCCCGGAAGCCCGAGCAGACCAGGTCGAGCGTCTCGATCGTCTCGGCGATGTCGGCGAAGGCGTGCTGTTCGATGAGGTGCCAGCCGTCGCCGATGTCGAACGGCGCGGGTCGCAGCCGGATGCGCCACGTCATCTGGAGCCGACCCGCGATCTCGCCGACCGTCGCGTCGACGACCTCGAACCGGTCGGCCTGCGCCGAACCACGAGCGGAACACGTCAGCGGCTTCGGCTCGGCCGTGCCACTCGGACGGTCCGCGGCGGCAGGAGCGCCCGGAATCGCACGCCTTGGTGCCAAGGTCGTCGCCAGCCGGTCGTAGTCGCGGGCGGTGAGGCCCTCGAGGAACATGCCGGCGATCGACCACCGTGCGGGCTCGCCCGCGGTCGGGCCGTCGACTGTGTCGTTGGTGTTCAGCACACTGGCGACGGTACGGACCCGCGGAGCTGGTGTCGTCCGGTGTTCACCCGACAAATCGACGGCTGCGCCGCTGGTCAGCCGGTCTCGTACGCTGCGACGCATGGCGAACGGCGACAGTGGCGGACTGCGGCTGGCCGAGCTCGTCGCCGCGTTCTCGCTCGGCACCGACCTCGGTCTGGGCCAGCCGATGGAACACGTGTTGCGCTCGTGGCGCATCGCCGCCGGCCTCGGCGAACGGATCGGCCTCGACGAATCCGAGCGTGTGGCGCTGTATTACGTCGCGCTGCTCGCCTGGGTCGGCTGCGTCGCCGACAGCTACGAGGTCGCGACCTGGTTCGGCGACGACATCGCCTTCCGTGCCGACAGCTACGAGGTCGACCTCGCCGGGCTCCCGATGCTCGGCTTCATGCTCCGCCACGTCGGCGCGGGCTCACCGGCGCTGCACCGGCTGCGCCTCGCGACCACGCTCATCACGACCCGCGGGCCAGGCCGTCCAGCGTGGGCTCATCTCGCATTGCATCTCGACCGCGCGGCTCGCCGAGCAGTTCGGGCTCGGTCCCGACGTGTGTGAGCCGCTCAAGCAGATGTTCGCCCGCTGGGACGGCAAGGGTGTCCCGCCCGAGGTCCGCGGCGACGAGATCGCGCTGTCGATCCGGCTGTTCCACGTCGCCGACATCGTCGAGGTCCACTACCACCAGCACGGCGTCGACGCCGCCCTCGAGATCGCTCGCGAACGACGCGGCGCACAGTTCGATCCCGACATCGTCGACGAGTTCTGCCGCCACGCGCACGACCTGCTGGCCACAACCGACGAAGAGACCGACTGGATCGCGCTCATCGACGCCGAACCCGGCCTGCGGACGCGGCTCACCGAGCCCGAGATCGACAACGCGCTCGAAGCCGTCGCCGACTTCACCGACCTGCGGTCGCCGTACTTCGCCGGGCACTCCCGCGGCGTTGCCGATCTCGCCGCCGCCGCCGGCACCGAGATCGGGCTCCCCGACGCCGAGGTCGTCGCTGACCCGACGCGCCGGGCTGCTCCACGACATCGGCGGTCACGGCATCCCCGCGACCATCTGGGACAAACCCGGGCCGCTCACCGACCGCCGAACGCGAACGCGTTCGCCTGCACCCCTACTACACCGAACGCATGCTGGCGCGGCCCGCGATGCTCGCGCAGCTGGGATCGATCGCCGCCTCACACCACGAACGGCCCGACGGCTCCGGCTACCACCGTGCCCTCGGCGCGCGCGACGATCCCGGTGCCCGCCAGGCTGATCGCAGCCGCCGACGCCTACCACGCCATGACCGAACCCCGCGCCTACCGGCCGGCCATGCCGCCAGACAGCAGGCCGCCACGGAACTGCGCGGCGAGGTGACCTCAGGCCGACTCGACGGCGAAGCAGTCGACGCCGTGCTCGCCGCCGCGGGCCACAAGCGCAGAAAGCGTCACAGCGGGCCGGCCGGACTCACACCACGCGAAATCGAAGTGCTCACGCTCATCGCTCGCGGCGCATCCAACCGCCAAGTCGCACACGCCCTGAACATCACGCCCAAGACCGCGAGCACCCACATCGAGCGCATCTACACCAAGATCGGCGCGTCCACCCGCTCGACCGCGACGCTCTTCGCGGTGCAGCACGGCCTGCTCGACCCATCACTCGCCGAAGCGTGACTACGCGCGGCTACACCACTCGACGCCGGTGCAGACGCAGAACTCGTTCTGTTCGGGATCGGCCATGCGTACCCACTTCGTGTCGCCGAAGCTCTGCACGCCTTGCGTCGAGCCGTGTCGCGCCCAGGGCCTGCAGCCGGGCGATCTCGGGCTCGATGTCATCGACGACGATGTCGAGGTGCATGCGGTTCTTGCCGGCCTTCGGCTCGGGCACGCCCTGCAATACCAAGGGTGAGGCGATGCCTTCCTTGGGGACGAGCACGGCGACCGCGGTGTCCGTGTAGTACTCGCGATAGTCGAGCGCGTCGCGCCAGAAGTC
>CAVOUJ010000041.1:0-4632 GCA_963699535.1 uncultured beta proteobacterium | reverse complement strand
GCCGGTCGCGCATCTCTGCCAGCCCGGTGGCGTTGAACGCCATGTGGTCCACCGTGCCGGTGCCTTTGAGCGCTTCGAGGTTGCGGTCGCCCAGGTATTCCTTCAGGCCCTGCGGGTCGTTCACATCCACGCCGATGATGTGGACCACGCCGTTGGACTCGGGATAGGGCGCGCCGTTGTAGAGCCACAGCCCCGGAAAGTTGAACGGCGGGCGGAAGCCCACCTGGAAGCCCATTACTTCCGTGTAGAAGCGGCGCGAGGCCTCGACGTCGAGCGTGCGGATCGAGTAGTGATCGAGTCTGCCGATCGGCATTGCGTGACTCCGTGGGAATAAGCGTGAATCGTGATTCGTGGGTCGTGATTCGACCCCAGCTGGCCCGCGGGAATTCTAGCACCAGCGGCCGGCGCTATTGACACCCATGACGGGAATGGGGAATATCGCTGGGGCGGGCATTCTGTCCGCTCATTCCGGGAGGGGATCCATGAAACGTTTACTGCTGGCAGTCGGCATCAGTGCCGCTGCGGCCGCGTTGTTTGCGGGCGGCACCGCGCGCGCCGAAGACATCAAGCTGCGCATCGCCTCCGGCCACCCGCCGGCCAATACCTACGTCCTTCTCATGCAGACCTTCTTCGTGCCGGAAGTGACCAAGCGCGTCGCCGCCCGCACCAAGCACAAGGTCGAGTTCATCGAGGGTTACGGTGGCTCGATGGTCAAAGTCTCCGACGTGCTGGAAGGCGTGCAGAGCGGGATCATCGACATCGGCGGCTACTGCTTCTGCTTCGAGCCCTCGAACCTGCCGCTGCACTCATTCCAGGTGATGCTGCCGTTCGGCACCATGGATCCCGTGGTGAGCGTGAAGCTCGCGCGCGCGGTCTACAACAAGGTGCCGTACATGTCCGAGGTGTTCGAGAAGAAATTCAACCAGAAGCTGATCGCACTGATCGCCGATAACGGCTACAACCTCGGCACCAAGTTCGAGTGGAACTCGCTAAAGGATCTGAAGGGCCAGAAACTTGCCGGAGCGGGGCTGAATCTCAAGTGGCTCGAGTTCGCTGGCGCGACCCCGGTGCAGTCCTCACTACCGGAGGCGTATACATCGATGCAGACGGGTGTCTACAACGGGTGGATCATGTTCCCGTCGGGCTACGTCAACTTCAAGCTGTATGAAGTTGGCAAGTACTACGCCGAGGTCGGCTTCGGCGCGATCACGTGGCACGGGTTGACCGTCAACCGCGCGCGCTGGGCGAAGCTGCCGAAGGAAGTGCAGGACATCATCCTCGAAGTCGGGCGCGAGTACGAGGCACGCACCGGCACGGTCAACAAGGAGAACTATCCCAAGCAGATCGAGCAGCTGAAGTCGTCCGGCGCCGTGGTCAAGCAGGTTCCTGACTCGGTGCGCGTGGACTGGGCGAATTCGCTCAAGGGCTGGCCGCAGCAGAAAGCGACCGAGCTCGACAAGGCGGGACTTCCCGCGAGCCAGGTGCTCAAGCTCGCGCTGGAGGAAGCGGAGAAGCTCGGCCACAAATGGCCGGTGCGCTATCAAGTCAAGTAAAGGCGTGATTCGTGAGTCGTGATTCGACAAGATCCGTGAAATCGGGAGGTCGCGAGATCGGGAAATGAGAGGTCGAAGAGCCGGGAGATCGTGAGATCGGGAAATCGGGAGATCGAAAGAGTACTTTATTTCGCTCTCACGCTCTCACGCTCTCACGCCCTCCCGCTCTCGCGTCTCTTTTCCGCGTCCCCCGTCCTCATCCCTCATCCCTCGTAAAGTGCTGCTGCGCCTGAATGACTGGATCGCGCGCGCGCTGCTGACAGTCGCGGCGGTGCTCGCCTTCCTGCTGTGCTTTCTCGTCTGCGCCGACGTCATCGGCCGCGTCGTGTTCAACAGCCCGGTGAAGGGAACGCCCGAGATGGTCTCGTTCTCGATCGTCATGATCCTGTGGCTGCAGGCTGCCTACGCGATCCGCAGCGGCGGCATGATCTGGGTTGACGCGCTGCACGTGCACCTCCCGCAACGCGCGCAGCGCGCGTGCGACGTGTTCGGCGCGCTCCTCGGGATCGCGTTCTTCGCGCTCGTCTGCTGGGGCAGCGTGGATCCCGCTCTCTACGCCTGGCGCTCGAACGAGTTCGAGGGTGAGGGCGCGCTGCGTGTACCGGTATGGCCGGCGCGGTTCCTGGTCGTGCTTGGCAGTCTTCTCGCCGCGTTCAACTACCTGCTGCTCGCCCTCCAGCATTTGCGGGCGCTCGTTTCGGGCGCCCCGCCGCCGCCGCCCGCCTCCGAGATCAGGATCGAAGAGCGGATCGCCTGACGGCGGTCTCGCAGTCTTTCCCGCCGCTTCGACAGGAACCCAATGTTCGGCACCGGAGAGATGATCGCGCTGCTCGCGATCATGCTCGTGATGGTGTTTGCCGGGGTGCACGTCGCAGTCGCTCTCGGATTCGGGGCCGTGGCCGGAATCTACATGATGCAGGGCGATGTCACGGTGGTGCGCACGTTCATCGCCAACACTGCCTACGAGGCCCTCCGCGATTACGTCTTCGCAGTCATCCCCCTCTTCATGCTGATGGGCGACTTCCTCGCCAAGTGCGGGGCGGCGCGCGACCTCTTCGCGCTCATCAATCGCCTCTCCCGCTGGCTGCCGGGACGGCTCGCGATCGCGACCGTGTTCGCGAATGCGGTGTTCGCGTTCGTGACGGGGGTCTCGATTGCCGCCGCCGCGGCGTTCTCCAGGATCGCCTACCCGGAGATGAAGCGCTACGGCTACGACCGGAAGTTCGCGCTGGGCTGCATCGCGGGCAGCGCCTGCCTCGGAATGCTGATCCCGCCCTCGGTGCTGATGATCGTATGGGGCGTGCTGACCGAGCAGGCGATCGGCAAAATCTTCATTGCCGGGATCTTCCCCGGCCTCATCCTGGTGGGGTTTTACTGCGCCTACATCCTGGGCGTGGCGTGGCTGCAGCCGCAGCGCGTGGGCATCGGCCTGAAGACCGCGTCGGGCGGCAAGCGGCCGGAAATCGAGATGAGCGACGCGGAATTCCGCGAGGCGCTCGCCTCCACGCTGCTCGTGATCGCGCTGATCGCGGCGACCCTCGGCGGCATCTGGCTCGGTTTCTTCACGCCCACGGAAGGCGCGGGCGTCGGCGCGGCGCTTGCGCTGTTGGTGGCGCTGTGGAAGGGCCTCAGGGCGCGGGAGCTGTACGAGGTCGTCCTGTCGGTGGGGCGGACCTCGGCCCCGCTGCTGCTGCTCCTGTTCTGCGCGCAGCTCTATTCGCGCGTGCTCTCGATGACTGGCTTTACCAACGCGGCCAAGGAGGTTTTCGTCGCCTCCGGCCTCGGCATATTCGGCGTGCTCGCGATCATGGTCGCGATCTGGTTCGTGCTGGGCTGCCTGATCGACTCGATTTCCATCATCCTGCTTACCGTGCCCGTGTTCGGGCCGGTCGCGGTGGCCTTGGGGTTCGACCCCCTGGCGTTCGCGGTCCTCGGCATCCTCGCGATCGAGGCCGGGCTGCTGACGCCCCCCTTCGGAATCCTTGTGTTCACCGTGAAGGCGGCGCTCCCAGAGGAAGGAACGGTGGGCGAAATCTTTCGGGGTTCGATTCCCTACTGGATCGGGCTGCTCGCGTCGGTCGTCGTGATCGCCGCGTTTCCGCAGGTCGCAACGTGGCTACCGGAGGTCGGACTGGCCATCGGCAGGTGAGCCGGCCCGCTTACGCTGTCGAACCGAGGTAGTAGTTCTTCACCAGCTCGTTTCTCTCCAGCTCGGCGACCGTTTTCCCTTCGAACACGATTTCCCCGTGCACGATGATGTAGCCGCGGTCCGCGATGCGGATCGCCTGGTGGAAATTCTGCTCGGCCATCAGCACCGTGAGACCGTAGCGCTCCTTCAACTCCCGGATCTTGTTGATCGTGTGCGACACGAGGATGGGCGCGAGGCCGACCGAAGGCTCGTCCACGACCAGCAATTTGGGTGAAGACATGAGCGCGCGGGCGATGGCGAGCATCTGCTGCTGCCCCCCTGACAGGGAACCGGCGAGCTGCCGCCTGCGCTCCTGCAGGATCGGAAAAATCTCGTAGCAGAACGCCGTGTTCGCGGAGATTGCGGCACGCGCGAGCGGCCGGAACGCCCCGATCAGCAGGTTTTCCTCCACGGTGAGCTTGGGAAACAGCCGCCGTCCCTCCGGCACCATGGCGACCCCGAGGTTCACGATTTCCTCGGTCGAGAGCTGCGTCAGGTCGTGGCGCACGCCGTCCATCTCCAGCGTTACTGAGCCTTGCGTGGGCCGCACGATGCCCATTACGCATTTAAGCAGCGTGCTCTTGCCGTTGCCGTTGGTGCCGAGCAGGGCGACGGTCTCGCCCTGGCCCACGCCGATCGAGACGCCGTGCAGCGCCCGCACCGCGCCATACCCGGCATTCACGTTCTCGATTCGCAAGCTGAGGCTCATACGAGATAAGCGTGAGTAGTGAGTGGTGAGTGGTGAGTGGACACAGGCAGCCTCAAGTCGTTGTGCGGGGTTGGTAAGGGTTTAGTCCACTCACTATTCACCATTCACCACTCACCGCCGTCAGGCGCCGAGATACGCCCGCTGCACGTCCGGATTTCTGACGATCGCGTCGGGCGTGCCTT
>CAVOUJ010000040.1:0-32668 GCA_963699535.1 uncultured beta proteobacterium | reverse complement strand
TAGCAGCAGCGTCTAAGCATTGCGCCTCGGCTCTATGCAACCCGAGCAGCGTGAGTACGCGCGGGCGAATGCAGCCGCCACGTTGAACGGTTCGCGGCCACGAACGCGACGCGGTGGGCTGGAGCGATGTCGTCGGTCTTGGTGCGCTCGATGGGCTGACACGAGAACAGATTCGCTCGCTGCTCCAAGGCTCGCCGGTCAACGCTGCCGGTGCTGACACCGACACCAACGAACTGCTGCTGTTTCGCGATGAGGATCGCGATCTGGTGACCAGGTCAGATAGCCGTTGCTGAACGAGAGTCCGTCAGCCACCGGCTGAGCGCCACCGCCCCACGGGTGGTGCGACGAAGACCGCATCGCCCGTCGTTCCACCATCCCAGAACACGATCAAGCCGTTGTCCGCCGACCCGGGGGAAGTTCGGCGGGAACTGCACGCGTCGTGATTCGCGTCCGCGAGATCTTTCAGGCGGCGGCCCAGACGACGAGTGTCGGAGTGGTCCCACCCAGCGGCAGCGCACCGACAATCCGACCCCGCCCTTTCGACATCGGAACGAGCAGCACCTTGCTCCGAAGGCCATCCACGGCGGCAAGCGTCTTGCCGTCGGGTGACCAGGCACAGCCGCCTCGACCCACAAGGTGTTGTGTCGTCCCGAGCGTTTGCCGCTCATCTGTGCGCAAGGTCAGCCGAATCCAACTCGCACGCTTGCCGTTCCGATCCCGCGTCAGCACGACGCTGAGGCCATCAGGCGACAGGCAATCGATTAGCTCCACGCGGTCGAACGAGAAGGCATGAAGCGGCGCGCTGCCAGCGAGTATCTCGTTGACGTCGATCCATCCCGCGTACGTCAGCGCTGTCGACCCGCCGGCCGACACGATCGGCGTCGTCCCGGGTGCTTGACCGAGCATGCTTCCCGCCGCGTCGAGCACAGAGTATGTGTTGGCCGCCAGCTCTGGACAGCTCGAGTAACCAGGCACGAAAGAGCACGACACTTGCTCGGGTAACGGGCCTTCGAAGTCCGCGACCACGAGTCGGCTGTCGTCGAGCCATCCGCGGAGCCGACGTCGCCGCACCGCTCCGTCGGGACACCGCTCTGATATTCGTATCGAGCACACGGCGTCACGAGCACGACTGCGGACGCGCCAGTCGCCAGATCGAGCACGACGACCGTGCTGTGCAACGTGTACACGAGACGCGCACCGCTGGGCGAGAAGTCGGCGGTGCCGACGGCCCCCTCGCCGCCCGCGCCAATCTCGGGCAGCGTCAATGAGGTCCCTGTCGACGCTTCGATGAGCTGTCCGTCGGCGGTGACAACACGACTCCCGTCGGGAGAAAGTGCGATGGAGTTCAGGGGAACCGTCGCGATTCGTTTCGCCCGAGTCGATCGAACGGTCGGGCGCGAAGGGCTCCGGTGCTCGCAACGCCGAGAATCCGACCGGAGTAGCGAGACCGCGAAGGCGCCACGCGGGCCACCCCACTCGGATCGATCACCCCTAAGGCCGTGAGCAAGGTGACGACGCCGAGAGCGATCGCAAGCGGGCGCCCTTTGCGCGTCCGATGCACTCGGCCCGCGTTCACGCTTGGAACGTTACCGACACGCTGGGGCCGGGCTTGGTCAAGGCGATCGGCCTGCTGTCAACGAAGGTCCCCTTCCTTGTTCTGGCGAGCGCGGGGTGTCAGAGTGTGTGCATGCCTCGGAGGGCCGTCCCGGGCGTGTTTTGCTTCGAAGGACGCTGGTCCTCGAACCTTGCTGATCGATCGTCGGTACGGCCGCTCTTGGACCTGCTGCAGAACCAACGTGTGGCCAACTACGCGTACTTCGACGTCGCGACGGTTGAGGAGCTGTGCTTCTACCTGCGGAAGTGGCATCAAGCTCAATACCGTTCATTCCGCATCGGATACTTCGCCTTTCGTGGTGACGCTGGCCAGATCATCATCGGTCGCCACAAACTCACTCTTACCGAACTCGGCGACACGCTCGAAGATCAATGCGAAGGCAAGATCATCTATTTCGGTAGCTGCCAGACACTCCCGCGTGCCACTCAAGGAGCGCACGGAAGCCGGCGCCGAAAGGGGGACCACGATGGTCGCAACACCACCCAATGCAGGCTGGTACCAGGACCCGACGTCCCGTCATGAGCACCGCTACTGGGACGGTTCGACCTGGACGGAGCACGCCGCAGACCACGGTGAGGAGGCGACCGACCCGTTGGGTGGCGCATCGCTGCCACCGCCGGCGGAATCGGGGTCGGGTGCGCTCCATGCAGGACTCGACGTTTCGTTTCGGGGCCAGCACGAACGAACGGGGCGGGGAGACATGGCTAAGCAGTATCCGGAGGTCGAGAGCCAGGATGGCGCGTATCGACGCTGGCAAGAGACGGTCGGCGACCCCGCAGTCGTGCAGGCGGTGACGGCGCGCTACCGCGAGGGGCTCCAGCTCGAGAACGAAGCCGCGAATCGGCACCGAAAGAAAGCCATCCAGTCCGGGATGCGGGAAGCGCTGGCGGTGTACGAATCGCTGCTGGCCGAGCAACCGGGGTTCGCGAATGCCGCATGCCGGGAGGCTTACGTCTGGCAGATCCTCGGCAGCATTCCCGACAGCCTGACCGCGAGCCAACGAGCATCGGCGGCCGATCCCGAGTTCGAGATGCCCTATTTCATCGCCGGGCTGGCTCTCAAGGCGCAGGGTCGCCGCGACGACGCCGAGGTTGCCTATCGCAAGGTGATCGCTCTGAACGACCGCTTCGCGGCGGCTCGCGACAATCTCGGGCTCCTGCTCGTGGAAAAGGGCGACTTCGACGGAGCCATCAAGCAGTTCCAGGCGATCCTGCAGACCTTTCCCGATCCGCGCGACGCGCGCGTCAACCTCGAAAACGCGCAGGCGAGGTCACCCCGACGATAGCCCGCCTCAGCTCTACCGGCTGCTCGACCCGACCAGGCGCCAATGAGGCTCCGGGCTCGACAAGGCGGCACCGCGTAGGTTTCACTGGTCCGCTTCGTGGGCCGACGCATCGACGTTCGGGTGACCCTCGATGAGGTGACCGCGACGTGTGACGGCACCGAAGTCGCCCGCCACCGCCGCTGCCTCGCCAAGCACCAGACCCTCTTGCACCCGGACCACAGCCGGGTGCTGCGAGCGATGCGCGCCGAGCAACAGATCGCGGCCACGTGCGCGGACGCGGTCGAAGAACGCGACCTCGCCGACTACGACCGGGCGCTGGGACGGCGGACTCCTGCGCCTTCTTCCATCGCTTCACGGCATGACCCTCTCCGTCTCGCGCTCTGCTGGGTACAGGTGACCGGTCGGATCAACGTAGAGCGTGGGCAGGTGGCCTGCCGGGGTCATGACCAACGTGGCCAAGAGGCCAGCAAGCCCGAGCACGAGCGCGACGAATCCGCCGGGGAGCACCGTAAAGTTGGGACCATCGAGCTCTGTGATGGGATAGATGGTGGAGCCGATGACGACCAGCCAGAGGACGAGCAGCGCGATCCAGCGGCCTCGGTAGGACGCCTTGCCGACGATCGCGCGGGGGTCGGGATGAGGTCCAGCACCTGCCGCGGCCGCCTCTGCAACCAGTGCGGGTGACTCACCGCGCCGCGCGCGCTGTCGGACCGAGCGCACCGTCCGCGGGACGAGCACGATGATCGCGATCAGTGCGGCCAGCACGACGAGTCCCATTCCCGCGTATTCCACTTGCCAGAACGAGAACGTGCCGCCCTCGCCGGTAGGCGTGCTGGAGTTCGTGTTCGTGCGCGCGAGGGCGAACCCGTCGGCGAACCCGTCGGTCTCACCGAAGGGTGTTGACTGCGAGCGGGTTCCGACCGTCCCGACGGCGAGCGCCTGGATCGTGCCGAGCCCGATCAGGAGAGCAGCAGCGATGCGAACTAGCACCATCCCAATCCCGGCACGGCGCGGCGCGACCTGAACCTCGGTACGCGGACCGCCGACCGCTGCGGCGCGGTGCCGACCGTCGGCGGCGCCTGCGCCAGAGGCGGGGCCGCGAGCGGTGCCGGAACCGCTGCCGGCGGGGTTGCCATCCGCGAAGCCGAGACCGGCGCCGTCGAGACAGCGCTGAGCGGATCCTTGCCGGCAATACCTCGGTCCGCGACATGCTCGGTCCACGCCCCACCACCCCAGTAGCGGTACTCGTGACGACCGAGTGGGTCCGAATACCATCCCGCGGCAACGCTCATCGGCCCCTCCTTCTGCTGCCCGAGGCAGGTTGTCCCAGGGTCTGTTGAAGTGAGGAGGGTGGCGGTCCCCCGCCTGGCGCCTGCCGGCTGGTAGGTGTCGGGCTCGACCAAGAGACCTGACAAGGAAGGGGACCGCCGTGAGCAAGAAGGTATCGGAGAAGGAGCTGCGTGTCGTCGACGGCGACGACGTCGAGGGGCTCGACTCGCTCGACGTGCCGGATGTGGTCGTAGCGTCGCTGTCGAGCATCGCGAATGCAGCGCGGGAGGGCCTGCTGGCCTTGTCGGTGACCGCGGGGCTGCAGGTGATGGCGGTGATGCTCGAGGAGGAACGCACGCGGGTGTGCGGGCCGATGCACGCCAAGTTGGCGGGGCGCGACGCGACCCGTGGTGGCACGACTCCGGCGTCGGTGGTGCTGGGCGGCCGCAAGGTGTCGGTGCGTCGACCGCGGGCCCACTACGTCGACGGTGGTGAGGTGCCGCTTGGGACGTGGGCAGCGTTCAGTGACGAGTCGCTGCTCGACGAGGTGGTGTTCGAGCGGATGCTGGCGGGGCTGGCGACCCGGCGTCATCGAGCCGCGAACGAGCCCGTCGGTGAGGCGGTCGAGGCGGTTTCGTCGGGCACGTCGAAGAGTGCGGTGAGCCGCCGGTGGGTGCGTGGTACCCAGGCCGCGCTGGACGATCTGCTGGCCCGAGATCTCTCCGAGCTCGAGGTCGCGGTGTTGATGATCGACGGGGTGCACTTCGCCGGGGTCTGCTGCGTCGTCGCGATGGTGATCACCGCCGACGGCACCAAGGTGCCGGTCGGCCTGCGCGAGGGTGACACCGAGAACGGCCGGCTGGTCACCGACCTCCTCGCCGATCTCGTCGCTCGCGGGCTGCGCGATGATCGGGCGTTGCTGGTGGTGATCGACGGCGCCAAGGCCCTCGACACCGCCGTGCGCGCGGTGTTCGACAAATACGCGTTGATCCAGCGTTGCCAACTCCACAAGCGCAGGAACACGACCGACTACCTGCCGAAGAAGGAGCGCGGCTGGGTTGAGGCGCGCATGGTCCGCGCGTTCAACCACGCCGACCCCGACCAGGGCCTGGCCGACGCGCGACGACTCGCCACCGAACTCGAAGCCCGATGGCCATCCGCGGCGGCGAGCCTGCGCGAGGGCCTCGACGACATGTTCACCGTGTCGCGACTCGGCATCGACGGACGCCTCGCGAAGACGTTGACGAACACCAACGCCATCGAGTCGATGATCTCCATCGCGCGCACCGTCACCGCTCGTGTGAAGCGCTGGCAGGACGACAACAAGATGCGTCAACGCTGGTGCGCGGCAGGGATGCTCGAAGCCGAACGCAGCTTCCGGCGCGTCAAGGGCTGCAAGCAGATGCCCCGACTCGTCGCCGCGCTCGGCCGTCACACCGAAGCTGTCACACCCCAGAAGTACGATCAGAATCCCATCGCCGCATGAACAACGAGACCGCCACCCGCGGCGACTTCAACATCCCATGATTGGTTCCGTCGTACTCGGGGCCTACGGGGTCACGGTGAGGGTGCCGGTAGCGGGGCTGCCGATCCCGGCGCTCGAGGACACGATGGTGGTCGTGTTGTTCTTCACTCCCGCCGAGCCCGCGGTCACGTTGACGCTGAACGTGCAACTCCCGCCCGGAGGGAGGCTGGCGTTGGCGTAAGCAACGGCGAGCGCAAACGGACCCACCGACGGCACCCCACCGCAGGTGTTTGTTACCGCCGGGTTCGCGGCGACCGAGAGGCCTGCGGGGAACGGGTCCGCGAACGTGATCCGTGACACCTCAACGGTCGGGTTCGGGTTCGTCAAGGTGAACGTCAACGTCGTGGTCGCTCCCACCCTCACCGTGGACGGAGAGAACGCCTTGGTGAGCGTGGGCGGCCCAATTACCACCAGCGACACGCTCGCGGCCGTGCCCGTCAATCCTTGATCGGTCGTCAAGGTGCTGGTGGTGTTGGTCGTGAGCCCGGCGCTGGTGCCCCGGACACCCACCGACGCCGTGCAGGCCGACGACGACGGGATCGTCCCGCCCGCCAGCGCGATCACACCGCTCCCTGTCGTCGCGGTCACGGTCCCGCCACAGCTGTTCGCCACGCCGTTGGACGACGCCACCACCACGCCGGCAGGAAGATTGTCAGTGAAGGCCGCCCCCGTCAGCGGCGCCGCGTTCGGGTTGGTGAGCGTGAACGTCAACGTCGAGGTCCCACCCACCCGGATCGTCGTCGGCGCGAACGCCTTGGCGAACGTCGGCGGCCCTAGGACAGTGAACTGGTCCGTGTCCGGGCCGGCCGCGTTGTAGTACGTCGTGGTCGCGGGCGCTGTTGTGGAAGGTATGAAGGTCGATCGAATGCTGTAGTTGCCGGGTGGGACGCCTACGAGGTCGAGTGGCGCCGTGTAGCCCCAGTAGTTGGCGCAGAGGCACGGAGCCTCAGTCCAACTGCCAGAGTTGTCTACGACCGACCGGACGACGGTCGTTCCGTTCAGCAACTCGAACCGTACGGCGCCAGCGACGACATTGTCGTTGACGAACTCGCCGGTATGGCTGTCCGAGGGGACGAAGGGGTCCTCCTCGTCGAAGACTCGCGCCGACACGTTCGCTGACGTTCCAGTGATGCCTGAGAACGCAGATGAGTTTGGGCATGGCGGGTCGGTCGCTGGCGGGAAGATCGCCGCGATCGGCGCGTTGCAGGTGACCAGGGTTTCCCTTGTAATGGTGAGGCCTCGTCCTGCCGGATCGCCATCAGGTAGGAAGAAGTCATCGCCGACCTTCGGGTGAACACGCGCACGGACAGCGATACGCACCTGGAGCAACGGAACTGCCATTGACCTTCCCGGCATCCCAGTCCAGAGGCCCCCAGGCTGGAAAGGACCCGCCGCCTCCACGGTGAAACACGGTGGTCGTGTTAACGGTCGTCCAGTCGGGGAGAACGCCGCCCTTCACCTGCAACTCGAAGCCCATCGTCCACGGACCAGGTCCGCCAATGCCGGTCTCGGCCTCGCAGTCCGTGTACACGATCTGCGTGCACAGCGTATCCCCGAAAAGGCTCAGGCGGTCGCTGTATTCCACCGTGACCGGGAACTGGGTTTCAGTAGTGAAGTCGTCGGAGACGTACACAGTGTTGATCTTGGCGCTATAGATCGGAGCAAAGACATCCGTGTTGAAATTCTGAGTCGGCCCGAGCGAGTTGGCCGTAACAATCACATGGAGGGTTCCAGCCATCGTCGCAGGGTTCACTACGAAGGTGTCAGCGAACCTTCCCGCAGCGTCGGCCTGCACGACGTGCTCCACGAAATGAATGTTTTCTGGATAGATGGTCACCGTGACATCTTCGAACGGCAACACGCCGTCACCTGTGATGTGCACGGTGTCACCGAAGTTGTACGACGTTCGGTCCGTCGACACCTGTGCGACCGCTGGTTCCAACGTCAGTGCGCCAAGAACTACAGCAATCGCAATCAAACAGAGTAATCGTGACTTCATTTGGTCCCCTCCTCTGACGATGCGCGCGGCTGAAGTGCCGCAATGACGATTCACGACCACCCGGTATCACCTCGACAAAGCGAGGGACGGCATCCGGTGGCTCCACGCCCGCCTATAGCGGGCTCGTCAGAGGTGAAACGACTCACGCCGCTCAGTAAAACGGCTCTACGCGTCTGAGTGGGGAGCGCGTTGAGACGGGTTCGGATCCGTGGTGGTGATGGGCGGTCGGGCCAGGTGACGCCGCCGGCGTGGAGGAGCACGCGGAGTCGGTAGTGCTCGAAGGTGCGGAACCCGTGCCCGCAGCGCTTGACCTTCTTGACGCACAGGTTCAGGCCTTCGGTCGGGCCGTTGCTCGCGCCGGTGTGCGTGGTGGGCGAGGATCTCGGTGCGCCACGCGGCGAGCGTGCGACCGAAGCGACTGGATCTCGGCGACGTCGTCGGCGGTGCAGCCGGCGATCGCCTTGTCGAACAGCAGCGCGGCGTCGTCGGGATCGTCGGTGAGGTACACGTCGCGCACGGACTCCTTGGCGAGCCACGCGCCGAGCACCTCGTCGTGGGGGTCACCGACGCGCAGGCCCAGCAGCACCCGGTCGTGGCCGCGTTCGTCGAGGCGTTCCGAGCCGGTGAGCAACAGCTTGCGGATCCGATACAACGGGTCGTGCTTGCGGCCGCGATGGCCGAGCGTCTCGTTCTGCACCCGGCGACGCACCTTGTCGACGCAGCGGTTCGCGAGGTGGGATCGGACCGGAGCGCCCTGTCGCGTCTTCCGCGGGTGGGTTTCTCCGGCCCGTCCCCAAACCGGACGTGCGGCTTCCACCGCATCCGGCTCTCCACGAGCCCATGCCTAGGCGCTGCTCGAACGCGGCCTATCCCCCGAGCGCCCCGTCGCCGTTCTTTCCGACAACAGCGTGAACCACGCGCTGCTCGCGCTCGGCGCGATGCACGTCGGCGTTCCGATAGCGCCGATTTCCCCCGCCTATTCGCTGATGTCCAGGGACCACGCGAAACTGAAAGCGATCTTCGAGCTGCTCTCGCCCGGCCTCGTCTATGCGGCGGACGCCGCGAAATTCTCCGCCGCGGTCTCGGCGCTCGGCACCAACGCAGAGCTGCTTGCGGATGCTCAGGCATCCGGCGTTCGCGCAACTTCCTTCGGGGATCTCCTCGCGACGCCGGCTGGCGGTGAAGTCGATCGCGCCTTCGCGGGCGTCGGGCCGGACACGGTAGCCAAGTTCCTGTTCACCTCCGGGTCGACCGGAGAACCGAAGGGCGTCATCAACACCCAGCGCATGCAATGCGTGAACCAGCAGCAGATTCTCCAGGTGTGGCCGTTCCTCGGCGAGCGGCCGCCGGTGCTCGTGGACTGGCTACCCTGGAACCACACCTTCGGGGCGAACCACAACTTCAACATGGTGCTCGCGAACGGCGGCACGCTCTACATCGACGAGGGTAAGCCCGCGCCGGGGCTGGTGGACAAGACCGTAGCGAACCTGCGCGAGATTTCCCCGAATCTCTACTTCAACGTACCGCGCGGCTTCGACATGCTGCTCCCTTATCTTGAGAGCGACGAGGCGCTGCGAGCCAGTTTCTTTCGCGACCTCCAGCTCATTTTCTACGCCGGAGCGGCTCTGCCTCAGAACCTGTGGGAGAGGCTCGAGCGCCTCTCCGAGAAGGCGCTCGGGCGGCGCCTGCCGATGATCTCGGCGTGGGGTTCGACCGAGACGGCGCCCTCGGTGACTTCGGTGCATTTCGAGATCGACCGCGCCGGGGTCATCGGCCTGCCCAAGGCGGGGATCGATCTGAAGATGCTGCCGAACGGCGGGAAGCTCGAGATGCGCGTGCGCGGACCGAACGTCACGCCGGGCTATTGGAAGCGTCCCGACCTCACGCGCGAGGCCTTCGACGAGGAAGGGTTCTACAAGCATTGGAGACGCCGGCCGCTTCGCCGATCCCGAGGACCCCTCGAAGGGAATCGTGTTTGACGGGCGCATCGCCGAGGATTTCAAGCTCTCCACCGGAATATGGGTGCACGTAGGCGCGCTGCGGGTCAAGGGCATCGCCGCGCTCGCGCCGCTTGCGCAGGACATCGTCGTCACGGGGCACGACCGCGCCAAAATCGGATTTCTCGTTTTCACCAGCGCCCAGGGAGCGCGTAGCCTGTGCCCGGACCTCGCCGCGGAGACGCCCCTCGCCGAACTCCTGCGCGATCCGCGCGTGAAAGCGCGAGTTCTCGAGGGACTATCGCGCCTGGCCGCCGAGGGCGGCGGCAGCTCGACCTACGCCGCGCGGGCCCTACTCATGGCGGAGCCGCCGTCGATAGACGCGAACGAGATCACCGACAAGGGCTATATCAACCAGCGCGCAGTGCTTACCCGCCGCGCCGCCCTGGTCGAGGTCCTTCAAGCCGATCAGCCCGGGGCAGACGTGATATCGGTCGAAAAACCGCCCGTTCGCTGAGCCCGCCCGTCCGCCGGTGCGGCTATCTTCCGATCATCCTGTTTTCGGTCGGAAGCGCGGCCAGGTTCGGATATAAGGCTTTCAGCGCCGCGCTGGTATTGGTGTAGTCGTTTCGCACCGTCTTGATGTTCCAGTTGCTGTGGGAAGTCGTGCCCACAACCGTCGTCGTCGCCTCGGCGTAGAAATCACCGAGGTAGTACGCCTTGCCCGCCTCGAACTTGACGTCGCGCATCAGCTTTTCCGGCGCGCGCTTCCTCGATCTGACCTGACCATCCGCATTCGAATAGACAAACTCGGTCAGCGAGCACGTCGACGGCGCGACCTTGATGACCTGGAGCGCGCTGTCGTTGGAAAAGCGAAAGGTATAGGTGTCGCCGCTCGCGCACCCGATGACGAACCCCATCGTCTGATGGCCGTCCAGGGCGAGCTTGCCGCTCTTCGCCTCGATATAGAAGCGCCCGTAAAGATAGGCCTCCTGCCCGGTCGGTTTCTCGTCGTTGCTGATACTGGGAGTGTATCCGGCGCACGAGGCCAGTACCGCAAGGACGCAGATCGCAGACAGACGATGAACTCGCACAATCTTCCCCTCTTCAAACTAAGTCTTCACCGCAAGACGCCCCAATTGTGCACCGTGCCACCCCGGCCTTCAACCGCCCGCTGAAGTCAAACGCGGAACGACTCGAGCGTCTCCGGAGCGAACAGGTCCTCCACGCTCAGCCTGCGCTTCGACAGGCCCTGCTCGTGGTGGTAGCGAAGGAAGGTATCGAGCACGTGGCGATTCGGCCCGACGCCGTAGGGCCACCAGTCCTCGCCGAGCAGCGCCCGCGCCTCCTCGACGTGCGCCACCTGCCAGGGCAGCATGCTCGCGTTGGCCATGGTGGTGGCGAGATTCCTGTATGTCTTCTGCTGCGCCTCCACGAAAGCCTTGTAGAGCGACTGCGCGATCCACCGGTTCGCGTTGTAGAGCTCGCGACGAATCACCACGGTGTGCATGATCGGGAAGATCTTCGTCTTGCGATAGTAGGCTTTCTCCACCGCGACGTAGTCCTCGAAGAGCCGCTTCACCGCGCCGGGGCGCGTGTGAAAGGTCGAGGGCGCGCGCGCCGTATGCATGGCGTCCAGCTCGCCCTCGGCGATCATCCGCGCGAGGGTCTGGTCCGGTGCGATCGGTTTCAGCCTGAATTTCGCGGGCAGCTCGAGCTTGAGCTTTTCGTCGCGCCCGGGCTCCTCCTCGCCGCCGCTCAGGTACTCGCAGCTCGCCGGATCGACCCCGTACTCGTCCTGGAGAATTCCGCGGATCCACACCGGCGCGGTCATCTGGTACTCGGGCACGCCGATTTTCTTTCCGGCAAGATCCTTCGGCTCGCGAATGCCGCTCTTCGCCGAGACGAAAATGCACGAGTGCCTGAAAAAGCGCGAGGGAAATACGGGGATCGCGACGAAGGCCGGATCGCCGCGCATCAGCGACACGCAGTACGAGGAGAGCGACATCTCCGCCGCGTCGAATTCCCGGTACCGCAGCATCCGGAAGAACGTCTCCTCGACGAAGAGGTTGTGGTAGATGAGGTCGATGCCCTCGGGCCGCACGCTGCCGTCGGCGAGCGCGTGCGTGCGGTCGTAGTCCCAGCAGGCGAGCGAGAGTTGAAGTCTGGGCATGTCGGTCCTGAGTCCCCTCCTCACCGAGGAGGGGAGATAGTCCCCATCCCTTCCCGCAGGAGGGGAGATCGTATTCTCTGATCTACACCGTCACCGGATCGGTGTCGAGCGCCGGGAAGAGGCCGTGCCTCGCGCCGTCCTTGAAGGGCTGTCCCACCGGCAGCTCGATTGCGCAGCTTCGCACGCGCTGCGAAGCGGGGTCCAGTCCCGGCACGGTCTTGCCCTCGCGGTTGGCCTTTGCGGCGCGAAGGAGGCGGCTGCGCGTGCCGACGATCCCCTTGTCGGTCATGCACAGATGCTCTTTGGTGCGGTCCTGGATCGGACCCATGGACTCCTGGAGCGAGGCGTCCTGCATGGCGATGCCCTCCACGCCGCTGTAGGAGCGCCCGCGCTTCTGCGCGGAGCGGTCGATGAGGTAGTCGTTGGACTTGTTCGCGAGCGGAACGAAAGTCCCGGGAATGTACTTGACGTGGATCCCGGCGCCGTCCTTCATCGCCTTCACCTCCGACGCGCTCAAGCGCCCGGCTCGGGTGATAGTTGATGCTCCAGGCCCAGCAGTGCTCGTCGTCGATCGGCACCCAGGCGTGCGCCCCGATCGGATGTCCCGCGCGAGGCGCGATGATCGTGTGCCAGGGCATGATCCAGGGCGTGATTCTCCAGTAGTAACGCCCCTCCTGCGCCTTTCGCCGCGCGCCGATGAGCAGGCCCCCGTCGAAGTCCACGACGTCGAAGACCGGCATCCGGTCGTCGAGGTTGTACTGGTTGGCCTTGCTCCCCTTGAACAGCGGATCGGTATTCAGCTCCCCCGAGTGCAGGAAGGACACATGGCTCGAATCGATCCCGCCCTCGATCGCCTGCAGGTAGTTGCACTCCTGCAGGCGCTTGGAGACGAAGCGGCGCTCGGGCGCCACCATCACCCATTCGAGCTCGGGCGGCGCGGGCTTGAGCTCGGGCGGCCCCATGTAGATCCACACCACGTCTCCACGTTCGATCGCCGGGTAGGATTGGAGCTTGATCCCCTTGCGCATGCCCGATTCCTCGGGTTCCGAAGGCAGGTCCACGCACTGCCCGGTGACGTCGTACTTCCAGCCGTGGTAGGGACAGCGAAGTCCGCATTCCTCGTTCCTGCCGAACCACAGCGACACGCCGCGATGAGCGCAGAATTCGTCGATCACGCCGATGCGCCCCTCGCTGTCGCGAAAAGCGACGAGCTTCTCACCCAGCAGCTGTACGCGCACGGGCGCGCAGTCGGGCTCGGCGATCTCCCAGCTGTGCAGCGCGGGAATCCAGTAGCGCCGGAAGAGATCCCCCATCAGCGTGCCGCGATCGGTGCGAGTCAGCTGGTCGTTCTGTTCCTGTGTCAGCATGGTCGGTTCCTCAGTACTTGTGACGACCTCAATCCACTTTCAAGCCGGCGGCGTGCACGACCGGCGCCCAGCGCTTCACTTCGGCAGCCATGAATGCGGTGAACTCCTTCGGGTCGAGATCTCCGGGCTCGATGCCCTCGGGGCGGAGCCGCTCGCGAACGTCGGGCAAGCTGCAGGATGCGCCGCACTTCGGCGTTGAGCCGGCTAACGATGTCGGCGGGCATTCCCGCCGGGCCGGAGAGCGAGAACCATATCGTAGCAGTCAAATCCGGGTAGCCCAACTCCTTGAACGTCGGAACGTCGGGAAAGTCCGGAACGCGCTTCATCGAGCTCACCGCAAGCGCGCGCGCTTTTCCCGCCTTGATTTGCGTCGCCGCCGTGGTGAGCGTCGTGGAGGTCACGGGCAGATGGCCCGCGATCAGGTCGGCGACGGCCAGCGCCGCCCCTTTGTAGGGTACATGGGTCATCTGGAAGCCCGCGATCTGCTTCAGCTGCTCGGCGATCAGGTGCCCCTGCGTCCCGTTGCCGGGCGAGCCGTAGGCGAGCTTCCCGCCTTGCGCCTTCGCGTAGGCGATGAACTCCCTCAAGTCGCGCGCCGGAAGCGAAGGATTGACGACCAGCACGCCGGGCGGTCCGCCGAAAAGCGCGATATGCGTGAAATCGCGCACCGGGTCGAACGGGAAATTCCTCGACAGCGCGGGAGCGACGCAGTGCGATGCGACGCTCGAGACAACGAGCGTGTAGCCGTCCGGGGCGGCCTTCGCGACGAAATCCGAGCCGATCACGCCCCCGGCTCCGGGTCGGTTTTCGATCACGAAGCTTTCCTTGAGGCTCTCCGAGAGCCTCTGCGCGACGAGGCGGCCCAGCGTATCGGCCGTACCGCCCGGAGGAAGAGGCACGATGATGCGCACCGGCTTCGCGGGCCATGCCTTGCGCATCTGCAACTTCGGCCCCGAGCGCGCAAAGCAGCAACAGGCAGAGGAATGTCGCTGCTTTCAGTTTGAGTCGCATGGACTTTTCGGATGCCCGGGACCGTGCATTCACGCGCCGGATATTTTACCCCGAGGCACCGGGGTAGAATAACGTGCGGTATGACCTCTGAGCGTGCCGTATATAGGAACCTCTCATGGAAATGACCGGCGAGCAGTTGATCCCCGTACCGCAAGCGGAAGTGTGGCGCGGTCTGAACGACCCCGAGGTGCTCAAGGCCTGCATCGCCGGCTGCGAGTCGATCGAAAGAGTCTCCGATACCGAGTATCGGGTCGCGATGGTCGCCGCGGTGGGTCCGGTGAAGGCGAGGTTCAACGGAAAGCTGCTGCTCTCCGATCTCAATCCGCCGAATTCCTATTCACTCTCCTTCGAGGGATCGGGCGGTGCGGCGGGCTTCGGCAAGGGCGGCGCGCAGGTGTCCCTCAAGACGGAAGGCGCCGGCACGAGGCTGACTTACACGGCGAAGGCGAGCGTCGGCGGCAAGCTCGCCCAGGTCGGGTCGCGGCTGATCGACGGGGTCGCGAGGAAGATGGCCGACGACTTCTTCACTGCCTTCAACGAGAAGCTCGCGGGACCCGCAGCCAGGCCCACCGAGGCGGGCGCCGCTGCGACGCCGCAAGATCCATCCCGCCTGGTGGGTTGCAGGCGCCGTGCTCGTTCTCCTCCTCCTCTACCTCGCGTTTCAGCCCGCCCACTAGGCCGCGGGAGCTCGATCGCGATTAGGCGATCCCGAAGGCCACTCCTTCCGCCGCCAGGGTTACCGCAGTCGGGGCCGCGAGCCGCCGTTCGGCTGCCGAGCGGTTTCTCGCCAGCCGCTCGTCCACGCGCGCGACGATCTCGTGCAGCGTGTCGCACTGCAGCCCCCGCTGCTGGGCAATCCGCCATACCAGGCGGTCAACGCGCTCGATGTGCTCGGCGCCGCCGAAAAGCGCGCGCGCCGCGGAGGAGGGTTTGCCCAGACCCTCGGCGGCCTTGGCGTACTTCTCGAAGGGAACGAGGTCCTCGGCCTGGGCACCGAGCCCCGTGCAGAGCTTCGCGACCCAGTCGTAGACTCCGCGGGATTCCTCGACGTTGCCGTGCACCGCTTCCGCGATGGGGATCATGTCGTTGCGCCGGATGCAGCGGTAGTTCCCGGCGATCAGCATTGGCCATTTGGCGAGCGGCACATAGATGGAGTCGTGCACCTTGAGCTTCACCGGAACTGCGATCTCCTCGTAGCCTGACGGGAAGCGGGCCTGCTCGATGTCGGCCTCGAGCTTCCGCAGGAGCGCTGTCGGTTCCTCCGACTCGAAGCGCGCCGCCTTGAAATTGGTCGCCAGACCCACCTGCAGCACGTTCTTCGGCTCGCCCGCCGGACGAAACGCCTGGGGATCGGGACTCGCAAGCGTCACCAGCGCGGGATCGAAGCCCTCCCAAACCGCGGGATCCGCATAGCAGGGCTCCAGGAGCCTCGTCGAAAGCCCGGGAATGCGCCTGAGGTAGGGCAAGGGCGGCATGTTCATGATCGCGAGGCAGGGCTTGCGCGCCCGCGCGATGCGAGCCATCAGCTCGCGCACGCCTTGCGCGCCGTACTGCGCCTCCTGCATGCCGAGCACGACGAGGTCGAACGCGCCCGGATCCGCGTCGTCAGGCGTACCGGCGGAAAGGACGCCGGGCAGCGCCTGGGAGGCGATCTCCAGAGGCGGCTCCCCGCCCCTGACCGGAAAGCGCACCCGTGTTCCGTCGCGGTTGATGAGTTCCGCAGTCGGCCGGGTGCAGACCAGCGACACCCGGTGCCCGGCCATCAGCAACTTGGTGCCGAGCAAGGAACCGTATGAGGCTCCCAGAATCAGAACGCTGTGTTTCATGAGACGCTCCGCTCGGAGTAACGGGTCAAGGCAGGAGATCGTAAGCCGGCAAGGTCAGGAATTCGTCGAAGCTGTCGTTCTTGACCATCGTGCTGAACAGGCGCACCGCGGCGGGAAAGGCGCCGGATTGGAATCTTGAGAGGCCGACTTCATGCTGCACGCGCTCCAACTCCGGCCCCAGCAGCGATCGAATCGCTCCGCGGTCACGGTCGCGCCGTCGTCCGTGCGCGCTTCGTGGCGTATCCATTGCCACAGTTGTGCGCGGCAGATCTCCGCGGTGGCGGCGTCTTCCATCAGGTTGTACAGCGGCACGCAGCCGGACCCACGCAGCCAGGCCTCGATGTACTGCACGGCAACGCGAATGTTTTGCCGCAATCCCGCTTCGGTGATGGCGCCGTCGGGAATGCGCACCAGATCCGCCGCGCCGACCCGCACATCGCCGCGCATGACCTGGAGTTGATTGGGTCCGGACATGACGGCGTTGAAGGCCTCCGTCGCGATCGGTGCCAGCCCCGGATGAGCGACCCAGGTGCCGTCGTGACCGGCGAGCGCTTCGCGCGTCTTGTCGGCGCGCACCTTGGCCATGGCGGCTTCATTGGCTTGCGGGTCGTCGCGGATCGGAATCTGCGCCGCCATGCCGCCCATCGCGTGCGCGCCGCGGCGATGGCAGGTCTGGATCAGGAGATCGACATAGGACTTCAGAAAGGGCTTGTCCATGGTCACCGTGCCGCGATCCGGCAGCACGCAGTCGCGGCGGTTCCGGAATTTCTTGATGAAGCTGAAGATGTAGTCCCAGCGGCCGCAGTTCAGTCCCGCGGAATGCTCGCGCAGTTCGAACAGAATCTCGTCCATCTCGAACGCCGCCAGAATTGTTTCAATCAGCACGGTCGCCTTGATCGTGCCGCGCTTCATGCCCAGACGCGTCCTGCGCCGCCACGAAGACCTCGTTCCACAGCCGCGCTTCGAGGTGGCTCTCGATCTTCGGCAGATAGAAATAGGGACCGGTGCCGGCGCGCGCGAGCGCCTCGTGGTTGTTCGCCAGAAAGATCGCGAAATCGAACAGCGATGCCGACACCGGCTCGCCATCGACGTGCACGTGTTTCTCGGGCAGATGCCAGCCGCGCGGCCGCACGATCAGCGTCGCGGTGCGCTCGGACTGAGCCGGTAGGACTTGCCGGTGGCGGGGTCGAGGTAGCCAATGTCGCGGTTGACGGCGTCGCGCAGATTGATCTGCCCGTTCACCATGTTCTCCCAGGTCGGCGAGGACGAATCCTCG
Source organism: uncultured beta proteobacterium (assembly GCA_963699535.1). Classification (GTDB taxonomy): domain Bacteria; phylum Pseudomonadota; class Gammaproteobacteria; order Burkholderiales; family SG8-39; genus VBDM01. The sequence continues at coordinate 15,385 of CAVOUJ010000040.1, read as the reverse complement.
AAGTCGGCCATGAAAGCCTGCACCGGCGCGTTGAGCGCGTTGATGATCATCTTGCGATCGACCGGTCCGGTGATTTCCACGCGACGATCCAGAAGATCCGCGGGCACCGGCGCAATAGACCAATTGCCGGCACGGGTCGTGGCGCTTCTTGAAAGGAGTTCCGGCATTGCGCCTGCGTCCAGTTCCTCTTGGCGCCGTGTGCGCGCGGCCAATAACGCCAGGCGCCTGCCGTTGAACTTGCGATGCAGCGCGACGACCAGATCCAATGCCGCGGGAGTCAGCACCTCTGCTGACCGTTCGAGCCGGGGGGCGAGGAATTCGAGTTCTGGCGCCAGTTCCAGATCCCGTGCCGGCATGGCCTGTACATTTGCATTCATGCGGGGCATGATAGGCTCAGAACTCGGTAAATTTTACTGTGGAAATTTCACAATGTGAATTTCACACTCTCTATGACCCTGTCATGACCCAGCACACCCGCAAGAGTCACTTCCTCGGCACCAAGTTGCGCGCCTTGCGCAAACGCAATGGCCTAACCCTGGAAGAGTTGTCGGCACGCTGCATTCAACTCGATTCGCAGAGCGCGCCCTCGGTCTCCTACCTCAGCATGATCGAGAGCGGCAAGCGGGTCCCGTCGGAAGAAGTACTCGGGTTGCTGTCATCCTTGTTTCAACGCGAACCGCGCTGGTTTCTTGACGGCAATCCGGAAATGGAGCTCACCGCATTCAAGCAACGGGCCGGCGGCGCGGCGGGCGTGCCCCTCGAACCCGCGTTCCTGTTTTCGAAGGACCTGCTGCAAGCGGCGATCCCCGAGCTGCTCGCGCAAACCGGCACCACCGGGCGGCAGTTCGCGCATCTCTTGATTCGCTCGCATCAGAGAGATGTCGCGCAACGACTTTCCCGACCTCGAGCGATCGGCGGAAAGCGTCGGCGAGCGCAAGTTTCCGCTCGGCGCCGACGACCTGATGCGTCTTTGCAAGCACCACGGCCTGACCCTGCGCTGGTTCGACCGAAAGCCGGTGCTCGCGCGCGACAAGGATCGCGAGCTGCGCAGCATGGTGCGCTCGTTTTTTGAAGCGCCGCGCACCGTTTATCTGAATCGCGAGTTGCAAGCCGACCCGGCGCACGTCTCAAATTCGACCTCGCCTCGCGCCTGGGTCACAAGGTGCTGCACGAAGGCGACGGGCTCAAGTCCGCGCACGCCACCGGCGGAGAAATGGGCGGCAGCCGGAGGGCGGACCGGAAGTTCGCCGCCGGCATGAACGCGCAGGACGTGCTGCACGCCTGGCGCGATTCGAGTGCAGTTTTCTTCGCCGGCGCACTGTTGTGCCCCAAGGTTCCGTTCCGGCGCTTCCTGACGCGCGAGTCGTATCGCGTCGAAGCCGGGAAAAATCGAGCTCACGGCGGTGGTGATGCGGCGCATGACCAAAGGTCTCGCCGTATCCCTATTGGCATTTCTTCGACGCCTATCCACCCGGATATCTGCGCGCGGTGTATCGCGGCAACGGCATCCCGCTGCCCCTGGGGCAACATCGCGCAAGTCACCGACCCTTGTCCGAAATGGGCCGTTTTCCGCATGCTCAACGAGAATCGCGGCCCCGATCGCGGCTCGCAGATTTCAGTGCTGCGCGACGGCGATCAGTCGCTCCTGTATTGCTGCCACTCGCGGCGCGCCAACGACATGGCGGGCAATCCCCATGTGCTGTCGGTGGGAATCGATCTGGTGCCAGCACTGCACTCCCACGGCGTCGATGCCGAGAACATCGTCGCGAGCATCACCGACGAATGCCTGCACCATCACGGCGAAACGAGAATTCCCAAAGCCGCCGCCGAAGCGATCAAGGGAGCGGCCAGAGTCCTGAACATCGCCTGGATCGAGGACGCGTTGCCGAATCCCGCGCGGATCATCTGCCCACGCAGCACGCACTGTCCGAGAACCGAGCATTGCGACGGGGCCCGCGCGTCGCGCGCACGCGAGATCACCGACGTGCGCGAGGAGATCGTCAGCAAGGTGAAGCGCGGACGCTGAGCCGCTGCGCACAGTCCGCTACAGGAGGGCGAGCAGTGAGTGTTCGACTTCCCTCAATACCGGCAGCACCCGGGACGTCGCGCCGCGCGTGGATTCGTTTCCCATCGCCAGGCTCACGCTGATCGCTCCGACCACTTCCGATGCGCGATTGCGGATCGGCACCGCGATACCGCGCATGCCCGGGTCGAGCTGCTGCTCCAGGACGGCGTAGCCGCGGCTCCTCGCCGTGGCGATCAGCTCGCGCACCCCATCCACCGTGGTCACGGTGTGGACGGCGTGAAAGGCAGGAAAACCCGGCCGGACAGCCAGCGCTCGACCTCTTTCTGCGGCCAGCAAGCGAGCATGGCGATCCCCGCCGAAGCAAATTCGCCTGCACCCGGCCCCCAGCATGAAACCCACGTTCTGCACCAGGCGATTGCCGGCGCGAGCGACAAACACGACGTCGTCCCCGTCGCGCACCGCGAAGTACGGCGAGCGCCGCCGAAGACCGAAGTGATCCGCTGCAGGAACGGCTGCGCGATCCGCGCGACGTTTGCGGAATCGACATACGACCATCCCAGCCGCAAGACGCGCGGCGTAAGCCAAAAACAGCTTGCCGTCACTCTCTACGTAGCCGAGGTGCTGCAGGGTCAGCAGGTAGCGGCGCGCCGCCGCGCGCGTCATTCCCGTGCGCCGTGCCGCAGTCGAAGGCGACAGTCTCGGGTGCGTTTCATCGAAAGCCTCGATCAGGCGAAGGCCTCGATCCAGGCCCGCGATCCGGTCGCGCCTATCCAGAACGGAAGATGAAGGCATGGCGAATGTTGTGCGCTAATCGCGCATGTGCGGGCGATTATCGCGCACCTTCGCACTGACGACAATGTTCTCTCCCTCCCTGTCTCTCTAGGATTGCCTGTCGGTTTCACCGGCATCCTTAGAGGAGGAGAGTATGAGAACAAGCAAGATACGACTGGCGCTCGGCGTACTGGCCTCAATGGCGGGCGGAGTCGCCACGGCACAGACCCCGCTTACCTACAGCCACAACGGCGCGAATGTCACCTTGTACGGCAACGTCGACTACTACCTGAACTACATGACGAGCAGTTCGGGCGCCAAATTGATAGCGCTCCAAGACGGCGCGTATCTGCGCACGCGCTGGGGGCTGAGAGGCGACAAGGATTTCGGCGACGGCTACGCCGGGAAGTTCGCTCTGGAGCAAGGTCTGAACGATCAGTCGGGCGCCCCAGCGGATGGAACGCGCATGTTCGATCGCCAGCTTTGGGCGGGGCTCGCGACCCCAGCAGGCGAATTCAGGGTCGGGCGGCAGAATACCGCGATCTTCTTCCGCGGCGGTTACATCGACTACACCACGCGGACCCTGGGTTCAGTGGTCAACGCTTTCGGAGTGCCTTCGCGCTACGACAGCGACATCGCCTATCTCTCACCCCGAATGGCCGGCTTGATGTTCGAAGCACACTATTCGCTGCAGGGGGCGGCCGTCGACAACACCACGAATCAGGGCGTGTATCAGGGTGCCGTCGACTACGAAAAAGGGCCCTTTCGCCTCGGCTGGGCCGGCATCGCGGGCAAAGCCCCTGTCGGCGCAACGGTCGACAGGACGGTCATCTACAGCAACTTCTACGGCAACTACAACTACGGCTCGGGCAAGGTGTATCTAGTCTATATACGGTCGAACAACAACGGCACGACGGCCGGCACGGGCGGGACCCTCAACAACGGCGGCATCGCCGCTGAACAACCTGGGCGATTCGCTCGTAACGGGTACGGACCCTGGTGCCAACACCTACTACAACATCTATCAGGTGTCGGCCGACTACAAGATTACCCCAAGGTGCGGTCGGCGCCCTGTACGGACAAATCAAGGATGACTCCGGCGGCGGCAAGAACGCGAACGGCTGGGCCTTTGGGGCTTACTGGGACGTCACCAAGGAGTCATGCTCTACGGACTCGGAAATTCGATTTCCAACGATCCCAACGCCGGCTTCCGTCCGTCGGGCTCCGCGGGCCTGACCAAGACCTTCACCTTGCCGGGCGACGTCAACGGTCAGACCATCCGCATGGGCGTGTTCGGCGCCGTGTACAAGTTCTGACGACTCGGACTGGGGCGCCCATGGCGGCGCGGAAGCATCTCGATGCGCCCGAAGAAGTGACGAGCGCAATGCCGAGATAGATCCAAGTCGTTCAGTCATTCATACTTCACAGGAGGAGGTTCAACATGGACTTCAAGATCGACCGTCGTTCGGCGCTCAAGGCAGGCGCCGCCCTTGCCGCATCCTCCGCATTGCCCGCCGTCGGCGCAGGCCAAGCCCACCATCCGCTTCGCGGCGGTGTTCTCCGACAAGGACATCCGCGCCGGCATGATCCAGATGTTCGCGAAGGACATCGAGGGCGACTTCAAGCTCGAGCCGTTCTACAACGGTTCCCTCTTCAAGCAGGGCACCGAGCTGGTCGCCCTGCAGCGCGACAACCTCGAGATGGGCAACATCGCGCCGCAGGACATCTCCAAGCAGATCCCGGCGTGGTCGATCCTCACCTCGGCGTACCTGTTCCGCGACGCCAATCACCTGAACGCCTTTCTGGTCGGGCGAGCCTGGGCGCGCAGTTCAAGAAGCAGGCCGAGGAGCAGGTGAAGATCAAGATCCTCGGGCCGACCTTCTTCGGCACGCGGCAGGTCGGCCTGAAGCCGAAGCAAGAAGATCAACACGCCGGCCGATCTGGCCGGGCATCAAGCTGCGGATGCCGCCGGGCGACGCCTGGCAGCTGCTCGGGCCGCTCGCTCGGCGCGAACCCGACGCCGATGGCCTATGCCGAGGTCTACACCGGCCTGCAGACCGGCGCGATCGACGGCCAGGACAACCCGCTGCCGAACGTGCAGAACATGAAGTTCTACGAGGTGATGTCGCAGATCGTGCTGACCTCGCACCTCGTCGGCTACGACCTGCTCGCCGTGAACCTGAAGACCTGGAACGGCATGCCGCCGGCGCGGCAGAAGGCCTTCCAGGCGGCGGCCGACAAGGCGATCGCCTGGAGCACCGCCGAGCACCTGAAGCGCGAAGCGGAGCTGGCCGACGGCTTCAGGAAGCAGGGCCTGCAGGTCTACGCTCCCGATCAGAACGCCTTCCGCGCGCACGCGCAGAAGGTCTACCTGGCCTCCGACGAGGCGAAGGAGTGGCCGAAGGGGATGCTCGAGAAGATCAACGCCCTGAAGTAGCGTGCCGGTGCTGCGCATCAGGTCGGAGCCTGGCTGCACCGCCGGGCGGAGAACATCGCCGCGGGCATGCTCGCGGTGATGTTCGTCGCTTTCATCATCCAGATCGTCTTCCGCTACCTGTTCAACTTCCCGATCGGCTGGACCTCCGAGCTGACCGTCGTCATGTGGCTGTGGCTGGTGCTGTGGGGCTCGGCGTTCGTCCTGAAGGAGAGGGAGGAGATCCGCTTCGACCTGGTCTACCTGCGCGGTGGGCCGCCGCACGCGCATCGCGATGGCGATCGTCTTCGCCGTTGGCGGTCGTGATCCTGTACGGCGCGTCGCTCCCGGCGTCGTTCTGCCTACGTGAGCTTCATGAAGGTCGAGCAGCACGCTCCTATCTCAAGATCCGCATGGACTGGCTGTACTCGATCTACGTGATCTTCCTCGTCGCCGTGATCGTCCGCTACCTCTGGCTGCTGTCGCAGTCTGCTGCGCGGCAAGGACCCTGAGGCGCCCGACCTGACCAAGGTGAGCTCCGGCCTGTGAACCGACCAGCCCTTCGCGCTCGCGATCGTGGCGATCGTGGCCCTGAGCCTGCTCGGCTGCCGATCGGGCACGCGATGATCGGCGGCTCGATCCTCTACCTCTACCTGGCGGGCCTCGACATGGGCACCGCCGCCGAGCAGCTGCTCAACGGCATGTACACGAGCTACGTGCTGCTCGCGATTCCGCTGTTCATCCTCGCCGCCGAGTTCATGAACAGCGGCAGCATCATGGATCGGCTGCTGCGCTTCTGCAACGCGCTCGTCGGGCGCTTCCGCGGCGGCCTCGCCCAGGTCAACGTCGTGCAGAGCATCATCTTCGCCAGCATGTCGGGCTCGGCGCTGGCGGATGCCGCCGGCTCCGGCAAGCTGATGCAGTCGCTGATGACGCGCGACGGCAAGTACACGGCGAGCTTCGCCGCCGCCCTGACCGCCGTCTCCTCGGTGATCGGGCCGATCATCCCGCCCTCGATCCCGCTGGTGCTCTACGCGCTGGTCTCCGACACGTCCATCGGCTACCTGTTCCTCGGCGGCGTCATTCCGGGTCTGCTGATCGGCGCCGTGCAGATGGGCCTGATCGCGTTCACCGCCAAGCGCAGGAACTTCCCGGTCGAGGCGCGCGGTTCCGCTGCGCGAGCTGCCGCGCATCACCTGGGAGGCCTTCCCGGCGCTGATGATGCCGGTGATCCTGCTCGGCCTGCCTCTACAGCGGGGTGACCACGCCCACCGAAGCCGCGGCCGCGGCGGCTGCGTACGCGCTGCTGGTCTCCGCATTGCTCTACCGCAGCATCGGCTGCCGCGGCCTCGGTGGGCGTGGTCACTCCGCTGTAGAGGCAGCCGAGCAGAATCACGGGCATCAGCAGCGCAGGAAAGGCCTGCCAGGTGACGCGCGGCAACTCGCGCAGCGGCACCGGCGCCTCGACCGGAAAACGTCTTCGCTTGGCGGTGAAGGCAATGAGGATCATCTGCACGATGCCGATGAGCAGGCCGGGAACAACGCCGCCGAGGAAGAGGTAGCCGATCGATGTGTCGGAGACGAGCGCGTAAAGGACTAGCGGGATCGAGGGCGGGATGATCGGCCCGATGACCGAGGAAACCGCGGTCAGCGCGGCGGCAAAGCTCGCGGTGTACTTGCCATCCTTCGTCATCAGGGTCTGCATGATCTTGCCGCTGCCGGCGGCGTCGGCCAGCGCCGAACCCGACATGCTGGCGAAGATGATGCTCTGCACGACGTTGACCTGCGCAAGCCCGCCGCGGAAGCGCCCGACGAGCGCGTTGCAGAAGCGCAGCAGCCGATCCATGATGCTGCCGCTGTTCATGAACTCGGCGGCGAGGATGAAGAGCGGGATCGCCAGCAGCACGTAGCTCGTGTACATGCCGTTGAGCAGCTGCTCCGCGGCTGTACCCATGTCGAGGCCCTTCAGGTACAGGTAGAGCACCGATCCGCCGATCATCGCGTGCCCGATCGGCAAACCCAGCAGGCTCAAGGCCACGATCGCCACCACGGCGAGAGAGAAGGGGCCGCTCAGGTTCACGGGCCCGGGTTCGCCTCGATCGGATCGGCCTCCTTGCCGCGCAGCAGACGCGACAGGATCCACAGGTAGCGCGCGATCACTGCGACCAGGAAGACGAGGTAGATCGAGTACAGCCAGTCGACGCGGATCTTGAGGTAGCTGGTCTTCTCGACCTTCATGAAGGCCACGTAGGCATAGGTCGCGGGGAGCGAGGCGCCGTACAGAATCAGGAGCGCCACGGCCGTTACGAGGCCCATGGCGATGCGCGCGCGCCGGCCCACCGCTCCGGAGATCAGATCGAAGCGGATCTCCTCGCTCTCCTTCACCACGAAGGCGGCGCCCCAGAGCACGAGCCACAGCCACAGGATGACCGTCAGCTCGGAGGTCCAGCCGATCGGGAAGTTGAAGAAGTACCGGAAGACGATCTGGATGACGAAGGCGGCGAACATCACCGCGAGCATGGCCGCGGCGACGTTCTCCGCGCGGCGCCGCAGCCAGATCCTGATGGCGCGCATCACTTCAGTGCGTTGATCTTCTCGAGCATCCCCTTCGGCCAGTCTTTCGCTTCGTCCGAGGCCATGTAGACCTTCTGCGCGTGCGCGCGGAAGGCGGCGACATCGGGAGCGTACACCTCGAGGCCCTGCTTCCTGAAACCTTCGGCGAGCTCCGCTTCCCGCTTCAGGTGCTCGGATGCGCTCCAGCGGATCGCCTTGTCGGCCGCCGCCTGGAAGGCCTCTTGCCTCGTCGGCGACATCGCGATCCAGGTCTTGAGGTTGATCGTCAGCAGGTCGTAGCCGACGAGGTGCGAAGTCAGCACGACCTGGGACATGACCTCGTAGAACTTCATGTTCTGCACGTTCGGCAGCGGGTTGTCCTGGCCGTCGATGACGCCGGTCTGCAGGCCGGTGTAGACCTCGGCATAGGCCATCGGCGTGGGATTGGCGCCGAGCGAGCGACCCAGCAGTTGCCAGGCGTCCCCGGGAGGCATCCGGAGCTTGATCCCGGCCATGTCCGCCGGCGTGCGGATCCTCTTCTTCGGCTTGAGGCCCACCTGCCGGGTGCCGAAGAATGTCGGCCCCAGGATCTTCACCTTGACCTGGTCTTCGGCCTGCTTCTTGAACTGTGCACCCAGGCTCCCTGCCCAAAAGGCGTTCAGGTGGCTGACATCGCGGAACAGGTACGCCGAGGTCAGGATCGACCAAGCCGGAATCTGCTTGGAAATGTCCTGCGGCGCGATATTGCCCATTTCGAGATTGTCGCGCTGAAGGGCGACCAGCTCGGTACCCTGCTTGAACATCGTCCCGCCGAAAAACGGCTCCAGCGTGTAGTCGCCAGCGATGTCCTTCGCGAGCATCCGGATCATGTCTGCGCGGATGTCCTTGTCGGAGAACACCGCGGCAAAGCGAAGGGTAGGCTTGGCCTGTGCCAACGCGGGCAGCGCGCACGATGCGGCAAGGGCGGCGCCTGCCTTCAGCGCTGAACGGCGATCGATCTTCGAGTCCATGTTGGGCCTCCTCCTATGAAGTATGAACGACTGAACGACTTGGAGCTATCCTGGCATCGCGCTCGTGACTTCTTCGGGCGCACCGAGATGCTTCTGCGCCGCCATGGGCGCCCCATTGTCCCAGCCGTCAGAACTTGTACACGAAGCCGATGTGCGCGCCGCGGATCGTTTGACCGTTGACGTCGGCCGGGCTGGTGAAGGTCTTCGTGAGGCCCGCCGAACCGGACGGGCGGAAACCCGCGTTGGGATCATTGTCCAGCGAGTCGCCGAGCACGTAGAAGGTCGTGTCCCTGAAGATATCCCAGTAGATACCGTAGGAATAGCCGGTCGCGTTCTTGCCGGTTCCGGTGGTGTCCTTGATGCTCCCGTACAGGGCGCCGATCCGCACTTTTGGATGCAACAGATAATCGACGGACACCTGGTAGATGTCGTAGTAGGTATTGGCGCCCGCGTCCGTGCCGGCCACCAGCGAATTGCCCACGTTGTTCAGCGGCGATCCGCCGTTGTTGAGGGTCCCGCCCGTGCCGGCCGTCGTGCCGTTGTTGTTCGACCGTATATAGACGAGATAGACCTTGCCCGAGCCGTAGTTGTAGTTGCCGTAGAAGTTGCTGTAGATGACCGTCTCGTCAACCACGGCGCCGACGGGGGCTTTGCCCGCGATGCCGGCCCAGCCGAGGCGAAAGGGCCCTTTTTCGTAGTCGAGGGCAGCCTGATACACGCCCTGATTCGTGGTGTTGTCGACGGCCGCCCCCTGCAGCGAATAGTGTGCTTCGAACATGAAGCCGGCCATTCGGGGCGAGAGATAGGCGATGTCGCTGTCGTAGCGCGAAGGCACCCCGAAAGCGTTGACCACGGAACCCAGGGTCCGCGTGGTGTAGTCGATGTAACCGCCGCGGTAGAAGATGGCGGTATTCTGCCGCCCGACGCGGAATTCGCCTACCGGGGTCGCGAGCCCCGCCCAAAGCTGGCGATCGAACATGCGCGTCGCATCCGCCGGGGCGCCCGACTGATCGTTCAGACCCTGCTCCAGAGCGAACTTGGCGGCGTAGCCGTCGCCGAGATCCTTGTCGCCTCTCAACCCCCACCGCGTGCGCAGATACGCGCCGTCCTGGAGCGCTATCAGATCTGGCTGCCCGAACTGCTGCGTCATGTAGTTCAGGTAGTAGTCGACGTTGCCGTACAAGGTGACATTGGCGCCGTCCTTGCTGTAGGTAAGCGGGGTCTGTGCCGTGGCGACTCCGCGCCGCCATTGAGGCCAGTACGCCGAGCGCCAGCCGTATCTTGCTTGTTCTCATACTCTCCTCCTCTAAGGATGCCGGTGAAACCGACGGGCAATCCTAGAGAGACAGGGAGGGAGAGAACATTGTCGTCAGTGCGAAGGTGCGCGATAATCGCCCGCAGATGCGCGATTAGCGCACAACTTTTGACGTGCCTTCATCTTCCGTTCTGGATAAGCGCGACCGGATCGCGGGCCTGGACCGAGGCCTTCGCCTGATCGAGGCGTTCGACGAAACGCACCCGAGACTGTCGCCTTCGACGGCGGCGCGGCGCACGGGAATGACGCGCGCGGCGGCGCGCCGCTACCTGCTGACCTTGCAGCACCTCGGCTACGTAGAGAGTGACGGCAACGCTGTTCTGGCTTACGCCGCGCGTCTTGCGGCTGGGATGGTCCTATGTCGATTCCGCCAACGTCGCGCGGATCGCGCAGCCGTTCCTGCAGCGAATCACCTCGGTGCTCGGCGGCGCTGCCTACTTCGCGGTGCGCGACGGGGACGACGTCGTGTTTGTCGCTCGCGCCGGCAATCGCCTGGTGCAGAACGTGGGTTTCATGCTGGGGGCCCGGGTGCAGGCGAATTTTGCTTCGGCGGGGATCGCCATGCTCGCTTGCTGGTCGCAGAAAGAGATCGAGCGCTGGCTGTCCGGCCGGGTTTTCCTGCCTTTCACGCCTCACACCGTGACCACGGTGGATGGCGTGCGCGAGCTGATCGCCACGGCGAGGAGCCGCGGCTACGCCGTCCTGGAGCAGCAGCTCGACCCGGGCATGCGCGGTATCGCGGTGCCGATCCGCAATCGCGCATCGGAAGTGGTCGGAGCGATCAGCGTGAGCCTGGCGATGGGAAACGAATCCACGCGCGGCGCGACGTCCCGGGTGCTGCCGGTATTGAGGGAAGTCGAACACTCACTGCTTGCCCTCCTGTAGCGGACTGTCCGCAGCTCAGGCTAGCGTGCGCGCTTCAGCTTGCCGACGATCTCCTCGCGCACGTCGGTGATCTCGCGGGCGTGCGACGCGCGGGCGCCGTCGCAATGTTCCGTTCTCGGACAATTCGTGCTGCGCGGGCAGATGATGCGCGCGGAACCCGCCAGCGCGTCCTCGACCCAGGCGATGTTCAGCACCTTGGCCGCTCCCTTGACCGCTTCGGCGGCGGCTTTGGGAATTCTCGCTTCGCCTCGGTGATGCAGGCATTCGCCGGTGATGCTCGCGACGATTTCGTCTGCATCGACGCCGTGCGAGCGCAGCGCCGGGACGAGATCGACCCCCACCGAGAGCACGTGGGGATTTCCGGCCATGTCGTTGGCGCGCCGCGAGTGACAGCAATACAGAAGCGATTGATCGCCGTCGAGCAGCACGGAGATCTGCGAGCCGCGGTCGGGGCCGCGGTTCTCCGTTGAGCATGCGGAAAACCGCCCATTGAGGACAAGGATCGGTGACTTGCGCCATGTTGCCCCAGGGCAGGGGAATGCCGTTGCCGCGATACACCGCGCGCAGATATCCCGGTGGATAGGCATCGAAGAAATGCCAATGGGGATACGGCGAGACCTTGGTCATGCGCCGCATCACCACCGCCGGCGTGAGTTCGATCTTTTCCCCGGCTTCAACGCGATACGACTCGCGCGTGAGGAAGCGCCGGAACGGAACCTTGGGGCAGAGCAGCGCGCCGGCGAAGAAACTGCACTCGAAATCGCGCCAGGCGTGCAGCACGTCCTGCGCGTTCATGCCGGCGGCGACCTGCGCCGCCTTCCGGGCTGCCGCCCATCTCCCCGCCGGTCGCATGCGCCGACTTGAGTCCGTCGCCATCGTGCAGGACCTTGTGGCCCAGATGCGAGGCAAGGTCGAACTTGAGACGCGCCGGATCGGCCTGCAGCTCGCGATTCAGATAGACGGTGCGCGGCGATCTCGAAAAACGAGCGCACCATGCTCTTCAGCTCGCGATCCTTGTCGCGCGCGAGCACCGGCTTGCGGTCGAACCAGCGCAGCGTCAGGCCGTGGTGCCTGCACAGGCGCATCAGGTCGTCGGCGCTGAGCGGGAATTTCCGCTCACCCACGCTTTCCGCCGATCGCTCGAGGTCGGGGAAGTCGTTGCGCGACATTTCCTGATGCGAGCGGATCAGCAGATGCGCGAACTGCCGCCCGGTGGTGCCGGTCTGGGCCAGCAGCTCGGGGATCGCCGCCTGCAGCAGGTCCTTCGAAAAAAGGAATGCGGGTTCGAGCGGAATGCCGGCCGTGCCGCCGGCACCCTGCTTCCGGCAGAGGGGCTTCGATTTCCGGATTGCCGTCGAGGAACCAGCGCGGCTCGCGTTGAAACAGCGACGACAGCAAGGCCAGCACTTCGTCCGACGGAACCCGCTTGCCGCTCTCGATCATGCTCAGGTAGGACACCGAGGGCGCGGTCTGCGAATCGAGCTGGATGCAGCGCGCCGACAGCTCCTCCAGAGTCAGGCCGTTGCGTTTGCGCAGGGCGCGCAGCTTCGCGCCGAGGAAGTGGCTGTTACGGGTCTGCTGGGACATGAGCGCAACCTGAGTGAAATTTACATTGTGAAATTTCCGCCGTCAAATTTTTGCATCATGGTGCTTATACTCGTCAGCATGAAAACAAACCTGAACGCAGCCCCGGCGCCGGCACCCGCGCCGGAACTGGAACTCCTGGCACCCCGGCTCGAACGATCGGAAGAGGTGCTGACTCCCGCCGCATTGGAGCTCGTCGTCTCGCTGCATCGCAGATTCAACGACCGGCGCCTCGGGTTGCTGGCCAAACGTGCTCGGCGTCAAAAAGAACTGGATAGGGACGGATTGCCGGAATTCTTGCCGGAAACCGCCGCGATACGCGCGGACAACTGGCGCATCGCGCCGGTGCCGGCGGATCTCCTGGATCGGCGCGTGGAAATCACCGGACCGGCCGATCGCAAGATGATCATCAACGCGCTCAACGCGCCGGTGCAGGCTTTCATGGCCGACTTCGAGGATTCGTCCTCGCCGACCTGGGAAAACATGGTGAACGGGCAGATTAACCTGCGCGACGCCGTCAACCGCGATATTGGCTACCTCGACCCCGCCAGCGGCAAGTCCTACCGGCTTGCCGAGCGCACCGCGACGCTGATCGTGCGGCCGCGCGGATGGCACCTGCCCGAGAAACACGTGCATGTCGACGGCGAGCCGGTGTCGGGAGCGCTGTTCGATTTCGGGATTTTTCTCGCGAACAACCACGAATCGCTGGCGCGCGCCGGCACCGGTCCCTATTTCTACCTCCCGAAGATCGAGAGCCACCTCGAAGCGCGGCTGTGGAACGATGTGTTCGTCGCGGCGCAGGACGCTCTGGGCATGAAGCGCGGCACGATCAAGGCGACCGTGCTCGTCGAAACGATTCTGGCCGCGTTCGAGATGGACGAGATTCTGTTCGAGCTGCGCGAGCACTCCGCCGGGCTTAATTGCGGCCGCTGGGACTACATCTTCAGTTTCATCAAGAAGTTCCGCAACCGCCGCGACTGCGTGCTGCCCGATCGCGGGACGGTTACCATGGACAAGCCGTTTCTCAAGTTCTATGTCGATCTCCTGATCCAGACCTGCCATCGCCGCGGCGCGCACGCGATGGGCGGAATGGCGGCGCAGATTCCGATCCGCGACGATCCGCAAGCCAATGAAGCCGCCATGGCCAAGGTGCGCGCCGACAAGACGCGCGAGGCGCTCGCCGGTCACGACGGCACCTGGATCGCTCATCCGGGGCTGGCACCGATCGCGACGGAGGCCTTCAACGCCGTCATGTCCGGGCCCAATCAACTCCAGGTCATGCGCGGCGATGTGCGGGTCGGCGCGGCGGACCTGGTGCGCATTCCCGAAGGCGCCATCACCGAAGCGGGAGTGCGGCAAAACATCCGCGTTGCCGTCCAGTACATCGAAGCCTGGCTGCGTGGGTCCGGCTGCGTGCCGCTGTACAACCTGATGGAAGACGCCGCCACCGCGGAGATCTGCCGCGCACAACTGTGGCAATGGATACGCCACGAAGCGCGCACGGACGACGGCGCGACCGTGACCGCGGAGCGATTCGATCGGCTGCTGGGCTCGGAGTTGGAGCGCGTGCAGAATGAAGTCGGCCTCTCAAGATTCCAATCCGGCGCCTTTCCCGCCGCCGTGCGCCTATTCAGCACGATGGTCAAGAACGAAAGCTTCGACGAATTCCTGACCTTGCCGGCTTACGATCTCCTGCCTTGACCCGTTACTCCGAGCGGAGCGTCTCATGAATCACAACGTGCTCATTCTGGGGGCCTCCTACGGCTCGTTGTTCGGCACCAAGTTGCTGATGGCCGGGCACCGCGTTTCGCTGGTCTGCACCAAGCCCACCGCCGAGCTGATTAACCGTGAAGGGACCGTGGTGCGCTTTCCGATCAAGGGTCGGGAGTCGCTGCTCGACATCGCGTCGAAGAAACTGCCGGGCTCGCTTTCCGCGACCACGCCGGACGAGGTCGACCCGGGCCAGTTCGACCTGGTCGTGCTCGGCATGCAGGAGGCCCAGTACGGCTCGCCAGGCGTCCGGGAGTTGATGGGCCGCGTGGCCCGAGCGGGCGTGCCCTGCCTGGCGATCATGAACATGCCGCCTTTGCCCTACCTCAAACGCATTCCCGGGCTGACGACGGAAACGCTCGAGCCCTGCTACGCGGATCCCGCGCGTCTGGGACGGGTTCGATCCCGCGCTGACCACGCTGGCGAGTCCCGATCCGCAGGCATTTCGCCCGCCGGATCAGCCGAAGAACGTTCTCCAGGTGGGCTTGCCGACCAACTTCAAGGCGGCGCGCTTCGGAGCCGAGGAGCCGACCGCTCTGCTGCGCCAGCTCGAGGCCGACATCGAGGCAGCCCGGTTCGACGCCGGCGACGGGCCGATCGAAATCCCGGTGAAGCTCAAGGTGCACGATTCCCTTTTCGTGCCGCTGGCCAAATGGCCGATGTTGATGGCCGGCAACTACCGCTGCATCCGGCGCGACGACATGATCCCCATCAAGGAGGCGGTCCACGCGAACCTCGACAAGTCCCGCGGAGATCTACGACTGGGTGTGGAAGCTCTGCACGCGGCTGGGCGCCGAGGACGCCGACATGGTTCCTTTCGAGAAGTACGCCAAGGCGGCCGAAGGCCTTGCCAAACCCTCCTCCGCGGCGCGCGCGCTTTTTGGCGGCGCCGAGCACATCGAGCGGGTCGACTGCCTGATCCGCCGGATCGCCCGCCAGCAAGGACTGCAGTCCGACACGCTGGACGAGATCGTCACCCTGGTGGACGAGCGCCTGGCGAGGAACCGGTTGGCAGCCGAACGGCGGCTCGCGGCCCCGACTGCGGTAACCCTGGTGGC
>CAVOUJ010000039.1:0-6602 GCA_963699535.1 uncultured beta proteobacterium | reverse complement strand
AGAACTATGAGAGTCAAGCTCGCGTTCATCGGCGCCCTTGTGCGCCCTGCTCGCCCCACGTCCTTCTGCGACGGCTGCGCAGCCCGCCGACGGCTCGCGTCGCCGTTCCCGCCGACGCCGTCGGCGAGCGTGGCCGGCCGACGCTGCAGGCGTCGAAGCACCAGCGGCGCGTCGAGGCAGAGCCACCTGCCGAAGGATGCGCCCAACATCCTCATCATCCTGCTCGACGACGTCGGCTTCGGCCTGCCCGACACCTACGGCGGGCCGATCCACACGCCGACGCTGACGCGCATCGCGAACGAGCGGCATCAGCTACAACGCCTTCCACACCACGTCGATCTGCTCGCCGACGCGGGCGGCGCTGCTGACCGGGCGCAACCATCAGCGCGTCGGCTCCGGCACCATCGCCGAGCGCGCGGTGGACTGGGACGGCTACACCGGCGTGATTCCGCGGACGTCCGCGACCCTCGCCAAGGTGCTCGGCGCCTACGGCTACAAGACCGCCGCCTTCGGCAAGTGGCACAACACGCCGGCGACCGAGACCACGGCGATGGGGCCGTTCACGCTCTGGCCGACCGGCGAGGGCATCGGCTTCGACTACTTCTACGGCTTCCTCGCCGGCGAGACCTCGCAGTGGGAGCCGCGGCTGGTCGAGAACTTCAACCCGATCGAGCCGCCGCACGACGAGAAGTACCACCTGAGCGAGGACCTGGCGGACAAGGCGATCACGCTGGATGCGCAAGCATCGCGCCTTCGCGCCCGACAAGCCGTTCCTCATGTACTGGGCGCCCGGCGCCGGGCACGGGCCGCACCACGTCTTCAAGGAATGGGCCGACAAGTACAAGGGCAAGTTCGACGACGGCTGGGATGCGCTGCGCGAGCGCACCTTCGCGCGCCAGAAGGAGCTCGGCTGGATTCCCGCGGACGCCAAGCTCACGCCGCGGGCCGAGACGCATGGCCGCGTGGGACAGCATCCCGGAGTCGGAGCGTCCGTTCCAGCTGCGGCTGATGGAGGTCTTCGCCGGCTTCGTCGAGCACGTCGACGCCCAGGTCGGCAAGGTGGTCGACGAGCTGGACCGCCTCGGCATCCGCGACAACACGATCGTCATCTACATCTTCGGCGACAACGGCTCGAGCGCCGAAGGCCAGAAGCGGCAGCATCAGCGAGCTGCTGGCGCAGAACAAGATCCCGAACACCATCGAGCAGCAGCTCGCGGCGCTGAACAGGCTCGGCGGCCTCGACGCGCTCGGCGGACCCAAGGTCGACAACATGTACCACGCCGGCTGGGCGTGGGCGGGCGACACGCCGTTCCAGCACACCAAGCTGATCGCGTCGCACTTCGGCGGCACGCGCAATCCGATGGCGATCTCGTGGCCGGCGCGCATCAAGCCCGACAAGACGCCGCGCTCGCAGTTCCACCACGTGAACGACATCGTGCCGACGATCTACGAGATCCTCGGCATCACGCCGCCGAAGGTCGTGGACGGCTTCGCGCAGGACCCGATCGACGGCGTCAGCATGGCCTACACCTTCGCCGACGCGAAGGCGCCCGGCGCGCAAGCACACCCAGTACTTCGAGAACAACGGCAGCCGCGGCATCTATCAGGACGGCTGGTACGCCTGCACCTTCGGGCCGTTCGTCCGTGGGACGCCGCCGGTCAGCCGCGGGCTGGCCACCTGGGACTCGAGCAAGGACGTCTGGGAGCTCTACGACCTCGCAGACGGACTTCTCGCAGGCCGACGACCTCGCCGCGAAGGACCCGAAGCGGCTCGAGGAGATGAAGGCGCTGTTCCTGGAGGAGGCGAAGGAGAACAAGGTCTTCCCGATCGGCGCCGGCATCTGGCTGCGCATCCATCCCGAGGACCGCGTCAAGACGCCGTACACGAGCTGGCAGTTCGACGCGACGACGACCCGCATGCCCGAGTTCACGGCGCCGGGCCTGGGCCGCGAGAGCAACCACGTCACGATCGACGCCGAGCTCGGCGAGAACGCGTCGGGTGTGCTCTATGCGCTGGGCGGCGCCTCCGGCGGCCTCACGCTGTACATGGACAAGGGCGCGCTCGTCTACGAGTACAACATGATGATCATCGAGCGCTACACGCGCGCGTTCGCACGAGCAAGCTCGCGCCGGGCAAGCACACGATCGAGGTGGACACCACGATCGCGAAGCCCGGCGCGCCGGCGGAGGTCGTGCTCACGGTCGACGGCAAGGAGGTCGCCCGCACGACGGTCAAGCGCACCGTGCCCGCGGCCTTCACCGCCAGCGAGACCTTCGACGTCGGCGTCGATCTCGGGCTCGCCGGTCTCGCTCGACTACTTCGACCGGCGGCCGTTCCGGTTCGACGGCACGATCTCGGTCGTCGACGTGCGGTTGAAATGAGAACGGGGGGTGCGCTCAGCGCACCGCGCTCGCTACCCAGCCCAGCTTCAGTGGTTACGCTTGCGGCGAGGGGCGAGCAAGATCGCCATGCATTGCCGCCGCGGTCAGGTCCGCTCGAGCACACGCACTCACCCAGGTATGCAAGACCTGCGCGACCGCAGCTCGGACGCGCTGCCATCGGCTCGCGGCGCGCTCGGCAGTCGCTCCGGGAAGGAAGACATCAGGCGGCGCATGCGTCTGCGGCGCACTACTTCGCAATCCGGCGAGCACGTGAACTGCCGGCCGTAGGCGACTTGGGCGCGCGCCGCAGGAACTTCGTGAGTGCGACCGCAGATCGGACAGGTATGGGTGACCATGGGAGCACCTCAGGCCGCGCGCCGTGCGTACCGGGCCAGCGCAAGCGCGACTTCCGTTTCCTTTTCCCCGTTCGCCGCCTCGCCTCGGTGCCGCAGCGCCGCGGGACGCAGCAGGATCACCTCGGCCTCCGGCAGTTCGCCGAACGCAAACGCAAGGCGCAGCGCATGCCCGCCGGTCGATGCGATGCACACTCGCGGTGAGTGCGATTTCTCGCGGACGAATTGCACGACCGTCCCCGCCTGCTCGGGCCGGAAGTGCCGGATACTCGGCCGCTTCGCCTTCCTGCGATACGACCATGATCGATCCGTCCTTGCGCGGCTCAACTCCAAAGCAGCATTGACTCATGACCCGACCCCCGACCGCGACTCCAAGCGCGGAGCGGCGATCGCAACCGCTGTCCTTGCAACTGTTCATGACCCATCTCCTCGTTGCCGTTCTCGCAGCCGCGAAGAACGCTCGAGTATCAATCTACGGGACGGGACGACAACTTAGCCGCCAAGCTTGGGCCTGCCGGAGTCAAGATTGCGTAAAGGATCCGGAACGGCCAATCGGCCCGCGCGCACCGCCGGGCTATCGCGCGTCCGGCCAGGTCGAGAACAGCTGCAGGGCGCCCTGCTGATCGGTGCAGCTGTGAAGGCGCCTGCGAAAACGGCGAGCGGAGAACATCTGCGCAGCTTGCGCCAGGATGTCGAGATGCTCGTTGTGGCCGGTGCCGGCACCAGCAGGACCAGAATATCGGATACCGGCTGGTCGTCCGGCGCGTCGAAGGGGATCGACGACTTGAGGCGTACGTACGAGGGCGAGGATCCGGTCCAGGCCGTCGAGCGGGCGTGCGGGATGGCGACACCTTGCCCCACGCCGGTAGATCCGCTCCCTCACGCCGGGCAAGGCTCCGGACTACTCGCTCCTGTGGAAGGCCATGCTGCTGTTCCATGTGCCGGCCAACGGCATCGAACAGCTCGCGCTTGTTTGCGACATCCAGATCAAGACAGATGTCCTGAGCCCCTAGGAAACTGGCGATGGTATTCACTCTGGCGAGCTGAGGAGAGTGGAGAGCCGGGGCGACCCGGCTCCTCTACAACATCACGACTTCAATGCGTCCAGTGCCAGATTGAGCTCCAGCACATTCACCCGAGGCTCGCCCAGGATGCCAAACTGACGCCCCTCGGTGTGTTCCGTCACCAGCTTGCGCACGGATCTCGCGAGTTGACGCTACGCGATCCGCGCCACGCGGGCAAGCTGGTATTCGGCCGCTGCCGGACTGATATGCGGATCAAGACCGCTGCCTGATGCGGTCACCAGATCGACTGGAACAGGCTGCTGATTGCCGGGGTCGGCATCGCGCAAAGCCTGCACCCTGCCTTTCACCGCATCCATCAGCGCCGGGTTGGTCGGCCCCAGATTGGAACCGCTGGAAGCGCCGGCGTTATATGGCCACCGGCCCGGTCGCCGAAGGGCGGCCCCAGAAATACTTGGGGTCGGCGAACGACTGGCCGATGAGCTGGAGCCGACCGGCTTGCCGTCTTTCATGATCAGGCTGCCATTGGCCTGACGCGGAAGCATCAGCCTTGCGCGATGCCCGTCACGACCAGCGGATAGACGATTCCGGTGAGCAACGTCAGCACGAGCAAGCTGACAACAGCGGGATCGAATTTCGTTAAACATGATAGTTCCTTGCACTTTCATCAAGCCCAGTCCAGGGCGACCAGTAATCATGTCGATCAGCTTGATGCCGATGAACGGCACGATGATGCCGCCCAGCCCGTAGATCAGCAGGTTGTCGCGCAGCAGCGCGCTCGCGCCGATCGGCGCGGTACTTCACGCCCTTGCAGCGCCAGCGGAATCAGCGCGATGATGATCAGCGCGTTGAAGATCACCGCCGACAGAATCGCGCTGGCCGGCGTCGCCAGGCGCATCACGTTCAGCGCGCCCAGCGCCGGATAAGTGGTCGACGAACGCCGCCGGGATGATGGCGAAATACTTGGCCACGTCGTTGGCGATGCTGAACGTGGTCAGCGCGCCGCGCGTCATCAGCATCTGCTTGCCGGTCTCGACGATCTCGATCAGCTTGGTCGGGTTGGAATCCAGATCGACCATGTTGCCGGCTTCCTTGGCGGCCTGCGTGCCGGTGTTCATCGCCACCGCCACATCGGCCTGCGCCAGTGCCGGGGCGTCGTTGGTGCCGTCGCCGGTCATCGCCACCAGTCGGCCTTGCGGCCTGATGTTCGCGGATCAGTTTCAGCTTGGCTTCCGGCGTGGCTTCGGCCAGGAAGTCGTCCACCCCGGCTTCGGCCGCGATGGCGGCGGCGGTCAGCCGGTTGTCGCCGGTGATCATGATGGTCTTGATGCCCATGCGGCGCAGTTCGGCGAAGCGCTCCTTGATGCCGCCCTTGACGATGTCCTTGAGCTCGATCACGCCCAGCACGCGCGGGCGGCCGACCACTCTGCTACGACCAGCGGCGTCCTGCCGCGACGGGCGATGGTGTCGACGATGGTTTGCACTTCGTTGGGGAACACACCCCCTTGGTCCGTAACCCACTGGCCGCATCGCTTCGCCGGCGCCCTTGCGGATTTTGCGGTCGGGCAAGTCCACCCCGCTCATGCGCGTTTGCGCGGAAAACTTGACGAACGAGGCGTGGAGGGCCTGGACGTCGCGCTCGCGCAGACCGAGCTTCTGCTTGGCGAGCACCACTACGCTGCGGCCTTCCGGCGTTTCGTCGGGCAGGGAGGCGAGTTGCGCCGCATCCCCGAGCTCCCGCTCGGTCACGCCCGGCGCGGGAAGCAGCGCGGAGGCCTGGCGATTTCCCAGGGTGATCGTGCCGGTCTTGTCGAGGAGCAGGACGTCGACGTCGCCTGCCGCCTCCACCGCGCGGCCGGACACGGCGATCACGTTCTTCGCGATCATCCGGCCGATACCGGCGACGCCGATCGCCGAGAGCAGGCGCGCCGATCGTGGTGGGGATCAGACACACCAGCAGCGCCACGAGGGTGGTGATGGTAACCGGCTGCCCGGCCTTCATCGCATCGACGCTGTACAGCGAGTACGGCAGAAGGTCGCCGGTGGCGAGCAGAAACACCAGCGTGAGCACCGCCAGCAGGATGGTCAGCGCGATTTCGTTCGGCGTCTTCTGACGCTGTGCAGCTTCGACCATCGTGATCATGCGGTCGAGAAAAGTCTCGCCCGGATTGGACGTGATGCGCACCACCAGCCAGTCGGACAGCAGGCGCGTTCCGCCCGTGACGGAACTGAAGTCGCCGCCGGACTCGCGGATCACCGGCGCGGATTCGCCCGTGATGGCGCTTTCGTCCACCGAGGCCGACGCCCTCGATCACCTCGCCGTCGCCGGGGATGAAGTCGCCCGGCTCGACCAGCACGACGTCACCGCGCCGCAGGCATCGAGCCCGTGACCTTCGCCCAGTTCGCCCCTTGCCGCGGTTCATCGAGCTTCTTCGCCATCACTGTCGCGGCGGGCGCCCCGCAGGCTCGCGGCCTGCGCCTTCGCGCGGCCTTCGGCCGCCGCTTCGGCGAAGTTCGCGAACAGCACGGTGAACCACAGCCAAAGCGTGATGTGCAGGATGAAGCCGGGGGACGCCTCGCCCGTCCCGAACAGGGCCTGCACGAACAGGATGGTGGTGAGAATCGCACCGACGTACACCACGAACATCACCGGATTGCGCAGCTGGTCGCGCGGGGCGAGCTTGCGGAAGGAGTCGACAAGCGCCTCCCGCAGCGCCTCTCCGCGGAACAGATCGCGAGTGAGTGGTGCCGTCTTGGTCGTCATCGTATCGGTCGTCATGTTGTCTTCACCTTTACTTCACCGCGTACAGCATGAAATCCTCGACGATCGGTCCCAGCGCGAGGG
>CAVOUJ010000038.1:0-8526 GCA_963699535.1 uncultured beta proteobacterium | reverse complement strand
GCAAGTGGCTCTGGAACATCGGCGGGTGCGAGTATTGCCTTTTCTGGGCGATCTGCTGCGTCGTCGTTGCGATGCACGGATGATCGCGATCCCGGGAGCGAGCGGATGATCAACGCGGCCATCGTCGGATTGGGCTGGTGGGGCAAGACCCTCGTGGAGTCGCTGGCCGACGGCAGCGACGTCATGCGCTTCGCCGCGATGACGACGCGGACGGTGTCGCCGGATGTCGAGGCCTTCGCCAAGCAACACAACCTTAGGCTGCTCGACAGCTACGAGGCGGTGCTCCGCGATCCGTCGATCGATGCGGTCGTGCTGGCGACACCGCCATCCGGGCATGTCAAGCAGATCATCGCGGCGGCGGCGGCCGGCAAGCACATTTTCTGCGAAAAGCCGTTCTCGTACTCCAAGAAGGACGCCGAAACGGCGGTGGCAGCCGCCGTCAAGGCCAAGCGCGCGCTGGCTGTGGGCTACAACCGCCGCTTCCATCCGGAAATGACGAAGCTGCGCGAGCGTATTCGCTCGGGCGAGCTGGGAGTCATACAGCACATCGAATGCAACATGGCGCATCCCAACGCGCTGTACTTCAAGCCACAAGCGTGGCGCGCGGCCAAGACCGAGGCGCCGGTCGGGGGCCTGGCATCGCTCGGCGTGCACGCGGTCGATGCCTTCATCGACCTCTGCGGCGAGTACGATCACGTCTATTGCCAGAGCTTCGCGCGCGTCGTGCAGGGCGAAATCGACGATACCACCTCCATGCTGTTCCGGATGAAAGCCGGCATGTCAGCCTATCTCAGCACGATCACCACCACCGGCCCCGGTTTCAGCTTCCACGTGTTTGGCTCCAAGGGCTGGCTGCGGCTCGAAGGCGTCACGCACGTCGCGGGCGCCTCATCCGAAGAGCGGCGCACTCAGCTGTTCGGCACATGCAAGTACCAGCCGCTCAAAGGCCCGCTGGAAGTGTGGGAGGCCGAGAAGCTGGACGTAACCCGCGCCTGTTTCGAGACGTTCGCACGCGCGGCCGAGGGCGGCCCGCCGTTTCCGATTACACCCGACCAGATCATTCACGGCGCGTCGGCGAGCGAGGCGATCATCCGCTCGGCGAGTTCCGGAAAAGTGGAAACCGTTCTCTAGTCAGTCGTCTCAAAGGCAAGCATCGCATGGATCTCGGCGACGGCCTCGGCCACCTGACCTACTCGACTCTCGTCCACCCCGGCGACACCTGGGAGGAGATGTGGGCGAGCCTCGTCACCTACGTTCCGAAGGTGAAGGCGCGCGTCGCCCCTCGCGTTCCGTTCGGCGTGTCGCTGCGCCTGTCGGCGAGATCGGCGGAGACCCTCGCGAACGAGCCGCGCCGAGCGCGACAAGCTGAAGAAGTTCCTCGCCGACAACGACATGTATCTCTACACGGTGAATGCCTTTCCGTACGGGCCGTTCAAGAACCAGATCGTCAAGGAGCAGGTCTACGAGCCGGACTGGCGCTCCGAGGAGCGCACGCGCTACACGATCAACGTGGCCGACGTGCTCGCCGACGTGGTGCCCGAGGGAATTTCGCCGTCGATCCAGAGCGCGCCGCTCGGCTTCAAGCCGCGCGTGACCGGCGCCGACGTGGTCGCGAGCTACACGCAGCACGTGCTGCGCGTGGCCGCCCACCTCGTCGCGCTCGCATCGCGCACCGGGCGCACCGTGACGCTCGCGCTCGAGCCGGAGCCGTATTGCTTTCTCGAGACCACCGACGAAACGGTGGCGTATTTCAAGAACCACCTCTACACGGGGGCCTCCGCGGCGGCGCTGGCGAAGCTCGCCGGCATTCCGATCTCGGAAGCGCACGTCGCGCTGCGCCGGCACGTCGGCGTGGTGTTCGACATCTGCCACCAGGCGGTCGTCTACGAAGACATCGCCGAGTCGCTGCAGAAGCTCGTCGATGCGGGAATCCCGATCTTCAAACTGCAGGAGGCCGCGGCGATGCGGGTTCCGGAGGTCACGCAGAAGATCGTCGACATGCTCGCGCGCTACGCGAAGACGATCTACCTCACGCAGACGGTCGAGAAGAAGGACGGCAAGCTCACGCGTTTCCTCAACCTGGAGGATGCGTTCAAGGCCTGGCAGACGAACCCCGGCCCGCGCGAATGGCGCACCCACTTCCACGTTCCGGTCTTCCTCGACAGCCTGGGAGAGCTGGGGACGACGCGCTTTGCGATCGAGGACGCGCTCAGGTTTCACAAGGCGAATCCGCTTTCGCGCCAGCTCGAGATCGAGACCTATACCTGGGACGTGCTGCCCGAGCACCTGAAGACGGGCGACATCGTCGATTACGTCACGCGCGAGCTCGAGTGGGTCCGCGGCCAGCTCGCTTCCTGAAGGACAAACCATGAAGGTCGGATTCATCGGGACGGGTCGGATGGGCCGGGCAATGGCCCGCCGCCTGATCGAGGCGAGCCACGATATCGCCGTTTTCAATCGCACCGCCGCCAAGGCCGCGGAGCTGGTGCAGGCCGGCGCGAGGTCGGCAGCCTCGCTCGCGCATGCGGCGCGTTACGGCGATGCGGTCTTCACCATGCTCGCCGACGACGCGGCGCTCGACGACGTGGCCGGTCAGACGGGCGGCTTGCTCGAGTCGCTGCCGAAAGGCGGCATCCACATCTGCTCCGGCACGCACGGCATCGCCGTCATCCGCAAGCTCAAGGCGGCGCACGCCGCGCGCGGACAAATCCTCGTCACGGCGCCCATGCTCGGCCGGCCCGAGATGGTGGCGTCGGGCCAGGCCGGCATGGTGATCGCGGGACCGGCCGGAGGTCTCTGCGGCGCTGCGCACCCTTGTTCGAGGCGATCGCCCGGCGCAGCATCGAGGCGGGTGCCGATCCGGAGGCCGCGACCGCGATCAAGATCGCCAACAATTTCGTGCTCGGTTGCGCGATCGAGGCGATGGGAGAGGGGTTCTCCCTGGTGCGGAAGTTCGGCGTCGCACCGCAGGTGCTGAACGAGGTCATGACCGACGGACTGTTCGCCTGCCCCGCGTACAAGGCCTACGGCAAGATCATCGTCGAGGAGAGCTACGACCGCGTCGGCCAGATGGCCGTGCTGGGGCTGAAGGACGCGAATCTCGCGCTCGCCGCGGGCGAGGCAGTCGGCGTGCCGCTTCCGAGCGGCAACGTCTGGCGCGACCGCCTGGTCGGCGCCGTCGCCCACGGCGACGGCGGCAAGGATTGGGCGGTGATGGCGCTTGGAGCAGGCCCGGGCGAGCGGGCTGGCGTGACTCAGCGGTCGCCGGCGGCCGGGGCTTCCGGCGCCGGTGCTTTCGCCTCGGGCAGCTGGCCGTATACGGAGCCGACGACTCGCTTCACTTCCTCCTCGCTCGCGGGGACCGCATAAAAAGTCTCGCCGGCCTGGCGCATCGCGCTGAGATCGAACACCGTGCCCGTCGGGATATTTTCTCCCTTGTCGACGTTGCCCTTGACCGCGTATAGGACCCAGCGGGGCCCTTCAAGCGAGAGCACCATGTAGGACGCGTCCGACACGGCGAGTATGGTCTGGGCACCGAGCTGGCTCAACGTGCCGTAGCTGAGCACGATACCGGCGCCAACCTCGTGACCGGCGGGCACGACGACCGCCTTCGCGAGTTCGTACGTACCGAGCGCAGTTCCTGCAGCGACCGACACGACCGAACCGCCAACCCCGACCGTCGCCGCGGTCGCGGCGCCGGCGGCTCGCACCGTTCCCTCGGCGGCGACCCCACCCGCGGCGATCGTGGCACCTCCGAGACCCGCGCCAGCGGTCGCCACGACTCCCACGACGCTGCCGCCACCCGCGATACCCGCCGCCGAAAGCGGCGCCGCTACGTATTGAACCGTCTTCCCTGCGACGTAACCGGCGCCGGCGGTGGCGGCTGCAGCCGTCCTCCCGGCGAGATAGGTGCCGCCGCTTGCGGCAGATCCCGCCACGAATCCCCCGCCCGCGGCGGTTTGACCTCCTATCAGCACTACCGCGCTGAACAGACCCGCGACGGCGGCCGTCGCCGTGGGCGCGGTGATGTCGTACGCTGACCCGGCGGCGTTCCACGTCACTTGAACCGCGAGGTTGGCGACGACGGCGCCCTCGTTCATCGTGATCAGGGCCGGATATGCGACCGCGTTGACGATCACGTAACCGAGTGTGCCTGCCGTCATCTTGGTTACGGGTTTGATCGTGGCGTCCCAGAATATGCCCTGCAGCACCCACCGCAGCGACTTCAGCGCAGCGAGTGTGGGTCCGGATTCACGCGCGCCCTGGCTGATCTCACTGGACGCCGCACTGAACGAGCGTCCAACGTCCTGTCCGTAGTTCCGCGCGGAATCGACGATCACGTCGGTGAACACGTCCGACATGCGCCCCCTCGATTCGCCGGAGCGCTCGAGTGCATCTGCGAACCTCGAGAGCGATCCGGCTTCGGCCACCGCGCCTGCCCGCGCTCCGATCTTGCCGGGCGCTGCGGCGTAGCCCTTCACGAACTTCTCGGCCGCGAACGAAGCGTGGTGGCGGGACTGCTCGAGCGATCTCCCCGAAACCGCGCCTGCACCTGCAATCGTTCCCGACATCAGGGTGGAGGCGGCGCGATCCGTGGCGGCGCTCACGGCGCGTCCGGCCTCGAGCGTGCTCTCCGTCACCCGCTCGCCGGCGCCGGCCGTCGCCGTGTAGGCCGGCCCCGCCCGGGACACCGAAACGGCGATGATGGTGCTCCCCAGGGCAGGTGCCCCGCTGACGGCGTTGGCGCCGAATCGGGTGATATCGCGGGCGTCGCTGGCCACAGCCTCGGCTCCCCGATTGACCGCGCCGGCCGCATCCATGCTGCGCTGGACGCCCGCCTTTGCGAGGTCCACCGATTCGCGCGCGTGCTTGATCGATTCCTGGAACGACTGGAGAGCGCGCATCCCCGCGAGCTCCGCGGCCAGCTCGAGCGCGCTGGGCCCGGGTGGAATCAAGTGAATCGTCGTCGCCGGCACCTGGAAGGCGCCGTTGCGATAGAGCGTCGCGTGACCCTCCGCGGCGAGTTTCTTGGTGTTCCGCAGCGGATCCTCCGGCTCCCCTGGCTCGTGCGCGCAGGCGAGGAGAACACAGCACGCTAACGTGATGATGCCCCACGGTTTCATGGCTTCCCTCCCGCGCGCGGCGGTTCGGTCACGCGCAAGTCCTGCGGCAGTTTTTCGAGCACCTTCTCCACGATCTGCGGATCGTCGCTGAGAATCTCGACGGTGACGCCCGGCTCCCGGCCGAGCGCGTCGAGATCGACGACGGTCCCGACCGGCAGACTTTGAACCGGTACGCTGTCCCGCGCGCCGCTCGAGTCGCGCCATTGCACCTCGCCCCGGGCGCTGGCTATGACGAGCCGCGGACCGTCCCAGGCGAGAAACAGGGCGCTGTTGGCCGCGCCGAGCACGGTTTGCGTGGGTAGCGCGGTGAGGGCGTTGTAACCGAGCGCGACGCCCGCTCGCGCCTGGTTCAGCGTGACCCGGGTGAGGCCGGCCGCAAGGTCGTAACTGACCTGCGCGGCGTAGATACCCGATTGCGCGACCGCCGACCCTGTGGCATGCCCGACGCCGGCGACCGGCGCGGCGGCGGTCACCGCAATCTGGTTGACCGCGCCTACCGTTCCGCCTGCGGCGTAGGTCACCGGCACGGCGCCATAGGCGAGCATCGACATCCCCGCAAGGAGTCCGCCCTCGACGGTCGGCGAGACGAGCTTCACGCCCATCGCCGTGGGGTAGTAGAGACTCATGCCGACCGAAGTCACGGTGCGCCCGGTAACGATGAAGGCATAAGTGACGGGCAGGAAGACGACATCCGCTCCCACCTTCACAGTCGCCTCACCGCCCTGAACTGCGGCTCGCCCCGCCGGTTTCGCCACGCCGCTGTAGGCTGCGCTGACGTAGCCGACAAAGATATCGCCCAACCCGGCAAGCGAACTGCCGCGCGTCCCGGAGCGCTCGTAGGCACGGTTGAACTCCGTCCGAGCTTCGGCAAATGCGTCGCTCCACTTCGCCTCGACACCGGTCGCCATCGTCTTCTTGGCGCGGTCACTCAGTTCGCCGAGATTGTTCCAGTCCGACCCGAGCTGGTTGAAGTAGCCGCCGGGCAGGGACCGCAGCGCCTCGCGCTCGCTCGCGGTGCGCTCGGCTAGAGTCAGGTTGCCCTTGACGAAGCGTTCCCACGCGAGGTTCATCCCGTTGCTGGCGTAGTCGACTTGCTTCTGCGCCAGTGCATGCGTCGCGGCGAGCTCGGATTTCGTCAGCGTTGTACCGCGCTCGAGAACCGTCGCACCGGTCTGAATGCCTGAGGAAGGCGCCGCTGCGATCGCGCTGCCTGCCTCCGTGGTGCGGCGCGCGATATCGGCGCCCATCTGCCGCATCGCGCCGGCTGAGGAGTCGATCGAGTGCTCTTTCGCGTAGGCGAACGCTCTCTCGGTGGAGGTGACAATGAACCAGCCTTCGCGATACAGGGACTCGTGACCGCGCAGGTTGGCGGCGGTAAGGGGAATGATTTCCAAGGGCGGCTTCGGCGGAGCCGGGGTCGAGGCGCAACCGGCGAGCAAGACCGCAACAAGAAGGCGGTTGGCACTGTCTCTAGCGCCGGGTTTCATCGACTCGGCCCGCAGCTACCGCTTTCCGATGAGCGCGCAGTGTGCGCCGTTCCCTAGCGCAGGCTCTTGATCACAGCGTCCGCCGCGAACAGGTCCTCCAGTTTCTTCCTGTAAGCCGCTGGAATGGCTGACCTGGCGTGACTGGGCGGATTCCACGCGCTCCCGCCCAGATCGTCGCGGCCCGAGATCCGGTTCTCCGCCAACTTCTTTCCCGCTGCATCGTAGACCTGCAGGGTGACGTCGTACGACAGGGCGGTGTTTTGGTACGTGTCGCTCTTCCACTCTTGGATCAGCACGAGTGCCACGCGCTCCGATTTCGCTTCCCCGGCCAGCGCCCGGATGTTGGGCGCGCCCGACACGGAAACCTTGACCGTTGTCGATTTGAAGCCTTTGCGCGCAAGTGATTCCGAGACGGTGGCCGCGAAATCCTCGGCGAGCGGCTTGCCGCTCTGGGTCAGGACATTGAAGGGATTGCCTAACCCGCCGCGCTGGGTGCCGACGTAGTCAGGCGTCTTCTCTCCGGAGACCACATAGGATCGGGCGTCTTGCGCGGCCACTGCGATCGCACGGGACCCCTGCGGTGCCAGCTCGGGGCGCGCGAGCGAGTAGCTGTGCTTGTTACCTACCGCGCAGCCAGCCGAGATGAAGGCGAGCAGTACAACGAGCTGTCTCATGACGTCCCCCTCGGAGTCTGAGGTCTTCGTTACTCCCCGCGAAGCAACTCGTTGATCGCGGTCTTCGCGTGGGTCTTGGCGTCCACCCACTTTACGATTACCGCACAGTATAGGCTGTATTTGCCATCGGCGGAGGGCAGGGTGCCCGGCCTCGGGCTAGGCCGGTGTAGCGGCCCGACCATCTGATGACAGAAGGCACACGGCCGGGTAAGGTAGTGCTGATCGTATATGTCTTCCTGGTTATGTCGGTCGAGGAAGCGAAACACCACTTCTTGAGGATGTCATTCCGAGTCGGAAAGGAACGCGCGAAGGTTGCGGGGAGGTCGCATATGATCTCGCAACGGGTCAGTTTCTGTACTACGAGCGACGGCGCGCGGATCGCGTTCGCGATCACCGGTGCCGGCCCGGTGCTCGTACGCGTGCCCCACTGGCTGGCGCACATCGAGCACGACTACGCAACACCGGTCCGTCGGCACTGGCTCGACGAGCTGTCCGCGAGCTACACTTTCGTGCGCTTCGACCCGCGAGGATGCGGCCTGTCGGACCGGGATCCGGTGAACCTGTCGTTCGACTCGTGGGTGAAGGATCTCGAAACTGTGGTCGATGCCGCCGGGCTTCGCCAGTTCGCGTTGCTCGGTCAGAACCAAGGCGCGGCCGTGGCGGTCGAATACGCAGTACGGCATCCCGACCGCGTTTCGCACCTCGTGCTCTTTGGATCCTTCCTTCGCGGGAGGCTGAAGCGGGACGCGACGCCCGATCAGCTGGCCGAAGCCGAGACACAACTCAAGCTGATCGAGCTTGGATGGGGAAGCGAAAACCCTGCCTACCGGCTCTTCTTTGCGACGCAGATGATGCCGACGGCGTCGCAAGCCACCCTACAATGGCTGGGAGAGACGATGCGGCGAAGCGCTTCGCCGCACCAGGCGACGCGACTCGTCAGAATGTTCTACTCGATCGACGTATACGCTTCGGCCGCCCGGATCCGCTGCCCTACGCTCGTAGTGCATGCGCGCGGCGACCGCCGGGTGCCCGTCGAGGAAGGACGCCTGGTGGCGGCAAGGATACCGGGCGCGCGTTTCGTGTCGTTGGATAGCGTGAACCACATCCTTCCGCAGGAAGACCCCGCGTGGGGGCAATTTCTTTCCGAGCTCCGCGCCTTCCTCCCGGCGGCGCGGCCGGGCGAGCCGCAGGGCTGGGTCGCCTGCCTGAGCGCGCGCGAGGCCGAGGTGCTCACGCAGCTGG
>CAVOUJ010000037.1:0-180163 GCA_963699535.1 uncultured beta proteobacterium | reverse complement strand
TTCCTGGTTCAATTCCATGGTCGAGAGCTGAAGCAGGCGAATCGATTGCTGCAGCTGAGGCGTCAGCGTCAGGTGCTGCGAGAGCTTGAGCTGCAGGGTCTGCTTCATCGAATGCGAAGCGCTACACGGGAAGCGCGATTCAGGCGAGCCGAATGGAAATGGAGTGTGCATTGGGCCGCGCAGTCCTCTACAACCGGAAATTCTCGCCGAGATAGACGCGTCTTACGTTTTCATTATAGACGATCTCGTCGGGCTTACCGAAGGCGAGAACCAGGCCGTCGTTGATGATGTAGGCGCGATCGCAAATTCCCAGGGTTTCCCGCACGTTATGGTCGGTGATCAGGATGCCGATACCGCGTTCCTTGAGAAAGCGGATGATCTTCTGGATGTCGAGCACCGCGATCGGGTCGACGCCCGGCGAACGGCTCGTCGAGAAGAATGAAGCTCGGCCGGGTCGCGAGCGCGCGCGCGATCTCGACGCGGCGGCGCTCTCCGCCGGACAGCGACAGCGCCGTCGACTGCCGCAGATGCGCGATGCTCAGGTCGTGGAGAAGCTCGGAAAGACGGGACTCGATCTCCTCGTCGGGAAGCTTCCTGCAGCTCGAGTACCGCCCGGATGTTCTCCTCGACGGTGAGCTTGCGAAACACCGAGGCTTCCTGGGGCAGGTAGGAGAGCCCCATGCGGGCGCGGCGATGCATCGGGAAGTGGCTGATTTCCCTGCCGTCGAGATGGATCGCGCCGTCGTCCACGGCGATCAGGCCCACGATCATGTAGAAACAGGTCGTCTTGCCCGCGCCGTTGGGACCGAGCAGGCCGACGACCTCTCCGCTCGACACCTCCAGAGACACGTCCTTCACGACCACACGCGAGCCGTAGCGCTTCCTCAGTCCATTGACCTGCAGCCTGCTCATCGAGCCCGTCCGTTCAGATGTCACTGGGGCTAGCAGCGGGGGCCGGTTTTGGCGGGAACGGGCGCTTCGGGCGCCGCTGGCTTCTTCGGCATGATGGTAGCGCTCACGCGTCCTTCGCGGCTTGTCCCCGCGGCGCCCGTGCCCGATTTCACGGCGAACCGCTCGTTGGTGGCATCGTAGGAGATATAGTCGCCGCGAATATCGTCCCCGCTGTCGCGACGCAACCGGGCCTTGTCGAAGAATTCCACGCGGTCGAGCTTGCTGTCGTATTCGACCCTGAGGGCTTCCCCGCAGATGTATTCGTCCAGACCATCCCGTTTATGGCGGAACGTGGCCGGATTTCCTGTCGCAACGCCGTGCTGAAAACCCTCGCTGTCTTGGCGTATCACGATGCGCTCGGCACGGATTACGAGCGAACCCTGGGTAAGCACCACCTTCCCTTCAAAGGTAGCGAGCTTCTTGCCTTCGTCGGCAGTCATCGAATTGGCCTCGATCGTAAGGGGCTTGATGCGATCGGCTCGCTCGGCGAGCCCCGGGCCGCCCGCCAACGCCAGGACCGCTCCCAAGGCCAGGGCGCGCGCCCTATTTCCTGCTCGGTGCACTGAAGATGCCTTTGACCTGCGACTGCAGCGTGAATTGGCGCCTCTTCTTGTCCACGACCATGCCCACTCCGGTCAGGGTGTTGCTTCCATCCGTAATCGTGACAGTGTGGTCCGTGCGCGAGATGCCCTGCTCCGCGAGCACGTGCAGGAATTCGGTGCGCGCTTGGAATTCGGGTTGCTGCGGCGTCGCTTCGCGCGAGACCAGTACATTGCCGTAGAGAAAGGCCTCCTCGCCCTGCCGGTTGATCGTGCCGCGATTGGCCGAGGCGGTGATGTTGCCGCCTTCGGCGGAAATCTGGACCAGGCGCGGATAGATCGCTTCGCCGGAGTCGTCATCGGCGAAATACACCATTTTCGGCGCTGAAAACGTGTATTGAAGCTTGCCCGATGGGTCGAGCTTCTGGACGCTGAAGTTCTCGACGATGCCGGCGGGATCGTGCCCGGGGGGCTTTGCGCTGCCAAAGGATCCATCCAGCAGGGCGTACTGCACCCAAAGGGTCAGCATCGCGAGCAGAAACATCAACGAAATCGGCAGCAGGTGTGTGACGCGCGCCTTCACGGTAGTTCTCGGGCGATGGCCCGCTGCAGCGTGCCTTGCGCCCGCATGATCAGCTCGCAGACCTCCCGCGCCGCGCCGCGGCCGCCGGCGGTGTGCGTGACGTGGTGCACGCGCTCGCGAACTGCGTCCGGCGCCTCAGGAACGCTTGCGGCAAAGCCGCAGCGCGTAAGCACCGGAAGATCGACCCAGTCGTCCCCCATGTATCCGGTCGCGGCGGCCGGGACGCGCGCTTCGCCGATCAGCTTTTCGAAGCCCACGCCCTTGTCCGCGCAGCCCTGCTCCACCAGAGTGATGCCGAGCTCCGCCGCGCGCACTTCGACCGCTCGCGAGCGGCGCGCGGAGAGGATCGCAACCGCGACCCCGCTTTCCCTCAGCATCTTGAGCCCGTGACCGTCGCGCGCATTGAACGCCTTCAGCTCCGCTCCGGTCTCGCTGAAATACAGCGTTCCGTCGGTGAGCACGCCATCGACGTCGAAGATCATCAGACGCAGCTTGCGCATCCGCTCCAGAACATCTTCGCGCATCAAATGACCTTGGCGCGAAACAGATCGTGCATGTTGAGTGCGCCGGCAAGCTCTCCGGTATCGTTCACAACAAGCAGCTGGTTTATCTTGTGACGTTCCATCACCTCGACCGCCTCGGCCGCAAGCTTATGTGGAGCGATCGTTTGCGGATTGCGCTTCATGACCTCGCGGATGCCGATCGAGCGGATATCGGGCTTGTCCCTGCGCTCCAGCATCCGGCGCAGATCGCCGTCGGTGAATATTCCCACGACCTTTCCGACCGAACCGAGAACGGCGGTCATGCCCATGCCCTTTCTGGAGATCTCGATCAGCGCTTCCGAGAAGGAGGCCGAATCGGAGACGCTCGGGATGTCCTTTCCGGTGCGCATCACATCGGACACGCGCGTAAGGAGCTTCCTGCCGAGCGCTCCGCCAGGGTGCGCGCGCGCAAAATCGCGTTCGCTGAAGCCGCGTGCATCGAGCAGGGCGACCGCGAGCGCGTCGCCCAACGCAAGAGCCGCCGTGGTGCTCGCGGTCGGCGCGAGATTGAGCGGACAGGCTTCCTGCGGAACGCGTGCGTCGAGGTGCACGTCGGCTTCCCTGGCGAGAGTCGAGTCCGGATTGCCGGTCACCGCGATGAGCTTCGCGCCCTGACGCTTGATCAGGGGAATGATCGTGAGCAGTTCATCGGACTGCCCGGAGTTGGAGAGCGCGAGTACAACGTCGTCGCGGGTAATCATGCCCAGATCGCCGTGCCCTGCCTCGGCGGCGTGGAGGAAAAACGCCGGTGTTCCAGTGCTTGCGAGCGTGGAGGCAATCTTGCGCGCGACGTGCCCGGACTTGCCGACGCCACTGACGACAACGCGGCCGCGGCATGCGAGTATCAGCCCGCCCGCTTCGAGGAAACGCTGGTCGAGCCGCGAGATCAGGCCGCTCACCGCGTCAGCCTCGATCGCGAGCACCTTGCGCGCCAATTCAAGCGCCGAAGGGGCGAGCGCCGGGCGATCGCTATCTACGACGTGCTGGCTCGTGTCCGGAGCTGCGTTTGACATAGTTTGAGTATAGCAGACACTATTCTCGTTTTTTCCCTCATGGGCCCAAGGAAACAAGGACTTCCGAGTGCGCGACACGCTTGAGCTGGTGCTGATTCTGCTGGGAAGTGCCGTGCTCGTTGTCGTGGCTTTTCGATTGCTGCGCCTGCCGCCGCTGCTCGGCTATCTGGTGGTCGGAGTGGCCGTCGGACCGTTCGCGCTCGCGTGGATTCCCGACACCGGCGAGGGACGGCATCTTGCGGAATTCGGCGTGGTGTTCCTGATGTTCTCGATCGGGCTCGAGTTCAGTCTGCTGAAACTGTTTCAATTGCGCCGCGCGGTGTTCGGTCTTGGACTCGCCCAGGTCCTGCTCACGCTTGCCTTGGTTCTGGCCGCCGCCGTCTTCGTGGGCGCGCCGTGGCAGGCGGCCCTCGCCGTCGGAGGCGCGCTTGCCATGTCCTCGACCGCGATTGTCCTGCGCATTCTCGCCGAACGCAGGGAGCTCGATACGCCGCATGGTCGCGACATCATCGGTGTCCTGCTTTTTCAGGACCTCGCCGTCATTCCTTTGTTGATAGTGATTCCGGCGATCGCCGAAGGAAGCGGCGATCTCGGCTGGCGTCTTGGCGTCGCCGTGTTCAAGGCCGCAGTGGTGCTGGTGGTGCTGCTGTTTGTCGGGCAGCGGTTGATGCGCGCTTGGTTTCACGTCGTGGCGCGCCGCCGCTCCCACGAGCTCTTCATCCTCAACGTCCTGCTCATCACGCTCGGGCTCGCGTGGCTCACGGAGCGGGCTGGGTTGTCGCTTGCCCTGGGCGCGTTTCTCGCCGGGATGCTCATCGCCGAGACTGAATACCGGCATCAGGTCGAGGAGGACATCCGGCCGTTCCGGGAAGTCCTGCTGGGCCTGTTCTTCGTGACCATGGGTATGCGGCTCGACCTCGGGACGGTCGCGGCGAATCTTTCGCTTACACTGGTGCTGACGACGCTCTTGATCGCATTGAAGTTCGCCATGATCACCGGGCTCGCGCGTTTGTTCCGCGCCGGACCCGGGGCGGCCCTGCGTACGGGGCTCGCGCTCGCCCAGGGCGGCGAGTTCGGCCTGGTGCTCTTGGTTCAGGCGCAGTCCCTGGCCCTGCTCGATCGCGACTTCTCGCAGCTAGTCGTCGCGGCGATGCTGCTTTCCATGCTCGCCGCCCCATTCCTCATTCACGCGAGCGACAGGCTCGCGCTGCGCTGGTCGAGCGCGGAATGGATGCTGCAATCTCTCGCGCTGCACCGCGTCGCCGCGCAGAGCCTGGCGGCCGAGCGCCACGTTGTCATTTGCGGCTACGGCCGCACGGGGCAGCGCCTCGCGCACCTACTCGAGGAGGAGCGCATCGCGTTCGTCGCCCTCGACAGCGATTCGGAGCGGGTTCGAGGAGCGGCGGCCGCGGGCGAAAACGTCGTGTACGGCGATGCCTCGCGCCGCGAAACGCTCATCGCGGCAGGGGTCGCGCGCGCAAGCGCCCTGGTCGTTACCTTCGCCGACACGCAGCTTGCGCTCCGAATACTGCATCACGTGCGTGCGCTCAACCCCGCCCTGCCGGCGATCGTGCGCACGCTGGACGACGCGGACATGGACAGGCTCATCGCGGCGGGTGCAGCGGAAGTCGTGCCGGAAACCTTCGAATCGAGCCTGATGCTTGCCTCGCACGCCCTGGTGCTGCTGGGCGTGCCTTTAAGGCGCGTGGTTCGGCGCATCCGAGACGTACGCGAGCAGCGGTACAGCCTGATGCGCGGCTTTTTTCACGGCGGCACCGATAAAGCCGAAGATCCCGACGAGGCGCGCGAGCCGCGCCTGCAGTCGGTCACGCTCGTCCCGGGCTCCGGGGCATCGGGGCGAAGCCTCGGTGAACTCGGGCTCGAAGAGCTTGGCGTGCAGGTCACGGCGCTGAGGAGGAGCGAGCAGCGGATGGTTTCACCCTCGCCGCAGACTGCATTGCAGGCGGGCGACGTCATCGTGCTCCTCGGGACCCCGGAGCAGCTTGCCGCCGCTGAGATACGGCTGCTGCAGGACTAGCCTACTGCGGCGAGGCACGGGCGATGGCGAGCAGCGGCTCGATCGCGCCTGGATCGGCGGCGCGCGCCCGTTCCAGGATCGAAATCGTATCGTCGCGCCGCTGAGGAAAGGTTCGCAGGGCGCGCGCGAGCAGGCTCTTCGCTTCCTCACCTCTCGCGTCGAAAGCGAGGAACACCGCTCTGCGCACGACGACCGGATTGGCAGGCCAGATACGCGAGACGCGCTCGCACATCGCGAGCTTCGAACCGAGATCACTACGATCGAGTGGGGCGCCGATGAGTATCCAAAGCTCGGCGACGGGAGCCAACAAGCCGTGCGTCAACTCGCGCATGGTTGCCGCGTCCCGCTGCGCGTCGGCGGCGCGCGCCAGGGTAACGCTCGTTCCCGTAATGCGCGTCGTGTCCAGTCGCACGTAATCCCTGAGCAGGATTGCGAGGGTGACGGCGAGCACGGCGCCCGCAACAAGCGCTGCGATGCGCACCGAGCGCGAAATGGTCGGGGAGCGCATTTCAGGGCTCGTGCTCGCGCCGATCAGCAGGGCTGTCACGCCGAGGAAGTGCGCGCTCCAGAGCGGAAACTCGATCAAGGAGTGGATCAGCTCGATCCCGACTGCTGCGATCATCCACCAAAGCTCGGGATTCTCACCCGCCAGGCAGCGCCGTAGGACCCCGCCTGCCCAGGCGGCGAGGGCAGCTGTTACGAGGGCCGCGCCGACCACGCCAGTTTCGGCGAGGAGGTGCAGTGGCAAGTTGTGCGGCGAGGTCCAGACGTCGCCGCTTCGCGTGAGGGCCGGATCGAGCCCCAGGTCGAATGCGGCGCCGGCGAACTCGCCTATCCCCACTCCAGCGATTGGCGCGCTGGCGAAAACCCGCAGCGCGAGCACGAAAACCGGCAGCCGCACGTCGGAGTGCTCGCCGGGAGAGGCGAGCAGGCGATCGAGCCCGTTGTCACCCGATGGGCCGAGACCCAACGCGCCATTCAGCAGAGGCACGGCGAAATATGCCGCTGCAACGGCGCTCGCCACCGCGTACGCCGCCGACTTTAAGCGGCGTCGGCCGGTGCGGTCTTCGATCCGCGCCGCGAGCAGTCCAAGCGCGGCAAACCAGAAAGCGTAGAGCAGCGCGCTGCGCGAACCCGACAATGCACTCGCCACGACAAGGAGAACGAGAGCCGGAAGCGCGTACGCGCTCCGGACACTACCGCGAACCCACAAGAACGCAAGCGCCCCCTCTCCGAGCGCGAGGTAGTTGGCATAGAGGTTGGGTTGCGCGATATTGCCGTAAGCACGGCTGTCGCGCAGCTCGGCGATGAAGTCGTCGAACAGCATGGGTCGGCCGTAGAACTGGATCATGCCGGCGGCCGAGTTCGCGAGCGCCCCAGCCAGAAGAAAGCCTGCAAATACCGAAGCAACCCCCTCGAGACCGCGCGAGGCCGCAAGCTGCGATCCGAGCTGGATCATCAGCACTGCGTAGAGGACGTAAAGGGCGGCAAGCAGAGAAATCTGCCGATAGGTCTGATCGCCGAGCGCCGCCCGGACGGCGAGAAACAGAGCGAATGCAGCGAGCCAGAGGGCCGGCGCGGGCAGCGCAGCGTCCGCTTTGAAGCCGCGCCCGGAGAGGATGGCGAGCACTGCGGCGGCGCCGAGCGCGGCCGCCAGCCACTCGGAGAAGAAACTCAAAACCGGTTGCTGGTGATACGGAACGAGGAACGGCAGCAGGCAAAGGCCGCCCGCGAGCAGAAGGCCGATTGGCAGGGCCGACGCGCTTTTCAATGAGTCCGCCATAAACGAAAAAGCCCGCGCGAAGCGGGCTTTTCCAGGTGACGCGGCGACTACAGGTTCTTGCAGAGCAGGTACTGGTTTGTTCCGGTTTCGATGTACCCGGTCACCGGAGTTGCAGCCGTGGCCGGGTTCGGCCCGGCCTGCAATTGCGCGCGGATTTGCGCCGTCCCCGGGTTGCCGTCGTCGATCTGCGTGTCCACCGCGAGCGCGACCTTGTCCGGCACGTTCGAGCTGCACACGATCAGCGTGGTAAAGCCCAGGCCGTTCGTGCCGGGTACCGCCGTTTCCACACCGACCATGCCGCCGGTCGAGTTCTGCGGCGGAGTTCCGCTTCCGGTTGCCGTGGTCACTCCCGCGACAAATCCGGCGATGCGCAGATGCTGCCAGAACAGGTTGGATTCAGCCGCCGCCGCCGGAGCGCCTCCAGGTCCACTCGTGTCGTTCGCGTTGTAGAGCCCGGCCACGATGCCGTTGCCGTTGCCGCTCAAAGGATTCTGCGTAGGCCAGCGCGCGGTCGCGTTCAGGTCATCGCCGGGCAAGGCGCGGTAGCGATCCTGGTAGGAAGACACCGCCGTGGTGATGCCGTTGAAGTCGTTGATCACGTTCTTGATCCGGGCCTGGTTGATCATTTCCTGGCCTTTCAGGATGCCCCCGAGCAGCAGCCCGATGATGACGAGCACGATAGCGATCTCGACCAGGGTGAACCCCGCCTCGGCCGGGTTTCGCTTCTTGTTTAGAGGGGATGCGCTCATGGAACCTCCGTCGCGCCGTAGTCTAGGTCAATCGGAAGAAAAATGCACGAGGGTCGGTGTGCGAAATAACCGAGTGGACCGCTGACCCGATAAGCCGTGTGAACGCGTGCCAGCGCCTGCGTGCGGCTAGAAGTTCTTGCAGAGCAAATACTGGTTGACTCCGGTTTCCACGTATCCGGTGACGGGAGTCGCCACCGTGGCCGGATTCGGCGCGCTCTGCAGTTGCGCGCGGACTTGTCCGGTAGCGGGCGCGCCATCGTCTGCCTGCCCGTCCACCGCGCTCGCAATCTTCTCCGGGAGGTTGGAAAAGCAAATGATCAAGCTCGTGAAGCCCAGCCCTCCGCCGGCGGCACCTCCCGTCTCCACGCCGATGATGCCCCCGGCGCCGTTCGGAGGCGGCGTCCCGCTTCCGGTTCCGACGGTCAGACCGGGAACGAATCCGGCGATTCGCAGATGCTGCCAGAACAGGTTGGACTCGGCCGTTGCTCCGGGAGCGCCGCCTGACCCGAGATGTCGTTCGCGTTGTAGAGCCCGACGATGATTCCGTTGCCGTTGCCGCTGCTGCGGCGCCTGTACAGTCCAGCGCGTCGTGGCGTTCTGATCATCGCCCGGGATGGCGCGATAGCGGTCCTGGTAGGACGTGACTGCGACGGTGACGCCGTTGAAATCGTTGATCACGTTCTTGATCTTGGCCTGGGTGATCATTTCCTGGCCCTTCAGGATTCCGCCGAGCAGCAGCCCGATGATCACGAGCACGATGGCGATTTCGACCAGAGTGAAGCCGCCCTGAGCCGCAATCGGGGATACCTTCTTTTTCTTGTTGTAGTCGTTTGACCCGGTCATACCACCTCCTACCTATGGCGAGCGAGATGGGAACCCGCAAGGAACGTGCCTGGGTTAGGCCCAGATTATTGGAAAAATCAGAGGGAAATACTGCCCTGCTGTTGAATAATGAACACTTATGACGATTATTTGACACCTCGCTGCCGGGCCTCGAGCTCCCTCAGACGTTCCTCGAGAAACCTCAACTCGCCCGGGTCGCTGACGTGCCGCTCTCCAAGTACCCCCCGATGATGATCCGGGCCGTTTCCAGTTCGTTCAGGTCTTCAAGTATGAAGATCTCCATCTGTCTCGCCCAGAGGGGAACGCCGTCGCCTCTTGCGTTGCGCTGGATCGCCTGGGCGTAACGCAGGGCGAGCGGCAGATCGTGAAGCCTGTGCTTGGCGATAGCCGTGGCGTGGGCGAGCCAGGGCCAGCGGCGAGACGGATCGAGCAGAAACTGCCGATGGACGAATTCCAGCATGCTTCGCTGCTTCGCCTCCACCGGCACCTCGGCATAGAGGCGGCTCGCCGCGAGCAAGGGGTACTGGCCGAGCGGATCGAGCTCGAGAATCCGCGACAGCCAGGCTTCCAGGCGTGCGTAGTCGAGGTCTTTATAGGGCACCTTGCTTCCTGACTGGTAGTCGAAGGCCTGCAGGTAGAGCATCAGCAACTTGGCGAGCGCGATCGGGTCGCCGAAGCTCGCGATCCTGAGCGCCGCCATGCTCGGAGCGGGGGGCAGCTCCTCGGCGCTCGCACTGGGCGCGGGCGCGCTCGCCTTGATTCCGATCTGCGCGGCGAGAGCGAGCGCGAGAAGCGCGAGGACCGTTCGGGGCACAGCCGCGATCGTGCGCTCTCGCATCGCTTCAGAAATTCCTGCGATACAAGTCGAAAAGCGACGCCGAGCCGATCAGCAGGAGGTAGATCGCGGTCTGGCCGAGAACGCCCCCGACCTCGCCTGCTCCGGGCGGGGGCCCGATGAGCCAGGCTGTCTGTGTCATGCGATCGAGCGAGGGCAGTATGAGCGCGATCAGCGCAACGATGACGTTTACCGCGCGGTCGGCGAGAGTCGGCTCCTGCAAGGGGGCGCCGGCGATGACCTGCATCGCGGCCATGGAACGCGACAACAGGTAGAATCCGGCTACGGCCGCAAAGGCGGGAACAACCTGCACGAAGGACAGCACGCAGAAGAGGCTCACCGCCGCGACGATCAGAAGCTCACAAAAGAGGGATGCGGTCCAGAGCGCGAGCCCGTACGGGGAGGCGAACGGCGTCAGGGGCAGGGCGCTCAAGCCGGCGACGACAGCGGCCACGGTCGCGTAGCCGGCGAACTTCCCGAGAAAGTACTGGGAGCGTGGTGCCGGCAAGGACAGCAGCAGCTCGGTGACCTTGTCATTGAGTTCCCGCACCATGCTCGTGATCACGAACACGGCGACCATGAAGACCGCCGCGACCCTCATGGGCGCCGCGAGCAGAGCGGTCTGGATCTCGCGCGATTCGGTGATCGCAACCTGACTGAGGAACTGCGCCATCCCGAGTGCAATCACAATGATCGCCGCCGCGAGCCACAGGAGGCGGTTTCGAACGGCCTCGACCAGAGTGATTCGCGCGAGCGTAACGATCATGAAAGTGGGCAAACGCAAAGCCCCCTGGATGCCGACAGCTCAAAGATGGCACAATACATGCCTGCTGAAGGTTAAGTCCACGGGGATGGGAGCGCAAGCCGGCCGAAATCCCCTTGAAACATTCCTTCGCGGAGAACAGGGAGAACGAGGAACCTCGCGGGCGCAGCCTGCCCCGCTTCGAGTCCGGCTGGAAACCCCATCATGGCTACAGCGAGCCTGATCCCCGTCCCGCGCGTTTTCATCGCGAAATCGTGGCGTGGCCTGTTTGTACTCATGCTGTTACTCCTGCATCTTTCCGCCATGCGCGGTGCCGAGGATTTCTGGGCGCGCGGGCTGATGCTCGCTCACTTCGGGCTGTTCGTGATGTGGCAGCCTTTCATGCGCGGGGAGCGGCGCCTGAGCCTGGTCCAGGGCGCGGGCATCGTGGCCATCTCGGTGGGCATTCTCTATTTTCTCAACTGGTGGCTGTTGCTCGTCTGGGTGAGCGTGCTTGCCGGAATCGTGGGCGGGAAGGTCTTCCTTTTCCAGGCCCCCTGGCTGCGGCGCTTCTACCTCGTCGTGCTGCTTTATCTGGTGTCGCTGCTGCTCATCTGGATAGTGCCCAATAGCTTCATCACCGCGCCCCTGCCCCGCGACGTCGAGCTGCTCGCGCAGTACGGTCTGCCCGCCCTGTTCCTGGTCATGGCGATAATCCCCGCGGAGACCGATTCGGCCGAAACCCCCCAGATCGTCGATTTCTTCTATGCGGCGATGATCGTGCTGCTGCTGGTGGCCCTCGTGCTCGGTAGTTTCGCCTTCATGACAGTCGGTCACGCCGACTATGTGTCGGCGCTGACATACAGCATGCTGATCATCGCGGGCGCGTTACTGCTGCTTTCCTTTTCCTGGAACCCGCGCGCGGGATTCGGCGGGCTTTCCATGTATTTTTCGCGCTACCTTCTTTCAGTGGGTCTGCCGTTCGAACGGTGGCTGTATTTCCTGGCCGAGCTGTCCCAGCTCGAGACCAAACCCGAGCGCTTCATGAAAGAGGCCTGCGTCGGCCTCGCGCGCCTGCCCTGGGTAACCGGCGGCTTCTGGCACACGGCGAGCGAGTCGGGCGATTTCGGCAAGACGTCCAAGAATTCGGTGGAATTCACCAACCAGGAAATCCGTCTTCGGGTGTTTACCCAGTTGCCTCTGGGTCCGTCGCTCGTCTGGCATTTTCATCTCCTCGGGCAGCTGCTCGGCGAGTTCTACGTCGCGAAGCAACGGGAACAGAAGCTCCAGCAGCAGACCTACGTGCAGGCGGTCCACGAAACCGGCGCGCGCATGACGCACGACGTCAAGAATCTGCTGCAGTCTCTCAACGTCCTGTGCGCCGCCGCCGAACGCGACGCTGCGACCGATACCGGCGAGCTGTCTTCCCTCATGAGGCGCCAGCTTCCCGCGATCACCCAGCGGCTGCAGCAGACGCTCGACAAGCTGCAGAAACCCGAGGCCGGCGACGGCCGCTACATCCAGGCGAAGACATGGTGGGAGGGACTGCAACGCAGCTACGCGGGCCGCGGCGTGGAATTCGTGCACGAGGGCGGCGAAGACAGCATCATGCTGCCGAAAGAGCTTTTCGATTCGGCCGGCGACAATCTGCTTCAGAACGCTTTGCGGAAACGCAAGCTGAACGAGTCCGTGGGCATACGCGCGACCTTTCACTGCGACGATTCCATCGAGTTCTCCGTGTGCGATAGCGGTGCTCCCGTAGCCGCTGAAGTGCTGCGGGGACTGCTGAGGGGGCCGGTGCCTT
Source organism: uncultured beta proteobacterium (assembly GCA_963699535.1). Lineage (GTDB taxonomy): Bacteria > Pseudomonadota > Gammaproteobacteria > Burkholderiales > SG8-39 > VBDM01. The sequence continues at coordinate 167,741 of CAVOUJ010000037.1, read as the reverse complement.
CGGAAACCGGGTTCGGGATTGGCCTGTATCAGACCAGCCGGCTCGCGGAGATCTCGGGATTCTCGCTGCAACTGCGGGAAAACGATCCGGGCCGCGTGTGTTTCAGCCTCCGCGGGGAAGTGCGCCGCGGCGGGCGGGACAAGTAAGCAGCGGCTGCGCGTTACCCCTCCGGCCGTAAATCAGCGATCCACTCCTAGGGCAGGCGGCCGGCCGCGACCATGCGGGCTACGAGCGCGTTGGACGTGATCATGACGACGAGGTCGTCGAATTCGCAGGCCGGCGCTGTATTTGTGCTGCCGTAAGGGGGATCAACGCAGCCTGCCGCTCCAGGGGTCTGTTTGCGGCTGTAGAAGGCCCGGCTCGAGTAGCCGCCCAACGGTGTCGCGTTCGGATTCCCGCTGAGATTACGGGTTTCGTCGGTGCCGGCTGGTGCGAGGTTGAGCTGGGATCCGTTTGTCTGCCAGGCGCCGAAGCCGTTCTTCCCGTGTGAAATGATGATCGCCGGTAACGCGACGGCTAACGGCGCAGCGGTTGTCGTTGCGTCCCCCCGTGTGAAGACTGCGATGTCGCCCAAGGTGCAGAGCGCGAATGAAGCAGGCGCGCTCGGCGCCGGAGCAGGTGGGACCGTAGGACACGGCTGGTTCTGATTCTGTGGACTCGGCGGTACGGTCCCCACGTCCGTGGCCCACGTCCCGACGCCCGATTCATCGGCGAAGGCGGGGGACACTCCGTATGAGAATCGCCGTCCCCACGAGTCCGTCTCCGGCACGCCAAGTGTCGCCCATGGGACCACCCCAAAGGCGGCGGCGCACGTCCTGTTGGGCATCCCCCCGTTTAGCGCCTCTACGCCTGCATTGGCTGTTCCGGCCGCGAGGTTACCGGGGGCGGGACAGGGAAGCCGGCCGTTTGCCTGGGCGAATCCAATGATCGCTTCCCGGACTTGCTCCATGCTGCGCTGCGTATCGGCGATGCCGCGCAGCTCGATTTGAGTAGTGAGCGGAATCATCGCGCCGGCGAGCAACAACACGATGATAATGAACGCGATCGACAGCTCGACGAGCGTAAAACCCTTGCTGCCGCTCATTGCGCCGAATTCAGGGTGCAACGACCACGACCCGGTCGTTGATCGCGACGGGGAAACCTGAGCGATGCTCGTAGATGAACGGCGTCGTGCCGTTCATGGCGGTGAGGTTTGCGCCCTCCAGGTAGTCGGCGAGTGTTCCATTTGGCCGCAGGGCGCCGCCCAAGGAGCGGCCGGCAAGCAACAGTATCGCGCGCTTGTCGTTCAGCGTCGCGTAGGACGGCGGCAGGTTGTTCACCGTCAGGCAGAAGGGGACCATCGTCGTACTGCAGCTGCTGGCGCCGCTGGGGGCCCAGCCGGGCGAGACCGCATAGAAAGTCTGCCGGTACCACTCGTTCGAAATGAACCACGTGAGACTTGCGCCCGTCAGGCTGGGCAGATAGTTTGCCGCAGGGAGCGGGATCGTGATAGTGAACCTGTTCGAGCTCGAATCGGCATTTCGCAGCCTGCCGATATAGGTGAGCACGCCGGTCTGCGTCGAAAAACCTTGTGTAGGGGCGAAAGAACCAACCGTACTCCAGGATCCGTATGGCGGCGAGTTCCCGAATGTGTTTCCGTTCCCGTCGACCAAAGTTAAGTTCCACGGTTGAATGAACGGGGTGGGAACGTCGGCGAGAGCCTTGTCCTTGTTCTGGAGGACTATGTCCACTCTGATATTGGGGCGGTCGTCGTTCCCGCCGTCGCCGAAGTAATCGACCTCGCAGACGGCTTGAAGGGGAGACGAGTTGATCGTGCAGTTCGTCGGGTCGGGGGAGATGGTTGCCGGTGTTGTATTGTAGATTCCCGTGCCCTGGAATTTGATGGTCGTCACCGTAGCGCTTGCCCACTTGTAAAAGCTCGGGTCGGTCGTCACCGGAAGCATTCCAACCATTTGGTTCGACGCGCCCTGGTAGGACGGCTGGGCGGTGGGTGGCCCTGCGCCGAACGGAACCGCAAAAGGATAGGAACCCCACTTGCTGATGTAGGCTTGCAGGAGAGGAATGACGTCCCGGCCTATCCGCGCGGCGACCACCGGCTCGACCGCCGCCATCAGTTCCGCTTGCGTGATGGTGAGGAGGCGGTCGTTGAACGTGTTGGTGGGCGATGTGCTCGGGATGTTGTACAGGTAGTTAGGTGATACGGCAGTCAAGCCCTCTAGATAGCTTTCGGGCCTGTTGGCATTTGCACCGCTGCGGTCCTGAAGTTGGCCGGGCAGCAGCGGGTCTTGAACCGGGACACCGGGCGCAAACACGATCGCCACGACGCTCGTTGCGGACGCCACTCCGGTAACCGTTAGTAGGCCCGGCGTGTCGCTGTTGATGACGTGTCCGGAATCCTTGTAGAAATCGGACGATACGGCGTACCAGAGGCGCTCCCCGCTCTCGTCAGTCAGGTCCCGGCTGCCTATGGTGATCCACGGCAGGCGGCCGATGCGGTTCGCCGCGCCGGAACAGACTCCAGCGGACGCTCCGGTGTTGTTAGTGTCAGGGCAGGGCAACGCTCCGGGTTGATCGGTCACTTGGCCCTTGTACTTCTGCCACTGTTCGTTGGCGGCATAGGCGATGAGGGCCGCCTTCGCCTCCCTGAGGGCGTTCATGCTGCGCTGCTCGCGCTCGAGTCCCGAGCCGGTCGCATTGAGGGCGTTCGCGATCAGGTATGCGCTCATCAACGCGACAAGCGCGAGGATCGCGATCATCGCGAAGCCGCGCTGGCTTGCGCCTGTCCCCCGGCAGGTGCGATGCGGCTTCACGGCTGCCGCTTTTGCCCGGGAGTCAGTATCCGCCCGCCTCCGACGGGATCTCTCACTTCGCCGCGGACCTTGTCAACGGTCTGTCCAATCTTGAGGGTCACTGAGCGTTCGCCCTCGGCGCCGGGCAAGGTCACTCGCGCCGGGTCAGGCGGCTTCGCTGTGGATTCCTGAGGGATGCCGTTGACCCATACCGTGGTCTTTCCCGATGAGCGCGATACCTGGCCGTTTACCGTGACGAGGCTTTCGGTCAACGCGGACTCCTGGATGTTTGCCAGGCGCCTGCGGTCGAGGTCCTGCCGCTGCTGCGGCAGGAGAAAGAGCCGGCCGAGGTTCTCCTGAGAAAGAGCAGGGAAGGCCTGAACGGCAAGAAGGCCGGCAAGGAGGATTCGAATCAGCCTCATGCGCGTCGCCTCATGCCGGCTTTATCGCTCTGACTGAAACGAGATCGACCAGGCATTCGGCCCGCAGGCGCGGTTGCAGAGATGTCGCGCTCGGCCCCGCCCCGCGCTCGATTCGGCTCACCGAGCAGCGCCGCACCGATACGTGCGCTTTGCCGGCCGCCTGCAGGTCTGAAAGGAAATTCAGCAGGTCTCCTTCGTGCAGGAGCAGCATGTTGAGTCTCATCCGGCTGACAACGAAATCGGCCGCGCCGGTGGCGACGACCCCGGGGTAATCGACCGAGGTCTGAGCTTCGATGTTGTACCTGATCTCGAAGAGCTTCCGCGAGTTCTTGATTTTCGCGATCGATTCGATCCAGTCGAGCCGGCTTTGCTCGCCCACCATCCCGTTCCGCTGCATCAGCTCGAAGTGCACCAGGTTCTCGCGGATTTCGCGCTCTTCCTCGGCGACCCTGGCCATCCGCTCCTGGGCCCCGATACGGGTCAATCTGCTCGCGTCCCTCACCGCCTTCGCCTCGTCGAGATAGTACTTGCTGACCCCAAGGCAGGCGGCGCCCATCGCAGACAGCAGGATCGCCAGCGCGATCGGTGCGCGCAGGTGCCTGAGATCGTCGCGCGAGATGTTCATGTCCCCCGCCGCTTGCTTATGACGACCGAGAAGTGCGGCACTTCTTCCTGCCTCGTCGCCCCGATATCGCCGCTGATGCTTTTTTCCGCGTTGATGTCGAACGGCAGCTGGGTGCGGATCACCTCGGTGCCGGGTTTTCGGCGCAGCGTATCGGCGAACTGATTGATCAGGGCGGTCACTGCGCGGTAGTCCGAGGCTTGGGCGACGACGAGCTTGCCGGAGATCTCCGCCGTCTGGACTGGAGGCTCGTCCGACGCAGCCTTAGCCGCCTTGGACGCCGGCGCGCCCGCCGCCTTCGACGCGGCGCGCCCCTGCTGAGATCTCGTCTCCCCGACGATCTCCCAGTCGATCTTGTCGATCTCGATCTGGGGCATCGCGGACACGGCTTCGCTGATCTCGACGAACATACCGCTCGGAGACGTGCTCTGGCGAAGAATCGCCCGGTAATTCCTGACGATCGCCTTGAGGTTGTCAGCGGACGTCGGCGTCTTCGGGAAATCCTTTTGCAATCGCGCGTACTCCTGCGCGGCCTGGGCTTCCTGCACGCGGTTCATCCGGGTCCGTTCCTTCGCATCGTAGAGGTCGAGCAGGTTGATCGCCGAGAAGAGCAGGGCCACGCCGAAAACCGCAGCCCCGGCACCGATCAGGCCCACACGGGCCCGCCACAAGTGATAGAAGCGTCGTAGGCTGTCGTCGGCGTACTGTTCGCGCGTCGCAGATTCGGCGAGCACGTACAGGAACAGGCCTTCCGCGAGGGTTTCGGTAGGCGCGGATTTGAGGCCGAGGCTCCTGCCCATCGTGTCGAGGTCGCGCACGTGGAAACGCAGGCGGGCGGAGTTGACGCACACCGCGTCGTAGAGCGCCTTGTACTCGCTCGGGGCGAGCACGAGCACATCGAGCGGGTCGGCTTCGCGCGGAAGGATGCGGGCGTTGGCGAGGTACTGGTGGATCCGAAGCGACTCGGCGGCGCAATCCTGGGCGATCGCTCTGGGGTCGGAGAAGTCCACGCGGCTCAGGCGCGAGAAGCGGATTCGTCCGTTCTCGACGTAGCTCTGCCTGAGCCCCGCCTGCTGCAGGCTCACCATGAGGTAGCGGCTCGCCTTGAAACCCAGGCGCTTGCCGACCGCGCCCGCAGCAAGAGCCACCGAAAACACGCCGGCCACGCGCGCGCCGGCCGCGCGCAAGGCCTCCAGCCACGGCTGGAACTGCTGCGTGTTGGTGAACGACGTGTAGAGGATCCGCTCTTCGCGCCGGCCCGCGTGGATCTCGGCACCGAGCGAGATGGGCACGGCGAGCGACGTGTCGCGATAGCGCTGAGCGAGCTTGCGCGCAAGGAGCGCGCGCCGGTCCCTGCCGCGCACGTAGGGGATGTTCTCCTGGAAGAAATCCTCCTCGACGATGTCGGCGAGCACGTAGAACAGGCTCTCCGGCGAGGCGGCGACGTACTTCGAGAACTCGGTGGTCCCTTCCTGGTTTGCGCCGAACGCGGCTTCCTTGCGAAGGTCGCTCTTTCCCCACAGATAGGCGGTGACGCGCTGCGAGGTGAAGTAAAGGAGGCGCTTGCTCGGCACTTTCTACACCTTGATCTTGGAAATGACGTCGTAGATCGGCCCGAGGACGGAGAGCATGACCCAGCCGAGCACGGCGCCGAGGATCACCGTCAGGGCGGGCTCGATCATCACCTGGATCTTGCCGATCGATTCGCGCACCTCGCGGTTGTAGAAGTACGACACGTTGAGCAGCGCCTTGTCGAGGGCGCCGGTCGACTCGCCCACGCGCAGCATCCTCACCACGAGCGGCGGGAACAGACCGATCTCCTGGAAGGCAGACGTGACGTTCTTGCCCTCGCCGATCTGCTGGCCGGCGAGTTTCAGTCCTTCCTGGATGACCATGTTGCCGGCGATTTCCTCGGAGCTGCGGATCGCGTCCAGGATCGTGATTCCGGAGGAGTACATCAGCGCAAAGATGCTGGCGAAGCGCGACAGGATGATCTTGCGCATGATGTCGCCCGCCACCGGAAGCGCGAGCTTGAAGCGATCGAGCTGGTAGCGAAACAGAGGGTTGGACTGGGCCATCAGCCTGACCGCGAAGAAAACGACGAAGGGCGCCGCCAGCACGGCCCACCAATAGCCGACGAAGAACGCCGACACTTCGATGAGGATGCGCGTTTGCAGCGGGATGTGCTGCCCCATGTTCTTGATGAAGGCGACCATCTGCGGCACGAGGTACACCATCAGGAAGAGGGTCACCGCTACCACGATCGAGCCGACGAAAGCGGGGTACATGACGAGCTTCTTCATGTGCTCGGCGAGCTCGTCCTCCCATTTCATGCTCTCGATGAGGCTTCTCAGGACCTCGGGGAGCTTCCCGGTGTCTTCCCCGGCGCGGACCAGACTGGTGAAGACCGAATTGAAGATTTCCGGATACTGGGCCAGGGCCTGCGAAAGCCTCAAGCCCCCCTGGATGCCTTCCAGGACTCCGGAGATCACTTCACGGAAGCGGACGTTCTCGATACTGTCGCGCAAATCGATCAGCGATTCGACCAGCGGCACGCCTGCGCCGATGAGCTGCTCCATGTGGAAGCAGAAGTTGATGAGCTCTGCGCGCTTGACCGTTCCCCCGCGGAGCATGCCGCTCCCCTGCCTCGCCGGTCCGCCGCGCACGAGGTCGAGCCCCATGCGTTTGAGGCGCATTTCGAGATCGACGATGTTGATCGCGTCGATCTGGCCGAGAATGGCCTTGCCCCGGGTGTCCACGGCCTTGTAGGTGAAGAGCGGCATTCGATTCCCTCGCCGGCGCGATCGCGCCGGACTTTAGGCTACATCCGGTCGGTAAGGTCGACCACGCGCATCAGCTCATCGAGCGCGGTCGAGCCATCGAGCACGCGGCGGGCGCCGTCGTCGGCCAGCGTGCGAAAGCCCTTGGACACGGCCATCTTCTGCAGCTCCCGGGCGCTGGCGCGCCGGGCGACCAGCTCGTCGAGATCGCCGTCCATCTTCAGGATTTCGATGATAGCCATGCGGCCGCGATAGCCTTGATAGTCGCACTGGTCGCAGCCGACCGCGCGGTACAGCATGGGCGGGCGCTCGGCCGGCGCGCCCAGCATGGTGCATTCGCCCGCGGTGGCCTTGTGCGCCTGCCTGCAGTGCTTGCAGAGCCTGCGGACCAGGCGCTGTGCGACCACGCCGATGATGTTCCCGGCGAGAATGTCCGGGACGATGCCGATATCGAGGAGCCGCGGTACCGCGCCGACGGCGGAATTGGTGTGCAGGGTCGAATACACCTGGTGGCCGGTCATCGCGGCGCGAAACGCCATGGTGGCGGTGTCTTCGTCGCGGACCTCGCCCACCAGGATCACATCCGGGTCCTGCCGCATGAGCGAGCGGATGCCGTTGCCGAAATCCATCTTTGCCGCCTCGTTGACCGAAGTCTGGCGGATCAGCGTCATGGGGTACTCGACCGGATCCTCGAGCGTCATGATGTTGAGGCCGTCGCTGTTGATGTGGTTGAGCACCGAATAGAGCGTCGTCGTCTTGCCGCTGCCGGTGGGGCCGGTCACGAGGATGATGCCCTCGGGGCGGGCGATCATCTTCTTGAGAAGCTGAAGCTGGCCCGCTTCGAGCCCCAAGCCGTCCAGCGGGACAATCCCCTTCTGCCGATCGAGGATGCGCAGCACGATGTTCTCGCCGTGGGTGGTTGCCTGCGAGGACACGCGAAAATCGACGGCGCGGCCCGTCAGCATCAGTGAGATGCGGCCGTCCTGTGGCGCCCGGGTTTCGGCGATGTTCATCTTCGCCATCACCTTGATGCGCACCGCCATCGCCGGCCAGTAGGTCTTGTGCAGCGAGCGGATCTGGCGAAGGACGCCGTCGATGCGGTAGCGGATGCGCAGGAAGCTCTGCTCGGGCTCGAAGTGGATGTCCGAGGCGCTTCGCTCGACCGCGTCGGCAAGCAGCGCCGAGATGAGCCGCACGACCGGCTGCGAATACGCGTCGCCGGAGGCCTGCAGGCTCTGGTAGTCGAGCTCGCCGGTTTCGATTTCGTGCAGGATGCCGTCGATCGAGAAATCGTGCCCATAGTACTGGTCGATCGCGCGGACGATTTCTCCTTCGCCCGCGAGCCGCATCTCCAGCGTGAACTCGCCGCGCAGCTGCGCGCGTACCTGGTCGAGGGCGACGATGTTGCTGATGTCGGCGATCGCCAGGATGAGCTTGCGCGCTTCGCGGTCGAGCGCGACCGGGAAGATGTTGTGGCGCTTGGCGAATTCGCGCGGCACGAGCTTGAGTGCCATCGCGTCCACGACGATTTGCGCGAGATCGACGCTGGTCAGCCCGAGCTTTTCGGACAAGGCGTCGCGCAGCGTCGCCTCGGACACGAAGCCCAGCTGGACGAGGAGCTTGCCGACCGGCTGATGAGTCTTGAGCTGTTCGAGGAGCGCGATCCGCAGCTGATCCTCGGTGAGGATCCCCTGCGAGATCAGGATCTGACCGATGTGGCGCTTCGCCTGCGGAGCGACCGCCTGGGCGCTGAGACGGGCAGAGCTCATCCGGGGGCTATCGGCTCAGTTCCTGCACGCGAGTGCGAGCCTGCGCCACGTTGAAACTCGCCGAGCGCTTGCCGGCGAGGGCGAGCGCGCGCTGGTAGTAATCGAGCGCGAGATTCTTCTGGTGCAGGCGATCGAGGCTCACAGCGAGATTGAACGCATAGTCGGCGTTTTCCGGATCGACCGAGTAGGCCTTGAAATACGCGCCTTGAGCCTCGCTCCAGCGCGATTGCTGCGCGTACCGGTTGCCCAGGGAAAAGTGCAAGGGCGCCGAGTCGGGGTGAGTTGCAAGCAGACTCTTCAGCCGGCTCTCGGAAGTCAGTGGGTCGAGCTGGCCTCGCAGCGACATGAGGCCCGCCAGCGCAGTCGCGTCGCGCGGGTCCGTCTCGAGCAGCTTCGCGTAGCGGGACTCCGCCGAGTCGAGCTGGCCGCTGCGCACGTCGATGGCAGCGAGCCCGAGGAGCGCGTCGCGGCTGGTCGGCTCGCGCGCGAGCGCTCTTTGGTAAGCCTGGCGCGCGGCGGCGAGGTCGTTCTTCTGGAGAGCCTCATAGCCCTGTTCGAGGGCGGGATCGATCGCGAGCGCCGGAGCGCTGACCGCGATCGCGGGAAGGGTCTCCGCGGCGCGCGGCGCGGGCTGGGCCGGCTCGGCAGGCATTTCGGACCGGGATGCGGCGGGCTTGGGACGCGGCGGTCGCGCCGGCTGGATCGGAGCGATTGTGGCCACGGCCGCGGGCGCGGCGGGTGCCTTCGCCGCGGGAGCGGGCGTTGCCGGAACGGGAGCCGCTGCCGGAGCAGGCTTCGCCAGAGTGGGCGCCGCTGCTGCCGGGGCCGGCGGCCCCGCGGGCGGCGCAGTCTCGGCGGGACGCGGCTGCGCCGGCGCGACCGCGTAGCTGTACTTCGGCTGCATTTGCCACCAGACGTAGCCGCCATAACACGCCCCGATCAACACGAGCGCGGACACGGTGATATAGAACGGCCGGCGGGGGTTGTAATCCATCTCCTTTGCCTCGAAGAGCTGTTGCGCCTGGGCGCGCTCGGCGGGGCGGGCTCCCACGCTTTCGTAGCGCGGGGGCTCCCGTGCCGGCGCGGCGCGCTCGGCAGGTGCGGCTCGCGAGTCCGGCGCGCTCGGGCCCGAGGACGGCAGGTCGTCGCTCAGGATTTCCAGCGGCTGTGTGATGTCCGGCAGTTTCTCGCGCGTGACGACCGTGGGCTCTTCAGCTGAGGGCTCTGCCGTCGGCGACTCCGCTTTCGCCGCCTGCTTGGCAAGCTCGGCCTTCTTCAGCGCTTCGAGGAGCAGGCTCATTTCGATCCACCGCCGAAGATCGACGTTCCCTTGCCGGGGTTGGGCCGCGACATGAAGTCTTCGCCCGGAATCATGTTGCGGAAGGCGCGAAAGTCGCCGTCGATGCTCGCATCCTTCACCACGATCGGGCGAATGAAGATGACGAGCTCGGTCTTCGAGTTGTTGCGGGTGCGCGAGCTGAAGAACCAGCCGATGATCGGAATGGAATTGACGATCGGAATCGTGTCCTCGACGTCGTTGAGCGAATCCTCGATCAGCCCCCCGAGCACCGCGATCTGGCCGCTGTTGACCTTGATCAGCGACTCCATTTCGCGCATGCGCAGCTGGGGGACCTGGTTCTGGGGAGGGGTCGGCTGGCCCGGCAGAGGCACGAAAATGGGATTGGGGTCGTTCACAAACTTCACGAAGCGAGTCGTCGTGGGCCTGACGTTCAGGAGAATCGTATCGTCCTCGGCGATCTGGGGCGTGACGTTCATCACGAATCCCACCGACGCGGTCGTGGGGGTCGTATTGGTTGCGACGGTAGACTGTTGTTGCACGGTCCCCGCAACGGCGGTCACCTGCACGGTGAAGTAGACAATGTTGTCCACGACCCGCAACAGCGCCGTCTGGTTGTTGAGCACGGACAGCTTGGGGCTCGAGAGCACGCGCACGTTGCCGAAGGATTCGAGCAGCTGGAGCATGCCGGAAATGTTCGTGCTATTGACGGCGAGCGAAAAGATGTTCCCAACTACCCCCGCCGTACTGGGGAGGTTGCCTCCGGTGACCTGCGTTCCCGTGACCGTCGTCGCGCCGCGGGTGCGCAAGGCGGTCCAGTCGATCCCCTGCTGATACTGGTTGCTCAGCTGCACTTCGGCGATCGTGGCCTCGATCAGCACCTGGCGCTTGGCGCTCGTCAGCACCTGATCGATAAATTCCTGGATCTTTTCATGCTGCCTCGAGGTCGCCCGGACGATGATGATGCCCGACTCCGCGTTGACGATGACGGAGGTGGGGCCGCCCGCCGCGGGAGGAGCTCCGGGAGCGGGAGGGGCTCCTCCCGCGGGCGCTCCGCCCGACTCGCGGAGGATGTCCCTGATGTTGCGCTCGAGCGTCGGCCAGAACTTGTTGTCCGACTTGCTGTTGACGGTGGCGCTGGAAGCATTGCCGGCCCCCGCGGTGGATGCAGCCCCGCCGCCTGTACCGCCGGCCGCTCCGGTCCCGGACCCGATCTGCGAAGAAACCCCCACGGTACCGGTAGCGAGGCGCTCCATGTTGAGGTAATCGATCCGGTAGCTGCGCAGGTACGGAGTGTCGGGCATCACGACGAGATTCGGGCCGTCCAGCTCCCAGCGCATCTCGACCTGCCTGGAAATACGCGACAAGAGCTGCGGCAAAGTCTGGTCGATCGCATTCAGCGTGACCGTGCCGCTGATCCCGGAATGAACGTCGATGTTCAGCTTGGCGTCGCGGGCGAGGGCAAACAGCAGCTCCTGCACCTTGACCGCGTTGACGACGACGCTGTAGGTCTCGGGCCGTTGCGCAGGCTTGGGCTTGGGCAGAACCGTCGAGATTTGCACGGGATCCGGGACGGTTCCGGAAGGCTCAGCCTCCTCGACCCGAAAGTGGGTATCCGATGGCTCGATCGGCGCATGGGCGCACGCCCCGAGCACGAGCGCGAAAGCTGCCGACGATATGCGTCGCAAGGTGCCCTCCGATCTCATTCTTGTCCGACGGTCCGTGACTGCTCGCGAGAGTATAACAGTACCCCGTAACAAACTGATTTAAGAAGCTAAACCTTCAGCGAGCCGCAGGCCTTTGGTCACTGGCGATTCTGACTGCGCATTCGCTCCACGCTTCGGGTGTAAGGCCGGTACACGGCAAGCGACGGGGGCAGGTTCTTGATCGCTTCCTGCGCCTCGGCTTGGGTCGCATAAGAGCCATAGGCGACCCGATAGTGCTGCTGGTTGTTGATCTTCACGCTGTAGATGTAGACCCCGCCCATCGGCAATACCTTGGAAGCCTTAAGCAAGAAATCTTCCAGCAAGCCCAGCTGCTCGGAACTGACCGTAACCATCTGAATCGCATAACGATCCCCAGGCTCCCCGGGCAGCCAGCGCTGGGCTGCCTCAAAACGCTCCCGGGCGAGCTTGCCACGCTCGGGCGGAGCCGGCCCGGACGTCGGGGCGGACCCGGGATCTTGAGCGCCGGCTGCAGCCGATGTCGCGGTGAGCGTGGCCCGTGTGGCATCGTTTCCGGCCGCGGCAGGAGCTTGGGCGGGTGGGGAAACCGGGGCTCGAGCGGCCGCGCCGGCGTTTGCGGGCGAGCCTGGCGACACGGGAGCGCTCGCGGCGACCGCGCTCGGCGATACCCTCGCCGTCGTTATCGCGGGTTGCGGGACCGACCCAGCGGCAATGGGCGACCTGTTGCCCGAGAGCAGAGCGGTCGCTCCCCAGCCGAGCGCGAGGCCCGCGGCGAGGGCCGCCGCGCCGACCTGGAGCTTCTGCAGGCCGGTCTTCGACCGATAGAACTCGGAGTCCCGTGCGGCTTTCTTCACTTCCTTTTCGGTGACGGCGTGGACGCCCTGCGCGAAGGCTGCGAGCAGCGCCTTGTCGGCGAGGATATTGACCCGGCGAGTGAGTCCCTGCGACACCGTCGCGATGAGCTTCACGGCCCCCGGATTGAACACCCTGGGTCCGCGGTAGCCCGCTGCACGCATGCGAAAATCGATGTAGCTGTCGATGTCGCTGCGCACCAGCGGCTCGAGGCGAAAGCTGTGCGTGATGCGCTCCTTCAGCTGCCGCATGCCGTCGGTGCTCAGGTGCTCGTCGAGTTCCGGCTGTCCGAACAGCACCATCTGCAGCAGCTTGTGGCGGTTCGACTCGAGGTTCGAGAGGAGCCGTATCTCCTCGAGCGATTCGTCGGGCATCGCGTGCGCTTCGTCGATCAGCACTACCACCCGCCGGCCCTCGCCGAAGAGCCTGATGAGGTGATCCTGCAGCGCGCGCAGGACGCGCGTCATGCGCCCCTTGTCCAGCTCCAGCTTGAGCTCGTCGCCGATCGCGAAGAGGATCTCGTCGCGCGACAGCGACGGGTTGGCGAGATAGATGGTCTCGACCGTGGACGGCAGCCGCTCCATGAGCACGCGGCACAGCATGGTCTTTCCGCTGCCGACCTCGCCGGAAACCTTGACGATGCCCTCGTCGTGGGTGATCGCGTAGAGCAGCGCCTCGAGCGTCGCGCCGCGATTGGCGCCCTGAAAGAAGAAATCCGTGTGGGGCGTGATGCGAAAGGGGGCTTCCCTCAGCCCGAAATGGTCCAGATACATCGGTTCCTTGCCCGCCGGCCTTCGGGCCTATGGCTGCTTTTGCAGCGATTCCATGCGGGAATAAAGTGTCGTGCGGTTGATGCCGAGCATCTTGGCCGCCTGACTGACGTTGCCTCGCGTCAGTTTCATGGCCGCCTCGATGTAGCCCTGCTCCCAGGCCTTGAGCATTTCGTCGAGATTGAAGCCGCGGTCGCGCTGCAAGGTGGCGCTGCGCCTGTTCGACGAGCGTGCCGGGGTCCGATGACAGCCCGGGCTCGCCGCCGTCCGCGACTCTCGAGGTCGAATTCGGGCTCGAGTTCGGCGGGAGACAGCTTCTGCCCGGGATACTTGGTCGTCAGCCGGATGACGATGTTCCGCAGCTCGCGCACGTTGCCGGGGAAATGATAGGCGCGCCAGGCCTTTTGCGCCGCCTCGTCGAGAGCAAACGGCGCGAGCTTCGCCTGCGCCGCGTAGAACTTGCGGTAGTGATCGAGGAGCAGCGAGCGGTCGTCGTCCATCTCGCGCAGCGACGGCACTTCGAGCGTGAATACAGACAGCCGGTGATACAGGTCGGCGCGAAACGTCCCCTTTCTGACTTCCTGGCGCAAGTCGCGATTGGTGGCGGCGATCACCCGTGCGCGGGAGAAGCGCTGCTGCGTTTCGCCGACTCGCTGGAACTCGCCGTTCTCCAGCACGCGCAGGAGCTTGGCTTGAAGCTCGAGCGGCAGCTCGCCGATCTCGTCGAGAAACAGCATGCCGTCGGCTCGCGTCCTCGAAATAGCCCGATTTGTTCTGCGTTGCGCCGGTAAAGGCGCCCTTGGCGTAGCCGAAGAGCGTCGGCTCGACCAGCGTGGGTGCGATCGCGGCGCAGTTGAGCGCGAACCACGGCTTCGTGCGCCGCAAGGAAAGCCGGCGCAGCAGGTTCGCGACCACTTCCTTGCCGGTCCCTGATTCGCCCTCGATCAGGGCGGGGAAGGGCGAATCCGCGTACTGGCTGATCTGGCTCTTCAGTTTCTGCAGTGCTGGGCTCTTGCCGATCAGCGGCTCGGCGTCGGCTCCCTCGCCCGAAATTTCGGCCGCGCGGAACTGCAGCGCGTGCATCAGGACTCTTCTTCAACGTTTCCGCGTCACAGGGTTTGGCGACGAATTCGGCGGCGCCGAGCGTACGAGCGTGCCGCGCGTTGGCCGCGTCGTTCTGGCCGGAGAGCACCAGGATCTTCATGGCTGGCGAATGGGCAAGCAGATCGTTGATCAGCTGGAAGCCCTCGTCGGGTCGGTGGGGCGTCGGAGGAAGCCCAAGGTCGACGAGCGCGAGCTGCGGTGCTTCGTCGAGTTGTCGCAGCAGGCTCACGGCGTGCGCTCGCGAATCGCTTACCATGACCTCGAAATCCTTGCCGAGGGCGTAGGAGAGCGTCTCCGTGATGAGTGGATCGTCGTCGACGATCAGCAGACTGGGCCGGGCGGCTTCAGGCATGGGCCTCGATGCATTTCAGAAAGGCGCGTTCGAGCGATGCTTCGCCGTGGCGCTGGCACAAGCCGAGCGGTGCTCCGCTGTAGGCGAGCCCGCCCCGGTCCAGGACCGTAAGCAGGTCGCAAACCTCCTCGACGTCGGCGAGAGAATGTGAAGTGAAAAACAGGGTGCGCCCTTCCGACTTGAGCTTCAGCATGAGGTCCTTGGCCCGGGCGCGCGCCTTCGGGTCCAGTCCGCTCATCGGTTCGTCGAGGACGTACAAATCGCGCTCGGAAAGGAAGCACGCGGCGAGCCCGAGCTTCTGCGTCATGCCCTTGGAGTACGCGCGGACCGGTTTGTCGAGCGCAGAAGGATCCAGATCGAGATCGGCGAACATTGCGCGCACGCGCTCCTCCTCGTACCGGCCTCCGAAAAGCCGCAGCATCATCGCCGTGAATTCGCGGCCGGTCAGGAAATAAGGGGCGGTGAAGCGCTCGGGCAGGTACGCGATGCGCGCGCGGGCCCTCGGCAGGCGGTGCCCGATGCCGTGAACTTCGATCGCGCCCGAATCGATATCGCAGAAATCCAGCAGGCATCTGATCAAAGTCGTCTTGCCGGCGCCGTTTACCCCTGCTAAACCCACGCACTGGCTCGCTGGAATATCCAGATCGAATCCGCGCAGCACCTCGGCGCGCCCGAAGCTCTTGCTCACTCCACGGAATCGAACCAATGGCTCGGACATGTCACGGAAAGGCGCATCCTCCAGGAGGTTTCGATGATAGCGCAAAGGCAGCCCGCTTTCAGGAAATACTCCGCGCGGATGTCGCGCGGGAATCTGGGCTAGAATCCGCGTTTCGCGTTTTCCGTGCGGGACATCGTGGACAGGCAACCTTGTCGAAGTCGAGAACGTCTGGTTCGGCTACGATGAGCGCGAAATCCTGAAGGACATCAATCTGATCGTCCCCAAGGGCAAAGTGGTCGCCATCATGGGGCTTTCAGGGTGCGGGAAAACGACACTGCTGCGCCTGATCGGCGGGGCGCTGGTTCCCGACCGAGGCGAAATTCGCGTCGCGGGCCGCGTCGTCAACAAGCTCACTTCCGACGAGCTTCTAGCGCTACGGCGCAAGATGGGGATGCTGTTCCAGTTCGGAGCCCTGTTTACCGACATGTCCTCGTTCGACAACGTCGCGTTCCAGATGCGCGAGCACACGAAGCTGCCCGAACCCTTGATCCGAAACCTCACGCTCCTGAAGCTGCAGGCGGTGGGGTTGCGCGGCGCCGCCGATCTCATGCCCGCCGAGCTTTCCGGGGGAATGGCGCGGCGCGTCGCGCTGGCGCGATCGATCGCCCTCGACCCGATGCTGATGATGTACGACGAGCCCTTCACCGGACTGGACCCGATTTCACTCGGTGTCATAGGACAGCTCATCCGCAGGCTCAACGACTCGCTCGGCGCGACCTCGATCGTCGTGACCCACGATGTGGCTGAGGCCCTCGAATTGGTCGATTACGTCTATTACATGGCTGCGGGGAAAGTCGAATTTCACGGAACGCCGGACGAGGTGCGCGCCGCGGGACTTCCGTCGCTGCACCAGTTCGTCTACGGCGAGCCCGACGGACCGGTGCCGTTTCATTTCCCCGCGCCATCGTACCGTCGGGATCTCCTCGCCCAATGAGGCGCATCGCGGAGCTGCTGCGCGAGCTCGGTGCGCGCATTGTCACCAGCTGGATCTGGCGTCTCGGGTTCGCCTGCCGCTTTTTCTGGCTGACGTTGAGGGAGTCGGGTCCGAGCTTCCGGCGCTTCCACCTCACGATTCGCGAGATCTACTTCGCGGGAGTGCTTTCGCTCATCATCATTCTCGTGTCGGGGCTGTTCGTCGGCATGGTATTGGGTCTGCAGGGATACGACACGCTGGCGCGCTACGGCTCCTCCGAAGCGCTCGGCGTGCTCGTCGCCCTGTCGCTCGTGCGCGAGCTCGGGCCCGTGGTGGCGGGATTGCTCTTTGCGAGCCGCGCCGGTAGTGCGATCACCGCGGAGATCGGATTGATGAAGGCGACCGAGCAGCTCTCGGCGATGGAGATGATGGCCGTTGATCCCATCGCCCGGGTGGTCGCGCCGCGCTTCTGGGCCGGCGTGATTTCGATGCCCGTGCTTGCCGCGCTCTTTTCCGCGATGGGGGTATTTGGCGGCTACCTTGTCGGCGTGCAGCTGATCGGAGTGGACGAAGGCTCGTTCTGGTCGCAGATGCAGGCGGCGGTGGATTTTCGGGAAGACATCCTGAATGGGGTCATCAAGAGCCTGGTTTTCGGCATCGCGGTGACCTGGATCGCCGTTTTCGAGGGCTATGACGCGCCGCCGACGGCCGAAGGGGTGTCGGGCGCGACGACGCGCACGGTCGTCACTTCATCGCTGGCAATCCTGGCGCTAGACTTCGTGCTCACCGCACTGATGTTCAGAGGACAATGACCATGATGACGCGCAAAGAACTGGACTTGTGGGTGGGGATCTTCGCGGTGATCGGCATCGGAGCGCTGCTCTTCCTGTCTCTCAAGGTCGCGAACCTGGCTTCGTTTACGGGGGCGGAGACATACAGGATCAACGCGAGTTTCGACAATATCGGCGGGCTGAAAGTCCGCGCGGCGGTGAAGAGCGCCGGCGTGGTCGTCGGCCGCGTCGGCGAGATCCGTTTCGACAACGGGACCTTCGAGGCGGTCGTGTCGATGGATATCGACGGCCGCTACCAGTTCCCCAAGGACAGCTCGGCCAAGATCCTCACTTCGGGCCTTCTTGGCGAACAGTACATCGGCCTCTCGCCGGGGGGCGACTCGGCCAACCTGAAGAGCGGCGAGACGCTGAAACTCACGCAGTCCGCGGTCGTGCTGGAGAACCTCATCGGCCAGTTCCTCTACAGCAAGGCCGCCGAAGGGGACAGCAAGAAGTAAGGATCGAGAGCCGCAGAGGATCGAAAGCCAAAGCGCGTGGCGAAGGCAAGGAGACTGTGCGTCCTGCTTCTGGCCGCAACGCTGCAGGGCTGCGCTACTACGGGAGGCAATCCGGCCGACCCGCTCGAGCCCCTCAACCGGGCGATGTTCAGCTTCAACGATGCCCTGGACGAGGCGGTGATGAAGCCGGTGGCGAAGGGCTACCGCTTCGTCCTGCCCGGGGTCGTGAGGACCGGCGTTTCGAACTTCTTCTCCAATATCGACGATGTCTGGGTCTCGATCAACCAGGTGTTGCAGGGCAAGCTCCTGCTCGGGCTCGGGGACTTCGGCCGCTTCCTGTTCAATTCCACTGTCGGGGTAGTCGGGCTTTTCGATTTCGCATCCGAGGTCGGGCTGCCGAAGCACAGCGAGGATTTCGGGCAGACGCTCGCCTGGTGGGGCGTGGGCGGCGGCCCCTACGTGGTGTTGCCGATTCTCGGCCCTTCCACGGTGCGCGATGGCCTTGCCTTCATCGTTGACACCCAGGTTGATCCGGTATGGCGAATTGATAATGTCCCCGTACGCAATACCTCGGTTGCCGTTCGATTTGTCGGCAGAAGAGCCGAGCTGCTCGACATCTCCAACGTGCTCGAGCAGGCGGCGCTCGACCGGTACTCGTTGTTGCGCGACGCCTGGCTGCAACGGCGCCGCAGCCTCATCTACGACGGCGATCCGCCGCGCGAGAAGGAGGAATTCGACGACGACTCACGGTAGAATGTGCCCCCGATGAACGCGAACCTCGTGACCTTCATTCGTTTTCTTGTCGCCACCCTCTTCATCCCGGTTGCGCAGGCGCAGGTGCTCGCGCCCGATGTTCTGGTGAAGACCATCACCGACGACGTCGTGATGGTGCTGAAGGAGGACAAGGACATCCGGGCGGGCGACACGAAGAAGGTCGCGACCCTGATCGAGACCAAGGTCCTGCCGCATTTCAACTTCACGCGGATGACCCGTCTCGCGATGGCCCGTAACTGGCGGCTCGCCACCCCCGAGCAGCAGGCTGAGCTGACCAATGAGTTCAGGACGCTGCTCGTTCGCACCTATTCGACCGCGATCTCAAGCTACCGCGACCAGAAGATCGACTACAAACCGCTGCGCGCCAAACCCGAGGATACCGAGGTCACGGTGAAAGCCGAAGTTAGGCAACCTGGCTCGACGCAGCCGGTGTCGATCGACTACGAAATGGAAAAGACCTCCAACGGCTGGAAGGTCTACGACGTCAAGGTCGGCGGGGTGAGCCTGGTCACGACCTACCGCGAAACCTTCGCAGCAGAGGTCAAGGATCGCGGCGTGGACGGGCTGCTCAAGTCGCTCGCCGATAAGAACCGCAGCGGCGAGCGCCTGAAACCGGGCAAGACGTGATCCGTCGCGAGAGCGATTCGCTCGTACTGGAAGGCGCGGTCACTCTGAATACGGTCGCCGCGCTGGCCGTCGCCGTCGAAGAGCATTTGCGGCAAGGCGCCCGGGTGGTCGATTTCGGCAACGTTACCGAGGTGGACTCAGCCGCCATCGCCCTCGCGCTCGAATGGCTGCGCCAGGCCGAGGAAAACAAGACTGCGCTGCGCTTCGCCAACCTGCCCGCCGCGATGCAGAATCTCGCCAAGCTCTACGGGGTTTCCGAGCTGCTCCAGTCAGCGTCCGGCTGATCGTTCACGCGGCCACACGCCGGCATGACCGCCGCGATCGAGTTACGCGATGTCCACAAGCGCTTCGGCGAGTTGCAGGCGCTCGCCGGAATCGACCTCGATGTGCGCCAAGGAGAATTCTTCGGGCTGCTCGGGCCGAACGGGGCCGGCAAGACGACGCTGATCAGCATTCTCGCCGGCCTGGTCCGCGCCGACCGGGGTTCCGCGCGAGTGATGGGCCACGACGTGCGCGCGGACTATCGCGCGGCGCGCCGCTCGCTCGGCGTGGTACCGCAGGAGCTGGTGTTCGATCCGTTCTTCAGCGTGCGCGAGACCCTGCGCATCCAGTCGGGCTATTTCGGGATTCGCGACAACCGCGCCTGGATCGACGAGGTCATGCAGCACCTCGATCTCGCGGCAAAGGCGGACGTGAACATGCGCGCCCTTTCGGGCGGGATGAAGCGGCGGGTGCTGGTCGCTCAGGCCCTGGTCCACAAACCCCCGGTGATCGTGCTCGATGAACCGACCGCGGGCGTCGATGTCGAACTGCGGCAGGCGCTGTGGCAATTCATCCGGCGGCTGAACCGGGAGGGCCACACCATCGTGCTTACGACGCACTATCTCGAGGAGGCCGAGGCCCTGTGCGGGCGCATCGCGATGCTCAAGCAGGGGCGCATCGTCGCGCTCGATTCGACGTCCAATCTGCTCAAGCGCGTCCATCACCTGTTCCTGCGGCTGCGCCTTGCCGGAGAGCTTCCGGGGGAGTTGCGCTCCCTCGAGCACGGCGGCAATGCAGAAGCCCACGTTCTGCGCCTCAGGGGCTACGACGATGTCGAGCAGACGCTCGCAACCATCCGCAGGGCGGGCTGCCGTGTCGAGGAAATGGAGCTGATGCAGCCCGATCTCGAGGACGTGTTCGTCGACGTAATGCAGCGCTCATGAGCGGCATGCCCACCCTGCTGTACAAGGAAGTGTTGCGGTTCTCCAAGGTCAGCACCCAGACGATAGGCGCGCCGGTGCTCAGCGCAGCACTTTTTCTGTTCATTCTCGGCCACGTCATGGGAGGCCGGGTGCAGATGTACGATGCGGTTCCGTACGCCGCGTTCCTCGTGCCAGGCCTGGTGATGATGTCGGTGCTGCAGAACGCCTTTGCAAACAGTTCGTCATCGCTCATTCAATCGAAGATCACCGGCAACATCATTTTCGTGCTGCTGCCCCCGCTTTCGTACCTGGAGTTTTTCGCCGCTTATGTGCTTGCAGCGATCGTGCGGGGACTGGTGGTAGGAACGGCGGTGCTGCTGGTGACGCTGCCTTTTGTGGACATGAGCTTTCGCCACCCGCTTTGGGTCGTCGCGTTCGCTGTCGCAGGAAGCGCCGTTTTGGGCACGCTCGGAATGGTCGCAGGCATCTGGGCCGAGAAAATCGACCAGGTGGCGGCTTTCCAGAACTTCCTCATCATGCCTCTCACTTTCCTTTCGGGAGTGTTCTACTCGATCCACTCACTTCCGGCGTTCTGGCAGGGGCTATCGCATTTCAACCCGTTTTTCTACATGATTGACGGATTCCGCTACGGCTTCTTCGGCGTCTCCGACGTCGATCCGCTCCTGAGCCTCGCGGTCGCGGGGGTCTTTCTGGGCGCGGTTTCGGGAGCGACGCTCGCCCTGCTCAGAAGCGGCTACAAGCTGAGGCATTGACATGGTTACACCCGGAGAGGTCCAGATCTACATCGAGAAAGGGCTGCAATGCAGCGAGGTGCGCGTCGCGGGCGACGGACAGCATTTCGAGGCGCTCATCGTCAGCGAGGCGTTCCGCGGCAAGAGCCGCGTCCAGCGCCATCAGCTCGTGTATGCAGCGCTCGGCGAGCGCATGCGTGAGGAGATCCACGCGCTGTCGATGCGCACGCTCACCCCCGAGGAAGCGGCGGGTGGATAAGCTCGTCATCGGCGGGGGGACGCCTCTTTCCGGCAACGTCCGCGTATCAGGCGCGAAGAACGCCGCACTGCCGCTCATGTGCGCGGCGCTGCTCACGCCCGAGCCGCTCACGCTCTCCAACGCGCCGCACTTGAGGGACGTGAGCACCATGGTTCGGCTGCTCGCCCAGATGGGGGTGGAAGTATCGCTCGATGACCGGCTCGGCCTGTCGCTCAGGGCGGCGCGTGTTTCCGACCCCCTCGCGTCCTACGATATGGTCAAGACCATGCGAGCATCCATCCTAGTCCTCGGCCCGCTGGTCGCGCGCTGCGGAGAGGCCCGCGTTTCGCTCCCCGGAGGCTGCGCCATCGGCCTGCGGCCGGTGGATCAGCATATCAAGGGGCTCGAGGCGCTGGGCGCCGAAGTCTCGGTCGAGCAAGGCTACATCGCAGCGCGGGCGAAGCGGCTGAGAGGGGCGCGCATCGTCATGGACCTCGTCACCGTTACCGGTACGGAAAACCTCATGATGGCAGCCTGTCTCGCGGAAGGGACGACCGTGCTGGAGAACGCCGCGCGCGAACCCGAGGTCGTGGACCTCGCCGAATGCCTCCTGGCGATGGGGGCGCGGATCAGCGGCGCGGGTACCGACGTAATCCGGATAGAGGGAGTGAGCGAGCTGCGCGGCGCGGCGCATCGCATCATGCCCGATCGCATCGAGACCGGGACCTTTCTCGTCGCTGCCGCTGCGACCCGCGGCCGGATCACGCTGCACGGCACCGACGCCGGTATCCTCGAAGCGGTGCTCGAAAAACTGCGCGAATCGGGCGCCGAGCTCGAAGTCGGGAACGGGACGATCTCGCTCGCGATGCGGGGAAGGCCGAAGAGCATCGATGTGCGCACCGCGCCCTACCCGGCGTTTCCGACCGACATGCAGGCGCAGCTGATGGCGCTCGACGCGATCGCCGAGGGCACCGCGACGATCACCGAAACGGTTTTCGAGAACCGCTTCATGCACGCGCTGGAAATGCAGCGCCTGGGCGCCGACATCGAGATCTCGGGGAACACGGCGATCGTGCGCGGCGTCGCGCAAGCTGCAGGGCGCGACGGTCATGGCGACGGACCTGCGCGCTTCGGCGAGCCTGGTCATCGCGGGTCTGGTTGCCGAAGGCGAGACCACCGTCGATCGCATCTATCACCTGGACCGCGGCTACGAGTGCATCGAGGAGAAGCTCGCGCAGCTCGGCGCGCGCATCAAGCGCGTTCACTGAAGTAAAATCCAACGTTTCCACGCAGGCACCCAGGCCGTGATCACGCTCGCGCTTTCCAAGGGACGGATTTTCGACGAAACGCTGCCGCTGCTCGCTCGAGCGGGCATCCGGGCGCTCGACGACCCCGATGCCTCGCGCAAGCTCATTCTGCGCACCAACCGGCGCGACCTGCGGCTGCTCATCGTCCGCGCAGCCGACGTTCCGACCTACGTTCAATACGGGGCGTCGGAACTCGGCGTCGCCGGCAAGGACGTGCTGCTCGAGCACGGCGGCGCGGGGCTGTATCAGCCGCTCGACTTGCGCATCGCATCGTGCCGCATGGTGGTGGCCGTGTCCGAGGGCTTCGACTACGCGCTCGCGGTGCGGCAGGGCGCGCGCCTGCGAGTCGCGACCAAGTACATGCAGACGGCGCGCGAGCACTTCGGTGCGAAAGGCGTGCACGTCGACCTGATCAAGCTCTACGGATCGATGGAGCTCGCACCGCTGGTGGGCCTCGCCGACGCAATCGTCGATCTGGTCTCGAGCGGCGAGACGCTGCGCGCCAACCGCCTGCGGGCGGTCGAAGAGATCGGGCCGATCAGCGCGCGCCTCATTGTCAACCAGGCGGCCCTCAAGCTCCAGCGCGACGCGATACAGCCGCTCATCGACACGCTCTCGAAAGCCGCGGGAACGCATGCCTGAAATTGCGCGCCTTTCTACGGCGCAAGAAGATTTCTGGAAGCGGCTCGCAAAGCTCACCGCGTTCGACGCGGCCTTGGACGAAGAGGTCGAGCGCACGGTCGCGGCGATTCTCGTTGACGTGCGCGAGCGGGGCGATGCCGCGGTCCTCGATTACACGGAGCGCTTCGATCGGGTCAAGGCCGCACGCGTCGCCGAGCTCGAGCTGCCGCGCCGCGAACTTGAAAAGGCACGCGCGCAACTGGAGCGCGGACAACGCGAAGCGCTGGAAGCGGCTGCTGCGCGCATCCGCGCCTTTCACGAGCGGCAGCTCGCGGAGTCGTGGCAGTTCACCGAGCCCGACGGCACGATGCTCGGCCAGCGCGTCACCGCAATCGGCCGCGCCGGATTGTACGTGCCCGGCGGCAAGGCCGCCTATCCGTCATCGGTGCTGATGAACGCGCTGCCCGCGAAGGTGGCGGGAGTCGGAGAGCTCTTCATGGTGGTACCCACACCCGGGGGCGAGCGAAATCCGCTCGTGCTCGCGGCGGCGGCGATCGCAGGAGTGGACCGAGTGTTCACCATCGGTGGCGCGCAGGCGATCGCGGCGCTCGCGTATGGGACGCAGACCATCCCGCAAGTGGACAAGATCGTCGGTCCCGGGAACGCCTACGTTGCAGCGGCCAAACGCCGCGTGTTCGGAACGGTCGGCATCGACATGGTCGCTGGCCCCTCGGAGATCCTCGTCATCTGCGACGGATCGACCGATCCGGACTGGATCGCGATGGACCTGTTTTCGCAGGCCGAGCACGACGAGGCGGCGCAGGCCATCCTCGTCTCGCCCGACGCGGGGTTCATCGAACGCGTAGCCAAGAGCATCGACAAGCTCCTGGCAGCGATGCCGCGCCGGGAGGTCATCGCGGCTTCGCTCGCCCGGCGCGGCGCCCTCATCCACGCAAGGAGCCTCGAAGAGGCATTCGAGATCGCCAACCGCGTCTCCCCCGAGCATCTCGAACTCTCCGTCCAGGGGCCCGAAAAGTGGCTGGAGAAGATCCGCAACGCCGGCGCGATCTTTCTGGGTCGCTACAGCTCGGAGGCGCTCGGCGATTACTGCGCCGGGCCGAATCACGTGCTGCCGACCTCGCGCACGGCCAGATTCTCCTCACCGCTTGGCGTGTACGATTTTCAGAAGCGCTCGAGCGTCATCGCCGTATCGCGCGAGGGCGCGCAAACGCTCGGGCGCATCGCGGCGACGCTCGCACGGGGCGAGGGACTGCAGGCGCACGCGCGTTCGGCCGAGCTCAGGCTCGAGGGAAATCCTGCGGGCAAACCGTGAAGGCGGAACCCGAACAGGTCATTCGCGAGGACATCCGCGCGATGGCCGCCTACCCTGTAGTGCCGGCGAAGGGCCTCATCAAGCTCGACGCGATGGAAAACCCCTATCGCCTGCCCGAGGCGCTGCGGCGCGAGATCGGCGAGGCGGTGGCGAACGCCGAGATCAACCGCTATCCCGATCCAGCGGCTCCTTCCCTGATGGAGCGCCTGCGCCGCGTGATGGGGATCGGGGAGGAATTCGGCGTCCTTCTCGGAAACGGGTCGGATGAGATCATTCACATCATCGTCCAGTGCCTCGCGCGCCCCGGGGCCGTGGTGCTCGCGCCCCAACCGAGTTTCGTCATGTACAGCTTGTGCGCGCAGTTCGCGGGCCTGCGCTACGTGGGAGTCCCGCTGCAGGCGGATTTCGCGCTCGATACCGCGGCGATGCTGTGCGCGCTGGAGGAGCATCGGCCGGCGGTGGTTTTCATCGCCTATCCCAACAACCCGACCGGGAATCTCTTTCCGGAGGAAGCGGTCAGCCGGGTCGTCGCTGCGGCGCCTGGTCTGGTTGTGATCGACGAGGCCTACCACCCCTTCGCGCGCAGGAGCTTCATGCCGCGGCTCGCGCAATTCCCGAATCTCGTGGTCGTGCGAACCCTGTCGAAGCTCGGGCTCGCCGGGATCCGTCTCGGATACGCCGTTGCGCGGCCGCAATGGATCCGGGAATTCGACAAAGTCAGGCCTCCTTACAACGTCAACGTGCTCACCCAGGTGGTCGCGGACCGTGTGCTCGCGCACTACGAAGTGCTCGACGCCCAGGCCCGGGAGATCAATTCGGGGCGCGAGCGGCTTGCCACCGAGTTGCGAGGCCTGAGCGGAGTAACCGTGTTTCCGAGCGACGCGAACTTCATCCTGATTCGCGTGCCGAACGCGCCGCAGGTCTTCGAGGCGATGCGGCGCCACGGAGTGCTCGTGAAGAACCTGCACGGCGGCGGCGCCTCGCTCGAGCACTGCCTGCGGCTGACCATCGGGACGCCGGAGGAAAACGCGAAGTGCCTGGCTACGCTCTCGAAGGCGCTCGCCGAAGTCCTCTAGCGGCGGCGATTTAGTGTAGGCTATCGCTTCGAAGCTCAAGGCAATGTCGACGCGCGCCGCAAAAGCAGACCGCAACACCGCCGAAACGCAGATCGCTCTTTCAGTGAACATCGACGGCAGCGGCCGCTCGGACATCGCCACCGGCGTGCCCTTCCTGGATCACATGCTCGATCAGGTCGCACGCCACGGCATGCTCGATCTGGAGATCCGCGCAAAGGGCGACCTGCACGTCGATGCGCATCACACTGTCGAGGACATCGGCATCACCCTGGGTCAGGCAGTGGCGCGAGCGGCCGGCGACAAGAAGGGCATCCGGCGCTACGGTCACGCCTATGTCCCGCTCGACGAAGCCCTGTCGCGCGTGGTGATCGATTTCTCGGGGCGGCCCGGGCTCGAATACAACGTGAAGTTCACGCGCGCGCTGATCGGCGATTTCGACGTCGATCTCGTGCACGAGTTCTTCCAGGGCTTTGCCAACCATGCGCAGGTCACCCTGCACGTGGACAACCTGCGCGGCGACAATGCGCACCACCAGTGCGAGACGATGTTCAAGGCCTTCGCGCGAGCCCTGCGCATGGCGCTCGAGCCCGATCCGCGCGCGGCGGGGACGATTCCGTCCACAAAGGGGACGCTTTAGTCTCGTCCGGGCTTCTTCATGGCCGACCGGATCGTGGTGATCGACTACGGGATGGGCAATCTGCACTCGGTGTCCAAAGCCGTCGAATGTGCGAGTTGGCCGCGCCTTCTCCGTGGGCTCTACTGGGTCCGTTGGCTCCGCTGGGTCCGTTGGTTCCTTAGGCTACCAAGCGTTGAAATTACTTCAGACCCTGGTCGCGTGGCCACCGCCGACCGCGTGATTTTTCCGGGCCAAGGCGCGATGCCCGAGTGCATGCGCGAGATGGACGCGCGCGGCCTAAGACCTGCGGTGCTGGAGGCGGCCCGAACCAAGCCATTTCTCGGGATTTGCATCGGGCTGCAAATGCTGTTCGAACGCAGCGAAGAAGGAGGTGTGTCCGGGTTGGCCATATTCCCTGGGGCTGTCCGCCGCTTCCCTTCCTCGGCTATGCTTCATCCGGACGGACGCAAGCTCAAGATTCCACACATGGGATGGAACCGGGTGAAACAAGCGCAAGCGCACCCGCTGTGGTCGGGGATCGCGGATGGAAGTCGTTTCTACTTCGTACACAGCTATTTCCCCGAAACGGGGGACGCCGACCTGGTGCAGGGCACCACCGAATACGGCATCCCCTTTACCTGCGCGGTGGCGCGGGATAATATTTTTGCGGTACAGTTCCATCCCGAAAAGAGCCAGACTGCGGGCCTGCATCTCCTCTCCAATTTCCTCAACTGGAATCCCTGAATCGTCCTCGAGGTCCCGGATGTCCGGAACCCCGCTCGTTTCACCGACTCGATGCTGATCATTCCGGCGCTTGATATCAAGGACGGGCAATGCGTCCGCCTGAAGCAGGGAAAGATGGACCAGGCGACGGTGTTCTCGGAGGACCCCGTCGGCATGGCGAAGCACTGGAAGTCGGAGGGCGCGCGCCGCCTGCACGTCGTCGATCTGAACGGAGCGGCGGCGGGCAAGCCGAAGAACGAGTCCGTGATCCGGTCCATCCTCCAGGCGCTGGGTGACTCGCTCCCGGTGCAGTTGGGCGGGGGCATTCGCGATCTGGATACGATCGAGCGTTATCTCGACCTCGGGGTGGCCTACATCATCATCGGAACGGCCGCAGTGAAGAATCCCGGTTTCGTGCAGGACGCGTGCACCGCTTTTTCGGGACACATCATGGTCTCGCTGGACGCCAAGGACGGCAAGGCGGCCGTCGAAGGCTGGTCGAAGATGACTGGCCATGACGTGGTGGATCTCGGGAAGAAATTCCAGGACTACGGGGTCGAGGCGATCATCTATACGGATATCGGTCGCGACGGGATGCTGACTGGCGTAAACGTCGAGGCGACGTTGAGGCTCGCACGCGAGCTGCACGTCCCGGTGCTCGCGAGCGGCGGCCTCACCAGCCTCGCGGAAGTCGAGGCCCTGTGCCGGATCGAGTCGGAGGGCATCACCGGAGTCGTGACCGGCCGCGCCATCTATCAGGGCACGCTCGATTTCAAGAAAGCCCAGGAGACTGCGGACAAGGTCGGGGAAAAGCAGGGGAAGAGCGGGGATTGAATCGGCGGGTGACGGTTACGCCGGCACTCGATCCCCAGAACGCTCCTCGTAGAATGCTCGCCACGCGCATCATTCCCTGCCTCGATGTGGACCGCGGCCGGGTCGTAAAGGGCGTCAACTTCGTCGGCCTGCGCGACGCAGGAGATCCGGTCGAAATCGCGCGGCGTTATGACGAACAGGGCGCCGACGAGCTCGCGTTTCTCGATATCACTGCGAGCTCGGAGGAACGCGATCTCATCGTGCACGTCGTGGAAGCCGTGGCGGCGCAGGTATTCATCCCGCTTACGGTGGGCGGCGGCGTGCGCAAAGTCGAGGACGTGCGCCGCCTGCTCAACGCGGGAGCCGACAAGGTCTCGATCAACACCGCCGCCGTGCAAGATCCCCGGCTCGTGGCCGATGCCTCCGGCCGCTACGGTTCGCAGTGCATCGTTGTCGCCATCGATGCGAAGCAAGTCGATGGCGCGGGAGGCGCCGGCCTCCCCGCGGGCCGGTGGGAGGTTTTCACCCATGGTGGGCGCCGGCCAACCGGTTTGGACGCGATCGAGTGGGCGCGTACAATGCAGAAGCTGGGCGCGGGGGAAATCCTGCTGACGAGCATGGACCGCGACGGCACGCGCGAAGGCTTCGATCTCGCGCTCACGCGCGCCGTCGCGGAGGCGGTCGATGTGCCGGTGATTGCCAGTGGCGGCGTCGGCAAGCTCGATCACCTTGCAGCGGGGGTGCTGGAAGGTCGCGCGGATGCCGTGCTCGCAGCGACCATTTTCCACTTTGGCGAGTTCACCGTGCGCGAAGCGAAGCTACACATGGCAAAACGGGGAATCGAAGTCCGGCTTTGAACCGGCGGGCGCGATGGCAGAGAACTGGCTCGACAAGGTGAAGTGGGACGAGAACGGCCTTGTGCCGGCGATCGCCCAGGAGAAATCCACGGACAAGGTGTTGACGCTCGCCTGGATGAACCGGGAGTCACTCGCGAAAACGGCTGAAACGGGCGAGGCGCATTACTGGTCGCGCTCGCGAAAGCGCCTGTGGAAGAAGGGCGAACAGTCCGGCAACGTGCAGAAGGTGCTCGAGATACGGCTCGATTGCGACGAGGATGCCGTGCTGATCAGAGTCGAGCAGGGCGGCGGAATCGCCTGCCACACGGGGCGTCACAATTGTTTCTTCCAGAAACTGGACAATGGACGCTGGGTGACGGTCGACCCGGTGATCAAGGACCCCAGGGAAATCTACGGGCGATGAGCGACATACTCGAGCGTCTGGCTGAGGTTATCGAGGGCCGCAAGACGGGCGACCCGGACACGTCCTATGTATCGCGGCTCTTCGCCCGCGGACCCGACGCGATCCTCAAGAAGGTTGGGGAAGAAGCCACCGAAACCGTCATGGCGGGCAAGGACGGAGACAGGTTGCGCATCGTGGGCGAAACGGCCGACCTGTGGTTTCATTGCATGATCATGCTCGCCCAATACGGCTTGCGGCCCTCCGATGTGCTTGCGGAGTTAGCCCGCCGCGAGGGCATCTCCGGGGTCGACGAAAAAGCCGCGCGCGCGGACACCCTGCGGGCCAAGGCGGAGCGGAAATAGCGATGGCTGCCGAGGCTTGCGTTTTCTGCAAGATCATCCGCGGCGAGATACCTGCCAGGAAGGTGTACGAGGACGCCGATATCTTCGCGTTCCACGACATCCATCCGCTCGCCCCGGTTCATTTCATGATCATTCCCAAGGCGCACGTCGATTCGCTGGCGCACTGCGATGTGAGCCACCAGCCGGTGCTGGGCAAGATCCTGGCTATGGCGCCGCTTCTCGCGCGAGAGCAGGGCGCGACCGACGGCTTTCGCACGATCATCAATACCGGCCGGGTCGGCCGGCAGGAGGTGTATCATTTGCACGTGCACGTCATCGGCGGTCCGGAACCGCTGGGACCGATGCTGAGGCGAAGTTAGGCGAACGCCCCAGGGGAGAGGGGTTCGCCCTCGAGTTCAAGGAGCAAGGCTATGGGTACCTGGAGCATTTGGCACTGGCTGGTCGTACTGGTGATCGTCTTGCTGGTCTTTGGCACCAAGAAGTTGCGTAACATTGGCGCCGATCTGGGCGGGGCGGTACGTGGCTTCAAGGACGGCATGAAGTCCTCGGAGGGCAAGCCGGCCGACGGCGCGCCCGCGGGACAGGTGACGGGCCACACCATCGAAGGCGAGATCAAGGAAAAAGTGAAGACCTGAAGGTCTTCGCGCGCATCCGGATGCCGGGCGCGGTCCCGGCTTCTTTTTTTGAACGACGATCTCCTCTTATCCCGTGTTTGACGTCGGGTTTACCGAGCTCATGGTGATCGCGGTCGTGGCGCTGATCGTCATCGGTCCTGAGCGCCTGCCTCGCGTGGCGCGCACGCTCGGCCACCTGTTCGGGCGGCTGCAGCGCTACGTCAACGACGTCAAGGCCGACATCAACCGGGAGATCGAGCTGGAGGAGCTGAAAAAATTCAAGAGTTCCATCGAAGACACCGCGCGCGGGTTCGAGAGCACGGTCAATGCGGAAATCAACGCCGCGCAAAGCGAGGCGACCAAGGCCCAGAGCGAGCTCGAATCCCTGGCGAAGATCGAAGACCCGGCCGCTTCGCAGCCAACCCCTCCAGGTCCTCCTTCCGCGGAAACGCCCCTGACGCCCAGCGAGATCGGCCCGGAGCCGCGGGGCGGAGCGCCCGCGAAGCCAGAGAAAACCACTGCGTGATCACCGTGCCCAGCTGCGAATGAGCACGCAGGACACCTTCATCTCCCACCTTGTCGAGCTGCGCGACCGGCTCCTGCGGGCGATCCTCGCCGTTCTTCTCGTATTTCTTTGCCTCTTCTACTGGGCCAAGGATCTCTATGCGCTGCTCGCCAAGCCGCTGCTCGCGGCGCTGCCGGCGGGGGGCCAGATGATTGCCACCGACGTCGTGGGCGTATTCCTCGTGCCGGTCAAGGTGGCGCTTTTGGTCGCTTTCGTGATCGCGCTGCCCTACGTCCTCTATCAGATGTGGGCGTTCGTCGCGCCCGGCCTGTATGCGAACGAAAGGCGCCTGGTGCTACCGCTGGTGATCGCGAGCTCGGTGCTCTTCATCGTGGGAATGGCGTTTGCGTACTTCCTCGTCTTTCCCATGATCTTCCAGTTCATGGCATCGATCGCGCCCGAAGGCGTGGCGTGGATGACCGACATCGACAAGTATCTTTCCTTCGTGCTGACGACCTTCATCGCTTTCGGCGTGACCTTCGAGGTTCCGGTGGTCGTGATCGTGCTGGTGCGCGTGGGGGTCATTTCCATAGAGAAACTCAAGGAGATTCGTCCCTACGTTATCGTCGGCGCGTTCGTGGTCGGGGCGGTCATCACGCCTCCGGACGTGGTGTCGCAGTTCATGCTCGCGGTGCCGCTCTGGCTGCTCTACGAGCTCGGCATCGTGCTCGCGCGCTTCGTGGGGAAACCCTCCGAAGCGGTCGAAGAGGGGCAAGGCGGAGCCCGGCTCGACGGCTCGGAAGCCGGGCAGAAATAGGATCTCGCAGGCTGTTTGCCTTCAGCGCCGCCGGCTTTGCTGTGTGGGGCGCGTCCCGACGGTGACCTTGACTTCCAGGGTCTTGTTCTCGCGCTGTAGCTGTATCGCGGCGGGCTTCCCCGGCACCAGCGCCGCCACGAGGTTCAGCATCGAGTTCGGGTCCTTGACCGGGCTGCCTTCGATCGCGAGGAGGATGTCCCCGGGCCTGAGTCCCGCCCGTTCGGCCGGCCCGCCGGGCAGCACCGACCTGATGAGCGCGCCGTTGGTGGACGAGAGCCGGAACGACTCGGCGATCTCCGCGGTGATCTCCTGCGCCTCCACTCCGATCCAGCCGCGCACGACGCTTCCCGTCCGGATGATCTGCTCCATGATGTTCTTGGCGCTGGAAGCGGGGATCGCGAAGCCAATGCCGAGCGAGCCACCCGAGCGCGAATAGATCGCGGTGTTGATCCCGACGAGGTTCCCGGCCGTGTCGACCAGCGCCCCGCCCGAATTGCCGGGATTGATCGCTGCATCGGTCTGGATGAAATTCTCGAAGGTGTTGATGCCGAGCTGGCTGCGGCCGAGGGCCGAAACGATGCCCATGGTCACGGTCTGCCCGACGCCGAACGGATTGCCGATGGCGAGCACGACATCACCCACGCGCAGGGCGTCGGTTTCCCCGAAAGTGATCGCCGGAAGCGAGTCGCCCTCGACCTGAAGGACGGCGATATCGCTTTCGGGATCGGAGCCGACCGCGCGTGCCTTGAGTTTCTTCCCGTCGGCGAGTGCGACCTCGATTTCATCCGCTGCCTCGACCACGTGATTGTTCGTGAGAATGTATCCCTTGGAACTCACGATCACGCCCGAACCCAGGCTCGTCGCGCGCTGCGGCTGCTCCTCGAGACGGTCTCCGAAAAAATGCCGGAACAGCGGATCGTTGAGCAAGGGATGGCGCGGGGTCTTGATCGCCTTGCTCGTGAATATGTTCACGACCGCCGGAACCGCCTTCCTTACCGCCTCGTTGTACGAAGCCGCGCGCGTCGGCGCAGCGCCGGTGCCGGTGGCCTGGCGCAACTCAACGACCTGCGGCGCGAGAACGGGGCGGCCCAGCCACTCGGGCTTCAGCGCGGTGATGACAAAGAGTACGCCGACCGCAACGGTCGCGGTCTGCGCGAAGATGAGCCAGAGTTTGCGCATTGGAGTGAATGAATGGTGTTCGGGGGAGACGCTTTCAGCCGTTTCTTCGGCTGCTTGCCGTCGCAGCATGCGAGGCGCGATTTCTCTGCCGCGATTATTGCGCAAACGTGCACTGCGCGAAACGGGTTTGCATGCCCCGTTTCCGGGCTCGTGCCGTGCTCAAGCCTTGGCCGCAACGTCGGCGCGCGATAAAAACGCGCTCGCGCCGGAAACAGAGGCAAGCGTAATTCATCATTTCAATCAATGAATTGGTCGCAAAAATTTGGTCTGCGGCAAGCCTTTCTGTATAATTTTGCCTTTTTGAAACAAACCCTTCCTTCATGAGCGATCAATCCAAGGTCAACCGCAGCCGGCGCAATCTGGTCATCGCGAGCGCCGGCGTGGGCGGCGCGGCCGCAATCGGAACTGCCCTTCCTTTCGCCGCCTCGATGTTGCCCTCGGAGCGCGCGCGGGCGCTGGGTGCGCCTGTCGAGGCCGATGTCGGGCAGCTTGAGCCGGGAGAGAAGTTGACCGTGGAGTGGCGCGGGCAACCTGTCTGGATCGTAAGGCGCACCAAGGAAATGCTCGAAGGGATCAAGAAGGCAGAGGGCAAGGTGGCCGACCCGAAGAGCGAGCGCAAAAAGAGCGAGCTGACACCCCTCTATGCCCGGAACGAGTACCGCTCGATCAAGCCCGAGTACCTGGTCGTGGTCGGCATTTGCTCCCACCTGGGCTGCTCTCCGCAGGACCGGTTCAAGGCCGGCGCCGAGGCTTTCGAGCAGGACTGGAGCGGGGGCTTCTATTGCTCCTGCCACGGGTCGCTGTTCGACCTTGCCGGCCGCGTATACAAGAACAAGCCCGCCCCGGACAACCTCAAGGTGCCGCCTTACACCTATCTCTCCGACACGCGGATCCTGATCGGCGAGGACAAGAAGGGAGCGTAGGGCGATGGCCGCGGTTGAAAAACAAGCTGTAACGGGCGCCGGACCCTTCAACGGCCTGCTCACCTGGATCGACCAGCGCTTTCCGCTCGTCTCCACCTGGAAGCAGCACCTGTCCGAGTACTACGCGCCGAAGAACTTCAACTTCTGGTACTACTTCGGCTCGCTCGCGATGTTCGTGCTGGTGCTCCAGATCGTCACCGGCATCTTTCTCACCATGAACTACAAGCCGGACGCCACCCAGGCGTTCGCCTCGGTCGAGTACATCATGCGCGAGGTGCCCTGGGGCTGGTGGATCCGCTACATGCACTCGACCGGCGCATCGTTCTTCTTCATCTGCGTCTATCTCCACATGTTCCGGGCGATGCTCTACGGCTCGTACCGCAAGCCCCGGGAACTCCTGTGGATCTTCGGCATGTTGATATTCCTCTGCCTCATGGCGGAGGCCTTCTTCGGCTACCTCCTTCCCTGGGGTCAGATGTCCTACTGGGGCGCGCAGGTGATCGTCAATCTCTTCGACGCCATCCCGATCGTCGGGCCGGACCTCGCCATCTGGATACGCGGCGACTACGTCGTGTCGGATGCGACCCTCAACCGGTTTTTTGCCTATCACGTGATCGCGGTGCCCCTGGTGCTGCTCGCGCTCGTGGTCGCGCACCTGCTCGCGCTGCACGAGGTGGGGTCGAACAATCCCGACGGGGTCGAAATCGGCAGGAAGAAGGACCCGAAGACCGGCGTGCCGCTCGACAGCGTCCCGTTTCATCCCTACTACACCGTCAAGGACGCGTTCGGCCTGATGGTGTTCCTTCTCGTATTCTTCATCGTCGTGTTCTTCGCCCCGGAAATGGGCGGGTACTTTCTCGAGCACAACAATTTCATTCCCGCCGATTCGCTGAAGACCCCGCCGCACATCGCTCCGGTGTGGTACTTCACGCCGTTCTATTCGATCCTGCGCGCCGTCACCGAGGATTTCATGTGGGTGCTCGCCGCCGGCGTCATCGGGATGGCGGGGCTCATTATCTGGAGCGTGGAGCGCGCTGTGATAAGGATCGCCGTGGCCGCGGTCGCGCTCGTGTTTCTCGCGGGTTTCTACGCGATCGATCCCAAGGTGTGGGGGGTGGCGCTCATGGGCCTGTCGACGATGATCTTCTTCCTGCTGCCGTGGCTCGACCGTAGCCCGGTCAAGTCGGTCCGCTACAAGGGTCCGATCACCAAGGTGGCGATAGCTCTCTTCGTGGTCGCCTTTCTCCTGCTCGGCTACCTCGGGATACAGACGGTGACTCCGGCCCGAACCGTGGCGGCGCAGGTCGGCACGGCTGTGTATTTCCTCTTCTTCTTCCTCATGCCGTGGTACTCGAAGATGGACAAGTGCCTGCCTGAGCCCGAAAGGGTCACCGGGAAATGAGAGCACTCGTCGCCGTTCTCGCTTTCGCCGCGCCGATCGCCTTCGCGGCGGAGGAGGCGATCCGTCTCGACACCGCGCCGATCGATCCACGCGATGTTGCGAGCCTGCAGGCGGGCGCCCGCAGTTTCGTCAACTACTGCATGAACTGCCATGGGGCAGGGATGATGCGCTACAACAAGCTCGTCGATCTCGGCCTCTCCGAGCAGCAGATCAAGGACAACCTGATCTTCACGGGCGGCAAGGTCGGGGACCTGATGAACGTCGGCATGACGAGGAAGGACGCAAGAGAGTGGTTTGGCACGCCGCCGCCGGACCTCTCCGTGATCGCGCGCGTGCGGGGGGCCGATTGGCTGTATACGTATCTGCGCAGCTACTACCGCGATCCGGCTTCGCCGACGGGCTGGAACAATATGGTGTTCGAGCGCGTCGTCATGCCGCACGTGCTGTGGACGCTCTCGGGACAGCAAGTGCAGGACGAGCGCAGATTCAGTACGCACGAGCAGGCCGAGGCGGCCGGCAGGCAGCAGAAAAGCGCGTGGAAGATCGAGGCGCTCACTCCCGATCAGGCGGGCAAGGGCGGAGACCGCTATGTCCTCAAGACGATCAGGACCGCGACGCCCGGATCGCTTTCTCAGATCGACTACGACATCCTCGTCCGCGATCTGGTGAATTTCATGACCTGGATGGCCGAACCCAACCAGCTCGAGCGCAAGCAGTGGGGGTATGTCGCGATCCTGGTGCTGCTCGCCCTGATCGTCCTCAGCTACCTCCTTTACAAGGAGTTCTGGAAGGACGTGCACTGACCCCGCCCCTTGAAGTGGGGCGCGAGCGCCCGCACCTCTCTTAGTCTCACCCTCGAGTCACGCAACAAGGCAAGCCGCCATGATGAACCTCTATTCCGGCACTACCTGCCCTTTCTCCCAGCGCTGCCGCACCGTGCTGTACGAGAAAGGCATGGACTTTCAGATCATCGATGTCGACATGTACAACAAGCCCGAAGACATCGCCGTGATGAACCCCTACAACCGCTTGCCGGTGCTGGTCGAGCGCGACCTGATCCTCTACGAAGCGAACATCATCAACGAGTACATCGACGAGCGCTTCCCGCATCCGCAGCTGATGCCCGCGGACCCGGTGATGCGCGCGCGGGCGCGGCTTTTCCTGTTCAACTTCGAAGTCGAGCTCTTCAGCCAGATCGATCCCCTGGAGAACGGCAACCAGAAACAGCAGGACAAGGCGCGGCAGCAGGTCGCCGACCGCCTCGCCGAGCTTGCCCCGGTGTTCACCAAGCAGAAGTACATGCTCGGAGACGACTTCTCGATGCTCGACGTGGCGATCAGCCCGCTCCTGTGGCGGCTGGACCACTACGGCATAACCCTGCCCAAGACCACGGCGCCGCTGATGAAATACGCCGAGCGCCTGTTTTCGCGCCCGGCATTCATCGAGGCGCTGACGCCCTCGGAAAAGGTGATGCGGAAGTAACGGGCAGGGGCCTAGCGGAGGAACGACGAACTCGCATGGCCGAGCCCACCTCTACCAAGCCCTACCTACTGCGCGCTGTGTACGAATGGTGCGTGGACAACGGCTACACGCCTTACATCTCGGTCGTGGTCGATCCGCAGACCCGAGTCCCGATGGAATACGTGCGCGACGGCGAGATCGTCCTCAACATCGGGCCAGTCGCGGCGAGCCGCCTGCAGATGGGCAACGAGATCATCGAATGCACGTGCGCGCTTTTCCGGAGTCGGCGAAGGAGATCGTCATCCCCGTCGCGGCGGTTGCCGCGATCTACGCGCGCGAGAACGGACAGGGGATGTCGTTCGAACTGGAGAAAACGGACGGCGAACGAACGGAGGTGCCTGCTGACACTACCGAGCCCCCGAAATCGGGCGGAAAGCCAACGCTCAAGCGCGTGAAATAGGGCGAAGCGGTCGCGGAACGCTGCCTACGGTCCGGTATAATTTTTCGCGAGTGCCGGGTTAGCTCAGTTGGTAGAGCAGCTGATTTGTAATCAGTTGGTCGGGGGTTCGACTCCTCTACCCGGCACCAACCTGGCTATTCTTCTTCCCGAGGTATCTTGAGGTCGCGCACCTCGGTGTTCATGCGCACGTCCTTGCGCCGGCGCTTGACGAGCGCTTTGCCGGTCTCGAAGTAGTCGCCCTTCACCGCGAGCTCGGCCGCGCGCTCGAACTCGTCGGACCACTCGCCGAGCGAGTAGCCGAACCAGGGCGACTCGGGCTTCAGCTTCGGCAGGCCGAGCTCCTCCCAGATCTTCTTCGCGCGCTCCATGTACTCGCGCTTGGGCAGCGAGATCGGCGGGAAATCCTCCTTCATCGTCGCGTCGATCAGCACCGAGGCGTCCTCGCCGCCGTTGCGCTTGCTCCGCGGTCCGTGGCCCTGGTCGCGGTGGTGCAGGATCTGCAGATCGAGGCCCGGGTTGGCGCGGTAGGACATGGCCCAGAGCAACGCGTCGGCGTTGTCCGGATCGATGTCCTCGTTGACCGCGATGACGTACTTGCCCGCCGCGCGGTTCCACGACGCCGCGCCGTAGAGCGCGCGCCAGACCTCGGTCGTCGGCGTCTCGCGGTCCATGACCAGCACGACCACCTTGCGCAGGTTGGTGAGCGGCTCGTGCATCGACACGCGCTTCACGCCCTGGATGCCGAGCGTGTTGCGCAGGTGATGGGTGAACAGCGG
Source organism: uncultured beta proteobacterium (assembly GCA_963699535.1). Taxonomy (GTDB): domain Bacteria; phylum Pseudomonadota; class Gammaproteobacteria; order Burkholderiales; family SG8-39; genus VBDM01. Next base: position 130,578 of record CAVOUJ010000037.1, on the reverse strand, counting down.
CTCGAGCGCGACGCGCTTGATGAGGCTCGATTCGCTCGGCGTCACCTGCGAGATGATCGAGGTGAGGATCGCGTCCTTGCGGCGCGTGATGCAGGTCACCTCCATGAAGGCGTTGTATTCCTGCAGGTTCACGTGGCCGTGCGATTCGCCGAACGGCGCCTCGGGCTCGAGGTACTCGGTGTCGATGTAGCCCTCGATGACGATCTCCGCCTCGGCCGGCACCAGCAGATCGACGGTCTTCGCCTTCACCACGTTGATCGGCGAGCCGACGAGCCCGCCGGCGACGTGCAGTTCGTCGAGCGCCTCGGGCACCTTCTGCGCCGAGGTGAAGGCGACGCACGGCGGCGCGCCGAGAACCACCGCCGCCGGCAGCTTCTTGCCGCGCGCCTTCATCTTCTCCCAGTGCGTGTAGATGCCGGGCCGCAGCTCGAGCGACGGGTTCATGCCGAGCCGCCGCGGCGCCTTCACCTGGCCGCGGTAGATGCCCATGTTCTGGACGCCGGTGTCGGGGTCCTTGGTGATGTACTGCGAAAGCGTCGTGAACGGCGCGATGTCCCAGCCGGGCGTCGAGATCGGCATCGGCAGGCCGTCGAGGCCGTTGCCGGGCTTGTCGAGCTCCTCGCCCTGATCACGATCTCGTGGCAGGGCGCGTCCTCGACGATCCGCGGCGCGATCGGATTGGCGATCGCGCGGTTCCAGGTCTCGTTGATCTCGCTCGAGCGGGCAGCCCATGCCGATGCGGTAGATCTCGCGGCTCGCGGCGAGCGCGCCGACCACGACCGGGATGTCGTACTTGCGCCCCTTGCGTCGGTCACGTTGGTGAACAGGAACGCCTTGCGGTCCGGCTCCTCGATGCCGCCGCGGAACTGCCAGCGCACCAGCGGGTGCATCTCGGTGTCCTTGTTGATCGGCCGGTCGACCGTGACCAGCAGCCCGGCCTTGTCCAGCGCGCGCAGGTGCTCGTGAAGATCGGGGTAGGCGCGCTTGGGCGCTGCGCCGGATCGGCTTCGCTTCGGTCCTGCGGCGGAGCCGATCTTCGATTTTCTCGGCACGGGGGCTTTCAGTGACCGCGAGCGCTCAGGGTTTCTTCGCCCGCTCGCCGTCGGTCCTCGCGGGCGCGGCCGCCGCGGCCTTCACGGGCGACTTCCACCTCGCCGCGGCGAGCTCGCCCTGCCGCGCGTAGTCGAGCGCCTCGCCGAGCACCAGCGCCGCCTCCTGCGGCGCGTGGAAGCCCATCGAGTTCTCGGCCGCGACGAAATCGAGCCGCCACTGCGCCTTGCGCTGGAGCTCGAGCGCCGGCTGCAGCTGCGCGTCGGTCGCGCCCGCCTTCTTCGCCGCTGACGATCGCGTCGATCAGCGTCGACGATCGCCGCGCCCGCCGCGCTGCATCAGCTCGAAGTTGCGCTCCTGGATCGTCTCCACGCGCGCCTTGAGCTCGGCCTCGGGCACGCGGTGGCAGGTCTGGCAGGCGCGGTTGATGTTGAGCAGCGGGCTGCGCACCCAGTGGTCGGTGACCTTGATCGCGCCGTCGCGCATGTAGGGCATGTGGCAGTCGGCGCAGGCGACGCCCGAGCGCGCGTGGACGCCCTGGCTCCACAGCTCGAACTCGGGGTGCTGCGCCTTGAGGACTCGGCGCGCCGGTCTCCGCGTGCTTCCAGTCGAAGAACCGCGTGCCGTCGGCGAACTTGGTCTCGTTCCAGAACGTCTCCTGATCTGCTCGACGCGTCAGGCCCTTGCCCCACGGGAAGAAGAGCGTCATCTTGCGACGAGCAGTAGTACTCGACGTGGCACTGGCCGCAGACGATAGGACCGCATCTCGCTGCGCGAGGCGTCCCCGTTGGGGTCGTAGGGCGTCGCCTTGCCGCCGGCGCGCCAGCGCTCGATCGACGGCAGGTGCGGGACCGGCGCGTCCGAGGCCGCGAGCACGCGGATGCCGTCGATGAACCCCGGGCGCGTGACGCGCAGCTGCATGGTCTTGGGGTCGTGGCAATCCACGCAGGAGACCGGGTGCGCGTGGCCCGAGTCGTGCAGCTTCTTGCTGAGAGTCCTGGTACGAGAACTTGTAGCTCTCCGCGAGGCCCTTGGCCGCGTCGCCGTTGCCGAGCTCGCGGTAGAGCGGCATCACCGAGGCGTGGCAGTGCAGGCACGATGCCGGTCTGTGGCTTGGTGAGCCGCTTGGTGGCCTCCTGGTCGGCGAGCATGTAGGCGTGCCCGCGGCGGTCGCGGTAGTCGATCGAGAACGCGTAGCCGAGGAACATGCGCTTCAGCCACGGGTCGCGCGCGATCTTTTCCTCCGGCACCGCCTCGCTCCCGCCGTGCCCGCCGAACTTCGTGCGCGTGGTCTGGGCCGTAAGCAGGTACGAGTCGTACTGCTTGGGCCAGTTGACGCCCCACTGCTTCGGATCGGTCGTGTCCTCGGTCACCTCGGTCAGGCGCACGTAGGGGCTGCGCGCCTCGCTCTTGCGCTCGAAGATGTTGACCAGCAGCGCGGTGACGAGCGCGGTGGCGACGGCTACCACCACGATCACGCCGATCAGGACCGCGCGCGAAGCGCCGCGTTGGGATTTCCTCATGGTGTGCCTCCTCATCTCCGTAACGCTGTTTCCCTACGCCCGAGCCCGGCGGGCGTGCCGTGCCCCGCCGAGCGGTGGCAATGCACGCACTGGACTTCGCCGGCGCCCGCCGCGGCGCGCGCGATCTGCTCGTGCACGAGATCGCCGTGGCAGTCGAGGCAGTTGTCCTGGAGGATCCGGCTGCTCTTTTCCTTGATCAGGATCGGCTCGTGGAAATCCTGGAACGTGAACGCCTTCGAATGGTGGTAGCCGTTCTCCGCCTTGGAGAGGTACTTGCGGATGAAGCTGTGCGGCAGGTGGCAGTCGACGCAGGTGGCCACGGTGTGGTGGCTCGCCTTCTGCCAGGAATCGTACTGCGGCTGCATGATGTGGCAATTCACGCACACCTTGGGGTCGTCGCTCATGTAGGAGAGCCCTTCGGCGTACAGGAGGGTGTAGCCGCCGACGCCCGCCAGCAGGCCGAGCAGGACCGCAAGCGCGACCGCGACGGCCTCCCCGGCTGCTCACCCGACAGCGACGTCCCCATGGCGGAAAAGAGTCGCACGGCCGGTGCCGCGGGTCAACTGCCGGCGCTCAGTAGACGTTGCCGAGCAGCGGCGAGATGAAGAGCCAAGCGAGCGCGACGATGACCAGTATTCCGGCGAGGTTCAGCCAGAAGCCGGCCTTCATCATCTGCGGCATACGCACCAGGCCGGTTCCGAACACGATCGCGTTCGGCGGCGTTCCCACGGCAGGACGAAAAAGGCGATGCGCCGGTCCAGGCCCCAGCGCTCGATCGCGAGCCCGATGATGAAACCGCCCATGAACAGGAAGATCACGTCCGCGGCGTAGGGCGGCAGGACCTTGGACAGCGGCGCGATTCCGAGCAGCGGGAAGGCCACGATCGGCAGCAGGGCGGTGACCTCGATGTCCACCGCCTCGGTGAGCCACCAAGTCGCCATCCAGACCATGAGGCCGAGCGTGGCGCGTCCGATTTGCGTGAACTCGACCCACTCGGCCGGACCGGTCGAGTAATGCTGGGGCAGCAGGTAATAGCAGAAGAAGCCCAGCAGCGGCCCGGCGAACAAGCCGATGCGGCGGACGGTCGCGACGTTCATTGCGCCGGGCTTAGCGGTGGGCGGCGCTCACCGTATCGCCAGCATCCAGGGGACGCCGATAACGAGAAACGCCGCGAAGAAGATCAGGCCGAATATCGCACCGAGGCGCCAGTAGTCGGCAGCCGGCAGGTAGCCGCTGCCGTAGTACACCGGGCTCGGGCCGGTCGCATACGGAGTGAGGATGCCCATGATGCCGAGCTGCAGACACATCCCGAGCGCGAGTGTGTGCATGTTGACGCCGGGAATCGTGGACGCGACCGCGAGCAGCACCGGGATCATGGCGGTGACGTGAGCGGTGACGCTCGCGAAAAGGTAGTGGCCGAAGAAGTTGATCAGCAAGAGCGCCACGACCGCCACCGTCGGCGAGACGCCGGAGAGTTGCCCGGCCACGCTCTCCGCGAACCATTTCACGAATCCAACGCGGGTGAGCCCGTCCGCGAGCGCGACCAGCGTCGCGAACCACGCGAGCGTGTTCCACGCGGCCTTGTTGGCCGTGATGTCGTCCCAGGTGACGACCTTGAGGAGCAGCATCAGCGAGATCACGGCGATGGCGGCGGTGGTCGCCTCCATGATCTTGCCGCCGAAAATCCACAAGAGCAGCGCGATGACGACCAGGACGCCCAGCGTGATTTCCCGCTGGGAGAGCGGCCCCATCTTTTCGAGCTCCTTCGCCGCCCAAGCGGGAACCTCCGCTCCCTCCTTCACCTGAGGGGGATAGATCCAGTAAACGAGCAGCGGCACCAGCGCCAGCAACAGTATGCCGACGGGGGCGAAATACAGGAACCAGTCGATCCACGCGATCTCGATCTTCGCGATCTTCTTCACGAGCTCGACGGCGAGCAGGTTGGGCGCGAGAGCGGTGAGGAACATCGAGCTCGTCACGCAGGTCGCCGCGATCGCCACCCACATGAGGTAGGAGCCCATGCGCCGCATCGAGGGGTCGTTCGGCTTCGATTCGTAGAGGGCGGGCAGGTTGCGGATGACCGGGTAGATCGTTCCGCCGCTGCGCGCGGTGTTGGACGGCGTGAACGGCGCGAGCAGCAGGTCGGCGATCGTCACTGCATAGCCGAGCGTCAGAGTCTTGCGTCCCATCGCGCGGACGAGCAAGAGCGCGATTCGCCGCCCGAGGCCGGTCTTCTCGTAGCCGAGCGCGAACATGAAGGCGCCGAAGATCAGCCATACCGTGGTGTTGGAAAAGCCGGAGAGCGCCCAGGAGAGCGACGCCCGGGCCGGGCTGAAGCCGGCCTTGGCGAGCTGCTCGGGGCTGAAGAACACGTACTCGGACAGCACGGTCACCAGCGCGACGCCGATCAACCCGATCGCGCCTCCGGGCAGCGGCTCGAACATCAGGCCGACGATAACGCCGACGAAGATCGCGAAGTAATACCAGGCGAACTGCGGCAACCCCGCCGGGGCCGGTATGAGGGCAATGACGATGGCGACCGCGACGGGCGCGATGGCTTTCCACGAGATGCTCATGTCGTTCTCCCCTCGAAGCTCAGGCAGGGCGCTTCGTCAGAAACCGATCACAAGCAGCAGGTACGTCGCGACCAGGGTGCCGAGCAGCGCGCTTCCGTAGGCTACGACCCTGGCCCCGGTTCCAGCGTGCACCCCGATGTCGTGCAGGCTGAGGTAGATGCGGTGCACGGCGTGGAACAGGAAAGAGCGATATCACCGCGAGCAACAGCAGCTTGCCGAACCAGTGCTGGGCGAACCCGAGCACGCGGGAATAGTCGAGGGCCTGCGGGGGCATCCACACCCCGACCGGCACGAGGATGCCGGTGACGAGAATCAGTATGGGTGCGACCAGCGCCGAGAGCATGCCGCCGGCCCCGAACAGCGACCAGAATATGGGTTCGTTGGAGCGTTTCATTTCACATCCACCGCACGATGACATAGACCAGGGCCGACGTGCCGAGAGTGGCGAGCCAGCCACCGGCGGTGATGACGAACTCAGGCAGGGGGCGGCCGGCAAAGCGGAGGTCGGGTGCCGTCTTGGGCGCGACCTTCCACCAGGTGTAGGCGTGGTAGGCGACCGTGAACAGTGCGAGCGCCGTGAAACACGACGGAGCCGAAGCTGGTCAATGCCGCGCGCCACGCCTCGTAGGCCGCCTCGCCCTGCGTGAGTCGCAGCGAGGCCCACCAGCAGGATGACCGTGTAGATCGCGAGGAAAACGCTGCTCGCCTCCCGGATCATGTAGCGGACGTAGTAGGGGTTCTTGCGCCACCACCCCTGCATGGGACGGACGTAGGACTTGATCCTCGCCATCAGCGGCCTCCCTTCGGCATGAGGAATTTCAGCACACCGAAATAGTCCAGGGTGCTGTTGACCTTGTTCTGGTTGATGGCGTGCGCGGGATCCACCTGCTTCGGGCACACCTCGGAGCAGTAGCCCACCAGCGTGCAGCCCCACACGCCTTCTTCCGCGTTGAGGAGTCCCGCTCTTTCTTCCCAGCCCCGGTCGCGCGAGTCGGCGTTGTAACGGTGCAGCAGCGCCAGCGCCGCCGGGCCGGTGAATTTCGGATTGAGGCCGTACTGCGGGCAGGCGGCATAGCAGAGCAGGCAATTGATGCACTCCGAATACTGGTAGTACTTCTGGAGCTGTTCCGGGGTCTGAAGGTAAGTCCCGGCCGAGACCGCCTTCTCCTCCCTCGGCACCACGTAGGGCTTGATCGAGGGCAGTTTGTTGTTGACGAAATCGGTCTGGTCGATCGCGAGATCGCGCAGGATCGGGAAATGAGTGAGGGGCTCGATCCGGACCTTGCCGGGATAATAGTCGCGCAGGAACGTGTGGCAAGAGAGCTGCGGCACGCCGTTCACCATACTCCCGCAGCTGCCGCAGATCGCCATGCGGCACGACCAGCGGAAGGTGAGGCTGCCGTCGAGATGGTCCTTGATGTACTGCAGGCCCTGGAGGACCGAAGTGTCCTGGTTGAAGGGCACCTTGAACGTCTGGAAATGCGGCTCGGCGTCCTTCTCGGGGTTGTAGCGCAGCACTTCGATTTCGATTGTCCGGGGTTCCGCCATGTGCAGTCCTCAGGTCATTACGGCCTTCTTGCCTTCGCCGCCGTAGACTCGCGTCTTGGGCGCGGACTTGGTGATGGTCACCGGCGCGTACTCGAGTCGGGGCGGCCCGTCGCTGGTGCGGTACGCGAGAGTGTGCTTCAGGTATTTCGCGTCGTCGCGCTCCTTGAACTCGTCGAGTCGCGTATGCGCGCCGCGTGATTCCTTCCGATGGAGCGCCGACTGCGCGATCACCTCGGCGATCTCGAGCGTGAAGCCGAGCTCGATCGCCGACAGCCACTCGGTGTTGAACGCGCGGTTGCGGTCGTCGAGCTTGAGGCCGCGTCCGTAGCGGTCGCGCAGCATAGCGAGCTTGGCGCAGGCGGCCTGCATTCCCTCCGCCTCGCGGAAGATGCCGACGCCCGTCTCCATCGCCTCGTGCATCTCGTCGCGTATCGTCGCCACGCGCTCGCCCTTTTCTCGGCCGAGCAGTGCGACCAGTCGCGCCTCCACGGCATCAGCCTGCCGGCGCGCCGCTTCGGTCTTCCCTGCTGGCGCCGCCTTCGCATACTGCGCTGCCCGTTCACCGGCAACCTTGCCGAAGACCACGATTTCCACGAGCGAGTTGGAGCCCAAGCGGTTGGCGCCGTGTATGCCCACGCTCGAGCACTCGCCCGCCGCATAGAGACCCTTCAGCGGCGTTTCGGTCTGACCGTTGCAGAGGATGCCGCCCATCGTGTAGTGCACGGCAGGGCGTACGGGTATGGGGGCCACGACGGGATCGACGCCCACAAAGGTCTTCGCGGCTTCCGTGATGAGCGGCAGCCGCTCGTGTATCTTCGCAGCGCCCAAGTGACGCAGGTCCAGCCACACGACCTGGCCGAGTGGGGTCGCTATCGTCCGTCCTTTCTGCTCCTCGTGCCAGAACGCCTGCGACAGGCGGTCGCGCGGACCGAGCTCCATCGCCTTCACCCGAGGCCACGGATCGGGCGGCCCCATGCCGTAGTCCTGGAGATAGCGATAGCCGTCCTTGTTGGTGAGGATGGCGCCTTCCCCGCGGCAGGCCTCGGTGATCAGGATGCCGGTGCCAGGCAACGCCGTGGGATGCCACTGCATGAACTCCATGTCGCGCAGCGGCACCCCGTGACGGAACGCAGATGCCCATGCCGTCGCCGGTGACGATTCCGGCATTGGTGTTCTGGCCGTAGACGCGCCCTGCGCCCCCGGTGCAGATGATCGCCGCCTTGCACTCGAACAGGGTGAACTCGCCCGTCGCAATCTCGATCGCGACCACGCCCTGGACCCGGCCGTCCTCCACGACGAGATCGGCGCAGAAGAACTCATCGTAGCGCTTGATCGACGGGTACTTGAGGGAAGTCTGAAAAAGCGTGTGCAGCATGTGGAAGCCGGTCTTGTCGGCGGCGAACCAGGTGCGCTGCACTTTCATGCCGCCGAAGAAGCGCACGTTGATGTTCCCGTCGGCCTTGCGGCTCCACGGGCAGCCCCAGTGCTCGAGCTGGGTCATTTCCTCCGTGCAATGCGCCACGAAGTACTCGACCACGTCCTGGTCGCAAAGCCAGTCACCGCCTCCGACGGTGTCGTCGAAATGATTGTCGAGGCTGTCATCGCTGCGGGTGACTCCGGCCCCTCCGCCTTCGGCCGCCACGGTGTGGCTGCGCATGGGAACGACTTTGGAGATGAGCGCGACGCGGAGCCGTGGGTCGCTCTCGGCTGCGGCGATCGCGGCGCGCAGTCCCGCTCCGCCGCCACCCACGACCACGACATCGGCCTGAACCGACTGCATCCGTTCCCCTTCTTCTGAAGTTGGCGGAATTCTCCCGCGCGGAATCGCCCGCCCGTTTGATCCAGATCAACCGCCCGCTTGCCGCTCCCCGGTCAGGCGACCGTGACGGGAATCTTGCCGATCCTGGCGCGCCACTCGCGCGGGCCGCTCTCGTGCACCGCGTTGCCTGTCGTATCGACGGCGACCGTCACCGGCATGTCCTTGACCTCGAATTCGTGGACCGCTTCCATGCCGAGCTCCTTGAAGGCCAGCACCCGTGCCGCGCGTATGGCTTTCGCCACCAGATAGGCAGCGCCGCCCACGGCGATCAGGTGCACGCCCTTGTGGCGCTTGATAGCTTCCACCGCCTGCGCGCCGCGCTCGGATTTTCCGATCGATCCGAGCATCCCGGTCTTCCCGAGCATGGCGTCCATGAACTTGTCCATGCGGCGGGAGGTGGTGGGGCCGGCGGGGCCGACGACCTCGTCGCGCACCGCGTCCACCGGCCCGACGTAGTAGATGAGGCGATTCCTGAGATCGACCGGGAGCGTCTCGCCCTTGGCGATGAGATCGGTAAGGCGCTTGTGAGCGGCGTCGCGGCCGGTCAGGATCTTCCCGCTGAGCAGCAGCCGGTCCCCCGCCTTCCACTTTGCGGTCTCTGCCTTGGTCAGCTTCTCCAGGTCGACGCGCGTCGCGCCCGCGCCGAGGTCGAGGGCGATCCTGGGCCAGTTGTCGAGACTCGGCGCGTCGAAACGGGCCGGGCCGCTGCCGTCGAGGTGAAATTCGATATGGCGGGTGGCGGCGCAGTTCGGAACGATCGCGACCGGCTTCAGCACCGCATGGGTGGCGTAGTCGAGGACCTTCACGTCGAGCACCGTGCGTGAGCCCGCCCAGGCCCTGCGCGCCGATGCCAAGCGCGTTGACTTTCTCGTACAGCTCGAGCCGGAGCTCCTCGGCGCGGGTTTTCGCTCCGCGGGCCTTGAGCTCGCTGATGTCGATGGGCGCCATCAAGGACTCCTTCGCCATCACCATCGCCTTCTCGGGCGTGCCGCCGATGCCCACCCCCAGAATTCCGGGCGGGCACCAGTCGCCGCCCATGGTCGGGACCTGACCCAGGATCCACTCCACGACGTCGTCACTCGGGTTGAGGACGGCAAAGCGCGACTTGCTCTCCGAGCCGCCGCCCTTCGCGGCGAGCTTGACCTCGAGACGATCTCCCGGCACGACCTCCATGTGGACGACCGCCGGAGAATTGTCCCGCGTGTTCTTGCGCGCACCGTCGGGGTCCGTGAGCACGGATGCTCGCAAGGGGTTGTCCTTGTCGGTGTAAGCGCGGCGCACGCCTTCATCGACCATCTCCTGGACGCTCATCGTGGCGTCCCAGCGCAGGTTCATGCCGATCTTGAGAAACACCACGGCGATGCCGGTGTCCTGGCACACCGGACGGTGGCCCTCCGCCGACATGCGGCTGTTGATCAGGATCTGCGCGATGGCGTTCTTGGCTGCGGCCGACTGTTCGGTCTCGTAAGCCTTGCCCATCGCGCGGATGAAATCCACGGGGTGATAGAAGGAAATGAACTGGAATGCGTCCGCGATGCTCTGGATGAAATCCTGCTGCTTGATCGTGGCCATGAGGGTCTTTCGTTCCTGCAGGCGCCCGCAAACGGAGGGCTGCGCCGCTATGACAATCTTTCCAATGCTAAATGAATCCAGCCTCCCGCACCCACCGCCGCTTGATCTGGATCAAGCCGGGACTGTCGGTTCACGGCTCACGGCCCCTGTTGCGGCGCCACCTCCAGCTGCTCACCGCTGCCGTCGTCCAGTTGAAGCGTATCGCGAGCACGCGCACCAGAAGCGTTACGCCGATGGCAATCCACGCGGCCCGCTTGTCCTCCACGCCGTACTGATTCGATAGTGCGACGAAGAGTACGCAACCCGTGATCGCCGCGATCGAGTAGAGCTGGCCCGGCTTGAACATCAACGGTTCCTCGCGAGTCAGCACGTCGCGGATCAAGCCCCCGCCCACGGCGTTGCACACGCCGACGAGGACCGCGGGCGCGGGCGCGAGGCCGGCGATCAGCGCCAGGTTGGCGCCGTAGACCCCGTACACGCCCATCGCGAGCGCGTCGATATATGGAAAGAGATGCGCGACGCGCTCGGAGTAGCGATAGGTGAACATGCCGACGAGCAGGGCCGCAAGGATGGTCCAGAGGTAGCGTCCATCCTGCATGACCACCGGCACCTGCGCGATGAAGACCGAATCGCGCAGCAATCCGCCGCCGATACTGGTCACGAACGCCAGCATGAACGCGCCGACCACGTCGTAGCCGCGTCGGCTCGCTGCCCATGCGCCGGTGGTCGCCGCGAGGAAGGTGGCGAGCAGATCGAACTCGATCGGCAGCAGGAAGGAAATGCCTTGCATGGGTTCACTGATTACGGTTTCGTGCCTGCCTTCCACGCCTCGGCGTATTCCTCTGACGCCTTGCGTATGTAGCCGCCGATCTTCGCATAGTCGGCCTCGTCGAGGTTGGCGAGCGAAACGCGGATCGACCACGGGGGACCGCCGAAGCCGCCGCCATCCAGCAGAACGACCGAGGACCTCTCCGCGACGCGGAACAACAGGTCCACGGGCTCGTAGTTCTTCACCATGTAATCGACGAATTCCTTGCCGTACTCGCGCGTCGCCCACACGATGAAGTCGAGCTCGACGTAGTACCAGGCGCGGAGAGGATCGTCCTTCGGCAGCGGGACGCCCAGCCCTTTGAACAGCAGGTCTCGGCGCCTGAGGAGCATCTGGATGGTGAGGCGCTTGTAGGCGTTGGTCTCGTCGAGCAGGTGCGTGAGCGCGAAGAAGCACATCTGCACTTGCTGCGGCAGAGAAAGGCCCGCCGTGTGATTCAGGGCGACATTGCGGCTGTCTGCGACCATGCGGTCGATGAATCTGACCTTCCGCGGTTCCAGCGTCAGGGAGCCGTAGCGCTTGTCCAGGCGCTTCTTCCAGGCTGCCGGAAGCTTCGCGATCATCCGGTCGAGGATGTTGTTCTGGTGGATTGCCACGACGCCGAGCCGCCAGCCCGTGGCCCCGAAGTTCTTGGAGAACGAATAGACGCCGATGACGTTGGCCGGGATTTCCGCCAGCAGCGAGCGAAAGCGCGGCACGAACGTGGCATAGACGTCATCGGTGACGAAGATCAGCCTGGGGTTCTTGCGCCTGACGATACCGGTGATGAGCTTCAGTTCGCTCGGGCTGAGCGCGACCGAAGGGGGATTGCTCGGATTCACGCAAATGGCGAGCTTGATCCTCCTGTCGGCGAGCTTGGCGAGCTCCGCTTCCGGGAAGTGCCAGGTGTGGATCCCGTCCCTGCTCATGCCGGAAGCATTGATGCTCACGATCCTGAAGCTGAAGCGTTCGAGGCGCGCGATTTCGAGGTACGGCGTGAAGATCGGCAGCATCATCGCGACGGTGTCGCCCTTCTTCAGCAGCCCGTTCTGCATCAGCGTATCGAAGACGTAGCACATCGCGGCCGTGCCGCCTTCGGTTGCAAAGAGGTCGTATTTGCCCTTGGGCGGCCGGCCGTCGCACATTTCCCTGATCAGGTAGTCGTGCACGACCTGCTCCACGTGCTCCAGCATGCGGCCGGGCGCGGGGTAATTGTCGCCGACGATCGAATCGGTCAGCTCGTGGATCCAGGCTTCCCTGTCGAAGCCCCTCTTGCGCACTCCGTACTCCAGCGCAGCGCGCAGGAAGGTGGCGCCGGGCTCGCCCGTATTCGAGTCGAGGAAGGATTCGAATCGCCGGCCGATACCCGTCCTCGCCGGCATGCCGGCGAGGATCCCCTCGTCTCGGGCGCGCCGGCACTCGCCGAGCGCGAACCTTCCCAGGAGGAAGAACGCTTCGCGCGCCTGGGTCGCCACCCAGTTCGGATTGCCGCGACCGGCATTGAGCATCGTCGCCGTTCCCGGCCGCGAGGCTTCTCCCGCAAGCTGGATCAACCGGTCCTTGAGCTCGAACGGCGAAAGCCGTCTGGACAGCGTCCTCTGCTCTGCGCGGGAGATCTTGAGTCTTGGGGCGAGCGCCATATCAACGCGGCGAAGACGCCGGGACGGCAACGCCGAGCCGTTTCGCCAGGGCTTCCAGCTCGCGCCAGACTGCGCGCGGAACGGGGATGCCCTCCCGGTCGCGACGCTTGAATTCGCGGCGGCCGCGCTCGCCCGGCATCAGTATCTCACCCACTTGCGGATCGACCGGCAGCGATTTCAGCGCCTTGACCAGGCGCTCGACTTCGCGCCGGAAACCCTGCGGATCGCAGAACCGCGCGAGGTCGATCGCGATCACCAGGCCGTTCTGCCTGTGGCGCTGCCCCTCCGGCGTGCCTTCGAGCGATTCGGCGAGCAAGGGGTTGGCCGCGATCAGGCTCGCCAGGCATTCGATCATCAGCGAGAGGCCCGAACCCTTGGGACCCGCCATCGGCAGCGGGATCTGCGCGGCCGCGGGATCTGTGGTCGGACTCCCATCCTTGTCGAGCGCCCAGCCCGGAGGGATGGCGCTGCCCGCGCGCTTCGCCTGGTTCAGCTTGCCCATTGAAACGACGCTCGTCGCCATGTCGAGCACCAGCGGCTCGGCGCCCGGAACCGCAATCGAGATCGGGCTGGTGGACACGCCGGCCGCGCGCGCGCCGTGGTAGGCGACGATGGGCCAGGATGCCGCGAGCGCGACAGCGGCCATGCCCTCGTTCGCGGCGGCGAGCGTGTAGTAGCCCAGCGCCGCGGTGTGCGTGGTCGCCCGGACGAGCGCAAGCCCGATGCCGGCCTCCCTTGCCTTGCGCAGCGCTGCGTCGGTTCCGCGCATCATCGCGACCGGCCCGGCGGCGCGGTCGGCTTCGATCAGCACCGAGGCCGGGGTTTCGGTGCGGACCGCGATATTGGGCCGCGGATTCATGTCGCCGGCCTCGATCAGCTCGACGTAGCGCGGGATCCTGGTTACGCCGTGGGTATCGACTCCGCGGAGGTTGGCCCAGACGAGAACGTCGGCGACGAGCGCCGCATCGGCCTGCGGCATGCCGGCGCGCTCGAAGACCTCGGCGGCGAAGCGCCTGAGCACCTCGGCGGCGACGATCTCCGCCCCGCCCCCCGTTTGCGCCGTATTCATGCCGCGCGTGCGCGCCGCGCGGGAAAGTGCTTGTCGAGCCAGTTGCGCACCAGGTTCACCACCAGCGTGTTGCCTTCCGAGAACATGAAGTGATCGACGTCGGCGATAAGATGAAGATCGGTGGGTTTCCCGGCACGCTGGAAGAGTTCGACGGATTGCTCGGTCGGCGTCACCGAGTCGTTCGCCGAATGCAGGAGCAGGAGCGGCCTCGGCGCGATCCTTCCGACGACCTCGTTCGCGTTGAACGCGTACATCGTTTCGACAACCTCGAAAGGAAACTCCATGATCGATCCCGGAGCGAGATTGCCGCGCAGGCGCGGCGGGATGGGGACGATGTCGTAGCGCGGCACCATCATGGGCTTGCCCGAGCGACTGCGGCGCTTGCCCTCCTTCATCATCGCGGTGAATCTCTTCCAGGCGCGCGGCGAGGAATGCTGCTTTCGGAATTTTTTCGCGCCGTCTCCCCAGCCGCCCGAGGAAATGCAGGCCGCGATCCTGCGGTCCACGCCGGCCGCGTATACGGCGACCGCCGCCCCGAAGCTCTGGCCCACCACGCCGATTCGCACCGGGTCGATTTCGGGACGCGTTGCAAGGAACGAGAGCGCGTTCCTCGTGTCCTTGACCTGCTCCTTGCAGATGACGCGGCCGCGTTCCCCTTCGCTCTCGCCACAGCCGCGAAAGTCGAAGCGCAGCGCCGCGTAGCCGAGACGCTCCAGCATCCTGGCGACTGTCGTCCCGCCGACCCCGTCCTTGTTGCTGCCGAATCCGTGCAGAACGAGGAAGGCTGCACGCGCGTTCTCCTGGCGCCTGCGACTCGGGCAGGTGAAGGATGCCCGTGAGCTTGAGTCGATCCGATGCGAAGCTGACGCGTTCTTCCATCGCCTGTTCTCCCTGAAGCAACCGCGCGTTGAACGGCGCTTTGGCGTCCGTTCGAACGCACGGAGTTGAAGCGGCGCCAGCGTCCGCTTTAACCAAATTATAGTGCGGGTCCTCCGCGGTAGAATCGCGGCCAAAGGAGCCTTGATGAACGACCACGTGCACCACGCCATCGACGTACACACTCACTATTTTCCCCAGGCATTTCTCGATTTGATCGAAAAGCACGGTCCGGCCCACGGATTTGAGTACAAGATGGTCGAGGGCAAGGGGCCGCAGTTCAAGCACGGCCACATGATGACGGGGCCGGTGGGCCCGAAGTTCGTGGATCTCGATGCGCGGCTCGCGGCGATGGACGAGCAGGGCGTGCAGGTTCACGCGATGTCGCTCTCTCAACCCATGGTGTACTGGGGGGAGGGACCCCTCGCGCAGCGCCTCACCGAGACCTACAACGACGCGCTCGCGCAGGCGCACGAGCGGCACCCGAAGCGCCTCATCGGCCTCGCGACGCTGCCGATGCACGAAACGGCGCTCGCCGTGAAAGAGATCGAGCGTGCCGCGAAGCTGCCCGGGGTGCGCGGCTTCTACATTGCCACGCAAGTCCGCGGGAAGGACCTGTCGGACGCAGCGTTTCTGCCGGTATACGAACGCATCGAGGCGAGCGGCCTGCCGCTTTTCCTGCACCCGGTCGAGGTGATCGGATTCCAGCGCCTGGGCTCGTACTACCTCACCAATCTCCTCGGCAACCCCTTCGAATCGGCGATCGCCGCCGCGCACCTCATTTTCGGGGGCGTGCTCGACCGTTTCCCGAAGCTCGTCGTCTGCCTGCCTCACTCGGGGGGCGCGTTTCCTTGGCTCGTGGGCCGGCTCAACCGGGGCTGGGAGAAGCGCGCCGACCTGAAGCACATCAAGCACGCGCCGGTCGAGTACCTGCGCCGCTTCTACTACGACACGGTCGGCTATTCCGATCACGTCCTCGAGTACCTCGTGAAGGTGATCGGGGCCGATCGGGTGCTGATGGGCAGCGACTACTGCTTTCCGATCGCCTACGAGCAGCCGGTGAAGATCGTCGCCGACCATTCCACCCTGGACGCCAAAGCCAAACGGGATATCGTCGAAGGCAACGCCCGGCGATTGCTGAGGACTTGACGACGGGAATCCCGATGGGGAAGCCGGAATCTGCCAGAATAGTCGCGCCGAGCCGGAATGGAGTCTGTAGCGGCCGCGTTTACCAAACACCCGAAAGCGCGCCCTGCAATTCAGCAGGCTGCGACGGGTCTTTCCAGGAGGACTCACAGTCATGAAGAAATACGGGATTCCCTTGTTTGCAGCAACACTGGCGCTTGTGAGCGCTGCCGCCACCGCGCAAGCTCCCACGCGCATGTGGGTGCGCGGCACGATCATTGGGCTGGATGGCAACGTCTTGTCGGTGAAGTCGCGCGAAGGCAAGGATCTGAAGATCACGCTCGCGCCCAAGTTCGGCGTGCGGTATGCCAAGGCTCTTACCCTGGCGGACATCAAGCCCGGCGACTTCGTCGGGCCGGCGTCGAGGAAACGCGCCGACGGGACGCTCGAAGCGATTTCGCTCCAGGTGTTCACTCCCGACCGCCGCGGCCAGGTGCCCGAGGGTCACATGCCCTGGGATCTCGAGCCGGGCTCTCTCATGACCAACGCGATCGTCGCGGGCATGGTCCAGACTTCGAACGGGCGCGAACTGACTCTGGAATACAAGGGCGGCTCGCAAAAAGTCTCCGTCCCCGAGGGCATTCCCATATTCACCGCGTTGCCGGGCGACCGCTCGATGCTGGTGCCGGGCGCTTATGTCGTCATCGGTGCGCTGGTCGCGCCCGACGGAACCTTGTCGGCCGCAGGCGGCACGGTCAGCAAGGACGGCGTCAAGCCGGCGAACTGACCCGATTTCACTGGGCCGGCGGAGGCCCGCAGCGGAGCGGGGATGGCGAAGAAATACGAAACGCTGCTGGCGGAGGACCGGCCCAGCGACATTCTCTTGGTGACGTTCAACCGCCCGGAAGTCGCCAACGCCTTCAACACGCGGGCGGCGCTTGAGCTCTGCGATGTCTTCACTCGCATCGAGGCCGAGCAGAGATACCGTTGCGTCGTGCTCACCGGCGCGGGCGAGAGGGCCTTCTGCGCGGGAGCCGACCTGAAGGAGCGCAACTCGCTCAGCGACGAGGAGTGGAGAGCGCAGCACGAGACCTTCGAGCGCATGTTCGTCTCGGTGCGCGATTGTCCTTTGCCGGTGCTCGCCGCCGTCAACGGGGCGGCCTACGCCGGCGGCCTGGAACTCGTGCTGCTCTGCGATTTCGCCTATGCATCCAGGTCGGCGAAGTTCGCGCTCACCGAGGTGTCGCTCGGCATCATGCCGGGTGGGGGCGGTACGCAGACCCTCGCGCGCGTCGCCGGCGAACGGCGCGCGAAAGAGCTGATTCTCGCCGCGCGTCCCTTTTCGGCCGAGGAAGCGCTTGACTGGGGGATCGTCAACAAGCTTTGCGAGGCCGGGAAAGTGCTCGACGACACACTCGAGGTCGCGGGCCGCATCGCTTCGCTTGCACCCCTCTCGGTGCGGCAGGCGAAGCACGCGATTCGCCACGGCTTGCACATGGAGCTCGCGTCGGCCATGCGGTTCGAGGTGGAGGCCTACAACCGGCTCGTCGGAACCGAGGACCGCAGGGAAGGCCTCCGCGCCTTCAACGAAAAACGCAAACCAAATTTCAAGGGCCGCTGACGGCGGCAGAAGGGCGAACGTGAAAGCCGAACAGCTTGTCCGGGGCGCAGTACTCGCATGCACCGCACTGCTCGCAGCGTGCGCGGGCATGGATGGAAACGGGAGCATCGACTACCGCGCCCTCGTGGCAAGCCCTGATCGCTCCGAGGCGGACCGGCAGACCGACCAGCGCCGAAGGCCGGAGTTGCTGCTGGCCTTCGCCGGCTTGCGTCCGGGAATGAAAGTGCTCGACATGGGCGCGGGCGGCGGCTATTCGACCGAGCTTCTCGCGCGCGCCGTGGGTCCGGGTGGCACCGTCTACGCCCAGGACTCGGCGGCGCTGCCGGAGCGCGTGAAGGAACGTTTCGACGAGCGCGCCAGGAAGCCGGTGATGAAAAACGTCGTGCGAATTCTGCGCGACTACCACGATCCGGTGCCGCCCGAGGTGCGTGATCTGGACATGATCGCGTTCTTCTTCGCCTACCACGACACCGCGTTCATGGGCGTCGATCGCGCGAAGATGAATCGGGCGATGTTCGAGGCGCTCAAACCCGGCGGCGTCCTCGTAATCGCGGACCATTCCGCGCAGCCCGGAGCGGGCGTGAGCGTCGTAAAGTCGCTGCACCGCATCGAGGAAAGTGTGCTGCGTCGAGAGGTCGAGGCGGCCGGCTTCAGGCTCGCGGCGGAAGCGGATTTCCTGCGCAATCCGGAACGACACGCGCGACGCGATCGTTTTTCGTCCAAAGGCGCCGGTGGACGAGTTCGTCTTGCGATTCGTCCGGCCCTGACGCTTCCTTCGTTCCGGCGCCCCCGGCAATCTCAGGGCGCTGAGCTGCTAGGTCGCAGCGGTTTCGCGTCTGCCGCTCACGTGCATGAAGTAGGCGAAGAGGATCGCCGCGGCCACGATCAGGCTCACGACGCCGGCAAGCCAGAACCCTGCGGCGCCCATGGGGGTGGCGAGCCCGATGGCGTTCGCCGCGTCTATCCGCTCGAGTCCCAGGGCGTAGCCCCCTCCCAGTCCGATTCCCCAAAGCGCGACGGTATAGACGAGCATGGGGATGAAGGCGATCTTGTAGCCGCGCAGGGCATTCACGATCACGACCTGCGCGGTGTCGAAGAGCTGGAAGACGGCGACGAACGCCATCAGCTGAGTGGCGATCGCCAGCACGGCCGCGTCGCGCGTGTAGAGGGAGGCGATCGGGCTGCGCCGCGAGCAAGATCGCGACGGCGGCGCAGGCGGAAACGGCGAACATGATGCCGATGCCGGTGAGTCCCGCATGCCGGGCTCCTCGAGGATCCCCGGCGCCGATCGCCTGGGCGGTGAGCACCGCGGTCGCGTTTCCGATCGCGAGTCCGAACATGTAGATCACCGCGGTGACGTTGGACGCGATCTGGTGGCCGGCCGAGGTGGCCGCGCCGAGCCGCGCGAGAAACAGAGCCATGAAGGTGAACGAGGTCACCTCGACGAAGAAGGTGAGTCCCATGGGCACGCCGAGCTTGAGATGGCTCCAGATGATGCGCGCGTCGGGCCAGGACCAGCGCGCAAAGATGCCGAAGCGCGCGTAGAACGGGTGCCCGGCGCAGTAGATCCAGGCGATCGCGAAGATCAGCCCAGCTCGCAATCGCGGTCGCGACCGCGCATCCCGGGCCTCCGAGCTCGGGCGCCCCGAGCGCCCCGTAGATGAACAGCGCGTTGAGCGGAACCTTGACGGCGAAATAGACGAGGTTGATCGCCATCACCGCGCGCGGCCGCGACACCGCGGTGGTGAGGGCGAAGAACACGCGAAAGAACAGCATCGCGGGCAGCGCCCAGGCGACGCCGAGCAGATAGGCTCGGGTCTTCTCCTCGACTTCAGGCGGCGCGCTGGCGAGCCGCAGGAACGGCTCGGGAAACGCAAGCAGGAGGACTCCGACCGCGGCGAGCCCCGCCGCGATCCAGGCGGTCTGGCGCGTCTCCTCCCCGATTCTCTCGTAGTGCTTTCCCCCGAAGAGCTGCCCGGCGATCGGCGAGAGCGCCTGCACGACGCCCAGCAGTCCGATGAAGACGCTGAAATAGACGCTCGCGCCAATGCCTACGGCGGCGAGATCCACTGCGCTGTAGCGACCGGCCATGATCGTGTCGAGCACGCCGGTCGCGATCACGGCGAGCTGCGCCACGAGCACCGGCCAGGCCAGACGGACGATGCTTCGGGCGATTGCAGGAAGGCTGGAAGTCACAGGATGTCGATTGATGAAGTCACGTTCGGCACCGTCGTCGCCGCGGCTGCGGGAGTCTCAAGCACGGGTCCTTGCTGTCAGAATACAGACTTCCGTATCGTCCCAGGCAGGAAGGAGCGTCATGCGCGAAGAGACGAATATCGTTCACTCCGGACTCCACCCCGAGCGGCATCAAGGCGCGGTGAATCCGCCCGTATTCCACGCATCGACGATCCTATCGGAAAGCGTGGCGGAGTATAGGCGCAAGCGCAAGGATTTCCAGCAGGAAATTCCGGGAACCTACTACGGACGCTTCGGGACACCGACCCTCGAAGCACTGCAGGAAGCAATCGCTGCCCTCGAAGGCGGGCACCGCACGGTGCTCTATCCTTCGGGGCTCGCGGCCTGCGCCGGGGCGCTGCTCGCTTTCCTGTCCTCGGGAGACCATCTGCTCGTGACCGACAGCGTCTACGGGCCGACCCGCAACTTCGCGAAGGGCTTGCTCAAGCGCTTCGGCGTGAGCACGACTTTTTTCGATCCTCTGGTCGGGGGAGCCATCGAGTCGCTCATCCGCCCCGAAACGCGCGCGATCTACCTCGAATCTCCGGGCTCGCTCACGTTCGAAGTGCAGGATGTACCGGCGATCGCGGAAGCGGCGCACCGCCGCGGGATCACGGTGATCGCGGACAACACCTGGGCGACGCCGCTCTACTTCAAGCCGTTCGCGCGCGGGATCGACGTCTCGGTGCACTCCGCGACCAAGTACATCGTCGGGCATTCCGACGCGATGCTGGGCGTCATCACCTGCACGAAGGAAACCTGGCCGAAACTGAGGGCCTCAACCCACGAGCTGGGACAGACCGCGGGGCCGGACGATGTCTATCTCGCGCAGCGCGGCCTGCGCACGCTGGCCGTGAGACTGAAACAGCACTGGGAGACCGGTGTCGCGCTCGCCGAATGGATCGCGCGCCAGCCCGAGGTCGAGCGCGTGCTGCACCCGGCGCTTGCCAGCGATCCCGGACACGCGATCTGGAAGCGCGATTTCACCGGAGCATGCGGCCTGTTCGGGGTGGTGCTCAAGGAGAGCGTCAGCGACCGGGCGCTATGCGCCCTGATCGACGGCCTCGAGCTCTACGGGATCGGCTCGTCCTGGGGCGGATTCGAGAGCCTGATCGTGCCTTTCGATCCGCGCGAGGCGCGCACCGCGACGACGTGGCCGCACCCGGGGCCGTGCTTCCGGGTCCACGCAGGGCTCGAGAACGTCGAGGACTTGATCGCCGACCTCGAGGCAGGATTCAGGCGGCTGCGCGCCGCCTGAGGTCGCACTCCTAGATGCAGGGAGGAGGGCCGGCGAGATCACCGAACGGGCTGATGTCGCCTGGCGGAGAGACAGTCAAGTTGTTGTAGTCGGTCGCAAGACCCGGAAGGACGAACGTGGCCGTTGCGGGAGGATCGTTCCCGGCGACGCCCGAGCGGCCTTCGAGTATCACCTCGGTCCACAACGCGTAGTTCTTCGGGTACGTGATGGTTGCCGTGGCGATTCCGCTCGCGTCGGTTACGGCAGTCGGGTTCACGGTGGCCACACCTGGGGGTTCGAGCGCACCGCTGCCGTTGTAGTCTTCACCTGCATCGATAATGCCGTTGAAATTCGTGTCCTCGTTGGGGCAGATCGAGGTTTCGAGTAGAAACCAAACCTGCTGGGCGGGTGCAGGCGGGGGAAGGACAAAAAAGCCCGTCCGGAACCTGCCCGGGCGCAAGGCAAACCGCACCGTGGCGCCGGCCACTGCGTTTCCGCCGGCGTCCGTGACCACGGCGACCCATTTCTTCTTGTTGACCGGGGGCAGCGACTCGACCAGGTTGTCGGTACCCAGGCGAACGAGCAACGCCTGCCCGGCGACCGTCAACGACGCCGGAGGATTGGCGCTTATCGGTGCGATCGGGACGCCCCCGACGGCAGTGATCGCGGCGCTGACGACGACGCCGTTCTGAGGGCTGCTCGTCGTGCCCGCCGTATAGGTCACCGAAGCTGAGCCGGTGATATCCGTGATTGCGCTCCCGGCGCTCAGTTGGCCGCTGGTGGGATCGGTAAGGCCGAAGTTCACGCTGGCGTTCTTGACCAGGTTGTTGGCCGCGTCGCGCACGATCACCGTGATCGTCGAGAGATTGTTGGTCTGGGACGGCGATCCGGTGGTGATATAGACCGTGCCGGGGACGGCTTGCGCGGAGATGCTGCTCGCGGTCGTGGCGACGAAGTTGACGCTCAAGGTGGCCGCCGGGTTGCCGCCCGGGCCCTGGGCGGTGATGACCGCGGGTCCTGCAGTTGAAGAGGAGACGGTGACGCCAGGCGTGGCGCCGGCGCCGTCTGTCGTCGAGGGGCTGCCTGCAATCACCCCGCGGCTCGAGGAGAACGTCACCTGCTGGCCGGCCTGCGGTACACCGCCGATGAGCCAGGTGATCGAGACCGCTGTCGCCGTATTGAGGGGAATGTCGACGTTCGCCGCGGGCGTGGTGAACGCGAAGCTAGAACCGCTGATCGTGAGCGCTTGAGTCTTGATCGCTCCGGCCGCCGAAGCCGTCAGCGTATCGTTGCCCGCCGCCGTGGCGGTGACGACGACGACGACCTGACCGGCGGAATTGGTGGTGCCGCCAGCCGGGGCGATCGAGTTACCGGTGGCAGACGTGATGGTCATCTGGAAGCCCTGCAGGGCGGCCGAAGCCGAATCCGTGACCGTGAAAGTCAGGGTGGTGCTGGCACCGAACGCGAGGGAAGTGTTGCCGCTGACGTTGATGGTCGTGCCGGTGACATCGACGTTCGTGGTGCCGGTGGCGCCCTGCGTCGTGGCGGAAACGTTGATGACGCGGTTCGATTTGTTGGCGCCGAGGTTGAGCTTGGCCGTGACCATTCCGCTCGCGTCGGACGCCCCGCCGGCGGGGGTGATGTTGGTGAAGAAGGCGCTCGGGTCGGTGCCTCTGGAGAATGTCACGACGCTGCCGGAGACCGCCTGTCCGGTGCCGTCGGTGACGATGGCGGTCAAATCGACGGTCGCTGTTCCTGCTGAGGGCATCTGCGAGCTGCTGGCGAGCAGCTGGACCTGAATACCCGTGGGGCCGGGGGTGGGACCGGGGCCGGGGCCAGTCGTGCCGGTGGTCCCGCCGCTGCCGAACACGCTCGAGCCTCCGCTCGCAGTGGTGTCCGCGCAGCCCACCAGCGCCAGCGAGCCCGCGACCAGAAGGGCTGCAACGACCGATTGGAAGAGCTTTACCATGACCCCCCCTTGCCAGAAAGCCTCACACAAAATGCAAGAAAACCAACAACAAAACGAACGAAGCTGAGATAGTCCCTCAAATACAGGGCGGTGTCAGTGAACTCTTAAGCAGTCCCCAACGCACTCAAAGCGAGATTACCTCGCGCTTAGAGATTACCTCTTGAAGTCCAAGATGATAGATGATCATTCTAAGTTTGTAAATTGACTAATTCTCATATCCCTTTGGTTATTAAGGGGGCACCTAGGGGGTAGGCGGTGCCCGGGCCGCTGCCCAGATGGGGCAGGCTAGGTTCTGACGCCCGCCAGTTCAGCGCGCACGATCCTCGCGCCCTCGACCATCGCCTTCATCTTCCCGAAAGCGACCTCGCGCGGCAGGTATTTCATCCCGCAGTCGGGCGCGACGACCACGTCTGCGGCGGCGACGTAGGGCAGGGCGCGGCGGATGCGGGCGGCCACATTGGCGGGGGTCTCGACCGTCATGTCGTTCAGATCGATCACTCCCAGGATGATCTTCTTTCCGGGCAGGCCCTTCAGCACCGAACAGTCGAGGTTCGACTGCGCCGTTTCGATCGAAACCTGCCTGCAGCTGCAGCCGGAGAGCTCGGTCAGGAACGAATAGCCGCTCGGCCTCTGGTGTATGACCGCCGCGTAGCCGAAGCAGATGTGCACCGCGGTGGTTCCCGTCACGCCCTCCAGCGCCCGGTTGAGCGCTTTCAGTCCATACGCCCGCGCCTTCTCGGGCCGTGCCTGCATGTACGGCTCGTCGATCTGCACGACATCCGCGCCCGCGGCGAAGAGGTCCCGGATCTCCTCGTTCACCGCGACCGCGTAGTCCATCGCGGCGTCCTCTTCCGACTTGTAGAAGTCGTTCTGCGCCTGCTGGCTCATGGTGAAGGGTCCGGGCACCGTCATCTTCACCGGCTTCTTCGTGTGGGCGCGCAGGAACTTGAGGTCTTCGACCTCGACTGCATGCTTGCGCCGGATCTTCCCGACAATGCGCGGCACCGGATTCGGGTGTCCGGAGCGGTCGAGCGCCGTTCCCGGGTTGTCGACGTCCACTCCTTCGAGCGCAGTGGCGAAGCGGTTGGAGTAGCTCTCGCGGCGGATCTCGCCGTCCGTGATGATGTCCAGGCCCGCCTCTTCCTGGGCTCGGATCGCGAGCAGCGTCGCGTCTTCCTGCGCCTCGGCGAGGAAAGGTTCAGGTATGCGCCACAACTCTCTCGCCCGCACTCGCGGCGGAAAGCGGCCGGCCAGCTTCTTGCGGTCGATCAGCCACTCGGGCTGCGGGTAACTGCCGACGAGCGTGGTGGGAAAAAGCACGGACCCTAGGCCTTGAGCCCGTGAAAGAGCTTTTCCCGCCCAAGTTTGATGCCCGGTTTCCCGTCGTACATGAACACGTCTGCGGTGGCGAAGGTATCGTTGAAATTGTCCGGGATGAAGGAGCCGGTGCCGACCACGTCGAGCGGCGCCCTCGCGTTCGCGAACATCTTGCACTTGAAGAGGTTGAATCCCGACGAGCCGACGATCTTGCAGGCGTTGAAGCCGTTCGCATCCAGGGTCTGGCGCAGCTGGATGACGGAGGCGACCGAAACGCCCGTGCCGAACAGGACCTTCCTGACGCGGTCTTTCACGATGTTCAGGCTGTCGGCGTCGAACGCCTCCTCGCCCATGACCTGGCGCACGGCTTCGTACTCGTTGGGAACGTGCAGCCAGTTGACGACGATATCCACGGACTTCTCGTAGTCGAGACCTTCGGCGTACCGTTCGCCGTGGGTGTCGATGCGCAGCGCGAGCGCCCGCTCTCCGCTCAAGTCCTTGGGCAGGGTCTCGTGGTACCACCAGCGGCAGACCTCGAGCGCATCGGCGTACTCGCGGCCGTAGTAGTCGATCAGCACGGTCAGGTTGTCCTGCGGATGGGCTTGGACGTACATCTGCGCGGCTCGCAGGGTCGACCCGGCGTATCCGATCAGGGCGTGAGGCATGGTGCCGACCCCCTTGTCCTGGCCGTAGAAATGGGCGGTCAGGTCCTGCGAGGAGCCGACAAAGCCGACCGCGCCGGCAAGCTTGGCCATGCGGCTGCCTACCGAAGCGCCGTAGGCGGCGAGGAGCGACAGGTCGTCGCCCGGAGAGTGCCGCGCGTGCATGTCGATGAACGCGACCTTTTTCAGATTCATCGCCATCTTGTAGGCGTTGTAGGCGGTGACGCAGGCGACGCCGACGCGCTGCAGGATGAGCGTTTCCAGCTCGACCAGCGCCGCGAACGACCCCGCGTAGGTGAAAATCGCCATCTGATCGGGAATGAACGCGCCTTCCTCGTACAGGCGCGTGATCCTGAGGGGCTCCGCGGCAGAGTAGTAGGTGCGCAAGGCGTCGATGGCGGGGTTGACGGCGCAGATCACGCCGCGCCTGAGGAACACGCCGTAAGTGACGGTCCGGTCGCCGAACTTCTCGATGACCGTGCGCGACTTGGTGAAATACTTGTCGGTACGGCGCTTGAGATACTCGAGCTTCTCCGCCGGCAGCGATTCAAGGGGCTTGTTCATAACGTGCCTCCAAAGGCGATTTTAACCACGACTTGGCCAAGTCCGGCGGCGCGTGCTAACTTTGACCCATGCGTGGAACTCCGGTCGCGTGCGTCGTTGCGGCGATGGCTTTGTCGGGCTGCAGCGTGCATTATTCGGCGCGCGTCGGATCGCCCGGCGGCCCGACCGTCGCGCAGGCGAGCGTGTCGAGCGGCACGCCGCTCGGCAACGCGATCATCATCGGTATCATGCTGGCCGACGGTATGCAGTATTTCCGGCTCGGTCAGGGCGGCGGGGCGCTCGAGGCCGATCCTACGCGCGTAATCAACGTCCAGGACTGCACGCGGCCGGTGGATCCGGGCGCGGGCAACCTGCTCTGCCGCTGAGGCGATCTGATGATTCACTTCGTGGTTCACGAAGAAGGCGACTCCGTCGGCGTGGTCGTCGTGGAAGGCGTGAAGGCCGGCGAGGAGCTGACTGGCTGGATCATGGAGGGGGACAAGGAGATCAGGGTCCGCGCGCGGAACGACATCCCGATCGGCCACAAGCTCGCGATCCGCGACCTGAAGGCGAACGACACGGTCATCAAGTACGGCGTCGACATCGGACGCAGCATGGCCCCGATCGCGGTGGGCGAGCACGCCCATGTGCACAACATCAAGACAAAGCGCTGGTGAAAGCATGGCGATCAATCTCAAGAACGCAACTTTTCAGGGTTACAGGCGAGAAAACGGCCGCGTGGGGGTGAGGAACCACGTCCTCATCCTGCCCGTCGACGACCTGTCCAACGCAGCCTGCGAGGCTGTCGCGAACAACATCAAGGGCACCCTCGCCATTCCCCATCCCTACGGGCGGCTTCAGTTCGGCGCGGATCTCGATCTGCACTTCAGGACTCTGATCGGCACCGGCGCCAATCCCAACGTCGCCGCCGCGGTCGTGATCGGCATCGAAGACGGCTGGGCGAAGCGCATCGCTGACGGCATCGCGAAGACCGGAAAGCCCGTGTCCTATTTCGGCATCGAGGGCCACGGCGACATGGAGACGATCCGCCGCGCCTCGAAAACGGCGAAAGAGTATCTGCAGGCAGCGTCCGAGGTGCGTCGCGAGGAGCGGCCGCTGAAGGACCTGTGGGTATCGACCAAGTGCGGCGAGTCCGACACGACCTCAGGGATAGGGGCGAACCCCTGCGTAGGCAATGCCTTCGACAAGCTCTACCCGCACGGCGTAACGCTGGTGTTTGGCGAGACGACCGAACTCACCGGCGGCGAGCAGCTGGTCGCGGCTCGCTGCCGGACGCCCGAAGTGCGCGAGCGCTTCATGTTCATGTTCAATCGCTACCAGGATGTGGTGAACCGCCACAAGACCAGCGACCTGATGGATTCGCAGCCGACCAAGGGCAATATCGCCGGCGGCCTGACCACGATCGAGGAAAAAGCGCTCGGTAACATCCAGAAGATCGGCAGGAAGTGCGTGGTTGACGGCGTGCTCGACAAGGCAGAAATCCCGACCGGACCGGGGCTCTGGTTCATGGACTCCTCGTCCGCAGCCGCGGAGATGGTGACGCTGTGCGCGGCGAGCGGCTACGTAGTGCATTTCTTTCCCACCGGGCAGTGCAATGTGATCGGCAACCCGATCCTGCCGGTGATCAAGCTCTGCGCCAATCCGCGCACCGTCCGCCTGATGTCCGAGCACCTCGACGTGGACGTTTCTGGCATCACCCGGCGCGAGATCAACATGGATCAGGCAGGCGACAAGCTTCTCGAGATGATGTTTCGCACCGCGAACGGACGGCTCACCGCGGCCGAGGCGCTCGGTCACCGCGAGTTCGTCCTCACGCGGCTTTACGAAAGCGCTTGACCCTTCGAGGAGACGATCGTGAGAACAGGCCTGGCGCTTTCGCTGATGTTCTGCAGCCAGCTAGCACTCGGCGCGGAGATCGGGGGAGTCACGGTGGAGGAGCGGGTGAAGCTCGGCACTGCCGAG
The DNA here is from genome assembly GCA_963699535.1 of uncultured beta proteobacterium. Lineage (GTDB taxonomy): Bacteria > Pseudomonadota > Gammaproteobacteria > Burkholderiales > SG8-39 > VBDM01. Next base: position 103,405 of record CAVOUJ010000037.1, on the reverse strand, counting down.
CTGCGTCTGAACGGCGCCGGCATCCGCACCCGCATTGTCTTCAAAGTCTACGTCGGCGCGCTCTATCTCCAGGACAAGAAATCCGCCGTGGGCGATGTGCTCGCGCTCAAAGGCGCGAAGCGCGTTTCAATGACGATGCTGCGCGACCTGACGGCGCGCCAGTTGACCGATGCGCTCGAAGAGGGCATCCGCGCCAATCACTCAGCGTCGGAGCTCGCGGCACTCAAGGAGCGCATCGATGCGCTTGCCGCTCTCATGCGCGAGATCGGCAGCGCGAAGGAGAAGACCGTAATCACGCTGGATTTCCTGCCCGACGCGGGAACGCAGGTCACGGTGAATGGCGCTGCCACGGGCAAGCCGATACCGGGCGAAGATTTCTACGGCGCGTTGCTCAAGATCTGGCTCGGTGACAAGCCGGTGGACGCCGACCTGAAGAAAGCCATGCTCGGAGGAAGCTGAGACGTTCATCGGACATTTCGCCGTCGCTTTCGCCTCGAAAAAAGTTGCGCCTAAGGTGTCGTTGGGCACCCTGGTTATCGCCGCGGCGTTCCTCGATGTGGTGTGGCCGGTGCTGGTGCTGCTGGGTATCGAGCATTTCCGCATCGTGCCGGGCTTCACCGAGGTGAACCCGTTCGATTTCGCCTATTACCCCTGGTCGCACAGTTTGCTGATGACCTTGGCATGGGCGCTGCTCTTGGCGCTCATCTATCTCGCGGTGAGGCGCGATCGCGTTGGCGCAGTCTGGGTGGGAATCGGCGTCGCCAGCCATTGGGTGCTCGATTTTGTGAGCCATCGTCCTGACATGCCGCTCTATCCGGGCGGAAGTGAGCGGCTGGGCCTCTCCCTGTGGAACTCGCTCCCGGCGACTTTCGCGATAGAGGGGGCGATGTTCGCGCTTGCGATCGTGTTGTACCTGCGGTCAACACGTGCGAGGGACCGCATCGGCACGATCGCGTGGTGGGCGTTCGTCGCGCTGCTTCTCGCGCTCTACATCCCCGGTCCGTGGTCCCCGCCGCCACCGAACGAGAACGTCGTGGCGATCATGGGAATCATCGCCCTCGCGATCTTCGGTCCCTGGGCGTATTGGATCGACCGGCACCGCGAGCCAGGCTCGGAGTTCCGGCGCGACGCTCCTGCGGCGTCCTAGGGCACGGCGGCGATCTTCACCGAACGGTAGCGCAACGGCGCTGTCTCGCCGAGCGCAGCCTCCGCGCGGGCAGCCTCGATCAGACCGTGAGTGGGCGCCAGCCGGCAGGCTGGATCCGTCGCCGCAGCGTCGCCCATCAAGTGATAAGCCTGGCAGCGGCAACCCCCGAAGTCGATACTCCGTCTGTCGCAGCTGCGGCAGGGCTCCGGCATCCAGGCCTCCCCTCGGAAAGCATTGAAGCCGGGCGAGTCCGACCAGATCGTCGCGAGGCTGCGCTCGCGCACGTTCTCGAAAACGAGCCCCGGCAGTGTGTGCGCCGCGTGGCAGGGCAGAGCGAGCCCGTCCGGGCTGACGACGATGAAGCGCCGCCCCCAGCCGTCCATGCAGCCCTTCGGAGTGTCGGAATAGTAATCGGGGGTGACGTAGAGGACTTCCATGCGGCCGCGCAGGCGTTTTCGCGCCTCCGCGGCGACAGCGCGCGCGCGATCGAGCTGATCGCGAGTGGGCAGCAGGGCGCGCCGGTTCACGAGCGCCCAGCCCAGGTACTGGGCATTGGCGAGCTCGAGCCGGTCGGCGTTCATCCGCTCGGCGAGCGCCACGATCTCGGCGACGCGGTCGAGATTGCCGCGGTGAAGGACGATGTTGAGCGTGAGCGGCATGCCCAGCTCCTTGACCCAAGCCCCGACCTCGAGTTTCTTCTCGAACGAGCGCCGCCCCGCGATCCGGTCGGAGGCCTCGGCGGTTACGTCCTGCACCGAGACCTGCACATTGTCCAGCCCCGCTGCGCGGAAGCGCTCGAGGCGCTCGCGCGAGACCGGAACCGCGCTCGTGATGAGGTTCGTATATAGATCGAGCTTGCGCGCGCCCGCAATCAGCGCCTCGAGATCGCTGCGAACGAGCGGCTCGCCGCCGGTAAGGTTGAGCTGGACGACGCCCAGGTCCTCCGCTTCGCGAAAGACGCGGAGCCACGTATCCGTGTCCAGTTCCTTGCGCCTGCTGGCCCAGTCGATGGGGTTCGAGCAGTAGCTGCAGCGCAGCGGGCAGCGGTAGGAGAGCTCCGCGACCAGCGTGTAGGGCCTGAACTCGCCGCTCACGCCGCCTCCTCGAGCAGGCCGCGCTCGGCGAGCGCCGAAAGAAAACCCATCACCTCGCGCTCGATGACCGCTGCCTCCTTGCCATACTTGGAAGCGAGCTGGTCGACGATGGCGCCGACGGAATGGTCGCCCGTGCAGAGCTTCGCGATGTCGGCGGCGGTCGGATTGAGCACCAGCCCCTTCTCCGGATAGAGGAGCATGGTGCGCTCCGCCTTGCGGTCGTAGCGCAGCCGCGCCTTGGCGGCGATGCGCGGCCGCGTTTCGCGCGAGATCATCGCGGACCTCCCGGACCCCAGCCTGGCTCGATGTAGGCGGCATAGACGCAATCGAGAAGGTGCCAGAGAATCTCCGTTTTCCTGATGAGCGCGGCGACGCAGCGCTCCTGCTGCTCGAAGCGTGTGGCGTGCCGCACCACGAAATCGATGGCCTCTTCGGAATCGCGGCGCGCGCGCGTTACGCGCCCGCGGAAATACGCGAGCATCTCCGGACTGACCCAGGGGTAGTGCTTTTCCCAGGCGAGAACGCGCTTGGTCATGATATCGGGCGCGAAGAACTCGGTCAGCGACGACGCCACGGCCTCGAGCAGGCTGCGGCTGCGAACGAGATCGACGTAGGCGTCGCAGGCAAAGCGCACGCCCGCAAGGACCGAGCGGCAGCTTGCGACTTCCTCGCGCTCGAGGCCGACCCCCTCGGCGAGCCGCAGCCATAGCGCGAGACCGCCCTCGCCTTCCGCTTCGCCGTCGTGATCGTGGATGCGGCGTATCCACATGCGGCGGAACGCGGGATCCTCGGACTTGGATACGATCAGCGCGTCCTTGATCGGGATCCGCGTCTGGTAGTAGTAGCGGTTGAGCACCCATTGCTGGAGCTGGACGCGCGTGAGCTTTCCCTCGTGCATGAGCAAGTGGTAGCGGTGCCGGTCGTGGTAACGCGCCTCGCCTTCGCGACGGAGCCACCCGGTGAATTCCTCGCGGGAGAGCGGAGCGCGCTCGGGGGCATTCACAACACTACCTCCATCCCGTCGCGGGCGATCTCCCAGCGGCCCGCCTCCGCCTGCGCGCGCTCGGGCGAGCGCGGATGCAGCAGCGGATTGGTGTTGTTGATATGGATGTAGATCCGGCGCGTGGCGCGCAGGCCGGCGAGGGCGGCCAAGCTGCCGCCCTTGCCGCCGACCGGGAGATGCGCCATATCCTCGGCGCGTTTCGTGCCGAGGCCGAGCGCGATCAGCTCGTCGCTCTCCCAGAAGGTGCCGTCGAAGAATACGCAGTCGGCGCCATCGAGCGCCGAGCGCATCAGGGAGGTAACTCCGGCCGCCGCGGAGAAGTAGGCGAGGCGCTTGCCGCCGCGGGATTCGCGGACTACCACGCCTATGTTTTCACCCGGATCGGAACCGGCAGAGCGTTCGAGATGGATTGGCGGTTTCCCCGGAGCGGGTACGGCCTCGAGGCAAAGACCGCTGGGCTTCTTGTCCAGACCGCAGAGCTCCGCTTCTTTCCCGGGCTCCAGCACCCGCCAAGTCACTTGCTCGGGAAAGCGCTCGAGGGTGCGATAGAGAACATTCCCCTCGGTAAAGCCGCGGCGTACCCTGTCGGTCGCGTAGATCACGAGCGGGTGGGATTCGCGCAGCGACAGCAAACCGAGGCAGTGATCGAGGTCCCCGTTCGTCAGAACGATCGCGGAAATAGGGGAGTGGCGCGGGCCGCGAGGATGCAGCGGCGCGAAGCTCTCGATCTGGGAGCGGATCTCCGGCGAAGCATTGAGCAGGAACCAACTTTCGCCGTCGGCGCTGACCGCCACGCACTCCTGAGAGAGCGGCTCCAGCCCTGGTCTGCCCGCGCGGACTTCACGGCAATTGGGGCAGCCGCAATTCCACTGAGGGAATCCACCCCCGGCGGCGGCGCCCAGCACTTTGATGCGCATGTCGGATGCGCAGGCACCATCCCTCGGCCGCCGAAGGCGGGGACGGGAAACGAGTCGCTTGCGGTGTCGAGCGGAGACTTAGACGCCGGTATCCCGGTCGTCGCCGAAATCGTCCTGGTAGGAATTGATCTCGGCATCCATCTTGACTTCGACAAACGTCGGGGTTTCCCAGTTCATTTCTCTGACTCCTCGTGGGTTGCAGCTTCTGAAAAGCAGGCAGAGCAGTATAACCGGGCTCGGGCGCGTCATCCAACTCGCGGACATCTCGCGGAGGCTCAGTTGAGTCCCTTGGGGATAACGGGTATTGTTGCGCTGCATCAGAACTTTTCACACGGCTGTCGGTCTCCAATATTCCATGAGCATCCCTGCGGATCGAATCGTCGAGTTCGAACGGCAGATCGCCGGCGTCGCCTGCACTGCCCGCGCCTGGGCGAGGCTGCCGGAGGCGCCGGGCCTGGACGAGCGCGCGGAACTCAAGGCGCGCATCAGGCGCCTGCTCGTGGAGCGACGAGCGGTGTTGCTCGCCCACTATTACGTGGAGAGCGACATCCAGGACCTCGCCGAGGAAACCGGCGGCTGTGTCGCCGATTCCCTCGAGATGGCGCGCTTCGGCCGGACACACTCTGCGCCGACACTAGTCGTGGCCGGAGTGCGGTTTATGGGCGAGACCGCGAAGATACTCAGCCCCGAGAAGCGCGTGCTGATGCCGGATCTCGATGCGACCTGCTCGCTCGATCTCGGCTGCCCTCCCGACGAGTTCTCGGCGTTCTGCGACCTTCACCCCGAGCGCACCGTCGTGGTCTATGCCAACACGAGCGCCGCGGTGAAGGCGCGCGCGGATTGGGTGGTGACATCGGCGATCGCGCTCGATCTCGTGCGGCACCTGCACGAGCGCGGCGATAAGGTCCTTTGGGCGCCGGACCGTCACCTGGGACGCTACGTCCAGGAGCAGACCGGCGCCGACATGCTGTTGTGGCACGGCGCCTGCGTAGTGCACGAGGAATTCAAGGCCTCGGAGCTTGAGCTTCTGAAGAAAGAACACCCCCGCGCCAAGGTGCTGGTGCATCCGGAGTCTCCCGCCGAAGTCATCAGGCTCGCCGACGCGGTGGGCTCGACCACGCAGATCATTCGGGCGGCACAGTCGCTCGACGCCGACGAGTTCATCGTCGCAACCGACAGCGGCATCCTGCACAAGATGAGAATGCTCATGCCGGGGAAACGCTTCATCGAGGCGCCGACGGCGGGCGCGGGCGCCGCCTGCAAGAGTTGCGCGCACTGTCCCTGGATGGCGATGAACGGGCTCGCCAACCTCGCGCAAGTGCTCGAGAGCGGCGCAAACGAGATTCTTGTCGATCCCGAGACTGCGCGCCTCGCGTATCGACCGATCGACCGCATGCTCGCCTTTGCCGCCGCAAGGGGCGCCAGGGTGCGCGCGTCGGGTAATCAGGCGAAGGACAGCGCTCTGTTCCGGCACGTCGGCCCGGCCTGAGGCTCCAGAGTTGACCGGGTCCGGCGATTCTCTCTACACTGCGTTCTCCTGCAAGCAGTCCCACGAGGAGGAACCATGCGCAAGCTATCACTCGCGCTCGCAGCCTGCATCGCCGTTGCTCTGCCCGCGGCCGCGCAGCAGAAGATAACGCTCTCGATCGCAACTGGGCCCACCGGCGGGGTCTATTACCCGATGGGCGGGGGCATGGCGAACGTCCTGACCAAGTTTGTCCCCAACCTCAACGCCACGGCGGAAGCCACCGCCGGCTCGATCGCCAACCTCGAGTTCATCCTGACGAAGAAGGCGGAGGTCGCCCTGTCCATGGCGGATGCAAGCTATGACGCCTGGAAGGGTGAGGAGAAATTCAAGGGCCGACCCGTCCCGGTGCGGGGCCTCATGGTGCTCTATCCCAACCGCTTCCACATCGTCACTCTCGACGGGCTCGGCATCAACAAGGTCGCCGATCTCAAGGGGCGGCGCGTCTCGACCGGCCCGCCGCGCAGCGGCACGGAAGTGAAGGCGAACCGCGTGCTGGAGGCGGCGGGGCTCAACCCGGACAAGGACATCATCCGCGAGCGCCTGACCGTGCAGGCATCGGGGGATGCGTTGAAGGACCGCAAGATCGACGCCTTCTTCTGGTCGGGCGGCATTCCCACCGCCGCGGTGACCGACCTGGCGGCTTCGCCCGGCATCAAGATCAAGTTCATCGAGCACGACGATCTGGTCGAGCCGCTGAACAAGAAGTACGGCCCGCTCTACGTGAAGGACATCATCCCGGCGAAGTCCTATCCGGGGCAGGACAGGGATGCGCGCGTGAGCACCATCTGGAACATATTGGTCACCGGTGCCGACACGCCCGACCAGGTCGCCTACGACATCGTGAAGACGATGTTCGAAAGGAAGGAAGACATGGTCAGGGTGCACAAAGAGGCGGAGAACTTCGACCTCAAGTACCAGACCAATGCCGCGATCGTGATCCCGTTCCACCCGGGGGCGGTCAAGTACTTCCGCGAGAGAGGGCTGAACGTCAAGTAAGGGTTGGATCGCTTCGGACCTGATCGAAATCCAGCGCGCTTTGCGCGCTGGATTTTTTGTTTTGTGAAACGCCGTACTGGGGAGAGGCGCCGATGCAGGAAACCGACGGGTTGCGGCGGGATCCAGCGCAGGTCAGCGACGACGCTCTGAAGAGAGCGGAGCGGTACCTCGAGGCCGAGGAAGGCGCGACCAACCGCCTCACGGGCTTCCTGGGTCGCTTCGTGGTGGCGGTGGCAGTCGCGATGTCGCTGTTCCACCTCTACGCCGCTTACGCGATCGTGCCAACGCAGCAACTGCGCATGATCCACGTCGGCTTTGTCCTGTTCCTCGTGTTTCTGCTGTTCCCTTTGTCCCGGCGTTTCCGCCACCGCGTCCTGTGGTGGGACTGGATTGCCGTGGCGCTGTCACTGCTCGTGATCGGCTACGGCCTGATGGGCGGAGACGATTTCACCGACCGCAGCACGATCCCGTCCGGCCTGGACATGGCGTTCGGCGTGATCCTCACGCTGCTGGTGCTGGAGGCGGCGCGCCGGGGAACCGGCTGGATCATGCCGCTTGTGTGCGTGCTGTTCGTCGCATACGCGATGCTCGGTCCTTACCTCGGCCAGCCGTGGACGCATCGCGGCTACGACATATCGCGGCTCGTCGGCCACATGTACATGACGCTGGAGGGGATCTTCGGCGTTCCGGTGGACGTCTCCTCCTCGCTCATCATTCTTTTCACGATATACGGGGCTTTCCTGCAGTTCTCGGGGGCGGGCAAGTTCTTCATCGACTTCTCGTTCACCGCGATGGGCGGCAAGCCCACCGGTGCCGGGCGTACCATCGTGCTGTCCTCGTTCCTGCTCGGTGGACCCTCCGGCAGCGGCGTCGCAACCACCGTGACCCTGGGGACGGTGGCATATCCCATGCTCGCCAAGGCTGGGTACGGCAAGGATGCGGCGGGAGGCCTGCTCGCCGCGGGAGGTCTTGGCGCGATCATCTCGCCCCCGGTGCTCGGTGCGGCGGCATTCCTCATCGCCGAGTTTCTCAGGATCTCGTACCTCGACGTGATCCTGATGGCGACCATACCGACGTGTCTCTACTACTTCGCGCTGTTCCTGATGGTGGAACTCGATGCGCGCAAGTTCGGAATGAAGCAGGTTCCGCTGGACAAGACTGAGACGCTTTGGAAACTCACCAGGCAGTTCGGCTTCCATTTTCTGTCGCTCGTCGCGATCATCGCCTTCATGCTGCTCGGTTTTTCGCCCGTGGCGGCGGTGTTCTGGGCGACCGCAGCGGCGTTCGTCACGAGCGCCCTGCACCCGGACTGCGCGTTGATGAGCCGGCGGCAGATGATCCTGTTCTGCGCAGTCGTGTTTGCGGTGTGCGCGGCGTACTCAGTGGTCAAGGGTCGCTTCCATACCGACGCACTGAGCTGGGCGCTGCCGGCAGGCGCGCTGGCGCTCGTCGCCGCGGCCTTCATGCAGCCGGCGTGGCGCCTCTGGCCTGCAAAGCTCCTGAAGGCACTCGAAGCCGGCTCGGTCAGCATGCTCAACGTCGGCGCTACCTGCGCCGCAGCGGGCATCATCGTCGGCGTCGTGACCCTGACCGGCCTTGGGTTGAAGTTCAGCGCGATCGTGATCGGCTATGCGGATTCGCTCACCCAGGGCACGATGAGTATTCTGATGGCGCTCGGCGTGGAAGCGACCCAGGGGCTGATCCACGATGTGAAGCTCCTCTACACCGCGATCTTCACTTCGCTCATCGTGTGGATCGTGGGGTTGGCGGTGCCGGTCACGGCGTCCTACATCATCTGCGCTGTCATTGCGGCGCCCGCGCTGATTCAGCTCGGCGTGAAGGATTTCGCGGCGCACATGTTCATTTTCTACTACGCGGTGCTCTCCGAAGTGTCGCCTCCAACCGCGCTCTCGCCGTTCGCCGCCGCCGCGATCACCGGTGGCGATCCTTACAAAACGACGCTGCAATCGTGGAAGTACACCATGCCGGCGTTCCTAGTGCCGTTCGTATTCGTGCTCGACCCCGCGGGCCTGGGGTTGCTGCTGAATGGCTCGTTCAAAGGGCTTGCCAATGCGAATGTGTTGAGCATCGTTACGGTGTGCGTGACTGCGATGATCGGCATCGGGGCGCTCGCCGGGGGAATGCAGGGCTGGTTGTTCCGGCGGACGACCCGAGTCGAGCGCTGGTTGCTCATCGCTGCCGGTCTCGCGCTGGTTTACCCGCGCGCAGCGTTTGACTATATTGGCATCGTGCTGATCGTGATCGTGGTGGTGTCGCAGAAGATGCGCCGCGCCGAATCGCCTGCTCCCGCCGGATAGCGAACTCGCTGCGGCGGCGGCGGATGGGTTTGTTTTGGGACCGTTTAACGAGAGGGAATACATGAAAAATTCTGGAGCAGCATGGGGAGCAGTCTTGGGGGTGTTGTTGCTGGTTCAAGGCGCGGCGGCGGCCGAGATCGCGGTTCTGAGCGGAGGTGCAATCGAGCCGGGATTGAGGGCAGCCGCCTCGGCATTCCAGAAGCAGACCGGAGACACGGTCAAGATCACTTTCAATACGACGCCCCAGATTCGCCAGCGTATCGAAAGTGGGGAGAAGTTCGACGTGGTGATCGCGCCGCCGGCCGCGATGGACGTCTTCGCCAAAGCCGGCAAAGTCGGCGAGGAGCGAATCAACGTAGGGCGTGTGGGAATGGGGGCAGCGGTGCGTCCCGGCGCATCGGTTCCCGATATTTCGAGCGCGGAAGCGCTGCGGCGCTCAATATTGGACGCGGATTCTCTGGTATTCAACCGGGCGTCCAGCGGCCTGTACTTTGAAGGCCTGCTCAAGAAGATGGGCATCTATGAGCAGATCGAGAGCAAGACCACTCGTTACGCCGACGGCGCGTCGGTCATGGGGCACTTGTTGAAGGGCAAAGGGAGAGAGGTGGGCTTTGGCCCGATCACCGAGATCCTGCAGCATAGAGAGAAAGGCCTGCAACTTGTGGGTCCACTCCCGGCGGAAGTCCAAAACTACACTTCGTACGCGGCGGCGGTTGCAACCGGCTCGCACAATGGAGAATCAGCGCGAATTCTCGTGCGCTATCTCGGGAGTGCTTCTGGGAAGGCATTGTTCGTCGCGGCCGGCATCGAGTAGTGCCCCAACCTGCGATGCGCTTCGAGGTGCCGCCGGATCAAAGGAAACGATGAGTTCCACCCACGGAGGCTTTGAGGCCAAACTGCCGACGCCGTTCGCCGTGCTCGGCATTCGCACGGAAGGCGATGTGCTCGCCGAGATCAGCTTCCTGCCGAAGGCGAGCGCAGAGCTCGTGCCGCAGAATCGGCTCGCCGCGCGGGTCTGCGCGCAGATCGGGCGCTACCTCTCCGATCCGGAGTTTCGTTTCGATCTCCCGCTGGTGCTGCGGGGCACGGAATTTCAGCGGCGGGTGTGGGCGAGGATCGTCGACATAGGCCCGGGCCGGACCCGAAGCTACGGCGAAATTGCGCGCGAGTTGCGTTCAGCGCCGCGAGCGGTGGGCCAGGCCTGCGGCGAGAATCCACTTCCGCTGGTCGTTCCCTGCCACCGCGTCGTCGCCGCCGCAGCGATCGGCGGCTTTGCACACAGCGACGGCGGATTTCAACTTTCGGCAAAGCGCTGGCTGCTCGAGCATGAGGGCGCCGAAGGCCCATTCCGAAGCGCCGAGTCCACTCTCTGAGGAGAGCCGGTGGCGATAGCGCCTGGCAGCCGCCCGCCCGACACGGACAACGGCGTGCTGCTCGACGCTTTCTGCGATGCAGTGTGGCTCGAGGACGGGCTCGCGAAAAATACTCTGGAATCCTACCGGCGCGATCTGCGCCTTTTCGCCGATTGGCTCAGGAGCCGGGGCCAGGCTTCGCTCCTTGACGCAGCGGAGGCGGACATCGCCGACTACTTCGCCTGGCGCTTTTCCCAGCGCGGGAAGAAGCGGGGCGGCAGATCGAGCACCCAGGCACGCATTCACTCCAGTCTGAAGCGTTTCTACAGGTACCTTGTTCGCGAGCGACGCATTGCGCTCGACCCGACGCTTAAGCTTGACCCGCCGAAGAAGACTCCGCGCTTTCCGAGGACTCTTTCCGAGGCCGAGGTCGAGGCGCTGCTCGCGCAGCCGAACCCGGAGACGCGGCACGGGCTGCGCGACCGGGCCATGCTGGAAGTTCTCTACGCGAGCGGGCTGCGCGCCTCCGAGCTCACGCGCCTGAAGCTTGCCGAGGTCAGTTTCGACATGGGCGTGGTGCGCATATTCGGCAAGGGTTCGAAGGAGCGCCTCGTGCCGCTCGGCGAGGAAGCGCTCGCCTGGCTCGACCGCTACCTGAAGGAAGCACGGCCTGAGTTTCTGAGAAAGCGCGCGAGCGAGTACGTGTTCGTAACGGGGCGCGGCGCGCCGATGACGCGGCAGGCGTTCTGGTCCCTGATCAGGAAACACGCGGCGAGCGCAATTCCCGGAAAAGCGCTTTCGCCGCACACGCTGAGGCACGCATTCGCGACGCACCTTCTCAACCATGGCGCGGATCTGCGCGTCGTTCAGCTCCTGCTCGGGCACGCTGATATTTCGACCACGCAGATCTACACGCACGTCGCGCGCGAACGGCTGAAGGCGCTGCATGCGAGGCATCACCCTAGAGGGTGAAAGCTACGACCGGGAGCGCTCGATGCTGACGCCGACGAATTTCGCATCCCGCAGCACGCCGAGCTTTGCGATGCTGACCTTGACGCGCGGGGAGTTGAAGTCCTTGATGATCAGTCCTGCGATGCGTTCGGCGAGATTCTCGACCAGTCCGAAACGCTCCTTTTCGAGGAGGGCACGGATGTGCGCGACCACAACACCGTAGTCTATGGTGTCTGCGACTTTGCCTGTCTTGAATACCCCGTTGTCGGGGAGCGCGATCTCGAGGTCGAGTTCGATCGTCTGCGGGGAGACTTTCTCGCGGCGGTAGAGGCCGATCCAGGCGGGCAGGCGCAGCTGGCGTATGAAGACGGTGTCCAAGATCGGCTTTCGAGTCTAAACTCTGCGGCATTCTAGTGGAACGCCATGGCTACCGCAGCGTTCATCGCCGTTGCCTATCTGATCGGCTCGCTTTCTTTCGCTGTGGTCGTCAGCCGCGCGTTCCGGCTTCCCGATCCTCGCAGCTACGGCTCCGGCAACCCCGGCGCGACCAACGTGCTGCGCACGGGCAGGAAACTCGCCGCGCTGCTGGTGCTGATCGGCGACGGCGGAAAGGGGTGGCTCGCGGTGTTTCTAGCGCAGCGCTACGCCGCCGATTTCGGTTTGGACACAATCGGCGTCGCGGGGTGCGCGGTCGCGGTGTTCCTCGGCCATCTGTTCCCCGTGTTTTTCCGCTTCAGGGGCGGGAAGGGTGTGTCGACCGCAGCGGGGATCCTGCTCGCGATCCACCCTTGGCTCGGTCTGGCGACGCTCGCGACGTGGATCATCATCGCTTTCTTCTTTCGGTATTCCTCGCTCGCGGCCGTCGTTTCGGCGGTGTTTGCGCCGGCCTACGCGTTTCTTATGGGTGTGCTTGGATTCGAGCTGGGTTACATGCTTCCCGCTGTGATTCTGGTTGCGGTGCTGCTCGTTTGGCGACACAAGTCGAATATTCTCAACCTCGTCGCCGGCAAAGAGCGTCGAATCGGCGAAAAGCAGGACTCGGTGAGCGCCTGACAGTGCGGAGGCGTAACGGGGAACCCTGGGGTTCCCCTGTTTCTATCAGCAGCCGCGACGCCGCCAAATCCCAGCGCGGCATCACCGTGAATCCGCCCGAGGGGGCGCCCGTCTTTCCGGCTTTCAGCCTCAGACACCCCGCCAGCGCGATCATCGCGCCGTTGTCCGTGCAGAATTCCATTGCGGGGTAGAACACCCTGAACCTCTCGCGTGCCGCCGCCGAGTCGAGCTTGGCGCGCAGGCGCAGGTTGGCGCCCACGCCCCCGGCCACGACCAGACTGTCCAGGCCCGTCCGGCGCGATCGCGGCGCGGGATTTCGCGACGAGCACATCCGCGACGGCCTCCTGGAAGGCGGCGGCGAGATCGGCGCGCGTCTGTTCGTCGAGCGTTCGCTGTCGGACGAGGGTCACGACCGCCGTCTTCAGGCCGCTGAAACTGAAGTTGAGGTCGCCGTGCCTTTCCAGCGAGTCGAGCATGGGGCGCGGGAGGTCGAAGCGATCGGCTCTGCCCCGTTCGGCCAGTTTCGCGAGCGCCGGGCCGCCGGGATACCCCAGTCCAAGCAGCTTGGCGGTCTTGTCGAAAGCTTCGCCGGCGGCGTCATCCAGCGTTTCTCCCAGCATCTCGTATTCCCCGACGCCCGACACGCGCATCAGCTGGGTGTGTCCCCCCGAGACGAGCAGCGCGACAAAAGGAAAGGCCGGTGCATCTTCTTCAAGCAAGGGCGAAAGCAGGTGCCCTTCGAGGTGGTGCACGCCGATCGCGGCGATTCCGAGGCCGCGGGCGAGGCTGCTCGCGACGGCGGCTCCTACGAGCAAAGCACCGGCGAGTCCCGGACCCTGGGTAAACGCGATCCCGTCTAGATCCTTCACCCTGATCCCCGCTTCATCCAGGACCTCGCGCAAAAGAGGCAGGAGCCGGCGAATGTGGTCGCGCGAGGCGAGTTCGGGCACGACTCCGCCATAGGGATCGTGAAGCTTCACCTGCGAGTGCAGGGCATGCGCGAGCAGGCCCCGGTCGCTGTCGTAGACGGCGACCCCGGTTTCGTCGCAGGACGTTTCTATTCCCAGGACCAGCATTTCATCGTCGAATCAGGTGACTTTCGGAGTGATTCTCTGTTAAAATCCGCGCCTTTGCATTAGGACCCAAGCCTGCATGCCGACCGTACGCGTCAAGGAAAACGAGCCCTTCGAAGTGGCGCTGCGCCGCTTCAAGCGGACCGTGGAGAAAACCGGGCTTCTCACCGAACTTCGCGCCCGGGAGTTCTACGAAAAGCCCACCGCCTACCGCAAGCGGAAGCTTGCCGCCGCAGTCAAGCGGCACTACAAGCGCCTGCGCAACCAGACCCTGCCGCCCAAACTCTATTAGAGATCATTGATTCAGGATCAAAGGCCGGGCAGAGGCAACCTGTCCGGCCTTTCGTTTTCTCGAAAGCGAGTCGCCTGTGTCTCTGAAAGCGAAGATCACCGACGACATGAAAGCGGCGATGAGGGCGCGGGAGGCCGAGCGGCTTTCGGCGATCCGCCTGATCCTCGCCGCGATCAAGCAGCTCGAGGTGGACGAGCGCAAGGACCTGTCCGACCCGGAGGTCGCTTCGGTGATCGAAAAAATGATGAAGCAGCGGCGCGACTCCATCGCCCAGTTCCAAGCCGCGGGCCGCAAGGACCTTGCAGACAAGGAAACCTTCGAACTGGGACTTCTTTCGAGCTACTTGCCCAAACAGTTGTCGGAGGAGGAGATCGCCTCGGAGGTTGCCAGCATCGTCGCCCAAACGGGGGCGAAGGGTGTCTCGGACATGGGCAAGGTCATGGGGCTGCTGAAGGCCAAGCTCGCGGGACGTGCAGACATGGCAAGGGTTTCGGCGCTGGTGAAGACGAAACTTGCAGGGTGAGGAAATTCCCGAGGTGTCTCTGGCTTGCGCTTCCGGGAATTTCGCCTATAAAGTGAACATGGCGAGGAGGGCGGGGCGATCGCGGCCCGTTCATTGCGACGCGCTTTCCGGCGCCGCGCTCCATCATCGTACAGGGCTGTGATACCCGATTCCTTTAAGCAAGAACTGCTCCATCGCGTCGATATCGTCGACGTGATCGAGCGTTACGTCCCGCTGAAAAAGGGCGGAGCGAACTATGTCGCTTGCTGTCCGTTTCACACCGAGAAGACACCCTCGTTCACCGTAAGTCCCGCAAAACAGTTCTATCACTGCTTTGGCTGTGGCGCGCACGGCAACGCCATTTCCTTCCTCATCGAGTACCAGGGACTCGGTTATGTCGAGGCGGTGAGGGATCTCGCCGAATCGGTCGGCATGAGGATGCCGGAGTTCGAACCACGCACCAAGAAACCCGAAAGCGGACCGGATCTGTACGAGATCATGAAGCGCGCCTGCGATTACTATCGCGAGCAGTTGAAGGCAGCGTCGCGCGCCATCGAATATCTCAAGGGCCGTGGCTTGACCGGCAAAATCGCGGCGCGCTTTGGGATCGGCTATGCCCCTGATGGCTGGCAGAATCTGGAGAGTGTTTTTCCGGGCTATGCCGACAAAGCCCTGAAAGACGCAGGCCTCGTGATCGACCCGGAGGGCGGGGGACGGCGTTATGACCGGTTTCGCGACCGCATCATGTTCCCCATTCTCAATCAGCGCGGCTCAGTAATCGCCTTCGGCGGCCGCGTGCTCGGCGAAGAGGAGCCAAAGTATCTCAACTCCCCGGAGACCCCGCTCTTCCAGAAGGGACGCGAGCTCTACGGGCTTGCTCAGGCGAGGCCAGCGATCCGTGCGGCAGGCCGCGTGATCGTGGTCGAAGGCTATATGGACGTCGTGGCGCTCGCGCAGAACGGCGTCGAATATGCCGTTGCGACGCTCGGAACGGCCACATCGGCCACACACGTCCAGAGGCTTCTGCGGCAGACCGACGAGGTCGTTTTCTGCTTCGATGGCGACGCAGCGGGACGTAAGGCGGCGTGGCGAGCGCTCGAAGTTAGTCTGCAGCATCTTGCCGACAACAAGGCGATGCGGTTTCTGTTCCTGCCGCCGGAACACGATCCTGACAGTTTCGTGCGGGAAAAGGGCAAGGAAGCGTTCGAGAAAATGCTGGAAACCGCCCGGCCGCTGTCTGAGTTCTTTGTCGAGGAGCTAAAGGGGCGTGTTGAACTGAAAACGTACGAGGGGCGCGCGCAACTTGTGCACGAAGCGAAACCGATGCTGAAGCAGATTTCGGCTCGGGAGTTACAGCGGCAACTCATCCAGATGATCGCAGCCACGGGATACTTGGACGAGGGTCAAAAAGCGCAGCTCACCCAAGAACTCACCACGACAGCCAGACCCGCTGCACCGCCTTCCGGGCCGCCCCGTGGAGCGCAGGCCCCGGAACTGAGACTGGTCCGAATCATCCTGCAGTGCCTAATTTCCAAGCCGGAGCTCGCGAAGGAACTTTCCGCGGAATTGCTGGACAAAGGCCCGCTCGAAGAGCGAGCGCTCGCGGCCGTCGTCGAATTCTGCCGCGCAAATCCGGCCGTAGAGGCCAATATGGTCGTGGACCACTTCCAGGGAACCGAATTCAGGAGTGTTCTTGAGGCGAGTCAGGCCGCCCTCCTTGATATGAAGCTTGAAGGGCAGCATATGGAAGAGGACTTCCGCGGCGCCTTGGGGCTCCTGCGGGAGAAGCGGCGCAAGCAGCGCTTCGAGCTTCTCAGGATAAAGCTCGATCGCACACCGGACGAAGAGGCGGAAATGCTTCGTTTGCTCCGGGAACGCAATCTGGGCACGGTAAGTGCTTCAATTAGTGCTGAAATTTCGGGCTCCCTCCCGTCATCGTGATAGGCATGGAAAACATGGCGAATCAGAAACTTAAATCCAAAGCTCGCGCCAAGGCGAAAGCCAAGCTGGCAGCGCGGCTCAAAGAGCAGAAAGCCAGAGCCGCGGCGAGGCTGCGCGCGCAGAAGGAACGGGAACGCGATCGAGCGCGCAAGGCGCAGGAGGCCGCCCGCGTCCGGTCCGCGAAGGAGCGGGAGAAAGCTCGCCGGATGAAAGCCAAGGAAGCCGCGCGGGTGAAGGCGGTTCGGGAGAAGGAAAGGGCCCGCAAGGCGAAGGATGCCGCGCGGGCGAAGGCCGTCAAGCAGAAGGAACGCGCGCGCCTCATGGCGTCTCGGGAGAAGGAACGGACACGCAAGGCCCGCGAAAAGCGGAAGGCCCGCGAGCGCGCCGAAAAAGACCGTTTGCGCCTCAAGGCTGCCAAGGAAAAGCAACGCGAGCGCGAGCGTATCGCGCGCGAGAAGGCGAAGGCGCGCGAGATTGCCGCGCGGGAGAAAGCGAAAGCGAAAGAACTCGCGGCGCTGGAAAAGGCGAAGGCCAAGGAGGCTGCGCTCCTCGCCAAGCAGAAGGAAAAGGAGCTGAAGGCGCAGCTCAAGCAGCAGGCGCAGGAGCTCCTCAAGCTGCGCAAGGCGGGCAGGCCGCGACGGAACGCCGACGCCGAGCGCGCGCTGCTGCTCCGCGCCGAGGCTCGCCCCGAGGACGCGGAAGCTCGCCGCACCCGCCTGAAGAATCTCATCAAGCTCGGCAAGGAACGCGGTTTTCTCACCTACGCCGAAATCAACGACCACCTCCCCGACGACATGGTGGACGCCGAGCAGATCGAGTCGATCATCACGACGTTCAACGACATGGGCATCCAGGTCTACGACGAGGCCCCGGATGCCGACACGCTGCTTATTTCGGAAACCGCGCCGGCGGTGGTCCCCGACGAGGATGCGGAGGAGGAAGCCGAAGCGGCGCTCTCCACGGTCGATCCGGAGTTCGGACGCACGACGGACCCGGTGCGCATGTACATGCGCGAAATGGGCTCGGTCGAGCTGCTGACTCGCGAGGGCGAGATCGAGATCGCGAAGCGGATCGAAGACGGCCTGAAGCACATGATCCAGGCGATCTCCGCCTGTCCGACAACCATCACCGAAATTCTCGATCTTTCCAACAAGGTGGCCCGGGACGAGATGCGCGTCGACGAGCTGGTCGACGGGATGATCGACCCGGATGCGAAGGACGAACCGATCCAGGAAATCTCCGACGAAGTCGAGCCCGAGGAGGACGAGGAGGGGAACGCGGAGGACGACGCGGCCGCGATTTCGGCCAGCCTGCTGCAGCTGAAGGAGGACGCACTCGCGCGCTTCGCCAAGATTCACCGGCTCTACGAGAGAATGAAACGGGCGCTTGCCGAGCACGGCCATCGCAGCAAGGAGTACATCAAGGTCCGCGACCAGATCGGCAACGAGCTCATGAACATCCGCTTCACGGCGCGCATCATCGAGAGGCTGTGCGACAGCTTGCGCGGGATGGTCGATGAAGTGCGCAGTCACGAGCGGGAGATCATGAACCTCTGCGTGAACAAGGGCGGCATGCCGCGGCCCCAGTTCATCAAGGAATTCCCCGGCAGCGAAACCAACATGCGCTGGGTGAAGAACGAGATCGCGGCCGCCAAACCCTGGAGCGTTCCGCTATCACGCTTCGAGCCGAACATCCTCGAACAGCAGCAAAAGCTGCTTGCGATCCAGAAGAGGATCGGCATTCCGCTGAAGGACCTGAAGGACATCAACAAGCAGATGTCCACCGGCGAGGCGAAGGCCCGCCGCGCGAAGCGCGAGATGACCGAAGCGAACCTGCGGCTGGTGATTTCGATCGCGAAGAAGTACACCAATCGCGGACTGCAGTTCCTCGACCTGATCCAGGAAGGCAACATCGGCCTGATGAAGGCGGTGGACAAGTTCGAATACCGCCGCGGCTACAAGTTTTCCACCTATGCCACCTGGTGGATCCGGCAGGCGATCACGCGCTCGATCGCCGATCAGGCGCGCACCATCCGCATCCCGGTTCACATGATCGAGACGATCAACAAGATGAACCGCATCTCGCGCCAGATCCTGCAGGAGACGGGGCAGGAGCCCGACCCGGCGACGCTCGCACAGAAGATGGAGATGCCGGAGGACAAGATCCGCAAGATACTCAAGATCTCCAAGGAGCCGATCTCGATGGAGACCCCCATCGGCGACGACGACGACTCGCACCTGGGGGATTTCATCGAGGACCAGGCGACCCTCGCTCCGAACGACGCGGCGATGTATGCATCCTTGCGCGAGGTGACCAAGGACGTGCTGGATTCGCTCACTCCGCGCGAGGCGAAAGTCCTGCGCATGCGCTTCGGGGTCGAAATGAACACCGACCATACGCTGGAGGAAGTCGGCAAGCAGTTCGACGTCACGCGCGAGCGCATCCGCCAGATCGAGGCGAAAGCGTTGCGCAAGCTGCGCCATCCTTCGCGTTCCGAGCGGCT
This sequence comes from uncultured beta proteobacterium, assembly GCA_963699535.1. Classification (GTDB taxonomy): domain Bacteria; phylum Pseudomonadota; class Gammaproteobacteria; order Burkholderiales; family SG8-39; genus VBDM01. The sequence continues at coordinate 84,735 of CAVOUJ010000037.1, read as the reverse complement.
GAAGAGCTTTTTGGACAACTCTTGATATTGCGGACAGCAAAGCTGCCGCAATATCCGCTCGCGTCGCAGCGGACGCTACGCGCCGCTGAACGCTCGATCAGGTCGACAGCCTCGACGTGATTCGATAGCATCGGGGACCGTGTCTGCGGGCCTGTAGCTCAGCTGGTTAGAGCAGAGGACTCATAATCCTTTGGTCCCTGGTTCGAATCCAGGCGGGCCCACCAACGATCTAATCGCAATCATGCAGGCCAGCATGTGTTTCATGCGCACCCTGACGATCGCTGCCTCGGTCGCCGCGATGCTCGTCACGCCGAGGCTCCACGCGGCGCAGCCGATCGAGGATGAACTCGTGCTCATCACGCCGGTCGGGAAGAGCCTCTCCGATCCCGCCCTTGCCGAGTTCCGAAAGCATGCGAAGCAAAGCTGGAACGTCGACGTCGGCACGAGCGCGCTTTCCGCCGGCACACCGCTGGCGTACGGCCGCATCGTCGAATGGAACGGTCGGCCGCAGGCGGACCTGTTCTGGGGGGGAGAAAGCGCGCTCTACGACAGGCTCGCGGTGCAGAACCTGCTCGCGCCGCTCGATCTGCCCAAGGCGGTGACGGACGCCATCCCCGAAAAGCTTGGCAAGCCAAAGCCGATTCTGCTGAAAGACCCGGGAGGCTTCTGGGTCGGCACCGTGCTCGAGTCCACCGGGATCGTCTACCACCCGCGGCTGCTGCAACGTCTCGGCGTGCCGCCGCCGAAGGACTGGGACGATCTCCTGGATCCGCGGCTGAAAGGCCACATCGCGCAAACTCCGCCAACGCGCTCTTCGAGCAGCCACGCGGCATACGAAGTCATCCTGCAGCGCGACGGCGAAGCGAAGGGTTGGGAATGGGCGAGGCGCCTGGCGGCGAACACCGGCTTCTTCGCTCCGCGCAGCCGCGACGTACCGGCGGTCGTGGCGAGGGGCGAATTCGCGGTCGGCTTCGCTGTGCCGAGCTATTTCGCCTTCGAAGACCGCCTGGCCGGCTTCGACATCAGGTACGTTGCGCCCAGGACGGCATGGATCACCTCGGGCCCGGCGGCGATCCTGAAGGGCGCCAGGCACCCCAGAGCCGCGCGCGCCTTCGTCGAGTTCCTTCTCTCGGAGCAAGGCCAGCGGATCGCCATCGACCGAGGATTGTTCCCGATCATCCCGGGCTACCGGATCCAGGGCCCGCCGGGGTCCACCGCCGAGATGGCGGTCGAGTTCAACGGCGGGCTGCGCTCGTATTACGACCTCGAGGTCGTCAGCGTGTATGACGACGAGCTTGCGCAGAGGCGCTATGAGAGAGTGAACGCCACGTTCCGCAAGGAGATCGAGTCGGTGGCGGAGCAGCTCAAGAGGAAGTACTGACCCAGAGCGGCTCAGCTCGCCGGTCTCTCGCCCATATTCCGGTGACATATCAATAACCCACAGCAACGGAGCAACTCCGGGCATCGTATAATTCTTGCCGGTTGCGGGGCTCGTGATTCTCTGGTCCCTGGCTGCAATCCTGGGGGCCACTCAGAATGGACAAGGAGTTCTAAAGGAGAGAATGGTGAAGGTTTTGCTGGCATTGGTTCTTGTGGCGGCTGCGGTTTTCCTTGCGCCGGCGCGAGCCGCAACGATGGAAGAGGAAGTACGCGGCGTATTCGACCGTTACGTGGCGATCCAGAACGCGCACGATTCGAAATCGATGCGAACTCTGTTCGTAGATTCTCCGGACTTTCTGTGGATTTCCCGGGGCAAGCCCATCTGGGGGCGGGAGGCGGCGCTCAAGGAGCTTGAGGAACGCTACAAGGGCACCTGGCACGTCGAGGTGGACCGGAAGGAAGTCCGCGTCATTTCCGTCAGCAGGCGCGTGGCGCACATCTATGCTACGACTCAGCTCACGGTGGGAGACGCTGGCGCCAAGCCGGCCAGGACTCGCGCCTACATCAACCTGGTTATGGTCAAGAAGCCCGAAGGGTGGCAAATCGCGAGCGTCCTGCCGATACAGATTCCAGCGTCGAATACCACCGCTTCAACTCGAAGGGAGTGATCATGCTCGCGCGAATCGTTCTTGCAGTGGTAACTCTGTTCGCTTTTCTCGGCAGTGCGGCAGGGCAGACCTGGCCCTCCAAGCCGATCCGGTACCTTGTTCCGTTTCCCCCAGCGGGCGCGACGGACATCACGGCGCGGATCATCGCCGACAAGATCAGCGGACCGCTCGGTCAGCCCGTCGTGGTCGAGAACCGCGCGGGCGCGGCGGGCAACGTCGGCACGGCGCTCGTGGCCAAGTCCACCCCGGACGGTTACACCATTCTTCAGCTTACCGTCGCCCAGTCGATCAGCGCGACCTTGTACGCGAAGCTCGACTACGACCTCGAGAGAGACCTCATGCCCGCGGCGATGGTCGCCCTCGTCCCCAACGTGATGATCGTGCACCCCTCGGTGCCGGCGAAATCGGTCGCCGAGTTCATCGCCCTTGCCAAGGCGAGCCCCGGGAAATTCAACTTCGCCTCCTCGGGCAGCGGCACTTCGATCCACATGTCGGCCGAGATGTTCAAGATGATCACCGGCGTCAACATCGTGCATATTCCCTACAAGGGCAGCGGCCCGGCGCTCGCCGACATGATCGGCGGCCAGGTCGATCTGATGTTCGACAACCTGACATCCTCCATAGGACACATAAGATCCGGCAAGCTACGTGCGCTTGCAATCACTTCGGCGACGCGCTATCCGGAGCTGCCCGATCTGCCGACGATGCAGGAGGCCGGCGTCCCGGGGTACGAGGCGACCGCGTGGTTCGGGATCGTCGTGCCGAAGGGCACGTCCGGAAATGTCATTGCTCGCATCAACAGCGAAGTGAACAAGGCTCTCGCCCAAGACGACGTGAAGGACAAGCTCGCGCAACAAGGCGCCCTGGCGAGGGCATGGACGCCCGAGCAATTCGGCGATTTCATCCACAATGAAATCGTGAAATGGGGGAAAGTCGTAAAGGCCTCCGGGGCCAAGATCGAGTAGTGCCACAGGGTGGTCCGCGGTGAATGCGAGGCGAAGGACGCGCGCCCTGCGACGTCGGACCTGACCCGCGCCTACGCATCGAGCGCGGGGCAGCTCGCCCGCACCGTCGCGATGACGCTCGCGGTGCAGGCGCTCACCGCGATGGCCTTATCGGTTCCCGCCGTGCTCGCGCCGGTGGCCGCCGGCGATTTCGACGCAGAACCGACTGCCGTGGGCCGTTGGGTTGGTTTCTCCTACATGATCGCGATGTTCGCGGGGCTCGCGGGCGGCACGCTCGTCGGGCGCTATGGGCCGGTGCGCGTACTCCAGGTCGCGGTGCTCGGCGTTGCGGTCGGTCTTGCCGTGGGCGCTGGCGCCAATATGGTCTTTCTCATGGCCTGCGGCGTTCTGACGGGAGCCGCTCACGGCCTTGTGAATCCGGCGAGTTCCACCATCCTCGCGGCCGCGGCTCCGCCGGGCATGCGTTCCATGATTTTTTCGATCAAGCAAACCGGCGTTCCGGCAGGGGGCGTGATCGCTGGAACCCTCGTGCCGCTGTTACTCTTATGGACGAGTTGGCAGAACGCGGTTCTCGTCCTCGCGCTCGCAAGTGCCGCGATCGTCGCCGTCCTCTTCCCGTTCCGGCGGATCTACGACAGGGATCGCACGCGCGACCAGCGCATGCAGTTTCGCCGCTTTGCCGCGCCCATCGCCGAGGTCTGGGCGGACCGCCGCATTCGCGAGCTTTCCATTCTTTCCACGGTGTATTCGGCAGTCCAGATCAGCTTCACGACCTACCTCGTGTCCTTTCTCAAGATCGAGCTCGCTTATTCCTTGGTTGCGGCAGGTTTGATCTTTTCCGCCGCCCAGATCGCAGGGGTCCTCGGCCGGATCATCTGGGGGGCCGTCGCCGATCGGGTTCTCGCTCCACGCCGGGTCCTCGCGATACTCGGCTTGACCATGGCGCTGTGCGGTGTCGCCGCCTCCTCGTTCTCGGTTGCCTGGCCGCTCTGGGCCGTGCTCGGAATCTGCCTCCTGTATGGGGCCACGGCGGTCGGCTGGAACGGTGTGTTTCTCGCGGAGGTGGCGCGGCTCGCCCCCGACGGCAGGATCGCCATCGTCACCGGCGGAACGCAGTTCTTCACATTCGCCGGAGTTTTCATTGGGCCTCCGGTCTTCGGCGCGGTCGCCGCCGCCGCGGGAAGCTACGGGGCCGGGTTTGCCCTGATCGCGGCTCTGCCTTTCTTCGCGGCCCTGGGTCTCACGATCCGGGGTGCGAGTTCTGCGGAACGCGGCTGAGGTGGCGGGAGCTTCTTCTGAGGCCGTGTTGCTCCTTCATGGAGCGTGGATGAACGGGTGGGTGATGGGCTATCTGGCCCTCGCGCTGCGCAAGGAAGGCTACACCGCTCACGCCCTCACGTATCGGACGGTGCGCGATACGCTCGACGACCACCTCGCACGGCTGGCGAGGCGGATCGCGGAGCTGACGTCGCCGCGCGTGCATCTGGTCGGCCACAGTCTCGGCGGCGTGATCGTGCTGCGATATCTTCAGCGCTCCCCCGACGAACGCGTCCGGCGCGCCGTCCTGCTCGGAACTCCGGTCGCCGGCTGCCGGGCGGCGGCGGACTTCGCGCGGAGCGCGGCCGGGAGGTTGCTGCTGGGCAAGAGCCTCGAAATCTGGCGGAAGCCGGTCGACGTCCCGCTCGATCCGCGTATTGAAGTCGGCGCGATCGCCGGAATACGTCCGATCGGAGTCGGCAGCCTGTTAACCCGTCTGCCGGAACCGAACGACGGCGTCGTCTGTCTGGACGAGACAAAGTTTCAGGGAATGCGCGACCATCTGAGCTTGCCTCTCGGCCACTCCGTGCTGTTGGTCTCGAAGCGCGTCGCGCGTCAGTGCACCGCATTCTTCAGGACGGGAGGGTTCCTCAGGTGATTCGTGTCGCCTTGCTAGGCACGCTGCTACTGATTTCGGGCTGCACCCCGGTCCGCTACTACGCCCAGGCGGTGAGCGGCCATCTAGAACTGATGCGGCTCGCGGTGCCGATCGAGGAACGCTTGCGTGAAGCCGGCACGCCAGATCCGCTGCGCGCCAAGCTCGCGCGAGTGCTCGTCATCCGGGAGTTCGCGAGCCGCGATCTCGCTCTTCCCGATAACGGCAGCTATCGCAGCTACGCCGACCTCGGCCGGCCGTTCGCGGTCTGGAATGTATTCGCCGCGCCGGAGTTCTCGGTCAAGGCGGTCGAATCGTGCTTTCCATTCGCCGGTTGCGTGAGCTATCGCGGCTACTATTCGGAGGAAGCGGCGCGGCAGTATGCCGCCGCGCTCGCGGAGCAGGGCTACGACACGCATGTCGGCGGCGTGCCGGCGTACTCGACGCTCGGGTGGCTCGACGATCCGGTGCTCTCCACCTTCATCCAGTACCCGGAGACCGAGGTCGCGCGCATCCTGTTTCACGAACTCGCGCACCAGACCGTGTACGTCAAGGACGACACGATGTTCAACGAGTCCTTTGCGTCTCTGGTGGAGGAGGAAGGCGTGGGGCGCTGGCTCGATCGCGAAGGGACTCCTGCTCAACGCACCGCCTATCTCGAATCGCGCAGCAGGCGCTCGGAGTTCGTTGCCTTCATGCTCAGATATAGTTCGAGGCTCTCCGATTTCTACGCGCGGCCGGTCCCGGTCGAGGAGAAACGCGCAGGCAAGCAGCGCCTGTTCGCGGAGCTCGATGACGAATACCGCGCGCTGAAGACATCCTGGGGCGGCTTTTCAGGGTACGACCGGCTGTTTGCACGCAGAGCGAACAACGCGCTGCTCGCGTCCATTTCCAGTTACTCGGAGCTCGTGCCCGCATTCCGCGCATTGCTCTCGCAAGAAAATGGTGATCTGGCCGCCTTCTACGCGGCGGCGAAAGATCTGGGGAAGCTCGAAAAACCGAAGCGTAACGCTCGGCTCTCCGCGCTCGCGAAACCTTAGCCAGATGACGGAGCACGTCGATTCGCTGTCGGCCAGGTGCCGCTAACCGCGTCTTCGGGCGGGTCCCGGCGGCGCATCCTCAGACATATTGAAACACTCGGCTGCGCCGCCACCCACCTGCGAAGACAGCGGCACAATGGCCTCCCTCGAATCGACGCGCTCCACCACAGCCCGTGCGTCAACTCAACGGCAGCGTGACGTGCTTCCTGTACGCCGGACGCTGCTGCAGCCGCTGGTAGTACGCCTCGACCCTCGGCAGCCTGGGACGCTTCACGTCCAGCGCGTACCAGCGGTACACGAAAGCGCCGAGCGGTATGTCTCCCATCGTGAGCGATTTTCCGCCGACATAGTCGCGGCCGTCGAGACACTGCTCGAGCACCTGGAACGCCTGGGCGGCCTTTTCAGCCTCGGCCTCGATAGCGGCCATGTTGCGCTTCTCGGGAGGCGTACGGATAAGGCCCCAGAAAACCGGCGTCAGCGCAGGCGCGACGGTGCTCGTCGCCCAGTCCATCCAGCGGTCGGAATCCGCCCGTTGCCTCGGGTCGTTCGGCCACAGTGTTCCCGCTCCGTGCTTGGCCGACAGGTAGCGCACGATCGCGTTGGACTCCCACAGCACGAAGCCGTCGTCTTCGATCGTCGGCACGCGGCCGTTCGGATTCAGCTTGCGGTAGAAAGGCTTCGTTGACGACGCCGAACTGCATGCCGGCGTCGGTACGCTCGCAGGGGACCTTGAGCTCGTCGAGCGCCCATAGGACCTTCTGAACGTTGATGGAGTTGATTCTGCCCCAAAGCTTGAGCATGATGAGATCTGCCTTTCAGGAAGAACGGTTCGTCGACACGTCCGGTCGCGCATTCTATCCGCGACCGGCGGCGCCGCCCGGTGAGTTACCATAGGCGACTTTTATGACTTGCCTGCGATGCATCGCCGCCATCATCCTGGCGCTCTTGCTCCCGGCCTGCGGCATTTTCCAGGAGACCTATGGCATCCAGGAAGTCGACAACTGGGTGAGACGCAACGAGCCCCTCGCCGAATCGGGGCAGATGAAATGGTCGGCCTTCTACGCACAGTATTTCGAGAAGGTCGCCGCCGCCCCGGTGATCAGTGAGAGCCCTGTCATCGAAGGCGCAGGGATCATGCTCACTGCGGCCCTGTTCTACGAGCAGGGGCGCCTGGACCGGGCGGGATTCGAATCGGTGCGCGGCATCATGCGCAAGTATCAGACGATCGACGACGCGGCGGCCAACCTGCTTGCGCGCGAGGCCCTGGTTCGGGCGCTCGAGAAAAAGGACGAAAAGGGTCCGCGTTCGTCCCCGTAGGCGCTCGGCTCGCGCCCTAGAATCCCACCGGCAGGCTGTCCCGCCTCGCGTCGGAGGCGCAGAGATACCCGTCCTCGAGCCGATGTGCGATCTGCGCGCAGCCAAAGGCGTTGTAGTCTTCGGGGAGCTTCATGACGCGGTGGCCGCGGCGCGCAAGCTCCTCGATCGTTGCGCTCGGCCACTCGTCCTCGAAGGTGACTTCCAGACCCTGCACAATGCGAAACCGCGGCCCGTCGATCGCCCCCTGCGGCCCTTGGCCGTAGTCGGCCATGCGCACCATCATCTGCGTGTGGCCTTGCGGCTGCATGCTGCCGCCCATCAAGCCGAAGCTCATGACGGGCTCGTCGTTCCTCGTCACGAATCCCGGGATGATGGTCTGGAATGGACGCTTTCTCGGTGCGACCTGGTTGGGGTGGCCCGGCGTGAGGACAAAGCCCGAGCCCCGGTTCTGCATGCTGATCCCGGTGCCGGGGACGACCACGCCCGAGCCGAAGCCCATGAAGTTCGACTGGATCATGGACACCATCATGCCGTTCGCGTCCACCGCCGTGAGATAGACGGTGCCGCTCGCGGGCGGCGAGCCGTGGCCAAAATCCTGCGCCCGCTTCATGTCGATGAGCTTGGCGCGTGAAGCGAGGTAGTTCGGGTCGAGCAGCTGTTTCGGCGTGAGCTGCATCGCACTCGGATCACCGACGAAGCGGTACGCGTCCGCGAAGGCGAGTTTGACCGCCTCGATCTGCAGGTGCGCACTGTCGGCGGAATCGACCGGATGGTCGGCGACGTCGAAGTTCGAGAGAATGCCGAGCGCCATGAGGCAGACGATGCCCTGGCCGTTGGGCGGGATCTCGTGAATCGTGAAGCCGCGGTAGTCCTGGCTGATCGTGCCCACCCAGTCGTTCGCGTGGGCGGCGAGATCGTCGCGCGTCATGGCGCCGCCGTTTGCCCGGGCATGTGCAGCGATCTGGTCGGCGAGCTCTCCGCGGTAGAACGCTTCCCCCTTCGTTGCGGCGATTTTCTCGAGCGTCCTCGCCTGGTCGGGGAAGCGGAAGATTTCCCCCACGCGCGGCGAACGGCCTCCGGGAAGAAACGCCTCCGCGAAACCGGGCTGGCCGCGCAGCTCCGGTACCTGCGGGTCCCAGCGCTCGGCGACGAAAGGTGAGACCGGGAAGCCGTTCGCCGCGTAATCGATCGCCGGCTCGAAGAGCTTCGGGAAAGGAAGCTTGCCGAAGCGTTTCGAGAGGTCCGCCCAGGCCGACACGCAGCCCGGAACCGACACGCTGTTCCAGCCGCGCACCGGAACGGTTTTCTGGCCCTTGAAGTATTCCGGGGTCCACGCGGCGGGCGAGCGGCCCGAAGCATTCAAGCCGTGAAGTTGTTTCCCGTCCCAGATGATGGCGAAGGCGTCGCTGCCAACCCCGTTTGAGATCGGCTCGACTACCGTGAGCGTCATGGCTGCGGCGAGCGCAGCATCTACTGCGTTGCCACCGGAGAGCAGCATCCGCAAGCCCGCCTGAGCGGCGAGCGGCTGTGAAGTGGAGACGGCGTTTCGCGCAAGCGTCGGACGGCGGCGCGTTGCGTAAGGCGACGTGAAATCCAGCAATGCCTTGCGGGGTGCGAGCATCATGAATGTCCTTCGGTCAGGCGCCCGCGGTCTCGAAGTCGAGCACCGCGCGCCCGAGGATTTTACCGGCCTTGAGCTCATCCAGCGTGCGGTTGATCTCCGTTGACGGGCGCGTCTCGACGGGCGGCGCCGGGAGCCGGCCGGCTCTTGCGAGCGCCACGACTTCCTTGAGCTCCTGCAGCGTGCCCACATAGTTTCCGGTCACGCTGATCGCTCGCTGGGCGACGGCGACCAAACCCAGGGAGAGCTCACCCCCCATCAGGCCGACTACGATGTGGCGGCCGCCTTTGCGCAGCGCGGCGACCCCGAGACTGGACGTCGCGCTGAGTCCGACAAAATCGATCGCGCCCGCGACGCCTCCGCCGGAGAGTTTTTGCACCTGCTTTGCGGCGTCAGCCGCGCGCGTGTCGACGATGGCGCGCGCGCCGAGGCGCTTCGCCGCCTCGAGCTTCGCCGGGTCGAGGTCGCACGCCACGATGTTCTTCGCGCCCATGACCGCGAGAATCGCGATGCCCATGAGGCCGAGTCCGCCGCAGCCGATCACCGCGACCCAGTCCTCGGCCCCGAAGGGCTGCAGTTTCTTCGCGGCACTGTAAGCGGTGAGGCCCGAGCAAGCGAGCGTCGCCGCGAACGAGGGATCGAGGCCGTCGGCGGCGACCAGATACTTGGGGTGCGGAACGAGAATGTGCGTCGCGTAAGCGCCGGGTTTTCCTGCGCCGATGAAACAAGGAGCGAGGCAGTAGTTGTCCTGGCCCGCACGGCACACCGCGCATGTTCCGCATCCTATCCATGGATAGACGATGCCTTTTTCACCGATCGAGGTCCCCGGCACGGCGCTCGCTGCTTCCGGGCCCAACGCCTCGATCACGCCGTAGGGCTCGTGTCCGAGCGTGATCGGCGGTACCTGCCCACGGTCCTTGATGTAGTACCTTCGGCCGCCGCCCAGGTCGAAATAGCCTTCCCAGAGGTGCAGGTCGGTGTGGCAGACGCCGCTGCGCATCACGCGCACCAGCACTTCGGTACCCTGCGGCTTCGGCGTCTCGCGCAGCGCCTTCTGCAGCGGCTTGCCGTGCTCGACGATGTCGTAGCTCAGCATGGTGACGGGCTATTTCGCCCTCGCTCCTGGCGCGGCAAGCGACGCGCTACGGGTACCCGGCCGCCTGCGCCTTCATTGAGGCGGTCGGCGCGCGGCCACCCGTAACGCGCGTCGCCGCGCAAGTCGCTCGGCGAAACAGCCCGCTCCCTAGGAGCTCGTGGCGATCGAAAGCGCATTGTCTATGTCCCAGAGAATGTCATCGAGCGTCTCCAGTCCGACCGAGATTCGCACCATGTCCGGCGTGACGCCCGCCTTGGCCTGCTCTTCCTCCGACATCTGCCGGTGCGTGGTCGAGGCCGGATGGATGATGAGCGTTTTCGCGTCGCCGATGTTGGCGAGATGGCTCATGAAGGTGGCGGCCTCGATGAATTTTTCGCCGGCCTTCGCGCCGCCCTTGACTCCGAAGTTGAGGAGGCCGCTCGCCCCCTTGGGCAGGTATTTCGCCGCGAGCTTGTGGTACTTGTCTTCAGGCAGTCCAGGATAGTTGACCCAGGCGACGCGTGGGTGGTTCTTGAGAAATTTCGCCACCGCGAGCGCGTTCGCGCAATGCCTTTCCATCCTGACCGGGAGCGTTTCCACGCCTTGCAGGAGCAGCCAGGAATTGAACGGCGAAAGTGTGGGACCGAAAGTGCGCAGGATCTCCATTCGCGCCCTCATGGTGTAGCCGAAATCCCCGAAGGTCTCGTAGAAGCGCACGCCGTGGTAGCCGCGCGAAGGTTCGTGCATGCCGGGGAATTTGTCGCGGATTCTCTCGTCCGCCCAGGGGAACTTGCCCGACTCCACGATCAGACCTCCCATGGTGGTGCCGTGGCCGCCGATGTACTTGGTTGCCGAGTGCACGACGATGTCCGCGCCCCACTCGAACGGCCGGCAGAGATAGGGCGAAGGCACGGTGTTGTCCACCATGAACGGTATGCCTGCCTCGCGCGCGATTCTCGCCACTGCTTCAATGTCGACGATATTGATGAGGGGGTTGCCGAGCGCTTCGGCGTAGAGGATCTTGGTGTTCATTCTTATCGCGCGGCGGAAATTCTCCGGGTCATCGGGGTTGACGAAGGTCGTGTCTATGCCGAGCTTTCTCAGGTTCACTTCGAGGAGCGTGTAGGTCCCTCCGTACAGCGTCGACGCGGAAACGATGTGATCGCCCGACTCGCAGAGCGTAAGGATCGCTGCCATCTCGGCGGCCTGCCCCGAGGCGGTCGCGACCGCCGCGCGGCCGCCTTCGAGCGCCGCGACGCGCTCCTCGAGCACTGCGGTGGTCGGGTTCGACAGGCGCGTGTAGACGTTGCCGAAGGTCTGAAGGTTGAAGAGGCTCGCCGCGTGGTCGGCCGAATCGAACACGTAGGACGTGGTCTGGTAGAGAGGTACCGCCCGCGAGCCCGTCGCCGCATCGGGGATCTGCCCCGCGTGCAGCGCGAGCGTCTCGATTCCGAATTTTCGGTCGGCCACGGCAGCGCCTCTACTCACCTTCCAGCGGCTTGGCCTTGCCTGCCGGACGGAGATAGATGGTCCAGTACACCAGCGCGACCAGCACGCTGCCGCCCACGAGGTTGCCGGCGATGACCGGCACGAGGTTGCCGGCGAAAGCAGCCCAGGTGATCGCCTCGGTCCCCGCCGGCACGGCGGCTGCCGAGGCCTTGATCAGCATCGCGAGCGGGATGAGGTACATGTTCGCTATCGAGTGCTCGAACCCGGCCGCGACGAAGGCCGAGATCGGGAACACGATCGCTACTGCCTTGTCGACTACGCTGCGGCCGGCCATTGCCATCCACACCGCCATGCACACCAGCACGTTGCACAGCACGCCGCGGAAGAACGCCTCCTGCAGGGAAAGCGAGCATTTCAGCGCGGCGATCTCGAGCGTGGTCTTTGCGATCGCGCCCTGATTGAGCGTCGGGTGCCCGGAGAGCCAGACGAGCAGCGCAAGGCCCGCAGCGCCGACGAAATTCCCCGCGCAGACGACCCCCCAGTTGCGCAGCAGCTCCCGCGTGCTGAGGCAGCGGTCCACCCACGCCATGGCGAGCAGATTGTTGCCGGTGAAGAGCTCCGCTCCGGCGACCACCACCAGAAGCAGGCCGAGCGAAAAGCACAGCCCGCCAAGCACCCGCGAGGTGGCGAATCCCAGCGTGGCGTCGCTTACCACCACCGTGTAGTACAGCGCCCCGAGGCCAACGAAACCGCCGGCGAGCAGCGACAGCATCCACATCGTGAGCAGCGGGAGGCGCGCCTTGACGACGCAGACCTCCCGGACGCGCGCCGCGACTTCCTTGGGCGAGTAGGCGTCGAGTCCGAAGATTTCGCTCATGGTCCAGCACCTTTCGTGTGTGGGAAGGGAAGCGGCCGTAGCGATTTCAGTAGGGAAGCCACTGCGGCCGCTTCGCGGAAATGACCTTTGTGTTCACTCCACACCAGTTCAAGCCCCCGAACAGCCGCGCGTGCTCGATCTTCACGCAGCGGTCCATGACGGTGTCGAGTCCGGCTGCCTCGGCCTTCTTCGCCGCCTCGAAGTTCTTCACGCCGAGCTGCTGCCACAGCACCTTCGCGCCGATCGCAATCGTGTCCTCTGCGATCGGCATGATCTCCTCGGCCTTCCTGAAGCAGTCGACGATGTCCACCTTCGCCGGAATGTCGCGCAGCGACGGATAGCATTTCTGACCGAGGATCGAATCGTGTCCAGGGTTGACCGGAATCACCGTGTAGCCGTGCTCGATCATGTATTTTGCAGCGAAGTAGCTCGGCCGGAACCAATCGCCGGATAGCCCCACGACTGCGATCACCTTGTTCGTCTTGAGGATGCGGCGCAGCCCGGGGATGTCGTCGACCATGGAATTTTCTTTGGGGAATCGAGCACGATTCTATCCAATCGGCCCGGGCGTCGCAGCGCTGCGGTATAGTTTTGGTTTTCGGGACACGGGTATGGCCATGTCGGGTACCGGCACATCGAGGACCGCGGCGCAGATCCTCGTCGATGCGCTCAAGATTCACGGCGTCGATACGGCGTTCTGCGTGCCCGGGGAGAGCTATCTCGCGGTGCTCGATGCGCTTTACGACGCACGCGAGTCGATCCGTCTGATCGTGGCGCGCCAGGACGGCGGAGCGGCTTACATGGCCGAGGCTTGGGCGAAAGTCACCGGGCGTCCGGGGATCTGCTTCGTGACGCGTGGGCCCGGCGCGACCAACGCCTCGATCGGCGTGCACACCGCGCAGCAGGATTCCACGCCGATGATTCTATTCATAGGCCAGGTGCCGGGAGAATTCTCCGACCGCGAATCGTTCCAGGAGATCGACTACCGCCAGATGTTTGGTCCGATGGTGAAATGGGTCGCGCAGATCGACCGCGCGGACCGCGTGCACGAGTACGTGAGCCATGCCTTCCACCTCGCAATGTCGCGGCCGGCCGGGGCCGGTGGTGCTGGCCCTGCCCGAGGACATGCTGACGCAGACGGCAAGCGTTGCCGATGTCGCACCTTATCAAGCGGTGCAAGCGAGCCCCTCGGCCGCGGATATGGAGAAGCTGCGCCTGCTGGTGGCCCAGGCGAAGCGGCCCCTGGTGATTCTGGGCGGAACGGTGTGGAGTTCGCAGGCCTGCCGCGACCTGGAGACGTTCGCCGAGAACTCCGGATTGCCGGTCGCCTGCGCTTTTCGCTTCCAGGACCTGTTCGACAACCGGAACGACCACTATGTCGGCGACGTGGGCATCGGCATCAATCCGAAGCTCGCCGAACGAGTCCGGACCGCGGATGTCCTGCTCGTGATCGGGGCGCGCCTGGGCGAGATGACCACCGGCGGCTACACGCTGGTCGAGCCGCCGCGGCCGAAGCAGACGCTCATCCACGTGCATGCGGGCGCCGAGGAGCTGGGCCGCGTCTACCAGGGGAAGCTTCTGATCAACTCGGGAATGCCGCAGATCGCTCGAGCGCTCAAGGATGTGAAGGTGGACGGCGCCGGGTGGCGATCGTGGCGCGAGCAGGCGCGCGCCGAATACCTGGAGTGGACGAAGCCCGGCAGGAATCCCGGGAAGGTGCAGATGGCCGAGATCGTCGGCTGGCTGCGCGAGCGCCTTCCCGAGGACGCGATCGTCGCCAACGGCGCGGGCAATTTCGCGGGGTGGATCTCGCGCTTCTACCGTTATCCGGGGCTGCGGACGCAGGTTGCCCCCACCAACGGCTCGATGGGCTACGGCGTTCCCGCGGGCGTCGCGGCGAAGGTCGCGCGTCCGGACCGCATGGTCGTGTCGGTCAGCGGCGACGGGGACTTCCTCATGAACGGGCAGGAGCTCGCCACTGCGGTGCAGTACGAGCTGGCTATCGTATTCATCGTCGTGAACAACGGCATGTACGGCACGATCCGCATGCATCAGGAGCGCGATTACCCGGGGCGGGTGTACGGCACCGACCTGAAGAATCCTGACTTCGCCGCGCTCGCGCGCGCCTACGGCGCCCACGCGGAGACGGTCGAGGAGACCGCGCAGTTCGCGCCAGCGTTCGAGCGCGCGGTCGCTGCGGGCAGGCCGGCTCTGATCGAAGTCCGGATCGACCCTCAGGCGATCACGACTTCCACGACTCTGGATGCGATCCGCTCCCGGTCCCTCAAGGGATGAGGACGAGGCTCAGCGCAGGCTGGCGAGGTAAACGAGGTAGGGTGGGATCTCCCCACGGTACAGGGTCTTTCCATACTTTTCCCAGAGCCGCCGTCCCTCTTCGCTATCGCCGGCTGCGTGCGCGCCCAGCATGGCGGTAGTCAGAAGGTACCGACCCCAGGCGTCCCCTCCCTTGGCCGGTCCGTCGAGCAGGGAGCGGGCGCGCTCGAGCATCGCTCGAGGATCACGCGCCGCGATCGCCGCGTAGACATCCAGTCTTTCGCGGACGTGGGCAGAGCGCGGCGTGCAGCCAAGCCAGTTGCGCTCGATCCAGACAGCACGACGTTGCTGCGGCCCTAGGTTGGCGAGCGTGATGTCTGCGGCTCTGTGCAGTTGATCGAGGGCGGTCTTGGAGGGCTGGCTGCCGCAGAGCGCTCCGGGGCGCTTCAAGGCCAGCAGAATCGGGATCGCCGCTGCTTCGCCGGACTGCAAGGGATCGGCGCCGCGATCCGTGAGCCCGCGTGCGATCTCCAAAGCCGCGGATTCCGTGCGAAGGCGAAGCGAGCTCACGTGGGCAGGCAGCGGCTCCGGCAGATGAGTCACCCGCGCACTGGCGGCCATCTCCAGAATGGGCAGCGGCGCCGAAGCGAGGTCGAGCAGCGCGTAGGCGCTGCTCCCCTGGAAGCGCGCCTTGGGAGCTTCGAGCTGCACGAAAGGGCGGAAATCCGAATTGACCGGCGGAGCGAGCGCGATGAACAGGGGCTCGATCTGCTTCCTTGTGCCGAGACTGCGAGCCAAAATCGCCTCGAGTCGCGCGGTGCCGATGCGGCGAAGCTCCTCCATGAACGCGTCCTCTTTTTCGGGGAGCGCCGCCGGTCGCGGAACTCGGCCTTCCGCGACGGCGATGACCAGAAGATCCCCGGGGTTGGCTTCGTAAACTTCGTAGTCCGAGAAATTCTCGCCGAGCGCCCCGAAGATCGAACCGAGGAGCCGGTCGTTGAATTCATAGGTGTGCACCCACTGCACGAACAGGCCTCCCGGTGCAAGATAGCGCTTGATGTCCCGGTAGAACTCGGTCGTGAAAAGCCCGGCGACGCCGCTGACCCAGGGGTTGGAAGGCTCGGACATGATCACGTCGTAGCGCTTCCCGTGGCGCGCGAAATAGCTCTTGGCGTCCTCGAAATACACCCTGGCGCGCGGGTCGCGATACGGCCGGGACACGCGCGGATAGAAAGCGCGCGCTCCCGACCACATTGCCGGCTCGATCTCGATCGTATCGACCGACTGCGGGCCGCTGTGCGACAGCACCACTTCCGCCGTGAGGCCGGAGCCCCATCCGATATTCGCGAACGTCTTCGCTTCGGGTTTTGCGAGAAGCGGCAACGCTGCCGATCAGGGCCATGGTGTATTCGTCGTTGGAAGGAGGCCGGTCTGGGTCGGATTGAAGGCCTGCATCGGGCTTGCCGTTGGAGACGATCGTCACGATACCGTCGGTTTCGCCGCGTATCGCCACCGACGCGGTCTTGCCGTCGCGGTAGAAGATCACGCGGCCCTCGCGCGCTCCCTGGCCGTAGCGGAACACTCCGGAGGAAAGGCGCTCGAAGTCGAGAATCTCAGCGCGCGCCGTGGCCGTCGCGGCGAGCATGCCGATGATCACCGCGGCGAAGGCGTGGATGCGCCGGAAAGCCTCCAGTGAATAGCGCAGCAGCCATGCCCCGAGCAGCATGTCCGCGGCTGCCCCGAGGATGAGCGCGACCTTCAGCCCGACGTCGGGCATCAGGACGTGCACGGCGATGAGCACGCCGGCGATCGCGCCCAGCGTGTTCGCCGCGTACACCTGGCCGATCGCGCGTTCGCCCCGTCCTCCGCGCAGCAGCACGTGCGTAAAAAGGGGCAGCGTTATTCCTGCCAGGAAAGTCGCGGGCAGCATGACCGCAAAAGCGAGCGCGTGGCTGAATAGATTGAAAAGCGGATAGGCGTTCTCGTTGCGCTGGAGAACGCTGAGCGCCCAGGCCATCCAATCGAAAGTCCAGTGATATACAAAGACGGTTGCCAGCGCGGCGAGGCCCATGAGCAACTGCACGAGTCCGGCGAAGCGCACCGGGTCGGCGATCTGGTCGATGCGGCGGCGGATCCACAGTCCGCCCAGGGCGAGCCCGGTGATGAAAGCCGAGAGCATCAGCTCGAAGGCATGGAAGGACGAGCCGAGCACGAGCGACAGCATCCTGATCCAGACGATCTCGTAGATGAAGGAAGCAAGGCCGGTGACGAAAGCGCCGGCAAGGAATAGCCGGACCATGTAGTTGCTGGAGAGTGCAACGTTCCCAAACGGTGCCGCCGCGAGGGGCGCGGGCTCGCCGCGGCGCGCAATGGTGAGGACCACAGCCGCAAGTGCGAGATTGAGCGCTCCCGCGAGCCGCATCGTGCCGGGCATGCCGAGCCAGCCGAGCAGCAGGAAAGCGGCGGCGAGCGCGCCCGCGGCGGCGCCGATCGAGTTGGTGAAGTAGAGCATGGACAGGTGGTGGCCGCTCGCCTCGGGGCCTCGCCGGATCACCGCGCCCGAGAGGAGCGGGAAAGTCATGCCGAGCAGCACGGTCTGCGGCACGATGAGCGCGGCGCAGAGCGCGTATTTGTAGAATTCGACGGTTCCCGGGGAGCCGAGCGTGGGAATCACCTGGTCCAGTGAGATGCGCGTGAGCAGCACGAACGCTTCGTGGAACACCAGGGCCGCCACGCCGATCGCCGCTTCGACCCAGCCGTAGGCGGCGAGCAGGTTCGAGAAGCGCGCGCTCCAGCGGCTCGCAAGCCAGGCCCCGAGCGCAAGGCCACCCATGAAAGCGGCGAGCACGAAGGACTGCGCGAACGCCGCCGCGCCCAGGAAAAGCCTCAGGTAATGGGACCAGACCGATTCATAGATGAGGCCCGTGAAGCCCGACAGGGCGAACAGGGCGAAGAGCAGCTTGACGTTTCGGTTCGGCATGGCTTGATGGACGGGCAAAAGGGGCGCAAGTCTAGCGCGATCCTCGCGGCCACGCCGCTCACTAGTTCACGCGGCGCTGCGCGCGTCAGTGCTGCAGGATCTTGGAAAGGAACTGCTGCGCGCGCTCCGAGCGGGGCTTGCCGAAAAAGTCGTCCTTTGAGGCGTCCTCGACGATTTCCCCGCGATCCATGAAGACGACCCGGTGGGCGACCTTGCGCGCGAATCCCATTTCGTGCGTGACCACCATCATCGTCATGCCCTCGCGGGCAAGCCCGACCATGACGTCGAGCACCTCGTTGATCATCTCCGGGTCGAGGGCGGAAGTGGGTTCGTCGAAAAGCATGGCAATCGGGTCCATGGCGAGCGCCCGCGCGATCGCGACGCGCTGCTGCTGGCCGCCCGAGAGCTGCCCGGGATACTTGTCCTTGTGTGCAAGGAGCCCGACGCGATCGAGGAGTTTCAGCCCCTTTTGCGTCGCTTCCTCGAGACTGCGGCCGAGCACCTTCATCTGAGCGAGCGTCAAGTTGCGGGTCACGCTCATGTGAGGGAACAGCTCGAAGTTCTGGAACACCATGCCGATTCTTGCGCGCAGTTTCGGCAGGTTCGTCTTCGGGTCGCCCACCGAAATGCCGTCCACCGTGATCTCGCCCTCCTGAAACGGCTCGAGTCCATTGACGCATTTGATGAAGGTCGATTTTCCGCTGCCCGATGGGCCGCAAACGACCACAACCTCCCCTTTCTTCACCTCGGTCGAGCAACGGGTGAGCACCTGAAGGCTGCCGTACCATTTGCTGACGTTCTTGATCGAGATCATGGGACCCTACTTGATGATTGCGATGCGTTCCTGGAGCCGCTTGACCAGGGATGACAGCCCGTACGAAACGATGAAATACACCACGGCCACGAAGGTGTACATCTCGACCAGGCGATAGTCGCGGTTCGCGATCTTCGCGGCCGCTCCCAGGAAATCCGTGGCGGAGATCACGTACACGAGCGAGGTGTCCTGGAACAGGATGATGGTCTGGGTCAGCAGCACCGGCAGCATGTTGCGGAACGCCTGCGGCAGGACGATTCTCGCCATGGTCTGCCAGTAGTTCAGGCCGAGCGCGTAGCCCGACCACACCTGGCCGCGCGGGATCGACTGGATGCCGGCGCGCATGATCTCGCAGTAGTACGCCGCTTCGAACATGGTGAAGGTGATGAGAGCGGAAAGGAACGCGCCGACCTTGACCGGCTCCTTGGCGCCGATGATCCACGCACCGATGTACGGCACGAGGAAGAAGAACCAGAAGATCACCAGCACCAGCGGGATCGAGCGCATCAGGTTGACATAGGCACCCGCGATCATCGACACGGGCCTGATGCTCGAGAGCCGCATCATCGCGAGCAGCGTGCCGAAGAGAATGCCCCCGGCCATCGCCAGCGCCGTGAGCGTAAGCGTGAAGCTCATCCCCTCCCTGAAGAGGTAGACCCAGGAGCGCTGGATGACGTCGAAGTCGAAGCCGGAGTCCACGGCTTAATGTCCCGCCTGCGGCGCACCGCCGGCGGCGATCAGGCCGGGCACGCGCACTTTTCTCTCGAGCTCGCGCATTGCGAGCACCACCACCAGGTTGGTCAGCAGATAGATCAAAGTCGCCGCGGTGAACGCCTCGAACACCCTGAAGCTGAACTCCTGCATCGCTCGCGCGCGTCCGGTGAGCTCGAGCAGCCCAATCGTCAAGGCGACCGACGAGTTCTTGATGACGTTCATGAATTCGGAAGTGAGCGGTGGCAGGATGATGCGGAAGGCCTGCGGCAGGAGGACGTGGCGGTAGGTCTGCAACGTCGTAAGCCCCATCGCGGTGCCTGCCATTCGCTGGCCGCGCGGCAGGGAATTGATCCCGGCGAGGACCTGCTCGGCGACGCGCACCGAAGTGAAAATGCCCAGGCACAGCACTGCCGGGACGTAGGATCCCCACGGAGGCGGCATCTGCTTCACCCAGTCGCCGAGGGCCTTCGGTATGAGTTCCGGGAGCACGAAGAACCACAGGAACATCTGCACGAGCAGGGGCACGTTGCGGAAGATCTCGACGTACAGGTTTCCCAAGCGCACCACCCACCTGAGGGACGTGGTGCGCAGCGTGCCGACCAGCGCGCCGATTGCAAGCGCGATCACCCATGCGGCGAGCGCGGTGGCGAGAGTCCAGCCCAGGCCGACCAGGAGGTAGTGAAGGTAGCTGCCAGTCCCGCCCGGTTCGGCCTCGATAAGGACCTGCCAGTGCCAGTTGTAGTTCAATCTGGGTGCCCGAATGAAAAGCGCGCGTTCAGCGGCGGTGAACCGTCCGCTGCAACGCGCGCACGCAAGGCGGCGCCATCAGGCGTCCGCGCTTGCGCTACTTGTACGCGGCGGGGTCGCCGGAGTCTGTCGGGTTCGCGACCACCTTCTTGAACTGGTCGCTCATCGGGATGTTCAGGTTGATGCCTTTCGGCGGAATCGGCTTCAGGAACCACTTTTCGTAGATCGGGTTGATCTGGCCCGACTTGTAGAGGTTAGTCATCGCGGCGTTGACCACCTTCTTGAACGCCGTATCGTCCTTGCGCAGCATGATGCCGTAGGGCTCGACCGACGTCGCCTCGGCGGAAATCGCGTATTCGCCCGGGTGACGCGACTGCGCGGCCAGGCTGTAGAGCAGGATGTCGTCCATCGCGAATGCCACTGCGCGGCCGGTCTCGACCATCTGGAACGCCTCGGGATGCCCGTTCGCCGAGATGATGTTCATGCCGAGGTTCTGGGCGGCGTTAAGCTCCGTCATCTGCTTGATGTTGGTCGTGCCAGCCGTCGACACGATGGTCTTGCCCTTCAAGTCGGCGAGCTTGTTCAGGTTCGCCGACTTCTTAGCCACCCAGCGGTTGGCGGTCACGAAATGCGTGACCGTGAACCACACGGTCTTTTGCCGCTCTAGATTGTTGGTGGTCGAGCCACACTCCAGGTCTATCGTGCCGTTCGCCATCAGCGGGATCCGGTTCGCCGAAGTCACGAGCTGGTACTTGACGTCGAGCCTGGGCAGCTTCAGCTCGGTCTTCACCGCATCGACGATCCTCAGGCACAGGTCGACGGCGTAACCGACCGGCTGCTGCCGGTCGTCGTAGTAGGAGAACGGGATCGAACCATCTCTGTGCCCGATGGTGATCGAGCCGCTGTCCTTGATCTTCTTGAGCGTGCCTTCCTGGGCGACGACGGGTGCTGCGAGCGCCGAACCGGCGAGGACGGCAAAGACGAACTGCATCGTTCTACTCATTTGAGTCTCCCGTTGTATCGGAGGTATCCGCTGCGAGGTGAAAAGATTCTACGCAGTCCGGAAATCTTTGTCCAAGAGGCGTTTCAGAGCCGCCGAATGGGATTACGCTGCGCGCCGGACCTTCTTTCCCAGCACGTTGCGCAGGTATCGGCCGGTAAAGCTCGCTGTCCACGGCCGCGACCTCTTCCGGGCGTCCCCTGGGCGATGATGCGCCCGCCGCCGTCTCCGCCCTCGGGCCCGAGATCGATTACCCAGTCGGCGGTCTTGATCACGTCGAGGTTGTGCTCGATCACGACCACGGTGTTGCCCGCGTCGCGCAGGCGGTGCAGTACCGAGAGCAGCAGGTCGATGTCCTTGAAGTGAAGGCCGGTGGTCGGCTCGTCCAGGATGTAGAGGGTGCGGCCGGTGTCGCGCTTGGAGAGCTCGAGCGAGAGCTTCACCCGCTGCGCTTCGCCGCCGGAGAGCGTGGTCGCGGGTTGGCCGAGCTGGATGTAGCCCAGGCCCACTTCGACCAGGGTCTGGAGCTTGCGCTCCACCGCAGGCACCGCGCTGAAGAACTGCGAAGCGGACTCCACCGTCATCTGCAGCACTTCGTGGACGTTCTTCCCTTTGTACTGCACTTCCAGAGTCTCGCGGTTGTAGCGCTTGCCGTGGCAGGTGTCGCAAGGCACGTAGATGTCCGGAAGAAAATGCATCTCGACCTTGATGACGCCGTCGCCCTGGCAGGCTTCGCAGCGCCCTCCCCTCACGTTGAACGAGAAGCGGCCCGGACCGTAGCCGCGCTCGCGCGCCATGGGCACGCCCGCGAAGAGCTCGCGGATCGGGGTGAAGAGCGCCGTGTAGGTCGCGGGGTTGGAGCGCGGCGTGCGCCCGATCGGGCTCTGATCGACGCTGATCGCCTTGTCGAAGAATTCCAGTCCCTTGATCTCGTCGTGAGCTGCGGGCTCGTCGGCCGATCCGTTCAATTCGCGGGCGACCGCGCAGTAGAGCGTGTCGTTGATCAGCGTCGACTTGCCCGAACCGGAGACGCCGGTCACGCACACGAACCGGCCCACCGGCAGAACGAGATCGATGCTTTTGAGGTTGTTCCCGCGCGCCCCGAGCAGCCTGAAGACCCGCGTCTTGTCGAAGCGGCGGCGGTTGCCGGGGACGGCGATCTCGAGCGCGCCGGAAAGGTACTGGCCCGTCAGCGAGGCGGGGCTGTTGCGGATCTGCTCCGGAGTCCCCTCGGCGACGACCCGGCCGCCGTGTTCGCCGGCCCCGGGACCCATGTCGAGTACGTGGTCGGCCGAGTTGATGGCCTCCTCGTCGTGCTCGACCAGAATCACCGTGTTGCCGATATCGCGCAGGTGCTTGAGCGCGGCGAGCAGACGCCCGTTGTCCCTCTGGTGCAGCCCGATGGACGGCTCGTCCAGGACGTACATCACGCCGGTAAGCCCGGATCCGATCTGGCTGGCGAGGCGAATCCGCTGCGCCTCGCCGCCCGAAAGCGTGTCCGCGGGCCGGTCGAGCGACAGGTAGTCGAGCCCCACGTTGTTGAGAAAGGCAAGGCGCGCAGAGATCTCGTTGACGATCTTCTCTGCGATCGACTGCCTTGCTCCGGCGAGCCTGAGCCCTCTGAAGAATTCCAGCCCCTGCTTGAGCGGCATTGCGCTCGCTTCGTAGATGGCCTTTTCGGCCACCTTGACGTGCCGGGCCTCGACGCGGAGCCGCGTGCCGTCGCAGTCCGGACAGGGTTTGTTATTGAGATACTTCGCGAGCTCCTCGCGCACCATCAGCGAATCGGTCTCCTTGTAGCGCCGCTCGAGGTTCGGAAGGATGCCCTCGAAGGCGTGCTCCTTCACGACGGTGCGGCCGCGCTCCGTCAGGTAGGAGAAGGCGATTTTCTCTTTCGTGCCGTTGAGGACGATCTCCTGTACTGCCCCGGGTAGTTTCTCGAAAGGTGCCTCGACGTCGAATTTGAAGTGAGCCGCGAGGCTCGTTAGCATCTGGAAATAGAACTGGTTGCGCCGGTCCCAGCCCCGGATCGCACCCGAGGCGAGCGAATGGCCCGGATGCGCGACCACGCGCTTGGGATCGAAAAAACTGATGCTGCCGAGGCCGTCGCATCCCGGGCAGGCGCCCATGGGGTTGTTGAACGAAAACAGCCGCGGCTCCAGCTCGGGAAGTGAATAGTCGCAGGCCGGGCAGGCAAAGCGCGCCGAAAACAGATGCTCGCGCCCCGAATCGATCTCGAGCACCAGGGCCCGGCCGTCGGCGTGCCTGAGCGCCGTTTCGAAGGACTCCGCCAGGCGCTGCTTCGCATCCGGCCTCGCCTTCAGCCGGTCGATCACCACGTCCACGGAGTGCTTGACGTTCCGGGACAGCCTGGGCACCGAATCGATTTCATGAACCTTTCCGTCCACGCGCAGGCGCACGAACCCTTGAGCGCGCAGCTCGGCAATGAGTTCGTGTTGCTCGCCCTTGCGGCTCGCCACGATGGGCGCGAGGATCATGATCTTCGTGTCCTCGGGAAGCGCGAGCACGTGATCGACCATCTGCGATACCGACTGGGCTTCGAGAAGCTTCCTGTGCTCCGGGCAGTACGGCGTGCCGACTCGTGCGTAGAGCAGACGCAGATAGTCGTGGATCTCGGTGATCGTGCCGACGGTCGAGCGCGGATTGTGGCTCGTTGCCTTCTGCTCGATCGAGATCGCGGGGGACAATCCCTCGATCAGATCGACGTCCGGCTTTTCCATCAACTGCAGGAACTGCCGCGCGTAGGCCGATAGCGACTCGACGTAGCGGCGCTGGCCCTCCGCGTACAGCGTGTCGAAGGCGAGCGACGACTTCCCCGACCCGGAAAGGCCGGTGATGACGATCAGCCGGTTGCGCGGCAGATCGACACTCAGGTCCTTCAGATTGTGCGTGCGCGCGCCGCGGATGCGGATGTGGTCCATCGAAACCGGTCAGAGAGAAGGAGAACCCGCTACTATACGAAATTCCGAGACTCTTCCGCTACCTGAACTCGCGGGGTAAGGCTCGCCTTGATCATCGTTGGGCGCTCCCGTACATTACGCCAGACTCACCCAGCGGGCCTCCACGATACGCATGAAACCCGACGACAGCGTCAAGCCCCATCCCGTGCTGACGGACTATTACCCCGACGAAGGCGCGCGACGCGCCCGCATCGACCAGATGTTCGACGCCTCGGCCAGGTATTACGACAGGATCAACAGCATCATGAGTTTCGGCTCGGGGCGGTGGTATCGCAGGACTGCCCTGCTGCGGGCCGGATTGTCGGCGGGGAATCGTGTGCTCGATGTAGGCGCCGGTACCGGCGTCGTCTCGTTACTGGCCCAAGAGATCGTGGGCAGCACCGGCCATGTCGTTGCCGTCGACCCCAGCCAGGGCATGCTCGACGTTGCACGCGCAAATGGCGTTAGAAACGTGCAAAAAGCCCTCGGGGAAGCGTTGCCGTTCCCGGACAACGAGTTTGACATGGTGACCATGGGTTACGCCCTCAGACATGTCAGCGATCTGAGGGCGTTGTTCAGGGAGTATCAGCGCGTATTGAAGCCGGGCGGCAAGATCCTGCTGCTGGAAATCACCCGACCCGGCAATCGCTTCGGCAAACTCCTGCTGAAAGCCTACATGAAGGCTTACGTGCCCACGGTCACACGATTGCTGCTCGGAAGCGCGGATGCACAAAGACTGATGGAATACTACTGGGACACGATCGAGAACTGCGTTCCGCCGGAGACCATACTCGGCGTAATGAGGGAAGTCGGCCTGGTTGAGCCCGTCCGTCATGTCGTGATGAAGGTGTTCAGCGAATACTCCGCAACCAAGGCAGGGTGATCTCGCCTTCTGGCCCTTGTAGTCGAAACCTGCCCTGATTGCGTTATGGCGGGAGTGGACCTGCAAGGGGGATCGCCCGTCCAAGGGTGTATCCTGCTGGACGGGCGGACGGTCACGGATTCATTCAAGGAGGGGCAGCGATGGCATCAGTCAACAAGGTCATTCTCGTAGGTAACCTGGGGCGGGACCCCGAAACGCGCTACAACACGGATGGAGGCGCGATCACGAACATCTCGGTCGCCACCACGGAAACGTGGAAGGACAAGACGAGCGGCGAGAAGCAGGAACGCACAGAGTGGCACCGCGTGGTGTTCTTCAGCCGGCTCGCGGAGATCGCGGGCGAGTACCTCAAGAAAGGCTCCCAGGTCTACGTCGAGGGGTCTCTGCGCACGCGCAAATGGCAGGATAAGGAGGGCAAGGAGCGCTATACGACCGAGATCGTCGCCGACCGCATGCAGATGCTCGGCAGCCGGCAGGGGGCCGGCGATACGGGCGGGCGCGACCGCGGCGAGGAGGCCCGGGAGCCGGCGATGGCCGGCGAGGGGAAGTCAGCGAAGAAGCCGGCGGGCAAGTTCGACGACATGGAAGACGATATCCCCTTCTAGTTCTTCCGTCGCTGTCCCGGGTATTCCTCTCTCGCCCCTGGCGCATGGGGCCGTCGTGACGGCCCGCGGGAGGGCTGCTCGGGCTTACGCTGCCACCTATTGGACCCGCCGAAATGATGCGACAATTGCAGCAGGGACGGCACCATGCAGTCTTCGATACTCTCGGGCGACATGAAACAAGACAACCTGGCTGTATTGCGCGAATTTCTGCAGAAATACAAGAATATCGATCTCCCCGAGGTAACGCCCGAGACTTCGCTCGAGGAACTCAAGATCGATTCCCTCATGCTGCTCGAGCTGTTGTTCGAGTTCGAGGACAAGCTCGGTATCAAGATACCGCAGGACATTCCGCCGCCGAAGACGGTCGGTGACCTGCTGGGAGTCATCGAGGCGCTCAAGACAGGCAAGGGCGCCTGAATGGCAGGCGCGCGGCGCGTCGCCGTCACGGGCCTGGGAGTCGTCAATCCGTTTGGAGGGGATCTCTCGGACTTCTTCGAACGGTCGTTGCGCGGGGAGTCCGCTATCCGGCTGTACACCCGCGAGGACAATGGGCTCAAACCGCTGGTGGTCCCGGCGGTCGTTTGCAGAGATTTCGACCCCATCGCAGTGCTTGGCGGGCCTCTTTCCTACACCATGGACCGATACAGCCAGCTCGGGACGGCCGCGGCCCTTTCGGCGTGGCGCGACGCGGGCTTGCCCGATACCAAGGATGCGCCGAGGAACGATTGGGGGGTTTCCTGGGGAACGGCCCTGGGCGGCAATCTCACCTTCGAGCACGGCTACATCGAACTGCTCGCTCGCGCCCGCGAGCGCGTGGCGCCGCTTTCGGTCGTGCTCGCGATGAGCAATGCAGCCGCCTCGCATGTTTCGATCCAGCTCGGGCTCGGTGCCACCTGCGTGACGTATTCCGTCGCGTGTGCCTCGTCGGCTGTTGCGATCGGTGAGGCTCTTGCGAAGATCCGTTCCGGAGAGGCAACGCTCATGGTCGTCGGGGGCTCCGAAGCGCCCCTGTCCTACGGCGTCGTGCGCGCATGGGAAGCGATGCGCGTCCTTGCCGGAGGCGACGAAACGACGGCGGCACGCGCCTGCCGCCCGTTCAATTCCGACCGCCAGGGCCTGGTGCTCGGCGAGGGGGCCGGCGCGATGATTCTCGAAGATTGGGACTGTGCGGTTCAGCGCGGGGCCAGGATTTACGCCGAATTCTCAGGGTATGGCAGCACTTGCGATCACAGTCATCTCGTGCGACCCAACGCGGACGGACAAATGCGCGCGATGCGCATGGCGATCGACGATGGAGGGTTGACGGCCGACGAGATCGATTACGTCAACGCGCACGGTACGGCAACGCGCGAAGGCGATCCGATCGAGATCACGGCGATTCGCGGCGTCTTTGGATCACGCGCGGAACAAGTGGCCGTGAGCGCCACGAAATCGATGCACGGGCACACGCTGGGGGCAAGCGGCGTGATCGAGGCCATCGTCACGGTCCTGTCGCTCGCCTCACAGAAAGCGCCGCCCACCGCGCATCTCGAGGACGTGGACCGCGGTTGCGCCGGGGTACGCCATATCACCGGAGGGCCCCTGCGCGGCAGCTTGAGAGCCGCGCTGTCCAACTCGTTCGCTTTCGGCGGCAGCAACTCGGTTCTCGCTTTCCGCGCCGTTCACTAGAGGCAAGGCCGCAAGCTCAGACCGCCGGCATCGGCGGGTCCTGCATTCGTCGGGGCGTTCTCAGCCGACGGATCGCGAGCACGGGGAGCCGCAGGGCGAAGCCAACCATTAGTCGGATGTGCATCCAGGTAAGCAGGGCATT
Organism: uncultured beta proteobacterium; assembly: GCA_963699535.1. Lineage (GTDB taxonomy): Bacteria > Pseudomonadota > Gammaproteobacteria > Burkholderiales > SG8-39 > VBDM01. Next base: position 57,644 of record CAVOUJ010000037.1, on the reverse strand, counting down.
GTCGCGCCAGTAGTGGAAGTGCGAGACGCCGCCTTCGTCGGGGTCGAAGTACCGGACCGGCGCGGGTTTGTTGACGATGCGGACTCCGCGCCAGCACATCCGCACAGCCGCTTCCGGGTCGAAATCGAAGCGGCGCATCCAGCGTTGCCGTCGCATCACCTTGCACAGGGGCCCAATCGGATACACCCTGAAACCGAACAGCGAATCACCGATTCCGGTCCATAGCGTTTCGAGGTTCGCCCACCAGTTGGACACGCGGCGCCCTTTCACGCGCAGATTCGGTGCGCTCGCGTCGAAAACGGGGACGCCCAGCACCATGGTCGAGGGCTCGGCCATGGAAGCCGCCATGAACTCGCCGATCAGGGCGCTTGGGTGCTGCCCGTCGGAATCCATTACAAGCGCGTGCGTGAATCCGGCTGCCTGCGCCAACTCGATGCCGCGCAGCACGGCCCCACCCTTGCCGCTGTTCTGGTGCAGGACGATCACCTTCAGACCTTGATCGGCCTCGGCCATCGCGCTTAAGCCCTGGGCGGTGCCGTCGGTGCTCGCATCCACCACAACCCACACCGGGTTCCAGGAACGCCGTGCAGCCCGAACTGTTTCGTAGACCCGCGCTCCGGGGTTGTAGCTCGGGATCAGGACAACGTGGGTCCGCGACGCTTCCTGCATCGGTTCTCAGGTCCGGTCAAGGCCGGGGGCATGCACGTGCGCGGAGATATCGTCGGCGTTTTGGCCGTTACGACTACTGAGCTCGGACGCGAAATAGGTTTCCATTTCCGCAAGGGACTCCCTCAAGTCGTTCCCGGGGGTGAAACGCCTTCCGAGGCGAACTCGATACCGGATCGGCAGGGAGGGTCTGCGATGAAGGGGCCACTCCTTGGACAGAAAATGCGACCCGGTCTCGATGAGCACTGTCTGAATGGGAACCCCGGAGCGCTTGGCGACCAGGGCCGCTCCTCCTTTCAGACGATCGATTGGCCGACACTTCGTGCGGGTGCCTTCAGGAAAAACCAGGAGCTGACTCCCGGCCCGGAGGGTCTCGACCGCCTGCGCCGCACCGCCGAAAAAGTCATCGTTGCGTATGTAGCCGGCGAGGCGCGCCGAGGCCCCGAAAATAGGACTGTCGATGAGCTTGGCTTTCGTCACGCAGGCCACGTCGGGCAGGCGCGAGACGATCATCACCGCATCAAGAAGGCAGGGGTGGTTGGGTGCGATGACCAGAGGTCCGGCGTCGCGCAGCGCATCCAGCGCGCGCAGGTCGAAACTCACTGCTCCGGTGAGCGTGAGACACCACAGGTACAAGCGGAACCCGTAGCTCGTCACGCGCCGGCCGACCAAGACTCCCCAGGCCCTGGGCAGGAGATGGCAGAGTGGCGCCGCCACGCAGGACCAGATCAGACACCCGAGGGCGAAGACGAGGAGCCCCGAATAGACGACGAGGTACCCATAGGTGGCGCGCAGCACGGCATGGGTCATCACTGCATTTCCCTATGTGGCATGAAAGAACATCCTATATCGTGGAGCCGAGTTCGTGCCAGGGCATTTCACCAGAACGCCGGACAACGCATCAAGCCTTGTCCCCGGAATACGAACGAGACGATCGCCGCCGGAGCGTGACACAAGCGTTATCCCTCCCCCGAGGGCGCGAGGTCTTGAACATGCCGGAGGCCCCCCCAAGTTGAGAGTATAATTCGCCGCTCCTTCGGAGGGGTCATGCCGATTTACGAGTACCACTGTACATCCTGCGGATTCCGCAAGGAGTTCCTCCAGAAGCTCACCGACCCGGTGATGAGCGTCTGCCCCAAGTGCAGTCAGAAGACCTTCTCCAAGATGGTGAGCGCGGCCGGATTCCAGCTGAAGGGGAGCGGCTGGTACGCGACCGATTTCAGGAACACCGGCGCAAGGCCCGCAGCAAAGGGCGGGGAGACGGCGAAAGCAGACGGCAAGGAGGCGGAAACCGGGAGCAAGGAGACCGCAAAGGACGGCGGCAAGGATCTCGCAAAGGGCGAATCGAAAGCCGATACGCCGAGCACCGGCACGAGTGCGGCCCCGGCAGGTTCCTGAATCCGAGGGAGTACCGACGCTTCGCAATGGGCCGACGTCGTCGTTCACACAACGCGCAAGGAGCGCGCTGAAGCCCGAGCTTCGAACCTGTCTGCGTCCCTCCGAAGCTGGTCAGGTTCAATGAAGAAATATCTCATCACGGGACTCCTGATCTGGATCCCGCTCGGGATCACGATCTGGGTGCTGGAGCTGATCGTGACCAGCATGGACCAATCGTTGCTGCTCCTTCCCCCGGAGTATCAACCCCAGGCGCTGTTCGGCCGCCAGATCCCGGGTTTGGGCGCGCTGCTCACCGTGGTCGTCGTGTTCGTTACCGGGGTGCTCGCCTCCAACATTCTGGGCCAGCGGCTGCTCAAGCTCTGGGAAGGAATCCTCGGCCGCATTCCGGTAGTGAAATCCATCTATAGCGGCGTGAAGCAGGTGAGCGACACGCTCTTCGCGCCCGATGGCCAGGCGTTCAGGAAAGCGGTGCTCGTCCAGTATCCGCGCGAGGGGAGCTGGACGATCGCATTTCTCACCGGGCAGCCCGGAGGCGACGTCGCCAATCACCTGCGGGGAGAGTATGTGAGCGTCTACCTGCCGACCACGCCGAACCCGACCTCCGGGTTCTTCCTCATGATGCCCAGGGCCGACGTCATCGAGCTCGACATGAGCGTCGATGAGGCGCTCAAGTACGTGATCTCGATGGGTGTGGTGGCCCCGGACCTGCCCGCAATGAAAAAACCCCAGGACTCCGCAGCGTCTTCGAGCTTGCGATGATTTCAGCGGTCTGCAGAAGGCTTTGAATGAACGTATCGCGCGTCGGGCTGCTCGCTCCGTCGCTCACCGCCAGCCAGTGAACGCCCCCGCGAAAGCCCCCTGGCTGCGTGATCGGGAACGGGGCAGCCGTGGCGCGATGCGGTTCATGAAGTGGTTCGCCTTGCGTTTTGGACGGGGCTTCGCGCGCCTGATCCTGTACCCCATCTGCGCGTACTTCCTTCTCTTCTCTCCGGGCGCTCGAAAGACATCGCGTGAATACCTGGCGCTTGCCTTGGGTCGGCCCGCCCGCCTGGAGGATCTCTGGCGACATTACTTTTACTTCGCTGCGACGACTCTCGACAGGGTTTATTTCCTCGACGGGCAGTTCGATCGGTTCGATGTCGAGATGGAAGGCATGGACCGCGTTCGCAGCACTCTCGCGGGCGGGCGAGGATGCATTCTGATCGGCGCACACCTGGGCAGCTTCGAGCTGCTGCGTACGCTCGCCGCGGACAGAGAGATTCCAGTGTGCGCGGTCATGTACGAGAGCAACGCCGCCAAGATCACGGGCACGCTCGGTTCGCTCAACCCGGAAGTCGTCTCGCGCACCATCGCGCCGGGAGAAATCGACACCATGCTTCGGATCAGCGAGCGGCTGGCGCTCGGCGAGATCGTTGCCATGCTCGGAGACCGCTGGGCCGGCTCCGACAAGACCGTGACGTGCCGTTTCTTCGGTCGCGATGCGGCTTTTCCCCGGGGACCGCTGATCCTGGCCTTCAGCCTGCGCGTGCCCGTGGTGCTGTTCTTCGGCCTGTACCACGGTGGCGCGCGCTACAGCATTCGATTCGAGCCTTTCTGCGACGAGTACCCCGGCGAGCGCTCGACCCGGGAAGCCTGGATCCGGCAGAATGTGCAACGCTATGCGGAGCGCCTCGAGCACTACTGCAGACTTGCTCCCTACAACTGGTTCAACTTCCATGATTTCTGGAGCGGGTCGCACAACTAGAATCGCTCAGGCTGCGTTGCTGCTTCTGTTCATCAGCGCGCCGCGGGCCGCGGAGATCGAGTCTTGGGACTTCGCCCAGCTCATGGGCCAGCTCGCGAAGATCGAGTCGAGCCGCGCGCGCTATTCCGAGGTGAGGCACCTGGCCCAGCTGAAGCGGCCGATCGAGCTTTCGGGCACCCTCTACTATTCGCGGCCGGCGCGCATCGAAAAGCGGCAAATTCGGCCGTTTCTGGAAGTGATGCGGGTGGATGGAGATATGCTCGTCGTGGAGAGAGAGGGAAAGTCGCAGAGCGTCATGCTGAGTCAGGTTCCGGTTGTCGGCACGCTCGTGGAAAGCCTGCGCGCTACCCTCGCGGGGGATGCGACCGAACTCGAACGCCTCTACGCCGTCACGATGGAAGGGCCGAGAGAGCGCTGGACGCTTAAGCTCTTGCCAAGGGAATACGAGGTCGCGGGCATCGTGAGCGAGATCAGCATCAGCGGCTCGGGGCCACGCGTGAGCCGTGTCGAGATCCGGGAGCGGGGTGGGGATCGTTCGGTGATGACCATACAGGAAGAGTCCTGAAGGACGCAGCGCGGTCGTCGCTGTCGCCTCCTGCGATCGGCTCCTTGTGAAACTCTATCCTCGCGTGGCGCTCGTTTTCTGGCTCGCGCTTCTCGCTGTGAGCGCCTGGTGGATCGCGCGTCATACCGTCTTCACCAACGACCTGACCGCAGTCCTTCCGGCATCGGGCTCGCAAATGCAGCGCAGGCTGCTCGAGCACCTTCGCTCCGGAGTCGCCTCCCGCACCATGTTCATTGCGCTCGAAGGCGGCGACCCCCAGAAACTAGCGCGCGCCAGCCGCGAGCTGGCCGACACGCTTACCTCGGATCGCCGCTTCGACTTCGTCAGCAACGGCGCAGTCGAGCATACGCGCATGGCGCGCGAGCTCGTGCTCAAGCACCGCTACCTCCTCAGTCCCGCGGTGGACGAAGGCCGATTCGGCGAAGCGTCGCTGCGCCATGCGCTCAAGGAGAACCTCGACCAGCTCGCGTCCCTGGCGGGGCTCGCTTTCAGATCGGTGCTCACCCGCGACCCGACGGGAGAGCTGCGCATCCTTGCTGAGGCGTCGATGCAGGGCGCTCCGGCTTCGCGGCACGGCGTGTGGTTCTCACCGGACGGCAAGCGCGCGCTCCTGCTCGCGCAGACCGCAGCCTCGGGGCTGGACGCGGTTCTCCAACAGGAGGCGCTCGAAGCCGTCGTCCGTGCCGTGCGCGATCCCGCCCTGCATGTGCTCGTGAGCGGACCTGGCACCTTTGCCGCGCGTACCCGCGCGGCGATCGAGCGGGATGCGCAATGGCTGACCGGGATCTCCGCGGTGCTCGTCGTCCTGATCCTGGCCTTCGTGTACAGATCGCCCCGCACAGTGGCGCTCTCCGCCCTGCCGGTGCTCACGGGCTTGATCGTCGGCGTTGCGACCGTGAGCCTCGCGTTCGGATCGGTGCACGGGATCACGCTCGCTTTCGGAGCGACCTTGATCGGTGAAGCGGTGGACTACCCGTCCTACGTGTTCGCGCAGAGAAGGCCACGGGAGTCCGTGCTCGAGGTGCTGGCCCGAGTCTGGCCGACGCTCAGGCTCGCCGCCCTGACCACGGTCTTCGGGTCGCTCGCTCTGCTCCTTTCCAGCCTGCAGGGTCTGTCGCAGCTCGGCGTGCTTTCCATGGTCGGAGTACTCGCCGCAGGGCTGGTGACGCGATGGGTGCTGCCTGCTCTTGCTTCGGGCGCAAACCTGCCGCCGCCGCGCCCGATGCCCTTCAGCCTCCTCGGCGCGGGACTCGCACTCAGGCGTGGCGCCTGGCTCGCCTGGCTGGTCCTCGGCGCCGCGCTCGCCTTCATCGCCGCGCGCCACGACCGGATCTGGGACGACGACCTCGCCCGCTTGAGCCCGCTCCCTCAAGCAGTGCGCGACCTCGATCTGGAGCTGCGCGAGAGCCTGCGCGTGCCGGACGCACGCTATCTGATGACCGTGACGGCCGCGAGCCGGGATGCGGCGCTCGCCCGGAGCGAACGCGTGGCGCTCTTCCTGGAAGAGGGCGTGCGCGAAGGAGTGCTCGAGGGCTACGACCTGGCGGCCCGTTATCTGCCGGCCGAGGAAACGCAAAAGCGCCGTCGGGCGGCGCTCCCCGATGCCGGCGCGCTGCGGCTGGCGCTTGCCAAGGCCCAGGAAGGGCTGCCGTACCGCAAGGACGCCTTCGAGCCGTTTGTCCGCGATGTGGAGGAGGCGAGACAGGGGTCTCTCCTGGGGTTCGAAGACCTCCGCGGGACCGGGCTCGACCTCAGAGTAGCCTCGCTCCTTCTATCGCATGAGGGCGAGTGGCTGGCGCTCCTTCCCCTGCGCGGAGTGCGTGATGCAACCCGCTTGAGCGCGCTGGCCGCGCGCCTTCCGGCCGACGTCCAGGCAAGCTTTCTCGACTTGAAGGCCGAGTCGTTTGGGATGGTCGCCGGATACCGCGCCCAGGCCCTCTCCCTCGCGGGCGTGGGGGCGCTTGCGATCGCGCTCCTGTTGTACGCGGGACTCAGGGACATCCGCGGCGCCCTCTGGGTCATGCTGCCGGTATACGCGGCGATCGCGATGACGGTCGCCTGCCTGGTCGCATTCGGCACAGGGCTCACGCTCTTTCATCTCGTCTCGCTCCTGCTTGTTCTCGGCGTCGGACTCAACTACGCCCTGTTCTTCAATCAGGTCGAGCCCGGGACGAAGAGCGAGCGCGAGACTTCACTCGCCCTGTCGGTCTGCTTCCTGACCACCCTCGCCGCGTTCGGCTGCCTTGCCACATCGAGCATCCCGGTCCTGTCGGCGATCGGGCTCACGGTGTCGATCGGCTGCGCGCTGTCTCTGTTCAACGCGATGGTGTTCGGGCGTGCCGCGGCGCGAGTCCGCAGCACGACCTGAAGGCGCGCGGATCCGCAGCGGGTTTTGCGCTCACAGGACGACAGCCGCTATACTCGGACCGCCGCGGGGTTCGCGGCATCCCTAACGACCATGCGTACCCATTATTGCGGCAAGCTCGACGCCTCGCTGCTCGGGCAACAGGTGACGCTCTGCGGATGGGCTCACCGCAGGCGTGACCACGGCGGCGTGATCTTCATCGACCTGCGCGACCGCGAGGGCCTGGCGCAGGTCGTGTCCGACCCCGACCGCAAGGCGACGTTCGCGAACGCCGAGCGCATTCGCAACGAGTACGTGTTGAAAGTGACGGGCGTGGTGCGCCGCCGCCCGGAAGGCACGATTAATTCCAACCTCGCGTCGGGCGAAGTGGAAGTGCTCGCGCACGAAATCGAGATCCTGAATTCCTCGCTGACGCCGCCCTTTCAGCTCGACGAGGAGAATCTCTCGGAAACAGTGCGCCTTACGCACCGTGTGCTCGATCTTCGGCGCGAGACCATGCAGAAGAACCTGATGCTGCGCTATCGCGTCGCGATGGCCGTGCGCAAGCACCTGCATGCTCAGGGCTTCATCGACATCGAGACGCCGATGCTGACGCGATCGACCCCGGAGGGCGCACGCGACTACCTCGTGCCCTCTCGCGTGCACCCGGGCGAATTCTTCGCGCTGCCGCAGTCGCCGCAGCTGTTCAAGCAGCTTCTCATGATCGCAGGCTACGACCGCTACTATCAGATCACCAAGTGCTTCCGCGACGAGGACCTGCGCGCCGACCGGCAGCCCGAGTTCACGCAGATCGACTGCGAGACCTCGTTTCTGGACGAACGGGAAATACGCGCGATCTTCGAGGGTATGATTCGCACGGTGTTCAAGGAGGTGCTGGACATCGCGCTGCCCGACCCGTTCCCGGCGATGAGCTACGCCGAAGCGATGCGCGACTACGGTTCGGACAAGCCGGACCTGCGGGTGCCGCTCAAGCTCACCGAACTGACCGAGGTGATGAAATCGGTCGAGTTCAAGGTGTTCTCCGGTCCGGCCAACAGCCCCGGACATCGGGTCGCGGGGCTCCTCGTGCCGAAGGGTGGCGAGCTTACCCGCGGCGAGATCGACGCCTACGGCGAGTTCGTCGGCGTATACGGCGCGAAGGGCCTTGCATGGATCAAGTTCAACGACGTCTCCAGGGGGCGCGACGGCATGCAGTCGCCGATCGTGAAGAACCTGTCGGACGCGGCTCTGAAGTCGATCGTGGAGCTTTCGGGTGCGAAGAGCGGAGACCTGATGTTCTTCGGTGCCGGAAAGACGAAGATCGTCAACGATGCACTCGGCGCGCTGCGCGCGAGAATCGGCCATGAGAAGGGGTTCGCTCAAAGCGGATGGAAGCCGCTGTGGGTGACGGACTTCCCGATGTTCGAGTACGACGAGGAGGGGAAGCACTGGAACGCGATGCATCACCCGTTCACGGCGCCCAAGGACGGGCACGAGGACCGGCTCGAGAGCGACCCGGGCAGCGTGCTCGCCAAGGCCTACGACATGGTCCTGAACGGCTCGGAGATCGGCGGGGGGTCGGTCCGCATCCACCGCGAGGAAGTGCAGTCGAAGGTATTCCGCGCGCTGTCCATCGGAGCGGAAGAGGCGAAGCAGAAGTTCGGTTTTCTTCTGGAGGCGCTCCAGTACGGCGCGCCGCCGCACGGCGGCATCGCCTTCGGCCTCGATCGCATCGTCGCCATGATGGCGGGCACCGACTCCATACGCGACGTCATCGCGTTTCCGAAAACCCAGCGCGCGCAATGCCTGCTCACGCAGGCGCCTTCGCCGGTGGACGAAAAGCAACTGCGCGAGCTGCATATCCGGCTGCGCAAGGAGAAGTGACACCTGTGAAGGCCGAATGGCTCAAGGATGCAGCGAAGGCGGGCGTGTTTCAGCTTGCAGCTGACGCGCGCGAGCTCGCCAGCGCTGCCGCCGCGTCCGGACTTATGGTGATCTACGTCGATATCGGTCACGCGCACGACCGGGAAGATTTTCTCGACGAAGCTTCCAAGGCCATGCGGTTCCCGGAGAAATTCGCGGGTGATTGGGACACTTTTGCGAGCGGCTTGAAGGATCTTTCGTGGGCGCAAGCGAAGGGCTGGGTGGTGATCCTGGAGAAGAGCAAGCATTTCGCAGGCGGGCACGGCCAGGAGTTCAGGAAAGCGATGGACACCATGGCCGAAACCGCGGAGCATTGGCGAGCCAAAGGCAAGCCATTCTGGACGCTGATCGGCGGGCCCGACGGCTGGAAGTCGGGGTGGCCGAACATGCCGGGGGATTAGCAGATCGTGACACTTGCCCCGGGTGTGCGTGCGTTCTGGGGTGCGGCAGGCTGGTGGCATTGGGTCGAAAGACAAGTGAACGTGATCCCTGCCCCAAGACTTGAGCTTGCCGCTCTCGCATAATGGACTTCATCGAGGCTCCACCGTGGTAATCCACATTGCGAGGGACGTTTCATGAAGCGCCATCAGGTCTTGTCTTCCGACTTTCGCGGGATGCTCCTTGGCCTGAGCGTCGCCATCGGGATCGCGACGTCGGCAGTAGCACAGCAGGACTACCCGAACCGACCGATTCGCATGATCGTAGCCGGCTTGCCAGGGGGAACACCCGATATATTGGCCCGCACGATGGGCCCACGCCTGACCGAGGCTCTCAGGCAGCAGATAGTCGTGGACAATCGGTCAGGCGCCGGAGGCGTTATTGCCGCGGAGCTTGCGGCGACTGCGGCACCCGACGGCTACACGCTATTGCTTTGCTACCACCAGCATACCGTTAACGCGGCGCTGAATCCAAAGCTCGCGTACCACCCTGTGGATAGCTTCACGCCGATCACGCAGCTCACATCCGCTGGCCTGATGTTGGTAGTGAATCCGGGCACGCCCGTAAAGAATCTAAACGACTTCCTCGCCTGGACGAAGAACAACAAAAGCTCGCTCAATTTCGGCTCAGCCGGAAACGGCAGCGGCGGACATCTCGCGGGGGAACTCTACAAGACGATGACGGGCGCAAAGATGGAGCATATCCCGTACAAAGCCACAGGACCGGCATTGATTGATCTTCTCGGCGGCCGCTACGATTTTATTTTCACATCGCTACAGGGTGGAGGGCCATTGGTACGGGCGGGCAAATTGCGGGCGCTTGCCGTCACTGCACCGAAACGTCTGCCCGCATGGCCCGAATTGCCCGCTATGACGGAGGCGCTGCCGGGTTTCGAGGTTGTCGGGTGGTACGGTCTTATCGGTCCGGCCAAATTGCCAGGGTCCATCGTTGCCCGACTGCACAAGGAGGTTGTCAAGGTCCTTGGCCAACCAGAAATGCGCGAGCGCATCGTGTCGGATGGCGCAGCGCCGGTTGGTAGCACACCCGAGGAATTCGGTCAGTTCATGTTGGCCGATCTCGCCAAATGGGGAAAGCTCGTCAGGGAGAGCGGAGCCAAGCTTGACTGAGAGTTGAGTAGCTCGAACCTCACGTTCGATGCCGGGGATGCGTGAGCGATTCCCGTACGCTATGATTGCGCGCAGCCTTCTGACGGCATCTCATGTCCCTGCCCGCGCAGCAGATCCGGTTCTGCACGAGCCGCGACGGCACGCGCATCGCGTTTGCGACGTGCGGCGCCGGTCCGCCGTTGGTCTGGGTACCGGGTTGGGTCCACCACCTCGAATTGGATTGGCTCGGCCCAATCTGGCGTTGCTGGCTTTCTCAGCTCACGCGGCGCCACACCCTCATCCGCTACGACATGCGCGGCTGCGGACTGTCGGACCGGGAGGGTGTCGATTTTTCCTTCGAGAAATCCGTCGAAGATCTCGAGGCAGTGATCGAAGCCGCAGGCCTTGAGCGGTTCGTTTTTTTCGGAATAGCGGTCGGTGCCGCGATCGGCATGACCTACGCCGTACGCCACCCGTCGCGAGTTGACCGTCTAGTCCTCTATGCAGGTTACGCGCGCCATAGGCTGGCCGGCGGCCCAACGCAGGAGGAGGTGGAGGAGGCGGAGGCCCGGCTCAAAGTGATGGAGCTCGGCTGGCCGAATGACACCCCGGCGTACGGCCAGTTCTATACGTCGTTGCGCATGCCCGACGCGTCGGCCGAGCAAGTTCGATCGTTCAGCGATCTGGTTCGCGGGACAACATCGCTGGCCAACGCCGCCGCGATGCGGCAGGTCTTCCTCCGGCTCGACCTGCGGGAAATCGTGGCCAAAATCCGCTGCCCGACGCTCGTGCTCCACTCCCGCCGGGATTCGCTGATCCCGTTCGAGCGGGGCCGCCTGCTTGCCGGGCTCGTTACCGGCGCGCGCTTCGTTCCGCTCGACAGCCGTAACCACATCGTTCTCGACACCGAGCCGGCGTGGCAGCAACTGGTCGCCACACTCGACGATTTCCTGCCGGCGGCTGCCGCCCGGCCCGCCGAACCCAGCGGTATGCCGCTCGACGGACTCACGACACGCGAACACGAGGTCCTGGAGCTCGTCGCCCAGGGACTCGACAACGACGCGATCGGAAAGCAGCTCCACATCAGTAAGCGCACCGCGCGCAATCACGTATCTCTCATTCTTTCCAAGCTCGGAGTGAAGAGCCGCGCGCAGGCGATCGTGCGGGCCCGCGATGCCGGCTTCGGGCGCAAGACTTCCGGCTGATTCCGTGACTGCAACTTCAGGCTGACGCGGGCGGTGTAAAATGCTGTGTTTACCCGATCCAATTCTCTAAGGTGGATAATGATTCGCAAGATCGAAGCGGTCGTTGACGAGCAGGGCACGGTCCGGTTGAAGGAAACTGTGCGTCTGGTCGCGCCGCGTCGCGCGGTGGTGACGATCTTCGATGAAGACAGGGCGGCTGAGGTCGATGAATCCACCCTGCTCAGCGAACCGGCGCTGGCCCAGGACTGGAATCGCCCTGAAGAGGATGCCGCGTGGTCGCACCTTCAGCCGGCTCGGTAGTCCTCGTACCTTTCCCGTTTTCCGATCTTTCCCAAAGCAAGCTGCGTCCCGCAGTGGTATTGGCCGATGCAGGCCGTGACGACTGGATTCTTTGCCAGCTCACCAGCAGTCCGTATTCCGATGCAAGGGCAGTGAGGCTGGCCAATTCTGACTTCAAGAAGGGCTCGCTCCGCGTGGTGAGCTACGCGCGGCCAGGCAAGCTGTTCACCGCCAACCGGGAACTGCTGGTTTCTGAGGTCGGCGTTCTCGGAGAAACAGCGTTCAACCGGGTGCTCGATGCAGTGATCGGCGTTCTTCGGCCCGAAAATCGGCGATAGTTCTGGATCTGAGGCCCTTAGGGGTCAGTTCTCCCCGGGCAGTCCCATCGCCTCGCGAAACGCTCGCCTGACTTCCGGCGGCTGGCCGTAGTGCCACCTGAAGTCCTGGAGAAGATTCTTCCAGAACGGGTGCTCGCGGTATTGCGCCAGGGTCATGCCCTCCGTATACAGCTTTCTTCCGATGTTGGGCAGTTCGATGCGCCGGTTCCGTTCGGGGTCGCGGATGAGCCCTTTCGGATCCTTGCCGTCGGCGACCGCATCGAGATCCTTGAAGAGTTGCTTGCGCAGCATCGAGATTCCGCGGTCGCTCGCGCCGAGGTTCTCCTTGGTGCGGTCGGCGATCCGCCCCTGGCCGACCCAGGCGACCACGTCCTGGTTGACGACGTGGCTGGTGATCCAGCGTCCGGTCTGCGGGTCCTTGATCGGGGAGGTCCAGGCCGGGATGCTCTTCTGCGCGTAAGGCTCGGCTTCCTTCGGCACGCGGATGAAGGACCACGTCACCGAGAGGATGTTCTCGTCGTCCACCGGCACCCGCCACTCGAAGTGCTCGCCGAGGAAAAAACCGTTCGGCCACAGGCACACGCGGCCCACGGTCCACAGGGGATCGTTCTCGTCCGCGCCCTCGCGCACGCGCTTGTAGGTGTAGCCGTACTCGAATTCGTCGAAGCCGAGCTTCAGGTGCGTCGGCGCATACGGACCGGTCTTGCCCTGGAGCCGCAGCTTCCAGTTGTCGTGCATCCATTCGAAGTGCACCGGGTCGATCGAGTTCTCCTGCGCCTGCAGCCAGTTGCACGGCACCTCGACGAACACGATCTGCACGAAACCGTTCTTCCAGGAGAAGAGCTCCCAGTCTGGAAGGAGAGGCGCCGGCTGCGGGCCAAGATAGGCCCACAGCAGTCCGCCCTTGGCCTGCACCGGATAGGCTGTCGTGCGGATCCTTTTTTTCAGGCGTCCTTCGGGATCGAATTTCTCCTCGAAAGGCTGAGCGACGCAGCGCCCCTCGTGGTCGTAGGTCCATCCGTGATAATGGCAGCGCAGTCCGCAGGTTTCGACGAATCCGTAGGCGAGATCGGCCGCGCGGTGCTTGCAGCGCCGCGCGATCAGCCCGTAAGTACCGGAAAGGTCCTTGTAGAGCACCAGATCCTCGCCCATAAGACGCAAGGGCTTCACGGGGTTCTTCTCGAACTCGCTTTCCGCAGCGACCGGATGCCAGTAGCGGCGCAGAAGCTCTCCCATCGGTGTTCCCGGGCCCACCTGCGTCAAGGTCCGGTTCTTTTCCGCGCTCAGCATGGTCCTCGTATGATATCGGACCTTGCCCGCCCATGAACCCGCGCTACAAGATTCCCCGCTCTGTTCTGGTGGTAATCCATACGCAGGACCTTCAAGTCCTGATGATGGAGCGCACCGGCTGGAAGGACTTCTGGCAGTCGGTCACCGGCAGTGTCGCCGACGAATCCGAACCTCTGCGCGACACGGCGATTCGCGAAGTGCGAGAGGAGACCGGCCTGGATGCGTCGCGCTACGGTCTGCACGACTGGGGCATCGAGAACCGCTTCGAGATTTTCAAGAGACACCAAAGCCGCTACGCCCCCGGGGTCACGCACAACCTGGAGCACGTCTTCAGCCTGGAGGTGCCCGAACCGCTCGAGGTCGCGCTCGATCCGGCGGAGCACCTCAGCTATCGCTGGCTTCCATTTCGCGAAGCCGCGGCGCTCACGATCTCCTGGACCAACCGCGACGCGATCCTGCTCCTGCCGACAAGGCACGCTTCCAGGTCCGGGTGAGCTTGCGGCGGAATATGCCGCGGGCGCATGCTGTTGGCATGCGCATGGCTCAGGCATCCTGGCGCGCGGCTGCGGCCATCCTCATCGTATCGCACTTCCTTGCCGGCCATTGCCTTTCGCAGGAGCAGTTGAGCATCGAGGTCCGCCGTGTCGGAGATTTCATCACGGTCAATGCAACGGTCGAGCTGAAAGCCGATCCGCGCATCGCGTGGGAAGTGCTCTCCAACTACGACGATCTCGCGCGGTTCATTCCGGACATCCGGAGCTCGCGAGTCCTCAAGCGCGACGCGGACGGCATCGTGGTCGTGGTCGAGCAGAAGGGCGAGTTCGGCGTGCTCTTTTTCCGCCGCGACGTCGAGGTGACGATGGAAGTGTCCGAGGAGCCGCCGCGGCGCATCGTCGCGCGCGCGATCTCCGGCAGCATGAAAGAGATGGAGACGCGTTATGACCTGGCGCCTTCGGAGCGGGGCGTGAGACTGGGCTACCACGGGCGCTTCATCCCGGATTTCTTTCTTCCTCCCCTGATAGGCCTGCCCCTCGTGCGCCGGTCGCTCGAACGCCGATTCCGCGCAATGGCCGAGGAAATCGAGCGGCGCGCCGCCCTTGCGCGGGAAAAGCCGCAGCGGTAGAGCTTGCCGCGGCTTTCCCGGCGATCAGAACTTGTAGATTCCCTGCAGGGCGATTGACTGGAGGCTCTTGCCTGTCGAGCCGTCCGAGTCGATGAAGACGGCCGTGTTGGCGCGATCTCCGCGCACTTCGGCGCGCAGCTCTATGCTGCTGCTCGGCATATAGGACCCGGCCACGGTGAGCTCGGTGTATTTCACGCCCGAACCAGCCGTCACGCCGGGAGCGGCGAAGTGGAAGTTCTGCTTGTCGTCGAACAATTCGCCGCGCGTCACGATGCGCCACTGCGGGGTGAACAGGTACGTGAAGTACACGGCGGCGCCGTTGTACTTTGCGTCCCCGCCTGTGGGTCTATCCTGGGCGACGTACAGGATCTCTCCGCCGAGGCTCATGGCGTTGGTGATGCTCCAGTTCGCGACGAAGTCGAAGCTGTTGCGCAGGTCCTGGGGACCCGTGCCGGTCTGGCCTCCGGTCGCCGTCGCCGACTCCTTGCCGGAATAGCCGGAGAAGTAGAGGCTGAGAGCCTTGATCGGAGTGTAGCTTGCGCCGAGCTCGAGCGTCTTGCCCCGGTTTCCGTCGGTGAGCTGATCCCAGCCATTGTTCACGCCGCCGTAGAGCGTCAGCTGGTCGCCCAGAGCCCAGGCAGCCCGGACGCCGGTGTGCGTGAACGGCACGGCGCCGAAAAGTATCGAGCGCGAAAAAGTCGTATTGCTCGGGCTCCAGATCACCTCGCTTCCCGAAAGCGTGACGAACTTGCCCGCCATCAGGGTGAGAGAGCCGGTCGCGTACTGACCGTAGGCCTGGGTGAGGTCGAAGGTGGATGCGGTCGCCTCGGGATACGAGTGAATGAACTGGGCATCCGACCCGATGGTGAGATTGGCCACTCCGCCGAAGCCCTCCTTGGGCTGCTTGGCGACCATCAGGCCCAACTGGCGCAGCGCGAAGGAGTTGTTCTGGGAGTCGAACACCCGGTCCGAAAAGCCTCCGGCCTCGACGTTCTTGTTCGCCCAGGAGTACGCGGTGTCGATGTAGCCGTTGATGCTGACGCCCGATGCCTCGAGCACTTGCCCGAGGGTGGGTACCCGGGGCGCTTGAGCCAGCGCCGTCGCGGGCGCCGCGAATGCGGCGGAAACTGCGGATGCAATCAAGAGCTTCTTCATGTGGAGCGTCCTTTCGTGATGGGAGAAATATTTCGACTGCAATTCTTGTGAGGCTAGAAAGTAGAGTAGTGCATGCCTGCTCGATCAGCCGGGTCGTACCGGACTCTCGTCCAGCGCGCCCTCCCCCATCCCCGACCAGCGTACCTCGGTTCGCTCGTGCCGGACTCCTTCAGAAAATGTCGAAAATTTCCGGATTTGCAGACCCGGAGGCACGCAAGCTTAGCGGAAAAGGCGCTCTTTTCCAACCGCCGCGATCGGTACTAGTACCTCGCGCGACTGCTATGATGACTGGAGTTCAGCTCCGTTGATCTCGAAGGGCAAAGAGCCCGCCGAGAAAGCCGGAACCACATTCTCGCCGGAATCCTCACATACCAGCCATTGCATGCCCCTGCCTGAAAAATACAGTGTCGGGGCCATGGTGCTGCACTGGCTGATGGTGCTATTGATACTCGTGCTCTTCGGACTCGGCTGGTATATGACAGAATTCCCCAAGGGCAACCCGGATCGGACCCGGTTTCTTGAACTACATGTGTCGCTAGGACTGACCGCGGCCCTATTGGTGATAGCGCGCGTGATCTGGCGCCTGAAGCACCCCCCACCGGCCTCGCCGGAGACGATAGAACGCTGGAAACGCAGATTGGCCGAGGCGACACACCATCTGCTTTATCTACTGATGTTCGTACAACCTGTTTCTGGTTACATCTCTTCATCATTCAGTGGCCTCAGGACGAGGTTCTGGGGCATCCCCTTGCCGGACTGGAGCTGGAAAAGCACGGCATTGCATGAATTGTTCACCAGTATCCATGGCTCCAGCTCCTGGGCTTTATTGGCGCTGATTGTTCTCCATGTCCTGGGAGTGTTGCATCACGAAACGTCAGCAGAGAAGTCTGTGCTATGGCGTATGCTTCCTTTTGGAAACCCTCAACACGAATGAATAGTAATTGTCGCATCGTTGCCGTTCCCTGATGAACGGCACCGACTGGCTACAATCGCGTGCATTCAATGGATAGACAGAAAGAGACAGCGGGGACGGAGGCGAGGGCGCTGCGGCTGCACGTCGCCACCTACAACATCCACAAGGGCTTTTCGCAGTTCAACCGCCGCATGATCGTCCGCGAGCTGCGCGACCGCCTGCAGCTGATCGCCGCCGACATATTCTTCCTGCAGGAAGTGCAGGGCGAGCACCACCGCCACGCGTCGAGTTTCGAGGACTGGCCCGAGGAGCCGCAATACGAATTCCTCGCCGACCAAGTCTGGAACGACTACGCCTATGGGCGCAACGCCGTATACGACTACGGCCACCACGGCAACGCCATCCTGAGCCGCTACCCGATCGTCCGCGCGGAGAACCAGGACGTTTCCCACCATGCGCTGGAGCGCCGCGGCCTGCTTCACTGCGAGATCGAGCTGCCCGGGCACGAGCGCCGGCTGCACTGCGTTTGCGTCCACCTCGCGCTCCACGAGCGCGGCAGGCGGCACCAGGTCGGCGCGCTGATCGAGCGGCTGCTGCGCGAGGTGCCCGAGGACGCGCCGCTCGTGGTCGCCGGAGATTTCAACGACTGGCGCAACCTTGCCGGCAAGCGCCTCGCCGAAGAGCTGGGCTTGCGCGAAGCGCTCGCCGATCGCTGGGGCAAGCCGGCGCGAAGCTTTCCGAGCGCCTTTCCTTTGCTGCGCCTGGACCGCATCTACACGCGCGGCTTCCGCGTGCGCCACACGCACGTGCATCACGGGACGATGTGGTCGCGCCTGTCGGACCACGCCGCGCTGTCCGCGCACCTGCAGACAGAGTGAGCGCGGGGGTGGCGACCGAGTTCCTCTCCGGCAACCGCCTGACGCTGCTGCGCTCGGGCGTCGAGTACTTCCCCGCGCTCGAGAAGGCGATCGGCGAGGCGACGAGCGAAATCTTCCTGGAGACCTACATCTTCGAGGGCGACAGCACGGGGAAGCGCATCGCGCAGGCGCTGTGCGAAGCCGGGCGGCGAGGCGTGACGGTGCGCGTGCTGGTCGACGGGTTCGGCTCGAAGGTCATGCCGGGGAATTTGCAGGAGGACCTGCGCGAAGCAGGCGTGAAGCTGCTGGTGTTCCGTCCCGAGATCTGGAACGCCGGCTTCAGGCGCGACCGCCTGCGGCGCATGCACCGCAAGATCGCGGTGGCCGACGCCCGCGTCGCCTTTGTCGGCGGAATCAACATCATCGACGACATGCACACGCCGCGGCAGACTCCGCCGCGCTACGACTACGCCGTGAAAGTCGAAGGGCCGCTGCTCGGCAGCGATCCACGACGCAGTCGTGCGGCTGTGGAACTGGGTCGCGCGCGCCAATCTCGAGCACGGCTGGCGCATCAGCCATCCGCTCCGGCCCCGCCGCGGCGGCCACTCGATCCCGCACCGAGCGTCGCGCCCGGGAGGCCAGCGCGCGGCGCTCGTCGTGCGCGACAACGTCCGCCACCGCCGCGACATCGAGGAGGCCTATCTCGCGGCGATCCGATCGGCGAAGCAGGAGATCGTCATCGCGAACGCCTACTTTCTTCCCCGGGATCCGCTTTCGCCACGCGCTCGCCTCCGCCGCCGCGCGCGGCGTGCGCGTGGTCCTGCTGCTGCAGGGGCGGGTCGAGTACGTGCTGCTGCACTACGCCTCGCGCGCGCTCTACGGGACGCTGCTCGAGGCGGGCGTGCGAGATCTACGAGTACCACCGCAGCTTCATGCATGCCAAGGTCGCGGTCATCGACGAGCACTGGGCGACGGTGGGCTCGTCCAACATCGATCCCTTCAGCCTGCTGCTCGCGCGCGAGGCGAACATCGTCGGCGACGACCGGCGCATTCGCCGTCGAGCTGCGCCGCCGGCTGCGCGAGGACATGGAGAAGGGGGCGCGCGTCGTGGCGAAGACGCGCTGGTTCAGGAAGCCCCTGTGGCGGCGCATCCCTATATGGATAGGCTACGGCTTGGCGCGCTTCACCATAGGCATGTTCGGCCTGGGCGGGCGGTTTTGACGGCCCCGCGGCCGCCCGGGTAGAGTAGTCCGAGAACCCGCCGCGAGCGGCCTTTCCGGGAGGAGCGATCCGTATGCCGAAATATTCGACGGAATCCATTCGTACCGTAGCGCTGGTGGGCCATACGGGCGCGGGCAAGACCGCGCTCGCCGAGGCGCTGCTCGCCAGGGCCGGCGCGATCCCGGCGCCCGGCAGCGTCGAGAAAGGCAACACGGTCTGCGATTTCGACCCCCTGGAAAAGACCTACAAGCACTCGCTCAATTCGGCCATCGTCAATTTCGCGTGGAAGAACACCCACATTCACCTGATCGACACGCCGGGTTCGCCCGATTTCATGGGGCAGGCGCTGGGCGCGCTCGCCGCGGTGGAGACCGCCGTGATCGTGGTGAACGCCGAGACCGGCATCCAGCTCGCCACCGACAGGATGCTCAAGTGGGCGGCGAAGAGAGACCTGTGCCGCATGATCGTGGTCAACCGCATCGACGCCGAGAACGCCGACCTCCCGGCGCTCCTCGAGCGCATCCGGCAGGCGGTCGGCAAGGAATGCCTGCCGATCAACCTGCCGGCGAAGGGCGGCACGGACGTGGTGGACTGCTTCTTCAATCCCGACGGCGAAGCGGATTTTTCCTCGGTCAAGGAAGCGCACTCGGCGCTCGTCGACCAGGTGGTGGAGGTCGACGAGGCCCTGATGGCGAAGTACCTCGAGCAGGGCGAGATCGCGCCCGAGCAGCTGCACGCGCCCTTCGAGAAGGCGCTGCGCGACGGCCACCTCATCCCGGTGTGCTTCACCTCCGCGAAGAACGGCGTCGGCGTCGAGGCGCTGCTCGACATCTTTGTGAACCTCGCGCCGAACGCGACCGAGGGCAACCCGCCGCCGTTCCTCAAGGGCGAGGGTGACAAGGCGGTGGAGTTCAACGCCATCCCCGGCCCCAAGGCGCACGTCCTCGCCCACGTGTTCAAGATCGTCATCGACCCTTTCGTCGGCAAGGTGAGCATCTTTCGCGTCCACCAGGGGACGATCACGCCGAACTCGCAGCTCTTCGTCGGCGACGGCAGACGGCCCTTCAAGGTCGGCCACCTGTTTACGATACAGGGCAAGGACTACGTCGAAACCGATGCGCTCGTGCCCGGTGACATCGGCGCGGTGACCAAGGTGGACGAGATCGAGTTCGATTGCGTGCTGCACGACTCGCACGACGAGGACCATATCCACCTGCGGCCGCTCGAATTTCCCACGCCCATGCACGGCATCGCGGTCGAGCCGAAGAAAAAGGGCGACGAGCAGCGCCTGTTCGAGGTGCTGCACAAGCTCGAGATGGAGGACCCGTGCTTCAAGCTCGAGCGGCACGCGACCACCAACGAGACCGTGATCCGCGGCCTGGGGGAACTGCACATGCGCGTCAAGCTCGACAAGCTCGCGCAGCAGTACAAGATGGAGCTCACCACCAAGCCGCCCAAGATCCCGTACCGCGAAACGATCACGCGCCTGGCCGAGGGCCACTGCCGCCACAAGAAGCAGACCGGCGGCGCCGGGCAGTTCGGGGAAGTTTTCCTTCGGGTCGAGCCGCTGCCGCGCGGGAAAGGCTACGAGTTCGTGGACAAGGTGAAGGGCGGCGTGATCCCGAGCAACTTCATTCCGGCCGTGGAAAAGGGCGTGCGCATGGCGCTGGATTCGGGCGTTATCGCGGGCTACCCGGTGCACGACATCCGGGTGACTGTATACGACGGCAAGCACCACGCCGTGGATTCCAAGGAAGTGGCCTTCGTCTCGGCGGGGCGGAAGGCCATCATCGACGCCTTTTCCAAGGCCGGAGCGATCGTGCTCGAGCCCATCGTCAACATCGAAATCAGCGCACCGGACAAATTCATGGGGGACTTGACGGCGGATTTGTCGGGCAAGCGCGGGCAGGTTACGGGAACCGACAGCTCGGGCGGCGACCTCACTACCATCAAGGGCGCCGTGCCTCTATCGGAGTTGTCGGATTACCAGACGCGGTTGAAGTCGGTGACGGGCGGGCAGGGGTCTTATTCGATCGATTTTTCGCATTACGCTCCGGTGCCGCCGCATACGCAGGCGCAGCTTGTGAGCAAGCACAAGGCACCGGTGGAGGAGGAGCAGTAGCACATGGCGACTGTAACTTCTTGCGGAAGGCCTACATTGTCGAGTTGGACCCTGGAGAAGCCATGTTGGTCAGAAATACACTCGTCGCTCTGATATTCGCGCTGCTGACCACTAGTGTCGCAGTGGGCGCAGAGCGGAAAGGGCCCTGCACCGCCGACGCCAAGAAGGTCTGCTACAACGTGCAACCGGGCGACAGCAGAGTCTACAAATGTATGATGAGCCACCAAGCGGAGCTCACACCCGCGTGCCGCGATCGGATGAAGGCGCTCAACGACAAGTTCGAGAGGCTAGCGAAGAAATGCGAGTCCGATACGGAGAAGTACTGCAAGGATGTTCCGCCCGGAGACGGACGCATCCTGCCCTGCTTGAAAGGCCACGAGTCGGATCTCGACAAGGTGTGCGCGCGGGAATTGAAACGCGCCCGGAACGACAGGTCGATGACTCAGTAACCGCGCGGGTGGGTTCAAGGCACAAGACAACGTGCTCGGTCCATGGCGAAACTCTCGGAACGCAATTCCGACTCGGCGCCGGGTGACTGGTACATCGACAACCGCTGCATCGACTGCGGTGCTTCGCGCGATGTCGCGCCCGGCCTCGTCGTCCTCCGCAAGGGGAAGTCGGTGTTCGCGCGGCAGCCCGCGAACGAGGAGGAGGAGCGCGCGGCGTGGCGCGCGGTGCTCGTCTGTCCGACCGCCTCGGTCGGCACCGAGAGCCACCGGGTGCAGCCGGCCGAGTCTTTTTCCGGAGGAGCTCGCGCCGGGCGTCTATCGCTGCGGCTACAACGCGGAGTCCTCTTTCGGCGCGCATTCCTATTTCGTCAGACGTAACGAAGGGAATCTCCTCGTGGACTCGCCGCGCTACGTCAACAAGCTCGTACAGAAGCTCGAAGAACTCGGCGGGGTCGAGCGACATCCTGCTCTCGCACCAGGACGACGTCGCCGACGCCGGCCGTTACGCAAAGCATTTCAAGGCCCGCGTGTGGATCCACGAGGACGACGGGCGAGCCGCGCCTTACGCGACCGATCGTGCTGAAGGGCGGCGAGCCCACGGAGATCCGCGAGCACTTGCTCGCGATCCCGGTCCCGGGGCACACCAAAGGCAGTGTCGTGTATCTGCTCGATGAGACTTATTGCTTCACCGGCGATTCGCTCGCCTGGAGCCGCCAGCGCAAGGACCTGGTCGCGTTTCGCGACGTCTGCTGGTATTCCTGGAGCGAGCAGAAGAGCTCTCTCGCGAGGCTCGCCGAATACCGCTTCGAATGGGTGCTTCCCGGGCACGGCGGGAGCACCCGGCTGCCGGCGGAAGAGATGCACGCGCGCCTGCGCTCGCTCGCGGACCGGATGTGAGCGCATACTGGCGGCGGTAACGACGAGTAGGAGCGAATAACCTTGGACAAATTCCCCCCTCCCGTCATCCCCCGCACGTTCTACGCCGCCGGCCTGAATTACCGCGCGCACATCGAGTGGGCGAACAGCCGCGGCGCAAGCCACAAGGTGCCGACTCAGCCCGACATCGGCTACCGCGCCGCGAGCGCGCTGATCGGCTCAGGCGACGACATCCTGATCCCGGCGGACTCTCCCGGGCCGGTCGAGTACGAAGGGGAGCTCGTCGCGGTGATCGGGCGCAAGGCGAGGAACGTCCCGGAAGGGAAGGCGCTCGATTGCGTGCGCGGCTACACGCTCGGCAACGACATCAGCGAGCGCACCTGGCAGAAGACGCGACCGCACGCTCTGGCGCGCAAAGAGCGCCGACACCTTCAAGCCGATGGGACCGAAGATCGTCTCCGAAATCGACCCCATGAACCAGGTGATCGAGGTGCGCGTCAACGGCCGCACGGTGTCGAGCTACAACACCTCCGGCATGATCTTCAGCGTGGCGCAGTACATCTCGCGCATGTCGCGCTACGTGACGCTCTACCCCGACGACGTGATCTGGTTCGGCTGCGACGGCGCGACCGAGCCCGCGCTGAAGGACGGAGACTTGGTCGAGGTCGTCAACGACGCGATTGGGGTTCTCGTTAACCGCGTGAGGAAGGAAGTTTGAGTCTCGCAACCCGTAGGAGGTGACCATGTCGTTCCGAAGCGCACTCGTTTCAACCGTACTCACACTGTTCGCCCTCTGTCCTGCAACGCTCGCCTACGCCCAGCAGAAAAGCGACGGGCCCTGCGCCGCGGATGCCAAGAAGTTCTGCTCGGGGGTGCGGCCCGGAGATGGCCGGATCCACGCCTGCATGATGGGCCATCGCGGCGAGCTCTCGCCCGCCTGCCAGGAGCGGATGAAGCAGGCCTCCGACAAGCTCCAGAGCCTTGCCAAGGCGTGCAAGGCCGACGCGGAAAAATACTGCAAGGGTGTCCGTCCCGGGGAAGGACGCATCCTGTCCTGCCTCAAGGGCAGGCAGTCGGATCTTGCCCCGGCCTGCGCCGCGGAATTCAAGCGCACCGGCAACGACCCGGCGCTGGCCCGGTAACCCCCTTGAACCGCGCGAACGCCCAGGAATTCCAGGGATTTCGCTGGCAGCACGGGCTGCTCGCGCTCGTCGCACTCGGATCGCTGGGTCTCATGCTTTCCCTGCCTGCGATTCGCCAGGATTCCGCGTATCACTTGTTCGCCGACCGGCGGGTTCTTTGCGGCGTTCCGAATTTCTGGGACGTCGCATCCAACCTTCCCTTTCTGCTGGTCGGAATCGCGGGCCTGAAATTCTGTCTCGGAAGCGGCCTGAGGACGGCCAGGTCGAGCTGGCTCGTGCTCTTCGCTGGAGTGAGCCTCGTGAGCATCGGCTCGGGCTTCTATCACTCGGATCCGAGGAACGCGACGCTCGTGTGGGACCGGCTGCCGATGACGATCGCCTTCATGGGCCTCTTCGTCGCGTTGCTCGCCGAGTACGTCCACGCGCGCCTCGGCGACATCCTCCTCGTCCCGATGCTGCTGCTCGGGCTTTTCAGCGTGCTCTATTGGGAACGGGCCGACGACCTGCGACTGTACATTTGGATCCAGCTGATTCCGCTGCTCACCATCCCGGCCGTGATGCTCCTCTTTCGCGCCCGATATTCCCACTCATGGCTTCTGGCGCCAGCTCTCGGGCTTTACGTGCTGGCCAAGGTCGCGGAGGTCTACGACCGGGAGTTCTTCACGCTCACCGGAGGCCTGTTCAGCGGTCACTCGCTCAAGCACGTCGTGGCGGCGACGGGCTGCCTCACCGTTCTCTGGATGCTTCGAATCCGGAGAGAGACAACGTGAACTACTGGGACGGCGAGTAGGCGTGGCATGAAAGCGTCCGCTGGCTCTCGCGGCCTGTTTTCTCGTCGCAGCCGCCTCGGCGCAGACTCCTGGCGTTCAAGGACCACAAACGCATGTCGTGGCGCAGACGCTGGCGAAGGAGCTCGGTGCGGACATCATGACCGAGCGCGGCCTGGGCCAAGTCTTCAGCACCCCGCGTAGAGATAGTGCGGTAGTGGCTCGCTCAAAGGCGGCGCGCGCGGATGCGGAAGCGAAGCTCGACGCGGTTCTGCACCGCGATGGCGCCGCCGAGTAGCGAGTAGGGCGTGATGCCGAAATCGGTCTGATCGAAACCGAGAGCGCCCGGTCACGCTCATCTGCGTCGCGTCGGCATCGATCTGCGCCGGCGCCTGCAGCGTGCGCGTCGCGCCGTGCAGCGTGATCGCGACGTCGAGCGTCGCGTTGCCTTGTTTCGCATCCGCTCCGCTCACCCGGACCATAGCGAACGGAAACTTCTCCGCTTCCAGCACTTTCTCGAGCATGTTGGCGCGCGTCCCCTCGATGTCGGACTCGGTGGGCTGCGTGGCGAAGCCGGCCTCGGCGCGCAAGGGCGCTTCGTCCACCGCCATGCGGCCGAGCGCGACGTACAGATCGGCCCGGCCTTCGTCCGGCGCGATGAAACCCTCGACCTCGTGGCTCGCGACGACGTGGTCGTGCCCCAGGCGCGCGAGCGAGCCGGCGCGGCGCACTTCGATCACGACGAGCGACTCGGCCGGATCGACGCGGAACACGGTGCGCCCTCGCGCCAGGGCCTCCCGGTAGTAGCCTTCCGGAAAATCCGCAGGCGCTGCCGGCGCGGGCGCCGGCTCGCGCACGAGCGGCGCGCAAGCCCCAAGCACCAAGGCGAGCGCGGCCGCCGCAAGACCGCTGCGGCGAGAGGCGCGGGCGCATCAGCTTCCGCTGCGTAGCGTCACCTTGAACTTCACTTTCACGTCGGCGCCGATGACATCGCTCGCCGCCCATTCACCGGCGCCGATTCCGAACGCGCCGCGCTTCACCGTGAACTCGCCCTCCATGGTGGCGCCGCCGGCCGAAGCGCTCCAGGTGAACGGCACCTCGACCTGCTGCTTCGCGCCTTTGAGCGACAGCGTGCCGCGCGCCAGGTAACGGTTGCCTTCGGCGCGCCGCAGGTCGGTCGAGTGAAACTCGGCCTGCGGAAAGCCGGCATAGTCGAACCAGTCCTTGCCGCGGATCTCCTTGTTCACGTCCGCGATGCTCATGTCGGCGCTCGTGACCTTGATGACGACGTCGAGGCTGCCGCCGGCGGGCTTCTCCGGGTCGAAGCGCAGGCGCGTGTCGAATTCCTTGAACACGCCCGGAGCCGGGGTCTTCTCGAAGGTGGCGATGAACTCGAGCTTGCTCGCGGCGGGATCCATTTTCCAGTCCGCGCCCGGAGCAGCGTGCGGCGCGAGAGCAAGCGGGCCGCAGAGCCCGAGCAGGGCGAGGATTCTCTTCATCGTGTTCTCCAGGGGAGCATTCGTATCAGCACCGTGTTGCGCTTGACGAAATGATGCCGCAGCGCCGCGCCGATGTGCGCGACGAGGACGAGCGCGAGCAGCGCGAACAGTCCCCGATGCACGAGCGCGGCGAGGTCGGCCGTGGCCTTGTCCGGCGCCACGATGGCCGGCAGCGGAATCAGCCAGAAGATCCTGAAGGGAATATTGCTGGCGGAATTGACGATCCAGCCGGTGATGGGCAGGGCGATCATCAACACGTAGAGAAGCCCGTGGCTCAGTCGCGCGGCGGCGCGTTCCCAGCCGGGCATGCTCGCCGGCAGCTCGGGCGTCCGATTCGCAAGCCGCCACAGGAGCCGCAGCGCGAGAAGCGCGAGGATCAGCATGCCGGTCGACTTGTGCCAGAAGAAAAGATTGAGCTTCGTCGGCGACAGCCGCCAGCTCACCGCCATGAGGCCGAGCGCGATCTGCGCGAAGATCAGCGCCGCCATGAGCCAGTGAAAAAGCTTCGCCGGGGCGCCCCAGGAATCGTTGTCGTTGCGAAGCACGCTGTCATTGTAGACGAAGGGCCCGCCCGCGCTGAACGCGGGTTCACGCAGGTTGCAGCAGAATCGCCGCGAGCGCTTTCAACAGATATCCGGGAGACCGCCGTAGAAATCGGCAAAAAACCTTGCCCACTCAAGCCTAGGTTCATGCTCGGACGCGCTCGTCGCCCACCGTGAGCACGAATTAGCCGATACTGTTTCAAAAGGAGAATCGCATGGACACGGATGTGCTGATCGTGGGAGCCGGTCCGACCGGACTGATGCTCGCCAATCAACTCGGACGGCGCGGCGTGCGCGCGATGATCGTAGACCGGCACTCGGGGCCTGCACAGCAGACGCGGGCGATGGCGGTGCATGCGCGCACGCTCGAGATCTACTCGAAGCTCGGGATCGCTGAGCGGGCGCTCGAGCTGGGCCGCCGCGGCAATGGCGCCAACATGTGGGCGGAAGGAAAGTGGTCGGCGCGCATCCCGCTGGGTGACATCGGGAAGAGCGTGAGCCCGTTTCCCTTTGTCCTGATGCTGGGCCAGGACGACAACGAACGGATCATGGGCGATCACCTCAGCAGCTGGGGCATGGCCGTGCAGTGGAATACCGAGCTCGTCGCCATCCATCAGGAAACCGGTCACGTCGGGCGACGCTCAAGCAGACCGACGGTTCGACCCGCGAGATCCACGGCCGCGTACGTCGCGGGCTGCGACGGCGGGCGCAGCGCGGTGCGCGAGCTTTCGGGAATCACCTTTCCCGGTGCGCCGTACGAGCACGTGTTCTTCGTCGCTGATACCGAGGCGACGGGTCCGATGGTGCCGGAGGAGCTGAACGTCTACCTATGGCGTGACGGATTTCACCTGTTCTTCCCGATGCGCGGCAAGGACCGATGGCGGGTGATCGGCATCCTGCCCGAAGCAGCTGCGGGGACGAGACGATCTCAAGTTCGAGGAGCTGAGTCCCGACATACGGCGGGAAGCGGGAGCCAACTTGGCCTTCAAAGAGTGCAGCTGGTTCTCGACCTACCGCATCGATCACCGGGCCGCGGAAAGGTTCCGCAACCGGCGTTGCTTCCTGCTCGGCGATGCGGCGCACGTCCACAGTCCCATGGGCGGGCAGGGCATGAACACCGGCCTGCAGGATGCGTACAACCTGGCGTGGAAGCTCGCGCTCGTCGTCAAGAGCCAGGCGGACGAGGCCCTGCTCGACACCTACGAGGCCGAGCGCATCCCGGTCGCGCAGCGGCTGCTGAACACGACCGACCGGGCGTTCAAGCTCCTAGTCTCGGACAGCTGGCTCGCCAGGCTTTTCCGCACGCGCATCCTCGCGAGGATCGCGGCATTTGCGATGACTTTCGAGCGCCCGAAGCAGATCGCGTTCCGGACCCTCTCCCAAACGGGCATCGCCTACCGGGAGAGCCCGCTGTCGAAAATGTTGCCGGGCCTGCCCGACGGCTCGCCGCGCGCGGGCGAGCGCTTTCCGTGGCTGCAGCTCAAGCTGCAGCCGAACGGCCTGGTCGAGGATCTGTTCCGGAAGCTGGACGACCTGCGCTACAACCTGATCGTCACCGGCCAGCCGGTGCCGTCAGTGGAGTCGCTGGGGCCGGGCGATTTGCTGCACGTGCACGCGCTACCCGACGATGGCACCAACAAGGAAGTGCTCGCCCGCGCCGGGATTTCCGGGCCGGCTTTCTACCTGCTGCGCCCGGACGGCCACGTCGGGCTCGCCGGGACCCGCCTGGAAGCGGATGCCGTTGCCCGGTATCTGTCCCAAAGCCACATCAGGCCGGGAAGTCGCGCTCGATCTTTCCCCGGATTGCACGCGCAAGAGGCGCATTGAGCTTGGTCGCCGCTAGCCGCCTGAGCGCGGCCTCCCTGTGGTGGCAGGCAACCGCGGCTTGACGACGGTCATTTCGGCTAGACTACGCGCGGAGAGAGGTGACAACAGAGGAGGACTTGCGATGTCGAATGGCGAAACGAGGCTGCTGTTTCCCGGCCTGAGGGGGTTCTACAACTGGGTCGAGCCGCTCACGTGGCCGCTCATCCGGCTGACCGTGGGCCTGATGATCATCCCGCACGGCTGGCCCAAGCTGATGATGGGCGTCGGCGCGACTGCGCAGATTGCGCTGGTGAAGCGCGGCATCGCGCCGGCCGAGCCGCTCGCCGTCGTTCTCATCATCCTGGAAACCGTGGGCGGCCTGTGCATTGCTCTCGGCCTCTTCACGCGCTTCTTCGCGGCGGCCATCACCATCGAGATGTGCGTGATCGCCTACCACTCACCTGCCCAAGTTCGGGTGGACCGCTCCGGGCTACGAGTATCCCGCTGATGTGGGGCTTGATCATGTTCGCGATCGCGCTGCGCGGCGGCGGTCCCTATTCGCTCGACCGCAAGCTCGGCTGGCGGCAGCTCTAGGGTCGCAGGTCCCGGAGCAGCTCGGGGGACAGTCGGCGGGGCGCAGTGCAAGGATACCGCTGTTCGCATCCGGCGGTGCGATGGAGAGCCTGAAACTCGCGGAATCGCGCTCTTCGCCCCAACGGGCTGGCGCAGTTGCGCTACGTTCGGGCTTGACCCCGCCCGATCGCGCGTGTATAAGGAGCGCGCAGGATTCTCCAAGCCGAGGTAGTCTGGTCCGGTTGCAGCCGCATGCGCGGTACTCATCAGGTCTTCTCTTCTTCTCCCCTTGAAGTTCCCGCGCTCCGGGCAATCGCCCTTTTACAATTTTTTGGGAAATAGACACATGAGTACAGGTACGGTCAAATGGTTCAACGACTCCAAGGGCTTCGGGTTCATCACCCCCGATGGCGGCGGAAAGGACCTTTTCGCGCACTTCTCGGCGATCCAGGGCAGCGGGTTCAAGACGCTGAAGGAGAACCAGAAGGTGTCCTTCGATGTCACGACCGGGCCGAAAGGCGACCAGGCCGTAAACATCAAGCCGATCGCCTAGAGCGGCATCGGCGGAAAGAAAGCCCGGGGCTCCCGGGCTTTTTTTTGCGCCGTCGCCGGAAAAGAAGGAAAATGAGCGGCTATGGACAAGCGCAGAGCATGGCGGGAGCAGGAACAGCAGCTGGTCGACCGCTGGAAGGCGGCGAGCGAGCGCTACCGCGATGCCGAAGCCGCCTTGTCGTCCCGGTCTTCCACAAGCCCCGAGGGCGCGCCTGACGAAGAGAGCGTGCTCAAGGTCAAGGCCGCCCGCGCCGAGCTCGAGGCGATGCGCAAGCAGGTGGCGCGCATCAAGGCGGAGTTCAGCGCGGGAAAGCGCTACTAGGTCCCACGCCTGCCGACCCCCGCCGCGAGGCGATTGCCTGTTGCGGGGCTGTTTGCTAGATTGCCCGGAACACCCAACCGGAGGGGGACACCATGAAAGGTATTCTGACCGCAGTCGCGGCAGGTCTGCTCGCTTCCAGCGCGCAGGCGCAGGTTCTCGGTTTCGGCAGCGCCCCGCAGGGCTCGATCGGCTACAACATGAGCTCGGCGATCGCCAAGGTGATGGCCGAGAATGCGAATGTGCAGAGCCGGGTGCAGCCCTACTCGGGCTCGAGCGCGGTATTGCCGCTCGTCAGCTCGAGCGAGCTGGACCTCGCGGTGTGCAATGTGCTCGAGGCGCAGGAGGCGGCGGCGGGCGAGGGCCCCTACCAGGGACGCAAGCAGTCCAACCTGCGCGTGCTGGGCGTGATCTTCCCGCTCTACTCGAGCATCTTCGTGCGCAAGGACTCGCCCATCAAGTCGCTCGCCGACCTCAAGGGCAAACGCATTCCCGCGGGATTCTCCGCGCAGGTGACGCTCGACCGAATCATCGATGCCGTCCTCGCCAACGGCGGCGTATCGCGCAGGGACATCGTGCCGGTGCTCGTCCCCAACGTGGTCCGCGGCGCGGACGACTTCGCCGAAGGCAAGATCGACGGCGGGTTTTTTGCGTTGGGCGCGGCCAAGGTTCTGGAGGTGCACAAGTCCACCGGCGGCATCCGCTACCTGCCGCTTTCGGACGACCCGAAGGCGGTCGCCGAAATGCAGAAACACATGTCCTACGCGTACGTGCTCGAGGTCAAGCCCGGCCCCGCTTTTGCCGGCATCGACGTCCCGACCAAGCTCATGGCCTACGACTACCTAGTTACGGTCGGCGCGCACGTGAAGGACGACGTCGTCTACCGGATCGCGAAGGCGATGTACGAGAACAAGCCGAAGCTCATCGAGAGCCTGGGCGCTTTCCGCAGCTTCAACCCCGACGGCATGGGCAAGAAAATGCCGGCGCCCTTCCACCCGGGCTCGATGAAGTTCTACAAAGAGAAGGGCATCGCGAAGTAAAGAATGTCTGAGGAGTTCATCGAGAACCCTCAGGCGAAGGGTCCGCGCCCCTTTGGGCGGACCCTGTTTCTGCTCCAGGCCCTGCTCGTCGCCACCGTGGTGGTGTGGGTCCTGGACCTGCAGCGCAGCGTCCTCAAGCTCAACCTCTACACCGAGCAGATGCTGATCGCGGTGCTGGGGCTGGCGATCGCCATCTGCTTCCTGATCACCGCGAAGAAGAATCTTCCCCTCAATCTGATCGCTTCCCTCTCGGGCCTGGCGCTGTGCGGCTACCTTGCCTCGCGCTACCCGCAGTTGAGCACCGAGCTCACTTCCCGGCCGCTCGACGGCATCCTCACCTCGGCGCTGCTCGCGCTCCTCGTGCTGGAGGGGACTCGACGCATGGCCGGGTTCTCGCTCGTCGGCTTCACCTTGGGCGGCGTGCTCTACGCCATGTTCGGGCACTACCTGCCGGGCGTGTTCCAGGCGAGGCCGGTGGACTTCACGCGATTGCTCGTCTACCTCAATCTCGACACCAATGCCCTGCTCGGCGTCTCGCTGCAGATCGCGATCATCGTGATCGTTCCGTTCATCCTGCTCGGGCAGGTGCTCGGGCGCTGCGGCGGGTCGGAGTTCTTCACCGACCTCGCGCGCGCCTGGATGGGGCGCTACCGCGGCGGCTCGGCCAAGGTTGCGGTGGTCGGCTCGGCCTTCTTCGGCATGATCTCGGGAAGCGCGGTGGCGAACGTCTCCGCGGTCGGCGTGGTCACCATCCCGCTCATGAAGCGCTCGGGCTTCCCGGCGCAGATCGCCGCCGCGATCGAGGCTGTCGGCTCGACCGGCGGCCAGCTCATGCCTCCGGTGATGGGCGCGGCCGCCTTCCTCATGGCGGAGGTGCTGGGCGTGCCTTACGTCGAGGTGATGGTCGCCGCGATAATCCCGGCGGCTCTCTACTACCTCGCGCTTTTCTTCGCGGTGGACATCGAGGCGGCAAAACGGGGCATCAAAGGCGAGAGCGCGGAGCGGCTGCCGCAGACGCTGGCCGTGCTGAAGGCGGGCTGGTATTTTCCGCTGCCCTTCGTCGTGCTCGTGTACGCGCTGGTCGCCTGGAACTGGCAGGCCGAGTACGCGGCGCTGCTCGCCACCGTGGTTCTGATCGCGCTGTCTCTCGCCTTTGGCTACAAGGGGGCGCGCGTGCCGATCAGGGACGTCTTCAAGGCGATCGTCTCGACCGGCAGCACGGTCGTGGACCTGATCCTGATCTGCGCTGTCGCCGGCATGTTCATCGGTATCCTGAACATCAGCGGACTCGCCTTCGGGATGACGCTGCAGCTGCTCGCGATCACCGGAGAGAGCCTGCCGATGATGCTCGCGCTCACGGCGGCGATGGCGATCCTCCTCGGCCTCGGCCTGCCGACGGTGGGGGTGTACATCATCATGGCGACCCTGATCGCGCCCGCCCTCGTCAAGGTGGGTGTCGTGCCGATGGCGGCGCACATGTTCCTGCTCTATTTCGGCGTCATGTCGATGGTCACCCCGCCGGTTGCGCTCTCGGCCTTCGTCGCGGCGAACATCGCCGGCGCCGACGTGGACAAGACCGGCTGGACGGCGACCCGCATCGGCTGGGCGTCGTACATCGTGCCGTTCCTGTTCGTCGTGTCGCCGAGCCTGCTGATGCGGGGCGATCCGCTGACCATCGCCTGGGCGGTGCTCACCGCGGGCCTCGGGATCTGGCTCGGAACGATAGGGGTGGTGGGCTATTTCTATCGTGCCGTTCCGCCGCTCGAGCGCGCGCTCTTCATCGTCGCCGGAGTGCTGACGCTCATACCGGCCGACATGTTCCCGGGCGCGATCGTCACCGACGTGGCCGGGCTTGCGCTGGGTGGGGTGTTGCTTGCACGGGAGCTGTTTTACAGGCGCACGCGCGCCTGACGTCGGAGGAGGAACAACATGATCTTTCGAGTCGCGGTTTTGTTGGTGGCGGCGTCCTGCGCGGCTCATGCGCAGCAAGGCCCGGACCCCACCGCCGATTACCCGAAGAAGCCGATCCGCATCCTCGTCGGTTTCACGCCCGGCGGCGGACCCGACATCACGGCGCGCTACGTGGCGCAGAAGCTGACCGAAGCCTGGAAGCAGCAGGTGATCGTGGACAACCGGCCCGGTGCAGGAGGCACGATCGCCGCCAACATGGTGGCGCGCGCCGCGCCCGACGGCTATACGCTGCTCTCGGTGTCTTCCGCGCACGCCGTCGCCGCCGCGATCTACTCGAAGCTTCCCTACGATACGTTCAAGGACTTCGCCGGGATCACAGAAACGGCCCGATCGAGCTACGTGCTGGTGGTCGCACCGTCGCTCGGCATCCGCTCGGTCGGGGAACTGCTCGCCGCTGCAAGGGCGAAACCCGGGCAGCTCAACTTCTCCTCCGCGGGCGTGGGCAGCGGCACGCACTTCGCCGGCGAGATGCTCAAGGCGATGGCGGCGATCGAAGTCGTGCACGTGCCTTTCAAGGGCATTCCGGAGTCCCTCACCGAGACCATGACCGGACGCGTGCACTTCTTCATGGCGCCGATCGCAAACTCGGTCAACCTCGTCCGCGAAGGAAAGCTCACCGGTCTTGCGGTGTCTTCCGCGCAGCGCGACGCCCTCCTGCCCGACCTGCCGACCCTTGCCGAGGCCGGCGTGCCCGGCTACGAGTCGATCCTCTGGTTCGGCCTGCTCACCTCGTCGGGCGTGCCGCGCGCTGTCGTGGCGAAGCTCAACCGCGAGATCGTGCGCATCCTGAGCGAAGCCGAAGTGAGGGAGCGCTGGAGCAAGATCGGGCTGCAGGTCCGCCCCGGGCCCCCTGAAGCCTTTGACGGGGTGATTCGCGACGACGTCGCCGTCTTCACAAAGATTGCGCGCGCGGCGAAGATCAAGGCGGACTGAATCCTCCCTCGATCGGAGTAGAATTTCGGGTCGAGGCACCGATGCCGACGGTAGCGCACGATCGTAAGGCCGACCTGGCAACATTGAGACGGCTCTGGACGGAGGTCCGGAGCGATCTGCTTCGCGCAAAGCGCACGATCGACGGGGAGATCCACGGCTACCCCACTCCCATCCCGCGCTGCGACGCGCAGTTCAACCACCTCTACGAACAGCGGGCGAGGCTCGCCCGCGAGCTCGACCGGATCGCGGCGTTTTCGGAGAAGAGCCTGGGCCGCGAGGACTATACCCGTCTCATCGAGGAATTCGTCGCTTCGGCGCCGTACCTCGACGACAACGAGGAGCGGCAGCTCAGGGCCCGAATCAAGGCGAAGCTCTCCGAGCTTGCCGGATAGGCTTGGTCTGAGGTCGTACGTCCCTCAGAAGGCGTACCGGTCCGTGATGCGCTTGAGCGTACCGTCCTTGCGGGCCGCCTCGAATGCGCGGCGGAGAGCCTCCACCGTCTGAGCCGAGGTATTCCGGCCGCAGGCGAGATAGAGCGGGACGTCGCTGCAGGCCCAGGACCAGCTTGAGGTCCTTGACCTTGGCGCGCTCGGCGGTGCGGCGCGCCCCGTACGCGCCGGTCGCCCAAAGGTCGATGCGGTTGGGATCGTCCCGATTCAGCACGAGCCGCGAAGGATTCAGACTATCGTCGCTCACTTCGCGCAGATCGGTGACGCCCTTGCTCATGAGGAACTCGATCTTGGCGTCCTTGGCGACGACTCCGACGCGGTATCTTTTCGCATCCTCCACCACTTTCACCGTGCCGGCGAAATCGCCCTTGCCGATCAGCACCCATTTGTTCGTCGCAATCGGGCCGATCCAGAAGAACAGGCGCTCGCGGTTGTCCAGCCTCACGGTCGAATACAGGCAGGTTTCCTTGTCGGCTTGCGTGGCGACGTAGGCCTTCTCCCAAGGCAGTGACTTGATCTCGAGGGCGATGCCGCTGCGCCTGCCGAGCTCCGAGACGATCTCGGTCGACAGTCCCACGACCTTCCCCTGCTTCCGTATAGTTGAATGGAGGGTTCTCTTCAGTCAGAAGCGTGAGCGCATATCCCGCCGACGCAGCCGCCAGCCCGCATACGAGGAGAAGAACGTCGGAGATCGGGTGTCGGATCATGGCGGACTCCCAGATAGCGAAGGCCGGATTCTATACCGATGGCAGTGTCCGAAGGAGCGCCCGATCAGCGCTCCGCGGACTTGGAGTCACGTCTTCGCCTTGAGCTGCAGCGATTTGTATTCGAGATACTCTTCCAGACCCGGACGCCCCAGCTCGCGGCCCTTGCCCGATTGCTTGTATCCACCGAAGGGCGCGAGCATGTTGAAAGGCCCGCCGTTGATGTCTACCTGCCCGGTGCGAAGGCGCCGCGCGACGCGCTTCGCGCGCTCCTCGTCGGCGGACCACACGGCGCCCGCGAGCCCGTACACGGTGTCGTTCGCGATGCGCACGGCGTCGTCCTCGCTCTTGTAGGGGATGATGGCGAGCACGGGCCCGAAGATCTCCTCCTGCGCGATCGCCGACTTCGGATTCACGCGCCCGAAGATCGTCGGCCTGACGTAGTAGCCCTTGTCCACGCCCTCAGGGGTTTCGGGGCCGCCGCAGAGGAGCATTGCGCCCTCGGCTATGCCCTTTTTGATGTAGCCGCGGACGCGTTCCCGCTGTGCCGCGGAAGTAAGGGGTCCGAGCTTTGCCTTGTCGCCGAAGGGATCGCCCACCGTGAAGGTCTTCGCGAGCTCGACCGCGATTTTCGCGGCCTCGTCGTGCCGGCTCTCTGGGACGAGCATGCGAGTGAGCGCGCTGCAGGTCTGCCCGGAGTTGAGGAAACATGCGTTGACCGTGCCCTTGACCGCGGTTGCGAGGTCGGCGTCGTCCAGGATCACCGAGGCCGATTTTCCGCCGAGCTCCAGGGTCACGCGCTTCACAGTCTGCGACGCGAGTTCGGAAACACGCTTGCCCGCGCGCACCGAACCGGTGAAGGAGATCATGTCCACCTGCGGGTGTTTCGCCAGGGCTTCGCCGATTACGGGACCGTAGCCGGTGACGAGATTGAACACGCCGCGTGGCAGCCCTTCGGCGTGGATCACTTCGGCGAGGATGAAGGCGTTGAGCGGCGCGACCTCCGAAGGCTTGAGCACCAC
The DNA here is from genome assembly GCA_963699535.1 of uncultured beta proteobacterium. GTDB lineage: Bacteria > Pseudomonadota > Gammaproteobacteria > Burkholderiales > SG8-39 > VBDM01. The sequence goes on along the minus strand of CAVOUJ010000037.1, from coordinate 22,313 downwards.
GGTGCATCCCGCGGCGAGCGCAGGCGCCACCTTGGCGGCGATCTGGTGCAGCGGGTAGTTCCAGGGTGTGATCGCCGCGACGACGCCGACCGGCTCGCGCAGCACGATCGAGTTGCCGACTTTCTCCTCGAACTTGAAGTCGGCGAGCATCTTCGCGTACATGGAGAAGGTGAAGGTCGGGGACCCCGCCTGGATGCGCGTGGCGAGCTTCAAGGGCATGCCGACTTCGCCGGCGATGGTGCGTCCGATCTCCTCGGCGCGCGCCTCCAGGCCCTCGTGGATCCTCGAGAGGTGGCGCGAACGCTCTGCCGCGCTCGTCGCCGCCCAGGCTTCGAAGGCCGTGCGCGCGGCGCGCACGGCGGCATCCGCGTCCTCGGCCGTTCCCTCGGGGACGCGCCCGATGATCGCCTCGGTCGAGGCGCTGAGCACATCGATCGTCTTCTTGCCGGCGGGCGCGGCCCACTGGCCGTTGATATAGAGCTTGTCGCGGATTTGCATGGGGTCAGGCCGAAGCACTCATTAGGGAATCATTATAGGGCGCTAGGCGGACTTGATTTCAGGCGGCGTGCGCTCGTAGTCGAGGATCGCGCGCCGGAACGGCTCGGGCCACGGCGCCGATTTCTTCGCTTTCGGATCGGCGTTGACGTAAACGAGCTCGCCACTCGTGATGTGCTCGTCGCCGCGCCAGATGCCGAACAGAAACTGGATCGAGGAGCGCCCGATGCGGCCAACCCGGCAGCCGACGTCTATCGCATCGTCGTAGGTTGCCGAGCCGTGGAATTCCGCGGCCGCCTTGACGGCGTAGATGTCGGTGCCGAACTTCTCGACGATGTCGGCGGGGTAGTTGAAGCCGATCGCGCGCCAGTACTCGGCGATGGCGACGTCGAAATAGAGGAAGTAGTGGCCGTTGAAGACGACGTCTTGGCGGTCCACCTCCGACCAGCGTACGCGCAGACGGTGGAAGAAGGTGAATTCGCCCCGGTCCATTCCTAGAGCCCGTAAAAGCCCGGTACTATAGCCGGTCCGGACTTCCCAAAGGAGGAGAACATGCCGCGCACACTGTTGTCCGCAACGGCGGTCCTGGGATTGGCGCTGAGCGCCCCGTCCTGGCCGCAGAACATCAAGATCGCCGTTCTGGGCCCTATGGCCTTCGTTCAGGGCGAGAACCACTGGGCCGGCGCCGAGATGGCGCGTGACGAGATCAACAAGGCGGGCGGCATCCAGGTGGGCGCCGCCAAGCGCCGAATCGAGCTCGTCAGGGTCGATACCAACGAGATCCAGTCGGTGCCCGACGCGACCAACGCCATGGAGCGGGCCATCACCCGCGACAAGGCGGACTTCGTGATCGGCGGCTTTCGTACCGAGGCGGTGTTGGCGATGCAGGAAGTGGCAATGGACCACAAGAAACTGTTCCTCGGCGCGGGTGCGGCGCATTCCAAGCTCGGCCTCAACGTCGAGCAGAACTACGAGCGCTACAAGTACTGGTTCAGGATCACGCCGGTGAAAGACGTCGATCTCGCGCGCACCGTGTTCGTCGTACTGGGCAGCGTGGCGGCGCAGATCCGCGCGCAGTTGAAGAAGGAAACGCCCAAGGTCGCGATCGTCGCCGAGAAGGCGCTGTGGACCGAGGCGCTGGTCGCGGCGGCGCAGAAGACCCTGCCTACGATGAAGATGGACGTGGCCGGAGTGTGGCAGCCGTCCGCGGTGGCGACCGACGTGACCGCCGAGCTTTCGGCGATCAAGCGCGCCAACGCCGACATCGTCTTCACCCTCCTCTCGGGGCCCGTCGGCATCGTCCTCGGGCGGCAGATGGGCGAGTTGCAGCTGCCGGCGGTCGCGTTCGGCATCAACGTCGAGGGGCAGAAGGACGAGTTCTGGCAGGCCACTGCCGGCAAGGGCAACTATGTTTCCACCCTCGACACATTTTCCGAGGTCGAAATGAGCCCGAAGACCATTCCGTTCGTGAAGGCGTTCAAGGAGCGCTACAAGAAGTCTCCGACGTACAACGCGCGAACCTACGATGCCATCATGATCCTCAAGGCGGCGATCGAGCAGGCGGGGACGCTCGATCCCGACAAGCTGATTCCGGTCATCGAGAAGATGGAGCACGTGAGTGCGGGCGGAACCGACACCTGGGACAAGCGCCACGACCTCGTCTGGGCCGTGGGCAAGACGGCGGGCATCGCCGTGCAATGGCAGGACGGCAAGAAAGTACCGTTCTGGCCGCCTGAGGTGAAGGGCATGCAGCCCTTCAAGATGCCCGCGAAATAGCGATCTCTGTAGCGCTCGAGTCGGGATAGGGACAGGGGAACCGCAAGGTCTCCTGTTCTTGCTCTGTGTTCCAGGACATCCTCGTCACAGGGCTGGTTAACGGCGGCGTGTACGCGCTGCTCGCGATCGGTTTCTCGCTGATCTTCGGCGTCGCGCGCATCGTCAACATCGCGCATACCGCCTTCTACATGCTCGCCGCCTACGCGCTGTACGCGCTTGCGGTGAAGGCCGGCATGCCGCTCGGCGCGGCGATTCCTCTCTCTGTGATCGTCGTCGTGGCGCTTTCTCTCGCCTGCTACAAGCTGGTGATCGAGCCCGTGAGGCGGCACGACGCCGCGGTGCTGATCGCGACCATCGCGCTCGGGCTCGTGTTCCAGGAGCTCACTGCTGATCGGGTTCGGCGGCCACTATCTCGGCGTGCCCGCGATCGCCGATGGGTTCGCCTCCGTCCTGGGAGTGCGCGTCTCCTATCAGCGCCTGGTCGTGCTCGCCGCAGTCGCCCTCGCCCTCGCGGCGACGTGGATCCTCCTCAACCGCACCCGGCTCGGCCTCGCGATCCGCGCAGCGGCGAACGATCTCGAGGTTGCGAACCTGATGGGGATCAACGTCGATCGCGTCGCGATGCTCACGGTCGCCGTCTCGGCGGCGCTCGCGGCGGTCGCCGGCGCGGTCGTTGCGCCGGTGTTCGTCGTCGATCCCTTCATGTGGCTGCCGCCGCTCGTGACCATGCTCGCGATCGTCGTGCTGGGCGGCCTCGGGAGCCTGAAGGGCAGCCTGATCGGCGCCTTCATCATCGGCTTCGTCGAGGCGATCACCGTTTTCGCTGTCCCGGCGGGGGCGTATCTCAAGGGCGCGGTGGCGCTCACCATCATGATCGTGGTCCTCCTCATCCGGCCCGAAGGCCTTTACGGCGTGGCCTTCGAGGAGGAGCGGTGAGAACATTGCTCGCGCTTCCGCGCCGGCTGCTCGCGAATCTGAGGAACGAGGTGCTGGTGCTGCCGGGCCGCATCTTCGTGCTCGCAGGATGCGTGCTCCTCCTCGCGCTGCCGCTCGCGTGGAGCGATCCGTACGTCCTGCGCGTCCTGACCATGGCGGCGATCTTCGCCATCTATGCGGCGAGCTGGGACCTGCTCGCCGGCTACACCGGGCAGGTGAGCTTCGGCCACGCACTCTTCTTCGGCGTCGGCGCCTACGCTTCCGCGCTCCTCACGCTGCGCCTCGGCTGGTCGCCCTGGCTCTCGGTGCCCGCTGCCTCGGCTGCGGCGACGGTCACTGGGTTCCTGGCGGGGGTCCTTTGCCTGCGCCTGCGCGGCGCGTATCTGTCGCTCGCCACCCTCGCCCTTCCGCCCATCGCAATCGGGTTGCTATTCGCGTTTCCCGAGTTTTCCGGCGGCGAGCTCGGCATCTCGGGCTTGAGGCGCATCGTGGTCACGCCGATCGCCAACTACTACCTCACGGTCGTCGTGATGCTTGCGCTCGTGTTCCTCATGTGGAAGATCGGCGACTCGAACACCGGCCTCATTTTCCACGCGATTCGCGAGGACGAGCTCGCCGCGCGCGCTTCGGGAATCAACACGACGCGCTACAAGCTGCTCGCGTTCGCGCTCTCGGCGGCATTCGCGGGAGTGTCGGGCGCATTGTTCGCGCACTTCCTTCGGGTCGCCGGACCTTCGTCGCTCGAGGTCGCGCTTTCTTTCCAGGCGGTGATCTGGGGGATATTCGGCGGCGTGGCGACGATCTACGGGCCGGTGATCGCGGTGTTCTTCCTGTACCCGCTCACCGAGCTGCCTCGCGGTGTTCGATATCTTCAGGGAGATCCGGCTGCTCGTTTTCGCGATCGTCGTGCTGCTCGTCCTCTTGTTCATGCCGCGCGGCCTCACGCCGTGGGTGCGCGAGAAGATCGAAGCGGCGTGCCCGCGCTGCAAGAGCCGCAACGCCTTCACGCGGCACAGCTGCCGGCTGTGCGGGGCGTCGCTGAGGTAACGGGCGGGCGCCCCGCCCTCCGCCCCAAGCTACAGCCCGAGGTATCCCGCCCGCAGCTTCTCGTCGGCCATGAGCGCCTTGCCCGTTCCCTCGGCGACGATGCGCCCCTGCGACAGCACGTAGTTCCGGTCGGCGAGTTCGAAGACCTTGCTTACCTCCTGCTCGACCAGCAGCACCGGGATGCCGCCTGCGTGGATCTCGCTTATCGCGGCGAACATGCTCTGGCGGATCTTCGGCGCGAGGCCGAGCGAGGGCTCGTCGATGCACAGGAGCTTCGCCCTGAACATGAGCGCGCGCGCGATCGCGAGCATCTGCTGCTCGCCCCCCGAGAGCGTTCCGGCGACCTGATCGCCGCGCGCTTTCAGGGCGGGGAAGAGGCTGTAGCAGCGCTCGAGATCGCGCGCCATCTCGGCCTTGCTCCCGCTCAGGAATGCCCCGGCGAGCAGGTTCTCGGTCACCGTCAACTCGCGAAACGGACGGCGCCGCTCGGGGCAGTGCACGAGGCCGAGGCCGCGAATTTCGTGCGCGGGCAGCCGGTCGATGCGCTCGCCCCGAAACAGGACTTCGCCCTCGACGACGATGTCGCCGAACACCCCGCGGTTCGCGCGTGCTTCCCACTGCACCAAGCCCGAGATCGCGCGCAGCATGGTCGATTTTCCGGCGCCGTTCGGGCCGACGAGGCCGACGAGCTCGTTCTCGCCGACTCTGAGCGACACTCCGGAGAGCAGCAGGGCCTTGTCGTAGCGGACCGAGAGGTCGCGGATCTCAAGCAGCATGATGCGATCCTGCGAGCTCGGTTCCCAGCTCAGTTCCGAGATAAGCTTCGATCACGCGCGGGTCCTTGACGACGTCGGCGGGTGCGCCGTCGGCGATGATCTCGCCGTAGTCGATGACGATCACGCGGTCCACGATCGCCATCAGCTCCTTGAGCTTGTGCTCGATCATCAGCACCGCGGGTCCCTCGGAGTGCAGCCGGCCGAAGCGCCCCCCCTTGTGCAGGCGCCTGATCGACTTGGCGAGCAGCTCCGATTCCGCCGGGTTGAGGCCGCCCAAGGGCTCGTCGAGCAGGAGCAGCTCAGGCTCCGAGGCGATCGCGCGCGCGACTTCCAGGCGCTTCAGGTCCCCCTGGGAGAGGGCGGCGGCGGGCTCGAGCGCGAGGTCGGAAATGCCGACGAACTCCAGCGCATCCATGGCGCGCGCCTCCACCCGCTTCACCCATTCGCCGCGGCGCGAAGCGCGTGCGTTCAGGCACGGCACCATGACGTTGGCGACGATGGGCAGGTGGCGGAACGGGCGCGTGTTCTGGAAGGTGCCGGCGATGCCGAGGTTGACCACGTCCCAGGGGCGAAGGCCCGCGAGGTCCTTCCCGTTGAAGACGATCCGGCCGGAGTCCGGAGCAAGGATCCGGGTGACGAGCCGCAGCAGCGTCGTCTTTCCCGCGCCGTTCGGCCCGATCACGCCGACGATCTGGTCGCGCCGCAGCTCGAACGAGATCTTGTTGACCGCGGTGAGCCCGCCGAAGCGCTTGGTCAGTCCTTCGGCGCGAAAAAAGTCAGGGCTCACGCGCTCTGTTCGTCGCGCAGCTCCCGGCGCGAGACCTTGCCGACGTCGGTCTTGGGAAGCTCGCCGCGGAACTCGATCAAGTGCGGGACCTTGTAATCGGCAAGCTGTTCCCTGCAATGCGCCGCGATGTCTTCCTCGGTGAGCTTGCCGCGCGCTTCGGGCTGCGGCACGACGATCGCCTTGATGCGCTGGCCGACGGCGGGATCGGGAACGCCGATCACTCCCGCCGCTTTCACGTCGGGGTGCGCGTAGAGCACGTCTTCGATGTCCTTGGCGAACACCGAGTGCCCCTTGAACTTTATCAGGTCCTTGCAGCGGTCGTGGAAGTGGAAGTAGCCCTCATCGTCCATGCGCACGAGGTCGCCCGTGCGAAACCAGCGCACGCCCCCGATCTCGATGAATGCCCTGGCGGTCTCGGCGGCGTTGTTCCAATAACCCTGCATGACGTTGGGGCCGGCGAGTATCAGCTCACCGATTTCCCCCGGAGGTACCACCGCCCCCGTCTCCGTGGAGATGACGGCGGCGAGCACGTTGGTTGCGGGCACGCCGAACGAGCCGGTCTTCATGCGCTTGTGCGGATTGATGTGGCTGGTCGCGCAGGTTTCCGACAGTCCGTAGCCCTCGCAGATATCCGTTCCTGTGCGGTTCTTCCAGCCCTTCACCGTGGATTCGTGCAGCGTGTCGGCGCCCGAGAGGATCAGCTTCAGCCGTTTCCAGTTCACCTTGTCGGTGTCCTTGTGGTCCTTGAGGTACTCGTAGAAGGTCGGCACGCCGTAGAAGAGCGTGACGCGGTATTTCTCCACCGCCTCGAGAATCCCTTCGGTATCCGGCGTGGTAAAGAGCACGATCTCGTTGCCCCTCAGGAGGCCGTTCAGCATCATCACCACTTGGCCGAAGATGTGGAAAAACGGCAGGAAGGCCATGATGACTTCTTTGCCGTCCTCTTCGAACGGGAAGACCGAGTGCGAGATGACCGTCGCAGCGATCAGGTTGCGATGGGTGAGCATCACCCCCTTGGGGTTCCCGGTGGTGCCGCCGGTGTAAGGGAGGGCGGCGAGATCGGTTGCCGGATCGATCGCCACCTGCGGCGGGCAGCCTTCTTGCGCGAGCAGCGCCTGGAAGTCGTGCACGTTCTCGAGCCCGTGCGGCATGGGCCCGCGCGAACCGTTGAACCTCTCGAGGAAACGCTTGAGTGCCGGAAGGTATTCCGAGATGGCGGTGACGATGACGTGATCGAGCGCGGCGCCAGACTTGCGGATGTTCTCGAAGAGGATGTCCTGGCAGACGACGGCGCGCGCCCCGCTGTTTTCGAGCTGGAAGCGCACTTCGTGCGAGGTATAGACCGGGCTGATCGGCGTGACGACGCAGCCGCATTTGAGCGCCGCGAAGTAGGCGATGACGAATTGCGGGCTGTTCAGAAGATAGAGCGCGATCCGGTCGTTTTTTTTCATGCCAAGGCGCGCGAGCGCGCCGGCGAACCGGTCCACGGACTCGCGCAGCTCGCGGTAGCCGATCGCCCGGCCGTGGAAAACGAGCGCGGTCTTGCCTGCGAAGCGCTCGGTGGCTTCGTCGAACGCTTGTGGCACTGATTTCAGGGGAATCTCCGCGGTCGCGGGCGTTCCCTTCTCGTAGAAGCGGGTCCAGGGCCTGGACAGGTAGCTTGAAATCGCGTCCACGTCTCGTCCCTCCATTTCCATTCGCGGCCTTCATGCACCGCGCTCCCGAGCTTTGAGCCTATACTGCCACGCGCTCCGGCGAGCGACAAGGCTGGCAGCCAGCGCATCCATGGACGAAATCGTCATCCGCGCGATCGCAAAATGGCCGAATGTGCCCTCGGTCTACGGCTGGCTGCGCTCTGGACCGGCGCGGGAATTGGCTGGTGAAGGCGCGCGCCGCGCGCGACGGGGCGCCCGGGTTCGAGCATATCTCGAACCGCGCGGTGGTCGAGTTTATCGGCCGCAACTATGGGGAGGACGCGGAGCATCGCTGGTATTTTCAGAACGGCCCGCAGAAAGTGTTCGTCGCCCTCGACTACACGCCCTGGGTCTATCGGCTCGACGATGCGGCCCGTGGCTTTCTCACGCACTCGGGTGCCGCGCCGCGCGCGATCGACGCGGCGTTTGTGGACGACTCGGGGTCGCTCCTGCTTGCGAGCGATCTCGGCATCGGCGTACTCCTCGACCGCGACTTACCTGCGGTGATCGAAAGCTTGCGCGACGAACGTGGACGGCGCGTCGAGAATCTCCTCGAGGAGATTGCGCGGGGGACTGAGACCAGGCTCGTGCTGCACGGCAAGACCTTGACGATCGCTCCGGTTCGCGCCGCGGATGTCCCGCGGCGTTTCGGCTTTGTTCCGCATCCGGCGCCGCGTCCGGGGGAGCCGGAGTGCTAGATGCGTGTAACCATGTGTAAAAGCTGTAAGAGGGTCAACTGCGGCCGGGGCGCGGCGTTAGACTTTTCCACTGCTCCCGGAAGCAGGAGGAGAGTCAGATGAAGCGGATCGCGATCCTGGTGGGACTTGCCCTGTTGGCGAATGTCGAGCCCGCGCTCGCGCAAGGCGCCCGGGGCGGGAGCTATGCGGCAAGCGCGGGACGTTCCGTCGCGAGCTACACGGGTGGCTCAGTGGCCGGCTACACGGGTGGCTCAGTGGCCGGCTACACGGGCGCGAGTACTGCTCGTCACGGTCCGGGCGGACAACACGGGCATCATGACGGGCACCATCGCCCTCCCATCGCCGTCGTCTTTCCCTGGTGGTGGCAATACCACTACGGTTACCGCCCGTATTACCCGAGCACGGTCGTCGTGACCGCCCCGGTATACATTCCTGTATACACTCCGGTCCCGGCACCCATCGAGCCCGGTTCGGCCCTGCGCTACTACTGCCCCGACTACCGCGACTACTATCCGAACGTCGCCACTTGTCCGTCGCAGTGGCTGCAGGTCGTTCCTGGCGTGGTCGGTACCAACTACTGAAGAACCGGTTCTAGTCCTTTCGGGATTGTCTGAAGGATCATAGCGACGCAGTTGCCTGCCTCACAAATGTCGGGCACCATGCAGCGAATCTCGCGGAGGTTGTCATGGCCGACACGCAGCGCGCGCCCGAGTACGTCGGATTCTGGAAGCGCCTCCTGGCGTTCTTCATAGACGTCCTGGTCATCGTCGTCGTGCTGTTCCCATTGATGATGGCGCTCTACGGTGGAGGCTATCTTGACCGGCTCAGTGCAGAGTTCGCGGCCATTCTGACGCAATCGGGCGATCCGAACGCCGACGTCGCGAGAATACTGAATGTCCTCAGTCGACCCGATTCCGCAATTGCCGCTCTGCTCGACATCAGAGTCCAATTAGCATTGGTCATTGCGACGATCGTACTTTGGAGGTTCCGCGGCGCGACGCCGGGAAAGATGCTGGTCAAAGCGAGGATCGTCAAGGCGAGCACGCTCGAGAAGCCCTCAACAGCGCAACTGACGGGCCGCTTCTTCGCCTATCTCGTCTCGTTCCTTCCAGCGTGCCTTGGATTCCTTTGGATCGCCTTCGACAAGCGCAAGCAGGGCTGGCACGACAAGCTCGCCGGGACGGTCGTAGTTCTCGACAAGAAAGATCCAGCGCAGTGAAACTTGCGCTCGCCGAAGAATGGGAGCGTTGAAAGGAAAAGTCGCTTGGGTCACCGGCGGCGGCAGCGGCATCGGCCAGGCTAGCGCGGTCGAGCTCGCAAGTTCGGGCGCGACCGTCGTCGTCTCGGGACGCAGGGACTCGGCGCTCGCCGAAACCGAGGCCCTGATCAAGCAGGCAGGCGGCGTTGCCGAGACCCAGGTCCTCGACATCACCGATCGCGACGCGGTGGCTCGCGCGGGCGCCGCGATCTTCGCGCGCCACGGCCGCGTCGATATCCTCGTCAACTGCGCCGGGGTGAATATCCCGAAACGTTTCTTCAAGGACCTCGCGGCGGCCGAATGGGACCGCGTCGTCGAGAGCAACCTGAACGGCGCGCTCTATTGCACGCTCGCCGTGCTGCCTTCGATGCGCGAGCGGCGCGACGGCCTCGTCATCAACATCGGCTCGTGGTTCGCGCGCTACCCGGCTTACGTCGGCGGAGCAGCCTACAACGCCTCCAAGCAGGCGCTTACTTCGTTGACCCACCAGTTGAACATCGAAGAAGGGCTGCACGGCATCCGCGCCTGCGTCATCCACCCCGGAGAGACGGTGACGCCGATGCAGCGCGCGCGGCCGAAACCCCCTTCTCCCGAGGACCAGGCGAAGATGCTCAAGATGGAAGACCTCGGGCGCGTGGTGCGCTTTGTCGCGGAGTCGCCTGCGCACGTGTGCCTGAACGAGATCGTTATCACGCCGACGTGGAACCGCTTGATCCTCGGCGGAGGCGAGATGTCGCTCGCGCCGAAGATCGACTAGGGGGCGCGCAGAACCTCACCGGACGATGGGCACCGAACTCGAATCCATCCTCGCCCTCGCCACGAGCGCCGGCATCGGGCTGCTCGTGGGCCTGGAACGCGAGCGCAATCCTCTCACCAAGGCGGGGCTTCGCACTTTCGCGCTGATTGCGATCCTGGGTTGCCTCGTCACGCTGCTGGCGAAAGAGGTCAACTCGGGCTGGATCGTCGCCGTTGCGATGCTGCTCGTCGGCGGCGCCATCACTGCCGCACACGTCGTGGATCCCGCGACCAAGGCCGACGACTCCGGCACCACCACGATCGTCGCGGCGCTGCTGGTATTCGCGCTGGGCGCCTTGATCGCCATCGGACACAGCCGGCTCGCGGTGGCGGTCGGGGTGTCGATCACGATGATCCTCTACTTCAAGACCGAGCTCGAGGGCTTCTCGCAGAAGCTCACGCCGCAGGACCTGCGCTCGATGCTGCGCTTCGCGGTGCTCTCGGCCGTGATCCTGCCGCTGCTTCCCGATCGCCCGCTGGTCTCGAGCGGGCCCCTCGCCGCGGTCAGCCCGTACAACGTGTGGCTCATGGTGGTGCTGATCTCGGGGGTGAGCCTCCTGGGCTATGTGGCTTGGCGGCTCACCCTCGGGCGCGGCGGCCTGCTGGTCACTGGCCTGCTCGGGGGACTCGTATCGAGCACGGCAGCGACGCTGGTCGCGGCCAGGAATGCGCGCGGGAGCGCCGGCTCGAACCACTCGGCGCTCACGGTTATTCTGCTCGCCAACGCGACCATGCTGCTGCGGGTGATCCTGCTGGTGGCGCTGGTTGCGCCCGCGGTGCTCCTCCCTAGTGCTGCTATCCTCGCGCCCGCGCTGCTGCTCGGCCTGCCGTTACTCGTGCTCCACTGGCGCGGCGCGTCGGGGAATGGGCAAGAGGAGGAGGGCGCTTACCGCAACCCGACGAACCTCACGACGGCGATCGGCTTCGGCGCCATCTACGCCGTCTTGCTCGTGCTCGCAGCCTGGCTCGGGGAGTACGCCGGGCCGTACGGCGTCTATGCGCTGGCGGCAGTGTCGGGATTGACCGACGTGGACGCCATCACCCTGTCGGCCCTGCGGCTGACATCGACCGGGACGCTGACGGTCTCCCAGGCTGCGGGGGCGATTGCGCTGGCCGTGGGCTCGAACCTCCTCGCGAAGACGGTGCTCGTCTACCTCACGGGCGGCCGCTCGCTGGGCAACGGCGCCGCGCTGGGCTTCCTGCTGCCGTTCGCTGCGCTGTGCGTAGGAATCGCGTATGTCGCGTTCGCCGCGTAACGGGGGAGGCGCCGGCTCGGCTCCCGTCATGGATCTCTGCCCCAAGTGGAGTATATTTGGTCGCGAGAAGCTTCGATCCAACGGATGACGGCGTCGGCCCTACGACCGTATCCGAACCCAAGGAGCGAGGAAGATGCCCGAATCCATGACTGTGGTGAAGATCGCCCCCAACAATCCCGTATTCGATCTGCCGGTGATCGTCGGGATCGAAGAAGGCCTGTTCGCCAAGGCGGGGCTCGATGTGAGTTTCTCGGCGACCTACGCCGACCGCGAGAAGGACAGCGCCGAGAAACCGATTCTCTCGCGGCTCAAGGAGAGCCTGTTCGAATGCGGCTCGGCCGACAGCTACAACGTCTGCGAATGGGCGAGCATCGACCGTCTGGAGCGCGGCAAGCGGGGCGGCAACGATCGCAGCCCTGCGCGCCGCGGTTGCCGCCCAGGCCATCCTCACCTTCGACGACAAGCTGCAGACCCCGCGCGACATGGCAGACGTGCCGGTCGTGGTGCAGGAACTTACCGGCTCGCACTACACGACGCTGCAGATGCTCGAAAGCGCAGTCGGGCCGGCGCACGTCAGGATAGAGCACGGCGGCCTGCCGCAGATGCGCTACGCCGGGCTCAAGAGCGGACAGCACCGGGCCGTGACGGTGATGGAGCCGTTCATCAGCCTCGGCCTCAAGGAGGGCGCGCATGTCGTCGCCGCTTCTTTCTACCGGGGCGGCGAAGTGATCGCCGCCGAGCTCACGCCCGAGCAGCGCAAGGCGTACTACGACGCGGAGAACGCCGCGGTCGATCTCATCAATGCGGACTTCTACAAGTACGCCCACCACGTGGCGGCGCATGCGAAGGGCGCCCTGAAGCCGCAAGAGCTCCTCAAGGCCTTCGTCCGGTACAAGCACGTCGACTACTACGATCCGGCGCTCTTTGGCCGGGCCTACGACTGGATGAAGGCGAGGGGCTTCACCGAAGGCCAGAGCGAGCATTCCGCGCTCGTTGTGGGATGACCCGGTGACGCGGTAGGGAAATTCCGCGCCGCCGGGTCCCTCCGACGGCACCCTTACTTCCGCTCGATCACGACCTCGAGGTACTCGCTCGGCAGCACCAGCGTGCGGTCGCCCGAGCGGTTGTCGCGCTCCATGAGAGCCAGCACATCCCGGGTGAAGGCAGACTGTTTTGCGGCATCGAGGGCGCCATAGGTCTTGTTCATCGGGCCGTAGTAGGTACGAAACACTTCGATCCAGTGCGCCGGCGACCGGTAGCGGAAGGTGAACTGGCGGCTCGTCGCGCGGATCTCCTTCGCGCTGTCGCCGAAGAGCTCTGCAAGCCTCGCCTTCGTGCCCCACAGCGCCGGTGATTTGACGCCCGGCGCGGGCGGGATGTACTTGCCGATCGTCTTGAAAAGCTGTCCGATGAAGCTCTCGGGGGTCCAGTTCGCGAGTCCAATTCTCCCGCCGGGCCGGCAGACGCGCGCGAGCTCGCTCGCCGCCTTGTCCTGGTCCGGAGTGAACATGACGCCGAAGGTGGACATCACCGCGTCGAACGAGGCGTCGGGGAAGGGCAGGTTCTCGGCGTCGGCTTCCTGGAATCGGATTGTTTGCCCTTCCGCCTGCGCGCGCGCCCGGCCGGATTCGAGCAGGGAAGCCACATAGTCGGTGGAGGTCACGTCGCTGAAGCGGCGCGCGGCCGCAAGCGTGGCGTTGCCGTTGCCGGCGGCGACGTCGAGCACGCGTTGCCCCGCGCGCAGGTCGAGCGCTTCGCATAGGTTCTCGCCGACGATCTGCAGCGTGGTGCCGACGACGGCATAGTTGCCCGTCGACCAGGCGGCCTGCTGCCGGGTCTTTGACCGCGGCGAGATCGATGGTGGGAGAGGAAGCGGAGAGGACTGCGGACATGGCTTTACTCCTTGTGAGGTGGATGGGAATTTTCTGGTGCAACAAGGGGTGCTAGTATCTTTGCCGACCCGCAGCCTGCCTTGGCCGAAACCCCGCGGTTTTTGCCCGAAACCCCATGGATGCCCTGTCGGACGTTCTGAAATCTTTGCGCCTTGAAGGCGCCGTCTACATCAATGCGGAGTTCACCGCCCCGTGGTGCGTGCGGGCAAAATTCGGCCTGGCGGGCGTCAGGGCGCAGCTCGCCGGGGCCGAGCATGTCGTGTTCTTCCATTTCCTCACCGAGGGCAGCTGCAAGGTGCGGCTGGACGACAGCGCGAAAGCGCTCGATGTGACTGCCGGGGATCTGGTCCTGTTTCCAAGGGAAGACAGGCACCTGATGGGCAGCGATCTGCAGCTCGCGCCCGTGGAGACGGCCAGCCTGATAGGTGCCGATACGCCGCCCGACGCCGACCTCATCCAGATGCGCCATGGCGGAGGCGGCGCTGCCACGCGCTTCGTGTGCGGCTATCTCGCCTGCAGCCGCAAGCGTTTGCCGCCCGCTGCTCGAAGCCCTGCCGCGCCTGCTCCGCATCCCGATCGGCGACGGGCCGGCAGCGGCGCTGCTGCGCGAACTGTTGCGGGTCGGCGTTCGGGAATCCTCGGCTTCGCGGCCGGGCGCCGAATCCATGCTCGCCAAGCTGTCCGAGCTCATGTTCGTGGAAGCGATGCGCCGCTACGTCGAGAATCTGCCGCCGGAGGGCAAGGGCTGGCTCGCGGGCGTGCGCGACTCGCAGATCGGGCGCGCACTGGCCTTGCTGCACGGCGAACCCGGCAAGGCGTGGACGGTGGATGAGCTCGCGCGCGAGGTGGCGCTGTCGCGTTCCGCCCTGGCCGAGCGCTTCACAGCGCTGGTCGGCGAGCCGCCCATTCAGTACCTGATGCGCTGGCGCCTCGCGCTCGCGGCGCAAGCGCTGCGCTCGGGCAACCGGGCCATCGCCCGGGTCGCGGAGGAGACCGGCTACGAGTCGGAATCGGCGTTCAACCGGGCATTCAAGCGCGAATTCGGGATGCCGCCCGCAGCCTGGCGTCGGCGGGGGACCCGGAGTCCTCAGGGGGCGGGGTCCGGCTAAGGTCCGGACGGCGGCGCAAGAAACGTGGCGCCGCGGTCAACTCCGGCGATGCCCTCCGGCGGCATCATTCGCTCCAGTTCTGCTCTTGGAGCACTCATGAGCCTCTTCGATGCCTGCGGCGTGCCCCTGTCGACCGGCAGCCCCCTTTCGATCGATCGCCACGAGGCAGCGATCGGAATGCTGCTGGGTCGGCCCGGTGACCCGAACGCGACAATCGCGGAGGTCCTCGCGGGGGAACCGCATTTCGTCATGGGCCACTGCCTGCGCGCAGCCTTGCTCGTGATGGCCGCCGACGAAGCAGGAGAGCCGGCGCTGCGCGAGTGCATAGTCACGGCCGAGGAGCTCGCGCCTCGCGCCAACGACCGCGAACGCCGCCACATCGCCGCAGCGCGCGCATGGCTTGAGCGCGATTTTCCGCGCGCGATCCGGATGTACGGTGAGGTGCTGATCGATTACCCGCGCGATCGTGTCGCCCTGCGCGTTGCTCACTTCGGCGACTTCTTCCTTGGGCAGCGCGGCATGCTGCGCGATCGCGTCGCGCAGGTGCTGCCCTATTGGGACGCAAGCGTGCCCGGCTATGGCTACATACTGGCCATGTACGCATTCGGGCTGGAGGAGACGGCGCTCTACGCGCAGGCGGAGGAAACGGCGCGGCGCGCGCTCGAGCTCGACCGTCCCAATCCGGGCGCCATCCACGCCATCGCGCATGTCATGGAGATGCAGGGGCGGCAGCGCGAGGGGATCGCCTGGCTCGAGGCCACCGCCTCGCAGTGGGACCGTGGAGACGGGACGGCTACTCATCACTGGTGGCATCTCGCGCTCTTTCACCTCGATCTCGATGAAGTGGGGGCTGCGCTAGCCATCTACGACGCGCGCATCGGCGCTCATCCGGGGGCGTCCTTGTCGTCCCTCGCGGATGCCTCGGCGTTGCTGTGGCGGCTCCACCTCCGAGGACTTTCCCTCGGCGGACGCTGGCGAGCGCTGGCCGATCGATGGGCGGCCAAGCGGCTGAGCGGCGGCTTTCCGTTCCATGACCTGCATGCCCTGGTCGCGTTCATCGGAGCGGGCGATTCGGCACGGGTCGAGCAATCGCTGGGCGCGCTGCGGAATCGCGCCGAAGGCAACGATCCGGGCGCGAGTCGGGTTCGCGAGATCTCGCTGCCTATCGCGAAAGCGCTCGCCGCGTTCGGCAACAGAGACTACGCAGCCGCGATCGAGGGTCTGGGCGCTGTCCGCCTCATCGGCCATATGAGCGGCAGCCACGCCCAGCGCGACGCTATCGACCTCACCCTGGTCGAGGCCGCGCTGCGCCATCGCCAGGTCCGCCTCGCTCGCGCACTCGCCGCCGAGCGCACGGCGCTCAAGCCGGGCAGCGCCTCCAATCGCGCCCTCGCGCTGCGGGCCGGGGCCGATCTCGGTGTTGGGGCCTGAAGCTCCTGCCCGCTACCCGCCCCTCTTTTCCTTGTCGGCGAGCAGCTTGAACGTCCCGATCGCCTTCGCGAGGAGCGCGCCCTTGTCGTCGCGCGCCTCGGCCTCGCAGAAGGCGGTGGATTTCCCGCCGTGCAGGACGCGCCCTTCGGCGGTTACTTTGTCGCCGAATCCCGCTTTCATGAAGCCGACGCTCATGTCGACGGTGAGCACGCCGCCCACCACGCCGTAGTGTCCGCGCACGGCCCAGCTCATGACGAGGTCGAGCATGGTCATGATCACTCCGCCGTGCGTCGCGCCCCAGCTGTTGAGGAGCTCCGGGCGCTTTTGCAGCGAGACGACCGCGCGCTCCTTCTTCATCTCCACGAGCTCGGATGCCGAGGTGCTCGGTGAACGGGATCCTGATGCCGTCCTGTGTCGCGTGATTCCCGTCAGGCGACACTGGCGCCCCCGTCGACCGCGATGATCTGCCCGGTGATGTGGCGCGAGGCATCCGACGCGAGCAGCACCGCGAGGCCCTTCAGGTCCTCCTCGTCGCCGAGCCGGTGCAGCGGCGAGTGCGCGACGATCTTGTCACCGATCTTCTCCAGCGCTCCCCGGCTCATCTTCGAAGGAAAGAACCCCGGCGCGATCGCGTTCACCGTGATGTTGTACTCGCCCCATTCCGCGGCGAGCGCTCGGGTGAAGTTCACGAGGCCGCCCTTGGTCGTGTTGTACGCGAGCGTCTTCAGCATGCCCACCGGGTTCCCGCGCAGGCCGGCGATCGACGCGATGTTGATGATCCTGCCGTAGCGGTTCGGGATCATCGAGCGCTTGCCCACCGCCTGCGTGACGAGAAACGTTCCGGTGAGGTTGAGGTTCACGAGTTTCTGCCAGGCTTCCAGCGGATGCTCTTCCGCGGGCGCGCCCCAGGTGGTGCCCGCGTTGTTGACGAGGATGTCGACCTTCCCGTAGTGCTCGAGCAGCTTCTCGACCATCGGCTCGATCGCCTCGGGCTTCGACAGGTCGCAGGCGAGCGGCGAGCGCTTCGATGCGCTGCCGGTCGAGCCGGTCGCGCGCCTCCTCGAGCTCGTCCGCCTTGCGCGCGGTGAGCGCGAGCTTCGCGCCCATCTCGCCGAGCGCCTCGGCGATCTGCAGCCCGAGCCCGCGCGATCCGCCGGTGACGAGGGCGATCTTTCCAGAGAGATCGAGAAGCTTCTTGACGCTCATTTTTTCTCCGCGCAACATCCTAGCATCGAAGCGGCGCAGCCGAAAGGACGCGAGAACTCATGATCAGCGAACCGGTCGTGCCCACGCTCGCGAAGCTGTGCCGCGCGAGCGTGAAAGTCGCCTCGCCGCTCGATCTGGGAGCGACGCCGGCCGGCAGGCGGCGCATCGTCGCGATCCTGGGCGGAACGGTCGAGGGCGAGCGCCTCGCAGGCGAGATCGTCCCGGGCGGCGCCGATTGGCAGATCATTCATGACGACGGCACTGCGCTGCTCGAAGCGCGCTACACCGTGCGCACGCACGACGGCGCGCTCATCTACGTACGAAACATCGGCATACGCCGCGGGCCGCGCGAGGTGCTTGCGCGCATCGCGAAGGGCGAGCCGGTCGATCCGCGGGAGTATTATTTCCGCAGCGCGCCGGTTTTCGAAACCGGCGATTCCCGCTATGCGTGGCTGAACGGGATCGTCGCGGTGTGTTCGGCTGTGCGCCTCAAGGACGAGGTGGTTCTCGACTTCTACGCGGTCGAGTAGGCGCACGCGGGTAGCGTGTCGTTTGCCGCGCCAGGAGCGCAGGCAGATGGCCCGCTAGCCGCTGCGTTAGTTGAAGGTCTTGTCCTCGGCCGCGAGCCGCGCCAGCAGCGGCGCGACCTGCCACACCTTGCCCTGGGAGCCCTTCGCGTACTTTTCGATCGCGGCGACGACGTTCTTCAGGCCCACCGTGTCGGCATAGAACATCGGGCCGCCGCGGTAGCGCGGGAAGCCGTACCCGGTGAGATAGACCATGTCGACGTCCACCGCCCGAAGTGCGATGCCCTCCTCGACGATGCGTGCGCCTTCGTTGGCGAGCGCGAACATGCAGCGCTCGACGATCTCGCGCGCCTCGATTGGACGCGGGGTGATGCCCGCTTCCTTTCGGTAGCCGGCGATCAACGCCTCGACCGCGGGATCGGGGATCGGGGTCCGGCTTCCGCTCTCGTACTTGTAGTAGCCCGCGCCGGTCTTCTGCCCGAAGCGCCCCAGCTCGCAGATGCGGTCGGGTATCTTCGAGTAGACGAACTCCGGGCGTTCTTTCATGCGGCGCTTGCGCACGTACCAGCCGACGTCGTTGCCGGCGAGGTCCCCCATCGCGAAGGGCCCCATCGCCAGCCCCCACTCCTGGAGCGCCCGGTCCACCTGCTGCGGCAAGGCGCCCTCGTCGAGCAGGAAGGTCGCCTGCTGCAGATATCGCTCGAGCATGCGGTTGCCGATGAAGCCGTCGCACACGCCCGACACGACCGCGGTCTTGCCGAGCCTCTTGCCGAGCTTCATCGCGGTGGCGAGCGCTTCCTTCGAGGTCTTCGCGCCGCGCACGACCTCCAGCAGGCGCATGACGTTCGCCGGGGAAAAGAAGTGCGTGCCGATCACCGCTTCGGGGCGGGAAGTCGCTGCCGCGATCTGGTCGACGTCGAGCGTGGAAGTATTGGTGGCGAGGATCGCACCGCGCTTCATCGCCGAATCGAGCCGGGCGAACACTTCCTTTTTTGCCTGCATGTCTTCGAAAACCGCCTCGATCACGATGTCCGCGTCCCCGATGTCCTCGTAGGCTAGGGTCGTCGAGATGCGAGCGAGGCGCCGGTCCATCTCCTCCTGCGCGAGCCTGCCGCGCGCGACGCTGCCCGCGTAGTTCTTCCGGATCGTGGCGAGGCCGCGGTCGAGCCGTTCCTGGTCCATCTCGAGCAACCGCACCGGTATGCCGGCGTTGGCGAACGCCATTGCGATCCCTCCTCCCATCGTGCCGGCGCCTATGACCGCGGCGCTCCTGATCTCTATTGTCTTCGTGTCCTCCGGCACGTCCGGAATCTTTGTTACTGCGCGCTCCCCGAAGAAAGCATGGCGCAGCGCCTTCGATTCGGTGGAGGCGACCAGCTCCTCGAAACCTCGCCGCTCGAATTTCACGCCTTCTTCGAAGGGCAGATTGACTGCCGCTTCGACAGCATCGACGCATTTCGCGGGAGCGGGAAAGCCGCGGTGTTCCTTTGCGATCCTCTTTCGCGCCTCCGCAAAAAAGCCGGGTTGCGAGACTTTGACGGGCAGGTCGCGAAGCTTGCGCAGGGGCTTCCCCGCGATCTTTTCGGCCAAGGCAAGCGCGCCTTGCAGAAGATCGCCCTCGACGATCTCGTCTATGAGTGGGGTTCCCGCGACCGCCTCCGAGGCGACCGGGTCGCCCGAGGCGATCATCTCGAGCGCGCGCTCGGCGCCGATCGCGCGCGGCAGCCTCTGCGTGCCGCCTGCCCCTGGGAGGAGGCCGATCTTCACCTCCGGGAGGGCGAGCCTGGCGCCGGGCGAGGCAACGCGGTAATGGCATCCGAGCGCAAGCTCCAGCCCCCCGCCCATCGCGAAGCCGTGGATCGCGGCCACGACCGGCTTGGGCGAGGCCTCGATCGCGGCGATCACCTCGCGCAGGTTAGGCGAGGCAATCGCGGCCGGGGTGTTGAACTCGCGGATCTCGGCGCCCGAAGAAAAACCGCGCCCGCCTCCGGAGAGCACGATCGCTTTCACCGCGGGATCGGCGATCGCCTTCTGAAGGGCCTCGCGCACGGCGACGCGCAGCGCGTGGGCGAGCGTGTTCATCGGCGGGTTGTTGAGGCTGATCGCGGCGACTGCGCCGCGGGTGGAATAGTCTGCCGCGCTCATGAAGCAAAAGGATAAAGGAAAGGAACAGCTCGCGCGATTGTCTTTACAATATCCTGGCCTTTCGTTCAGGAGCACACAATGACCAAGGCCCGCCTCGCCACCGACGCGCGCCCGACACAGTGCAGCGCCGAGGAGTGGGCGGCCCGCGTCCAGCTCGCGGCTTGTTATCGCATCTTCGCGCAACTCGGCTGGACCGAGCTCATCTACAACCACATTACCTTGCGCCTGCCGGGGCCGGCCAGGCATTTCCTGATCAATCCGTTTGGCCTGATGTACTCGGAAGTGCGGGCGTCCAATCTGGTGAAGATCGACCTGGAGGGCCGGGTCATCGGGCATTCTGACTGGCCCGTCAATCCTGCCGGCTTCCTGGTGCATGCCGCAATTCACGACGGCATCCCCGGTGCGCATTGCGTGATGCACACCCATACGACGGCCGGAATGGCGGTCGCGTGCTGCGCCGGCGGTTTGTCGATGAGCAATTTTTACTCGGCGCAACTGCACGGGAAGCTCGCTTATCACGACTTCGAAGGCATAACGGTGCATGCGGACGAGGGTCCAAGGCTGGTCCGCAGCATCGGCGACAAGCCGGCGGTTATTCTGCGCAACCATGGCTTGCTGGCGTGGGGCGATACGCTGGCCCGCACGTTTGCGATTCTGTGGCTGCTCAATCGCGCCTGCGAGATTCAGCTTGCCTCGATGGCTATGGGTCCGCTGATCGACATCCCCGAGGATATCCAGAAGAAGTGCACGCGCGACTCGCTGCAGTTCAACCCCAAGTTCGGTGCCGGCCAGGATGTATTCGACGCGCTCACGCGCGTGATCGACCGCGTCGATCCCTCCTACAAACATTGATGGACGCGGGATAGATCATGCGCGGTCTCATCATGGACATGCCGCTGCTCGTGTCGTCGCTGATCGCGCACGCCGACCGCAGCCACGGCGACACCGAGATCGTGTCGCGGACCGTGGAAGGGCCCGGCAAGGACGGCGCGGGCGCCGTGCACCGCTACACCTACTCGCAGGCGCACAAGCGCTCGAAGCAGCTCGCGCAGGCGCTGCTGCGCCTGGGGGTGAAGGAGGGCGAGCGCGTCGGCACGCTCGCCTGGAACGGATATCGCCACTTCGAGCTCTACTACGGCGTCTCGGGGATGGGCGCGGTGGTGCACACGGTCAATCCGCGGCTTTTCCACGAGCAGCTCGTCTATATCGTCAACCACGCCGAGGACGCCTACGTATTCTTCGACCTGACGCTTCGTCCCGCTCGCGGAAAAGCTCGCGCCCGAGTGCAGGGCGGTGAAGGGCTGGGTGGCGATGACCGACCGCGCCCACATGCCGGCCGTCAAGCTGCCGAACCTGCTCTGCTACGAAGAGCTGCTCGCGCGCGAGGACGGCGATTACGACTGGCCGCAGTTCGACGAGTGGACCGCGGCGGGCCTGTGCTACAGCTCGGGCACCACCGGTCACCCCAAGGGCGTGCTCTACGCCAACCGCTCCACCATCCTGCACGCCTACGCGTCCTCGATGCCGGACGTGTTCAACTGCTCGGCGCGCTCGGTGATCCTGCCCGTGGTGCCGATGTTCCACGTCAACGCGTGGGGCATTCCTTATTTCGCGCCGCTGAACGGCGCGAAGCTCGTGTTTCCCGGAGCGGCGCTCGACGGCAAGAGCCTGTACGAGCTGTTCGAGTCGGAAAAGGTGACGGCGACCGCCGGCGTCCCCACCGTATGGCTCAACCTGCTCGCCTATCTCAAGGAGAACGGCCTCAAGTTCAGCACGCTGCAGAAAGTCGTGGTCGGCGGCTCGGCCTGCCCGCCGGCGATGATCACGACCTTCCGCGACGAGTACGGCGTGCACTGCCAGCACGCCTGGGGAATGACCGAGATGAGCCCGCTCGGCGCCTTGTGCACGCTTGAAGGCGAAGCACGAGTCGCTGCCGCGCGAGAAAAAGCACGAAGTGGAATGCAAGCAGGGGCGCGCGATCTACGGCGTCGAGATGAAGATCGTGGACGGCGAGGGGAAGGAATTGCCGCGCGACGGCAAGGCCTTCGGCGATCTCCTGGTGCGCGGGCCCTGGGTGCTGCGCGAGTACTTCAAGGGCGAGGGCGGCAGCCCCTTGCGCGGCGGCTGGTTCCCGACGGGCGACGTCGCCACCATCGACCCGGACGGCTACATGCAGATCACCGACCGCTCCAAGGACGTGATCAAGTCGGGCGGCGAGTGGATCAGCTCGATCGACCTCGAGAACATCGCGGTGGCGCACCCGGGCGTCGCCGAAGCCGCGGTGATCGGCGTGCGCCACGCGAAATGGGACGAGCGTCCCCTGGTGATCGCGGTGAAGAAGCCCGGCGCGAGCGTCACGCGCGAGGAGCTGCTCAAGTTCTACGAAGGCAAGGTCGCGAAATGGTGGATGCCCGACGACGTTGCCTTCGTCGAGCAGCTGCCGCACACGGCGACCGGAAAGCTCCTCAAGACCAAGCTGCGGCAG
>CAVOUJ010000036.1:0-5112 GCA_963699535.1 uncultured beta proteobacterium | reverse complement strand
CGGGCTGCTGTTCCTGCTCTCGTCGGGTTTTTCGCTGATCTTCGGGCTGATGAGGATCGCGAACCTCACCCATGGAGCGCTTGTTCATGCTCGGCGCCTATATCGGCGTCTCGATCCTGAAAGTCGTGCCCAATCTCTGGCTGACCGCGGTGCTCGGCGGGCTCGCGGTCGCGGCATTCGGCGCGCTGCTCGAGCGCTTGATCCTGCGCAAGCTCGGCTGGAACGTGCTCGGCCAGGTGCTGCGTGACCCTCGGCTTCGCGTTCATCATCGCCGACGCCTGCCTCGTGATCTGGGGCGGCGATCCGATCCCCGTGCCGACGCCGCAGTCCCTGCAGCAGCCGCTGCGGGTCGCCGGTTTCGCTTTCCCGAGCTACCGGCTGGTCGTCGTCGTGATCGCGATCGCCACCGCGATCGCGCCTCTACCTCCTGATGGAGCGCACCCGCATCGGCGCCATGATTCGGGCGGGCGTCGACGACATGGACATGGCGCGCGCGGTCGGCATCCCGGTGTCGCAGGCTCTTCACCATGGTGTTCTGCCTGGGCTCGGCGCTCGCCGGCGCCGGCGGCATCATCGGCGGCCCGATCCTCTCGGCGTACCCGGGGCTGGACGCCGACATGCTGCCGCTCGCGCTGATCGTCGTGATGCTCGGCGGGCGTCGGCAGCCTGGTCGGCGCCTTCGTCGGCAGCTTCATCATCGGCTTCATCTACACCTTCGGCGTGGCGCTGCTGCCCGACCTCGCCTACGTGATCCTGTTCCTGCCGATGATCTTCGTGATCGCATTCCGGCCGCGCGGGCTGTTCGGAAAGTTCGCCGCATGAAGTGGGTCGCCTGGCTCGTGATCCTGGCCGTGATCCTCGCTCGGCCTGCCGTGGGTCGCCGGCGAGTTCTACATCAACCTCACCAGCCAGATACTGATCGCGGCGATCTTCGCCGCGAGCGTCAACCTGCTGCTCGGCTACGGCGGGCTGCCCACGCTCGGCCACGCCGCCTACGTCGGCGTCGCCGCCTACATCTCGGCGTGGCTGTACCTGAAGCTCGGGCTCGGCCACTGGATCACGGCGCCGATCGCGCTCGCCGGCACGACGCTGATGGCCTGCGCCTTCGGCCTCGATCGCGCTGCGCGCGACCGGCCTCGGCTTCCTGATGCTCACGCTCGCGCTGTCGCAGGTGCTGTGGGGGACCGCCTACCGCTGGGTGTCGGTGACCGACGGCGACAACGGCCTGCGCGGGCTCACGCGCCCGGCGCCGTTCGGCATCAGCCTCGACGGCGCGACCGCGTTCTACTATTTCGCGCTGCATCGTCACGGTCGTCTCGATCTGGCTGATGGCGAAGTTCGTCGATTCGCCGTTCGGCGCCGCGCTGCGAGGCACGCGCGACCAGCCGCGGCGCATGAGCGCGCTCGGCCACGACGTCTGGCATGATCCGCTGGGTCACCTTCGTCTATGCCGGCTTCTGGGGCGCGGTATCGGGGCTGCTCTTCGTCTACTACCACAAGTACATCCACCCGGTGTCGCTCTCGCTCACCAATTCCGCCGAGGGCCTGCTCGCCGTGATCGCCGGCGGCTCGGGAACGCTCGGCGGGCCGATCGTCGGCGCGGCGATCGTCATGATCCTCAAGAACTACGTCTCGACCTACATCGAGCGCTGGAACATGCTGCTCGGATTCGTGTTCGTCGTGATCGTGGTCTTCATGCCCGACGGCGTGGTGCCCGGATTTCGCCGCTGGTGGGCGCGCTGGAGGAAGCAGATGAACCCGGCGCTTCAGTTGCAGGGACTGAAGAAGTCCTTCGGCGGGGTGCCGGCGATCAACGGCGTCTCGCTCGAAGTGATGCCGGGCGAGCGCCGGCTGATCATCGGGCCGAACGGCGCCGGCAAGACCACGCTGTTCAACCTGATCACGGGCGATCTGCCGCGCGACGCCGGAGCGGTGCGGCTGTTCGGCGAGGAGGTCTCGCGGCTCAAGACTCACCAGCGCGCGCACCGCGGCCTCGCGCGGACCTACCAGATCATCACGCTGTTTCCCAAGGACTCGCTCGAGCACAACATCGCGCTCTCGCTCCTGGGCCTCTCGAAGCTGCGCTGGAGCATGTTCAGCCCGCTGGCGCGGCACGAACAGGTCTACGCGGAAGCGCGCCGCATCCTGGAGCTCGTCGGTCTCAAGCATCTCGCGCAGCGACCGATCGGCGAAGTGTCGTACGGCGAGAAGCGCCGCGTCGAGATCGCCATGGCGCTCGCGCAGAAGCCCAGGGTGCTGCTTCTGGACGAGCCCTTTGCCGGGCTTTCGCGCGAAGAACGCGTCGCCATGAAGGACCTGATCGGCAGGATCGAGCGCGATGTCACCGTGATCATGATCGAGCACGACATGGACACGGCGCTCGACATGGCCGAGCGCATCACGGTGCTGCACTACGGCAGCGTGATCGTCGAAGGCACGCGCTCCGAGGTCGTTGCCGACCCGAAGACGCGCGAGGTATACCTGGGTGACTGAAGCGCTGGCGCTTTCCGGAATCGACGCGCTCTACGGCGAAAGCCATGTGCTGCACGGCGTTTCCTTCTCCCTCAACGCCGGGCGGGTGCTCGCGCTCCTCGGCCGCAACGGCGCGGGCAAGAGCACCTGCATGCATTCGATCATCGGCTTCCTGCCGCCGCGCGGGGGCGACATCCGGCTGTTCGGAGACTCGATCGCGCGCCTCCCGCCCGAGGCGATTTCGCGCAAGGGCGTGGGTTTCGTGCCCCAGGGCCGGCGGATCTTTGCGAGCCTCACGGTGAGCGAAAACCTGATCGTCTCGCGCCAGTCGCGCAGCCGGCCGGAAAGGCGCTGGACGCTCGAGCGGGTCTTCGATCTTTTTCCGCGGTTGAGGGAAAGAGCGCAGCAGACCGCCGGGTCGCTCTCGGGGGGCGAGCAGCAGATGCTCGCCATCGGGCGCGCGCTCATGGGCAATCCGCGCGTGCTCCTCATGGACGAGCCCTCCGAGGGGCTCGCGCCCTTGATCGTCGCCGAAGTCCGCCGTACCATCGCGCGGCTGAAGGACGAAGGCCAGTCGATCGTTCTGGTCGAGCAGAATATCAAGCTCGCCCTCGACGTGGCCGACGAAGTCGTCATCCTCAACACCGGGCCGGGTCGCCTTCGCGGGCGGGGTCGAGCAGGTCAGCGAGCGACGAGGCGCTGATCACCCAGCACTTGGGAGTCTTTTAGACCCGAGGAGAAGAACGCATGATGTTCACCTGCATCACCCCGGGCTGCGCGGACCTGCGGCACGGCCATCGGCTGGCGGCGGCCCGCAAGGGCAGCGACGGCGCGCGCGGCTCGCGACCGGCGGCGGCCAAGCTCGCCCGCGACAGGAAGGGACGCAGCCTGCGCGTCGACATCCACTGCCACTTCCTCAACCGCGACGCGGCCGCGAAGGTGGCGCACCTCAACCCTGCGCAGTACGAGCCCCAGATCAAGTTCGCCAACGCGCTCACCCGCGAGGTCAACGTCAAGCAGATGCAGGACCGGGGGCCGAAGCTCTGCGACCATCGAGCTCAGGCTCAAGGACATGGATCGCATGGGCATCGACATCCAGGCCGTGTCCCCGGCGCCGCAGCAGACCTACTACTGGACCGAGCCGGGTCTGGGTCTCGAGCTCTCGCGCATGATCAACGACCGTCTCGCCGAGATCGTCGGCCAAATGGCCCGACCGCTTCGTCGCGCTCGGCACCGTGCCGCTGCAGAACGTCGAGCTCGCGGTGACCGAGCTCGAGCGCTGCGTGAAGCAGCTCGGCCTGCGCGGCGTGGAGATCAATCCGAACGTCGCCGGGCGCGATCTCACCGACCCGAGCCTGAACCTCGACAGGTTCTTCGCCAAGGCGCGCGAGCTGGACATCGTCATCTTCATGCATCCGATCGGATTCACCCAGGGCGAGCGGCTGATGGACCACTACTTCAACAACGTGATCGGCAATCCCCTGGATACGACGCTGGGGACGAGCCGCCTGATCTTCGACGGCGTGATGGAAAAGCATCCCGGCCTGAAGATCGTGCTTCCGCACGCCGGCGGCTTTCTCGCGCACTACTGGGCCCGCATGGACCACGCCTGGCGCGCGCGTCCGGACTGCCGGACGGTCATCAAGAAAGCGCCCTCGAGCTATCTCAAGAAGTTCTATTTCGACACGATCGCCTTCGACCCCGAAATGCTCCGCAACCTGATCGACAAGTTCGGGGCGCAACAGGTGGTGCTCGGCACGGACTATCCCTTCGACATGGGCGAGGAAGATCCGGTCGGCCTGATCGGCAGCGTGCCCCGGCTCTCTGCGGCCGAAAAGGAAAGAATCATGGGAGGCAATGCTGCTCGCCTGCTCAAGATCAGGCGATAATACGCGGGTGAAGGATCGAGGAGTCATTCCATGAGGCAAATCGGAGTTGCCGTCGTAGGCACGGGTTGGTGCGGCGGAATCCGCGCCGAGACCTGCGCGGCGCATCCCTTGACGAAGAGCTTGCACCTTGCGGAAATCCGCCCGGAGCGTCTCGCGGAGGTGAAGCAGGCGACCGGAGCGCGCACGGCCGTTACGGATTACCGCGAGCTGCTCAAGGTCGGCGAGATCGAAGCCGTCTACGTCTCGGCGACTCCGGAAACGACGCACTTTCCGATGGCGCGGGATTTCCTGGCGGCGGGGAAGCATGTTTTCCTGGAAAAACCGATCGCAATGGAACTGGCCGAGGCCGACGAGCTGATCGCCCTTGCCCGAAAGAACCGCCTGAAATTCAGCATCGGCTACTCGCAGCGCTTCAATCCCAAGTTTGCCTACGTACGCAAGTCGATCCGCAACGGGACGATCGGCAAGCCGGTCAGCGCTCTCGTCTCCCGCCACATCACCCGGGGCCTGGGCAAGAAGATCAGCGGGCGAGTCAAGCTTTCGCCGGCGGCGATGGAGTGCACGCACGATCTGGATTTCGTGCTCTGGTGCCTTGAACCCGCGAAGCCGGTGCGCGTCTATTCGCAGATCAACTACGGGGCCATGCAGATGCAAGCCCCGAGCGGCTCGCAGATTCCCGACACGCAGTGGCTCACCGTCACTCTGGACAGTGGCTTGTCGTTCGTCGTGGGCGGCGGATGGAGCCTGCCCC
>CAVOUJ010000035.1:0-20753 GCA_963699535.1 uncultured beta proteobacterium | reverse complement strand
CGCGCCTTTTCGACCGCCACATCATTCTGCCGGAGCTCTTGTATTCCAAAGTCGTCGAAATCGACGAACGCCTCGGAGCGCACGGCGAGACGATCGTTCCGCTTGACGCGGAAGCGGCGCGGCGCGAGCTGGAGCGCGCGCATCTCGAAGGATACCGCTCGGCGGCGATCGTGTTCATGCACGGGTACCGCTACCCGCAGCACGAAAAGCGCGTCGCCGAGCTTGCCCGCGCCGTCGGCTACGACCAGGTTTCCGTGTCGCACGAAGTCAGCCCGCTCATGAAGCTCGTGTCGCGCGGGGATACCACGGTCGTCGATGCCTACGTTTCGCCGATTCTCAGACGATATGTCGCGCAAGTCGCGTCCGAACTGCCCGGCGTGCGCCTGATGTTCATGCAGTCGAACGGGGGGCTCACTGACGCGCGCCGGTTTGCGGGCAAGGACAGCATTCTCTCCGGGCCGGCGGGCGGCGTCGTCGGCGCGGTGCGGGCGTCGCTCGCCGCGGGCTTCGAAAGAATCATCGGGTTCGACATGGGCGGGACTTCGACCGACGTCTCGCACTATGCGGGCGAGTTGGAGCGTGCCTTCGAGACGCTGGTCGCCGGAGTGCGCATGCGCGCGCCCATGATGAGCATCCACACCGTTGCCGCAGGCGGCGGGTCGATCCTGCATTTCGACGGCTCGCGCTACCGGGTCGGCCCCGATTCTGCGGGGGCCAATCCGGGTCCCGCGAGCTACCGCAGAAACGGCCCGCTGACCGTGACCGACGCGAACGTGATGCTCGGACGGATCCAGCCGAAGTTCTTTCCATCCGTGTTCGGCCCGGACGGCAGGATGCCGCTCGATGAAGCCGCGGTGCGGGCGGGATTCTCCGATCTTGCCGACGAGATTCGCCGCGCGACCGGCGACACGCGCAGCGCGGAACAGGTGGCCGAGGGTTTTCTCGAGATCGCGGTCGGCAACATGGCGGAAGCGATCAAGAAAATCTCAGTTCAGCGCGGACACGACGTTACCGAATACACGCTGTGCTGCTTCGGAGGCGCAGCGGGCCAGCACGCCTGCCGGGTTGCCGACGCTCTCGGGATGACGCGCGTCTTCATCCACCCTCTCGCGGGCGTGCTTTCCGCCTACGGCATGGGGCTTGCCGACACGGTTGCGATGCGCGAAGAGGCCGTCGAGACGAGGCTGGAAGCGGGCAGGCTTACGGACCTCGAGGAGCGAATCGCGCGCCTCGCCTCGGTCGCGCGCAACGAGCTGCTGTCGCAGAGTCTCGCGCCGGAGCGAATTCGAATCGTCAGGCGAGTGCACGTGCGCTACGACGGAACCGACTCGGCGCTCGTCGTCGGCTTTGCCGGAATCGAAGATATCGTCGCGCAGTTTGAGGCCGCCTACCGGAGGCGCTACAGCTTCCTGATGCCCGATCGCAACCTTGTCGTCGAGTCGGTATCGGTCGAGGCGATGGGGGCGCCGGAATCTTCAATCGAGACGACCGGCGCCGCGGTGCGGAGCGGCGGGGCGCCCCAACCCGAGGAATGGGTGAGGCTGCATTCGGGAAACCGCGCGCATCGGGCTCCGGTGTTCGCCCGCGAGCGCCTTGCACCCGGGGACAGGGTGGCGGGGCCCGCGATCATCGCGGAGAACAACGCCACCACCGTGGTCGAGCCTGGATGGCGGGCGGAAGTGACTCGCCTGGATCACATCGTGCTCGAGCGCGTCGAAGCGCTCCCGCAGCGGGTGGCCATCGGCACCCGCGTCGATCCGGTGAGGCTGGAGGTCTTCAACAACCTCTACATGTCCATCGCCGAGCAGATGGGCCTCGCGCTCGCGAACACGGCCCACTCGGTGAACATCAAGGAACGGCTGGATTTTTCCTGCGCCGTATTCGACAGGGACGGGGCTCTCATCGCCAACGCCCCGCACATGCCCGTGCACCTGGGTTCGATGGGAGAGAGCGTGAGCACGGTGATCCGCGAGAACCGCGGAAAGATCAAGCCGGGCAACGTCTATGTGCTCAATGCGCCCTACAACGGCGGCACGCATCTTCCCGACGTCACCGTGATCACGCCGGTGTTCGACGAGGCGGGTGCGGAGATCCTGTTCTACGTGGGCTCGCGCGGCCATCACGCCGACATCGGCGGACTGACGCCGGGATCGATGCCTCCCAGGAGCAAGGCGATCGAGGAGGAAGGCGTGCTGATCGACAACTTCCTGCTCGTCGAGGGAGGGCGTCTCCGCGAGGCGGAGACGCTCGCGCTCCTTTCGTCCGGTCCCTACCCGGCGCGCAATGTTGCGCAGAACATGGCCGATCTGCGCGCCATGGTCGCGGCGAACGAAAAGGGCGCGCAGGAGTTGCTGCGCATGGTCCGTCACTTCGGACTGGACGTCGTGCACGCGTACATGCGGCACGTGCAGGACAACGCCGAGGAAGCGGTGAGGCGGGTGATCCAGGTTCTGAGGGACGGCGAATTCGAGTACGCGATGGACAACGGCGCCTCGATTCACGTTCGCATCACGATCGATCGCAAGGCCCGCAGCGCCACCATCGATTTCACCGGAACATCGCCCCAGCAGCCAAACAATTTCAACGCGCCGTCGGCCGTATGCATGGCTGCCGTGCTGTATGTGTTCCGCACGCTGGTGCAGGACGAGATCCCGATGAACGCCGGCTGCCTGAAACCCCTGAAGGTCATCATTCCGGAGGGCTCGCTGCTGCGGCCGCGGTATCCGGCGGCGGTGGTGGCCGGAAACGTGGAGACTTCCCAGTGCATCACGGACGCGCTCTACGGGGCGCTCGGCGTGATGGCGGCGTCCTGCGGCACGATGAGCAACTTCACGTTCGGCAACGACCGGTACCAGTACTACGAGACCATCGCAGGCGGGTCGGGCGCAGGGGTCTTGAGCGCCGGCGCGGATGACGCTCCGCAGGGATTCGACGGAACCGATGTGGTCCAGACGCACATGACCAATTCGCGCCTGACCGACCCGGAGGTGCTGGAATGGCGGTTTCCGGTGCTCCTCGAGAGTTTTCAGATCCGGCGCGGCAGCGGCGGCGCGGGGCGCTGGCGGGGGGGCGACGGCGCCATTCGATGCGTGCGTTTCCTGGAACCCATGACGGCGGCGATTCTCTCGGAGCACCGCCGCGTCGCGCCTTACGGCATGGCGGGCGGTGCTTCCGGGAAACCTGGACGCAACTGGGTGCGCCGCGCCGCCGGAAGCGTGATCGAGTTGGCAGGCTGCGACCAGATCGAGGCGCAAGCAGGCGACATTTTCGTCATCGAAACGCCCGGGGGAGGCGGATATGGGACCCCGGCCGAGGGAGACTTGCCTATAATAGGCGGCGAGTAACGAGGCGGGCGGCGGCCCCGCCCAGCAGCGATTCAAACACTCAGCGCGCATGCACCGCGGATCGATTCTCACCAAGACCGGCAAGGGCCTGATGGAGGCGACCGGCAAGACCAGCAATCTCTCGCGCGAACTCCGAAACGTCCTCAAGGAAATCGACGGACAGGTCAGCGTTTCCAAGCTGCTCGATCGACTGGAGAAGTTGAGCGAGCCGAAGCTCCTGGACATTCTCAAGCAGCTTGAAATCGAGCACTACGTGCGCGAGTTTGTCGCGAACGAGGAGCCGCGGGCGTCGACGGGACGTCCTTCGATCTCGCAGCCTCCGGCGGACGCCGATGACTTGGATTTCACCTCGCTCGGGTCCGTGCCTCCTGCGTCCTCGAGGCCCGGCCCCGCAGCACCTGCCTCCAAACCCAACCCCGCAGGACCTTACTCCATGCCCAACGCCGCCGGACCTGCTTCCAGGGCGGGCGAGGACGAAAAGCTTCAGGCGCAGGCGCAGGAAATCGCCCGCCAGGTTCAGGCGAGGCGCGCGCACGACGAAGCGGCCGGCAGGGCGAGAGCGGAGGCGGAAACACTGCACCGCAAAGTTGCCGAGGCGCGAGCGCGCAAGGCGGCCGAAGAAAAGACACGGCAGGAGATCGCCAATCGGGCGAAAGTCGACACTCTGGCCGGAGTCAGCGCGCTCGATCGTGCAAGGCAAGAGGCGGAAGAACGTCGCCGGGAGGCGGATGATAAGGCGCGGCTCGAAGCCGAGGTGCGTGCGAGAGTCGAATCGGAGCTCGGGATAAAGCGCGAAGTCGAAGAGCGTCCCACCAAGGAAAGCGCCGAAAGAGCGCAACGCGAGTTGGCCGAGAGGGTGGCGAGGGAAGCCGAGGAGAGAGCGCGGCGGGAGCGCGAAGAGCGGGCGCGGGCCGAGCAGGCGGCGCGGCTCGAAGCCGAAGCGCGCGCCAGGCTGGAAACCGAGATCCGCGTCCGGCGGGAGCAGGAAGAGCGCGCGCGCCGCGAGGCGGAGCAGCGCGCCCGGCAAGAGGAAATGATTCGGCGCCGCGCCGCGGAAGAGGCGGCCAAGCGCAGGCAGATCGAGGATGACAGGTCGCTGGAGCGTTCCCTGCGGGAGCAGGAGGAGAAAGCCCGGCAGGAAGCCGAGCGTGAGCGCGAGGAGGCAGAGCGCAAGCAGCGGGAGGAGCGTGCCCGCCGCGAAGCTGACCAAAGAGCCCACCAGGAGGAGACGGAAAAGCGCGCCAAGGAACTGGAAAGGCAGGCTCGCGACGAGGAGAAGGCTCGGGCCAAGATGAAGGCGAAGGCCGAGGCCGAGGCCGAGCAGGAGGTGAAGCCGGAACGCGCGATGGACAAGGCGGGAGTGGACGCCTGGAGAGGCGACGAGCTGGCGGTTCCATCCAGGGGCGCCGAGCCGGTTCCCGCGCGCGAGGCATGGGCGAAAAAGAGGCCCCGCAGCGTGGCGAGGCAATTGCCGACGCTGCTGATCGTGCTTTTGATCGTGGCGATCGCCACGATCCCCCTCATTTCCCTTGAAAAAGCTCCGTTTGAAAAAGCCGCGCAAACCTGGCTCGGCCAACCGGTGAAGATCGGTGGCGTAAGCTGGTCTTTGTTTCCGACGCCGCAGCTGAAATTCGAGAAGGTCGTGATCGGCAAAGACGCCCAGATGCGCGTGGCCGTAGTCAGGGCCACGCCGGAGGTCCTGTCGTTGCTCTCCGAAAGAAAGGTTCTCAGGGCGCTCGACCTCGAAAACGCAAGCTTCCCCAGGGAGTTCCTGCCCGTACTGCTGATCGTGCGGGGGGAGGGCAGGTCGCTCGGGGTCGAGCGCATCACCGCCAAGGGCCTGAAGCTCGACATGCCGGAGCTGAAACTGGCGGCGGTCGATCTGGATGCCGCTTTCGCGGCCGACGGCTCGCTGAAGACGGTTACGCTCGCGAACGCAGAGCGCAAGCTTTCGGTGAAGCTGGAGCCGCAGCGCGGAAGGACGGCCATCGAAATTTCATCGGGCAGCTTTCCGTTGCCGATCGGCCTCGATCAGATTCTCACCGACTTTGCTGCGAAGGGCACGGTGACGAGGAGCGAGCTTGCCCTGAGGGAAGTCGAAGTCCGTAGCTTCGGCGGGCGCTTGCTTGGCAGCATGCGTCTGAGGTGGTCCGACGGGTGGATACTCGACGGCGCGCTTACAGCGCGCCAGCTGGAGGTGGCCAAACTTGCCGCACCCCTGCTCGCTGCAGGGAGCCTCAACGGCAAGGCAGCGTATTCGATGAGGGCGACGGCTCCGGAGAGGTTGCTCGCGGGTGCGCGCCTCGAGGGCAATTTCATCATCGAGAAGGGCTCGATCGCCAACATCGACATGACGCGCCTGCTCCAGGGCAGCAGTTCGAGCGGAGGCACGACATCGTTTACGGATATGAGCGGCGCTGTTGTCGCCGATTCCAACCGCGTGTCGTTGCGACAGATCCGCCTTGCGGCAGGTCTCATGAACGGAACCGGACAAGTGGATATGGATTCGCAGAGTCGGCTTTCCGGACGGCTGCAGCTCGAGCTGCGCAGCGCCGGAGCGCGCGCGACGCTCGGCATCGGGGGTACCCTCGAGAATCCGCAGTACCGGCGCAACTAGCTGAATGTCGTTGATCCTGAAGCTACGCGGCAGTCGCGCCGGTTCCGCGTTCCGGCTCGAAAAAATCAACTCCCGTCTCGCAGGCGCCAACAGCCCGGTCCAGGCCGTCGGCGCCGAGTACTGGCATTTTGTCGAGGTCACGCGCGCTCTCGATGCGAGGGAAACCTCAGTGCTCGACCGTCTGCTCGATTACGGCGATCCCTCGCCGGCCGGCCGCGGTTCAATGCTACTCGTCGTACCTCGCCCGGGCACGATCTCTCCCTGGTCCTCCAAGGCGACCGAGATCGCGCGCCAGTGCGGCCTCGATGCAGTGCGCCGGATCGAGCGGGGAACGGCTTGGTTCTTCCAGCCCGGGCGCGCCTTCGAGGAAAAGCGCGCCGCGATCCTCGGATTCGTGCACGACCGCATGACCGAAGCGGTGCTGGGGTCGCTCGACGAGGCGGAGGCTCTTTTTCGCCACCACGATCCGAAGCCGCACGCAACCGTGAGCCTGAGTGAGCGCGGGCGCGCGGCGCTGGAGGAAGCAAATGGCGCGCTGGGGCTCGCCCTCGCGCCCGACGAGATCGATTACCTGTTGGAGTATTACCGGACAGTGAGTCGCGACCCGACCGACATGGAGCTTACGATGTTCGCCCAGGCGAACTCGGAGCATTGCCGCCACAAGATCTTCAACGCGTCCTGGACGATCGACGGTGTTTCGCGCGACGAGACGCTCTTCGGCATGATCAAGACCACGCACGCGCGCAATCCCCGCGGAACTGTCGTCGCCTACGCCGACAACGCCGCCGTGATGGAGGGATGCTCGGTGTCGCGCTTCTACCCGCAATCGGACGGACGCTACCGCTACCGGGACGAGCCCACGCACACGCTGATGAAGTGCGAAACGCACAATCATCCCACCGCGATCTCGCCGTTTCCCGGAGCGGCCACCGGATCGGGCGGGGAGATTCGCGACGAGGCTGCGACGGGCCGGGGAGCGAAGCCGAAGGCCGGATTGTGCGGCTTCTCGGTTTCCCATCTGCGCATCCCGGATTTCGAGCAACCGTGGGAAACGACGGCTGGCAAGCCGGAGCGCGTCGCCTCGGCGCTGCAGATCATGCTCGAGGGTCCGATAGGCGCAGCTTCCTTCAACAACGAGTTCGGCCGTCCGAATCTGGCCGGATATTTCCGCGCCTTCGAGATGGAAGCCGACGGGGTTTTCCGCGGTTATCACAAGCCGATCATGATTGCCGGGGGTATCGGCAACATCAAAGCCGCACACTCGTTCAAGAGTGAAGTGCCGCCCGGGGCGCTTCTCATCCAGCTCGGCGGGCCCGGAATGCGGATCGGGATGGGTGGCGGCGCCGCATCGAGCATGAACACCGGCGCCAATGCGGAGAACCTCGACTTCGATTCCGTGCAGCGCGGCAACGCCGAGATGCAGCGGCGCGCGCAGGAGGTCATCGACCGATGCTGGCAGGAGGGCGTGGACAACCCGGTCCTGTCCATCCACGACGTCGGAGCGGGAGGACTTTCGAACGCGCTCCCGGAGCTCGTCCATGCGGCCGGGCGCGGTGCGAGGATAGACCTGCGCGCCGCGCCCAACGAAGAGCCGGGCATGACGCCGCGCGAAGTCTGGTGCAACGAGGCGCAGGAGCGTTTCGTCCTCGCGGTCGCCCCGGACCGCATCGAGCAGTTACGGTCAATTTGCGAGCGCGAGCGCTGCCCGATGGCCGTGGTGGGCGTGGCGACCAGCGAAGGGCGCCTCGTCGTCGAGGACCGTCATTTCGGGAACCAGCCGGTCGAGATGGATCTCTCGGTGCTCTTCGGGAAACCGCCGCGCATGAAGCGCGACGTGCGGCACCGCCGCCCGAAGCTCGCACCGCTCGCGCTCGGGGATGTGGAGTTGAAGGAGGCCTGCCTCCGGGTCTTGCGCCATCCGACTGTCGCCCGAAAGACTTTTCTCGTCAGCATAGGCGACCGCACCGTCGGCGGACTGTGCTCGCGCGATCCCTTCGTCGGTCCGTGGCAGACGCCCGTGGCGGACTGCGCGGTGACCCTGATGGGCTTCGGGGAGTATGTAGGCGAAGCCTTTGCGATGGGCGAGCGCTCGCCGCTCGCGCTCGTCAGTCCCGAAGCCTCCGGAAGGATGGCGGTCGGCGAAGCGCTGACCAATCTTGCCGCGGCGGCCGTGGGCGACCTGGGCCGGGTGAAGCTCTCGGCGAACTGGATGGCGGCGGCCGGCTGGGGTAACGAGGACGCGGCGTTGTTCGACACAGTGCGCGCCGTGGCGCTCGAGCTGTGCCCCGCGCTCGGAATCAGCATTCCGGTGGGGAAGGATTCGCTTTCCATGCGTACCGCCTGGGAGGAGGGCGGACATGCGAAAGAAGTGATCGCGCCTTTATCGCTCGTGGTGTCGGCGTTCGCACCCTGCGAGGACGTGCGCAGGACCCTCACGCCGCAGTTGAGGACCAGCTATGGAGAAACCGAACTGATCCTCGTTGATCTCGGGCGTGGGCGCAACCGGCTGGGAGGCTCGGTTCTCGCGCAGGTTTTCAGGCAGTGCGGCGACCAGGTGCCCGATCTGGATGAGCCGGGGCTTCTCAAGAGTTTTTTCGCTGCAGTCCAGGCGCTCAATCGCGATCGGCTGGCCCTCGCCTACCACGACCGGTCGGACGGCGGACTGTTCGCGACGGTGTGCGAGATGGCCTTTGCCGGGCGCTCAGGCGTCACGCTCAATCTGGACATGCTCGCCTACGACGAGACCACGCTCGACGTCGAGGGAAACGAGCGGCGGCCGGAGTTGATGGTTGGACGCGACGCGGAGCGCATGCTCGCGGCGCTCTTCTCCGAGGAGCTGGGCGCCGTGATCCAGGTCAGGACTTCCGACCGCGGCCGAGTGCTCGAGCGCCTCGCCGGATTTCAAGCGCAGGTAATCGGGAGCCTCAACTCCCGCGACGAAGTGCGGCTGGTGCGCAATGCCAGACCCGTGTTCCAGGCGTCGCGCGTGGAGCTCGAGCGCGCCTGGTCGGAAGTGAGCTTTCGAATGCAGCAGCTGCGAGACGACCCGGATTGTGCGAGGGAGGAATTCGATCGCGTCCTCGATCGCGAGGATCCGGGCTTGTCCGCGGCATTGAGCTTCGATCCGGCCGAAGATATCGCCGCGCCATTCATCGCAACGGGAGCACGGCCCAAGGTCGCGATCCTGCGGGAACAGGGAGTCAATGGGCAGGTCGAAATGGCCGCTGCCTTCGATCGAGCCGGCTTCGAGGCCCACGACGTCCACATGAGCGACATCGTCTCGGGACGCGTGTCGCTGGCCGGCTTCAAGGGGCTCGCTGCGGGTGGCGGCTTTTCCTACGGTGATGTGCTCGGCGGCGGCGCCGGCTGGGCCAAGGGGATCCTGTTCAACAGCCGCGCCCGGGACGAGTTCAGCGCGTTTTTCTCGCGCGGCGACAGCTTTGCTCTCGGCGCATGCAACGGCTGCCAGATGATGAGCAATCTGCGCGAGCTGATCCCGGGCGCGGAAGACTGGCCGCGTTTCGTGAGGAACCGCTCCGAACAATTCGAGGCGCGCTTCGTCATGGTCGAGGTCATGTCGAGCCCCTCGCTATTTTTCGGAGGGATGGCCGGCAGCCGCATGGCGATCGCCACCGCGCACGGCGAGGGTCGCGCGGTTTTCGATTCGGACGAGGCGAAGTCGGAGGCGATCGTGCGATGCGCTTCGTCGACAACCGCGGTGCCGCGACGGAGATCTATCCCTTGAATCCGAGCGGCTCGCCGGGAGGGATGACCGGCTTTACCACCGCCGACGGCCGTTTCACCATCCTGATGCCCCACCCGGAGCGGGTGTTCCGCACGGTGCAGCAGTCCTGGCACCCGGAAGGATGGGGCGAGGACAGCCCATGGATGCGCATGTTCCGCAATGCGCGGAAGTGGATAGGATGACTTCCGACGACTTCTTGCCGCTCGCCGCCTGTGAATCGTTGAAAGATGCTTGCCTCCAGCGCTCGGGGCCTATAAGATCGCCCCAGCCTGTGAATATGCGGCCGGCGAGCCGCGTTTAGTCGTCAATTCGGGCCTTCGGTCCCGTCCTTTGCGCCTGGTTCGGCGCATCGAGTTTCCCAACTCTTAAGCCGAGTCGTTCGATTCGTGTCGTCAATAGACCGTATCAGAGAGCAAAGACGCACCATCGTCCATCGGCATATCGAAGCCGACAACATCAGCGGACTTGCGCAAATCCTCACGACGTTGGTGCCACTCGGCGCCCTTTGGTACGCCGCCGTGCCGAGTGCCGATGTTTCCTGCTGGCTGACCGCCGGCGTGACGTTGTTGATGAGTCTGTTCCTGCTGCGTGCTTTTGTACTGATGCACGAATGCGGTCACGGGAGTCTGTTTCGCACCGGTTGGCTCAATAGGACGTTCGGATTCATCTTCGGCGTGGTAACGGGCATGCCGCAGTATGTCTGGTCGCAGCACCATGCTTATCACCATGCGACCAACGGCAACTGGGCAAAATACCGTGGACCCCTGGCCATTGCGTCGGTTGAGGAATATGTCGCCATGACCGACCGCCAACAGCGCAAGTATCAACGTGCGCGCAGCATCTGGTTAGGCCCCGTTGCCGGATTCTTGTATGTAGTCTGGAACCCTCGCATTACCTGGCTCAAGGGCAGCATCGGCCTTGTGGCTCATATCCTCAGGAAGAAAATCGCTCAGCCCGGCATCTCGATCAAGGCGCATGCGGCTGAATTCAAGACGCCCTATTGGGCTTCCGCTCAGGAATATTGGCATATGTTCTGGAACAACGTAGTGCTGTTGAGCGCATGGGTGCTGATGTCCTGGATCGTGGGGCCTGTCCTGTTCTTTGCTGTGTACGTACTCAGCACATCGTTGGCCGGAGGAGCGGGAATCGTGCTGTTTACGGTGCAGCACAATTTCGAGCACTCCTATGCGAGCGGCGACGAGGGTTGGGAATATATTACCGCGGCGATAGAAGGCACCAGTTTTCTGGTCTTGCCGCGCTGGCTAAACTGGTTTACCTGCAATATTGCCTACCATCACATTCACCACCTGTCCGCTAGAATTCCCAACTACCGCTTGGCCAAATGCCATGACGAGTACCAGGATCTGTTTTCGGACGTTACCCGTATCAGACTATCTCGCATCCCCGATGCGTTGAAGTGCATCCTGTGGGACACCGGTGATCGTCGAATCATTTCGGTGGCCGAGTACGAGCGGCAAGAAGACAGCTACGCTTGAGCGCCGGCAACCGGCGGATTGAATTGTTTTATCACTAGAGCTACGCAGGTTCGCGAATGCTCACTCGACGAGACATCCTGAAATCGCTCCTCGCGATGCCGCTCGTCCTAACGCCGTTTGGGCCGAGGCTCGCGAGCGCGCGCGAGCAGGTCGAGCTGCTCGACGTGCGGCGCCAGCGTCAATTCGTGAATCGCCTGCCGCGGCCGGCTTACGCAGCGCCGGCGTCCGGAACCCGGCACTACGAGATCGCGGCGCGGCAATTCCGTGGCTGGGTCGGGATCACGGATCCACGCATGGGACTTCCGCTTGAAACCACGCTGTGGGGTTACGAGGGCCGGTATCCCGGGCCGACGTTCGAGGTGCGCCGCGGCGAAGCGATCACCGTGCGCTGGACGAACGAACTCACCGCAAACGGGCGCGCGCTGCAGCACCTGCTCCCGGTGGATCGATCGATCCACATCGCGCACGCGAAATCCGGTCCGCCGAGCGGCGTGCCGATCGTGACGCATTTGCATGGCGGCCGTGTCGAATCGGCGAGCGACGGCGATCCGGAAGCGTGGTTCACGCCGCAATTCGCCGAGCGCGGCCCGGCCTTCGCAAAGGAGAGCTATCGCTACGACAACGACCAGGAACCGGCCACGCTCTGGTATCACGACCATGCCCTCGGGCTCACGCGGCTCAACGTCGGCGCCGGCCTCGCCGGTTTTTATTTCATCCGCGACGACGGTGAGGATGCGCTGGGACTGCCCGCGGGGGCCTACGAGATTCCGCTCCTGATCCAAGATCGTTCCTTCACGGCGCGCGGCGAGCTCTTCATCGCGTCGCATCCCGCACACGCAGGGGCGCCGGCCCCGAGCATTCAGGCCGAAGAGTTCGGCGCTGCCGTGCTCGTCAACGGCATGATGTGGCCGTTCGAGGCGGTCGAGCCGCGGCGCTATCGATTGCGCCTTCTGAACGGATCGGACTCGCGGTTCTACGCGCTGACGTTCGAGCCGCGCCTGCCGTTCGTGCTGATTGGCACCGACGGGGGCTTCCTCGACGGCCCGGTCGCGCTCGATCGGCTCGTGCTTGCGCCCGCAGAGCGGGCCGATGTGATCGTCGACTTCTCGCATGCCGCCGTGCGCGGAAAGACCGTGCTGCTGCGCAACTCCGCTCCGACGCCGTTTCCATCGGGCGATCCGCCGCATCCGCAGACCACCGGTCGCGTCATGGCGTTTCGTGTCGGCACAGGCTTGGTCAAGGACGAGAGCCGTATTCCGGATCGCCTGCGCCGCGAAGCGTTGCCCGACTTGCGGCCGACCGCGCCGATCCGCGAGCTCGTGCTCCTTGAAAGCAAAGACGCGCACGGACGCCTCAAGGCGTTGCTCGGCACCGTGCGCGAAGGCGCGAAGACGTGGCACGACCCCGTCACCGAGGACCCGCTGTTAGGGTCCGTGGAAGCGTGGGACATCTACAACACGACCCCCGATACGCACCCGATTCACCTACACCTCGTGCACTTCCGGGTAGTCAGCCATCGCGGATTCGACGGCGAAGTAGAAGAGAACGGAGCGCTGAGGGAGATTCGTTGGCTCGGCGATGAGCGTCCCCCCGGAAACTACGAGCGCGGTCCGAAGGACACCGTCCGCGTGCCGCCGAAAACACGGACGCGCATCATCGCGCGATTCGATCGCCCGGGCAGGTACGTCTGGCATTGCCACATCCTGTCGCACGAGGACCACGAGATGATGCGACCGTTCGTCGTGCGCGAGTTGCTGTAGGCCTTCTCGCGCGGCGGTCAGGGGGCCGGGTTTACTCGATCTTCGCCTTCCCGCGGATTTCTCGCACGAGCTTCTGGACTTCCTGCTCCTGCATCCTGGAGACCATCTGCTGCTTGACCGTCTCGAACGATGGGAACTGGGTGGTGCGGACGTCGTCGAGCTGGATCACGTGCCAGCCGAACTGGGTCTGCACCGGCGTCTCGGTGTATTTGCCTTTCTCCAGTTTCGTGAGCGCATCGGAGAAGGGCTTGACGAAGCTCTGCGGGGTGTTCCAGTTGAGATCGCCGCCTTTGTCCTTCGAGCCCGGGTCCTTGGACTGCTTGGCGAGATCCTCGAACTTGGCCCCTTTCTTCAATTGCGCGATGATTTCGGTCGCCTCCGTATCCTTGTCGACCAGGATGTGACGGGCCTTGTATTCCTTGTCGCTGCGCGAAGCCTTGAGCTTGTTGTACTCGGCGAGCATCTCTTCGTCTTTGACCGGGTGCGCCTTCAGATGGTCCTGAACCATCGCCTGAACGAGAACCTGCTGGCGGAGCAGATCGAGTTGTGTGCGGACCTCCGCGTTCTTGCCGTAACCCCTGCGCTCGGCTTCCTGAGAGACCGCTTCCTGGGTGATGAGGTTGTCGAGGATCGCCTGACGCGCCTGCTCCGTGTCGGGCTGGCCCTGCGCGGTGCGCTGCTTGACGATGAACTCGAGTCTCGCGCGGGGGATGGGTTTGCCGTTGACCGTGACCGGCTTGACCGCGGGAGCCCCCTTCTTTTCGGCCGGCTTTTTCTCCGGAGACTGAGCCCAGGCTTGGACCGAAACGCACAGAGCAATGGCGGCCAGCAGCCGGATCGAATGCGAAAACATGATGTGTCCTTCCCACGAAAGTGAAGTCATAGCTCGTCCGGGGCCAGGGCCTGGATGGCGAGCGCGTGAATTTCGCGCTGCATGAGCGGGCCCAATGCCGCGTAGATCATCCGGTGACGCGCGAGCGTGTCGCGGCCGGCAAAACGGGGCGAAACGATGGTGAGGCGAAAATGACTGCCGCCAGCTTTTGCGCCCTCGTGGCCGACGTGCAGGCCCGATTCGTCGAGAAGGTCGAGGGATTTTGGGTCCAGCGCCGCGAGCCGGTCGCGGATCGCCGCGGGCAGATCCATCAGGCGGAACCCCGTCGGGCGGCGGGGCTCTTCGAACCCGCAAGCGGAGGGCGCGGCGTCATCGGGATTCCTTCTTTTCGTCGACATAGGGAGCCAGGAACAGCGCCTGCGCGACGACGAACACGAGCATCAGGCCCATGCCGCCGAAGAGCTTGAAGTTGACCCAGGCGTCCGTCGAGAAATTGTAGGCGACGTAGAGGTTGGCCGCGCCCATGAACGCGAAGAAGCCGACCCAGCTCCAGGCGAGGCGCGTCCAGGCAACATCGGGCAGGCGCACCTGCTCGCCGAGCAGCGTGCGGATGAGGTTCCGGCGAAACAGCAGCTCGGCCCCGGCGATGAGGGCGCCGAACAGCCAGTACAGCACCGTGGGCTTCCATTTGATGAAAGTCTCGTCCTGGAGCACAAGGGTCGCTCCGCCGAACACCACGATGATGCCGAGGCTGGCCCACATCATGGTGTCGACCTTGCGGCGCCTCACCTTGAGCCAGCCGATCTGGACGAACGTCGCGGCGATCGCGACCGCGGTCGCTGCATAGATGTCGAAGACCTTGAACGCGATGAAAAACAGAATGACCGGAAAGAGGTCGAAGAGCAGCTTCATGGACTTATTATAAGGCGGGGAGGAGGGACGAGATTTGTCCGTTGAGATCGGCTCGCGGCACGGCTTCGCTCGGGGTTATACTTCCCGGGTGTCGCGGAATCCGTGGCGCGCCGCGTCTGCGCCAGTCAAGGGGAGAACAACGATGGCCGAAGCTCACATCGCCCAGAAATCTCCATACGCCGTAGAGCTTGCTCCCGGTGACTACCGGTGGTGCCGCTGCGGCGGGTCGAAAGCCCAGCCGTTCTGCGACGGCTACCCACAAGACCACCGAGTTCACGCCGGTGACATTCACGATCAGCAAGGCGGAAAAGGTCTGGCTGTGCGGCTGCAAGCGCACGCGCAATCAGCCTTTTTGCGACGGGACGCACAAGACCCTTTAATGCGCGACGCGAAGCGGAGCTTCGCGCGCGATTAAATCCGCGAGAAGGAGCGGACGCCAAGAGGCGCCGCTCATCTCGCGGGGACACTAGACTTCCTCATTCAAGTTCCGCGCGGTGAGCGGCCGCAGGTCCGTCTCGACCGCGCGGAGGTAAGGCGGCTCCGGTACGGTGTCCGCGCTTACCCTTATTTCTTGGTTGCCGACCAGCGGCCTTCCTGGCCGCCATCGGCGCGGAAGGTACCCTCCATACTGGTGCGGTTGACGCGACCGATGAACTCACGGCGCACGCCCTTGTTGTCCACATAGGCGAAGCTGATCTTTGCGCCGGAGAGATGCGGTTCGCGCAGCCCCGCGTGGACCGCGCCCAGGTACGCCGTGCCGTCGATTTTCTGGAACTTCTG
Organism: uncultured beta proteobacterium; assembly: GCA_963699535.1. Lineage (GTDB taxonomy): Bacteria > Pseudomonadota > Gammaproteobacteria > Burkholderiales > SG8-39 > VBDM01. Next base: position 5,267 of record CAVOUJ010000035.1, on the reverse strand, counting down.
GTCGAGGTTGAGGCTCAGTTTCTCCGAGGTTCCGCCTCCGGACAGCTCCATCGCCCAGCGTCCGTTGACGCTTGCCGGCACGATCCAGAGAAAGGCGCGTCTTCCATCGACGTCGGAGGTTTCGTCGGGCTCCCAGTCCTCCATATTGAACGCGTGCGCGACGACACGGGTCCCCGGCCGCATGGCCAGGATCTGAGGCCGCAGCTTCATGTTGAGCGACGGAAGGAGGTACATGGTCAACACCGTCGCCTGGGTGAAATCGGTGGCGAAGATATCGCCCTGGACGATCTGCGCCTTTCCGAGTACGCCGGCGGCGCGCGCGTTGCCCTGCGCATGCGCGACCATGTCGGGGTTGTATTCGATCCCCAGCGCGCGGGCGCCGAACTTCTTCGCCGCGGTTATGGCGATCTTCCCGTCGCCGGCGCCGAGATCGATCACGTAGTCCTCGGATTTGGTCTGCGCCATGTTGAGCATGCGCTCGACCACTTCGTCCGGAGTGGGCACCCAGACCACGTCTTTGCCTTGTTGGCCGACATAGGGCTTGAATTGCTGGGCGCACGCGAGGGGCGCCACGGCGAGCATCGCCACTGCGAGGGACACTGCGATGCTTCTTGGAATTGCGCGAGACATATCGTCCTTTCTCTTGGGGTTTTGGAGTCCAGGTCTTCCAGTCGGCGCACCAGCCCACAGCGGGCCGACGGCGTCTATTTTCGTATCTTACAACGCTTCGGCTGCGTGGTCGGCGAGACGGGAGCGCTCGCCACGCTGCAGGGTCACGTGGCCCGAATGCAGCCAGCCTTTCATTCGATCCACCACATAAGTCAGGCCCGAGCTTCCTTCGGTCAGGTAGGGAGTGTCGATCTGGGCGATATTGCCCAGGCACACGACCTTGGTGCCGGGACCGGCCCGCGTGATGAGCGTCTTCATCTGCTTGGGCGTCAGGTTCTGCGCCTCGTCGATGATGAGATACTTCTCGATGAAGGTCCGGCCGCGCATGAAATTGAGCGACTTGATCTTGATTTTCGCGCGGATAAGGTCGCGCGTGGCGGCACGGCCCCACTCGCCGGCGTCCTCGTCGGTCTTGTTGAGCACGTCGAGATTGTCCTCGAGTGCTCCCATCCATGGTCCCATCTTCTCTTCCTCGGTCCCGGGCAGGAAACCGATATCTTCGCCGACCGGCACCGTGACGCGCGTCATGATGATCTCGGAGTAGCGCTTCGTATCGAGCGTCTGCATCAAGCCCGCCGCGAGCGCGAGCAGCGTCTTTCCCGTCCCTGCCTGGCCGAGCAAGCTCACGAAGTCGATTTTCGGATTCATGAGCAGATTGAGGGCGAAGTTCTGCTCGCGGTTTCGGGCCGTGATTCCCCAGACGCTGTTCTTGCCGTGAGTGTAGTCGCGCACGGTCTCGAGCACGGCGGAGTCGTCGGCGAGCTCCACGACCGCGGCGAGCATGGGCCGCTCGCCTTCCTGATAGACGAACTCGTTCAGCAGCAGCTTGCGGCAGAGCGGCCCGCGGATTCGGTAATAGGTTCGGCCTTCGCGTTTCCACGACTCGATATCGCGTCCGTGCTCGTCCCAGAAATCCACGGGCAGCTCGCGAACGCCGGTGTAGAGGAGGTCCGAATCCTCGAGGACCTTGTCGCTGAAGTAGTCCTCCACGTGCAGGCCCAGCGCCCGGGCCTTGATGCGCATGTTGATGTCCTTCGACACCAGGATGACCTGGCGGCGCGGGTCGCGCTTTTGCAGGTAGATCACGACACCGATGATGTTGTTGTCGGTCTTGCCGATCGGCAGGTTCGCCGGGAGATGGCCGTTGATCGTCTCGGTCTGGAGGAAAAGGCGCCCGCCCGCATTGTCGGCTTCGTGTCGTCTCAGCGGGATGCCTTCGGCTATGGGTCCCTTCGCATGGCTGACGATGTCGTCGAGGAACCGGCTCGCCTGGCGGGCGTTCCGGGCGATCTCCGAGATGCCGCTCTTGTGGCCGTCGAGTTCCTCCAGCGTCATCATCGGCAGGAAGACGTCGTGCTCCTCGAACCGGAACAAGCTCGTCGGGTCGTGCATCAGCACGTTCGTGTCGAGAACGAAGAGCTTGGTCATCGCCTGCGGGCCTTGAGCGCGGGGGCGGCGGGAGGGCGCGGGCTTGCGCGCAGCTTGGGTTGCGGGATCGAAACCGACTTGACGCTCAGGCGGTTTTAACAAAATCGAGTACCTCCTGGGCATGACCCGGGACCTTGACTCCGCGCCACTCGCGCCGAACCGCGCGGTCGGGGTCGAGCACGAAGGTGCTGCGCTCGATGCCTCTCACCTTCCTCCCGTACATGTTCTTCATCTTGATGACGCCGAAGCGGCTGCAGATCTGCTCGTCTTCGTCGGACAGGAGCTCGAAGGGAAAGCTCATCTTGGACTTGAAGTTCTCATGCGACTTGAGGCTGTCGCGTGAGACGCCGAACACCTCGCAGCCCGCCGCGAGGAACTTCGGGTGCAGATCGCGGAACTGGGCGCCTTCGGTCGTGCAGCCCGGCGTATTGTCTTTCGGGTAGAAATACAGAACCACCCACTTGGACTTGACCGCCGAGAGCCGGAACTCCTTGCCGCCGGTGGCGGGCAGTGCGAAATCCTTTACCGCTTTGTTGGCCATCCAGAAGTCGTGCTCGTGTAGATGCCATTGTCCCCCGAATCGGAGAAGGGTGGCAAGTCACCGGAAGTACCGTCCTCATTTCAGAAAGTCCACGAGCTCGGCCAGCAGCTCCGCCGGCGCTTCCTCGGGGATGTAATGCCCGCAATCGAGGGCTTTGCCCCGTGCGGACTCGGCCCTTTCGGCCCAGTCGGAGAGAGGCTGGAAACAGCGCGCTATCGTGCCGTGCTTTCCCCAAAGGACCAGAAGCGGCGCGCTTACCTTGCGATCGATGTCGGCCTCGTCGTGTTCGAGGTCGATCGACTCCGCCGCGCGGTAGTCCTCGCAGCTCGCATGGATCGCCGCGGGATCGCGAAAGCAGCGGCGGTATTCAGCAAGGGCTTCGGGCGCGAAGGGCTTCAGGCCCGCGTGGCGGCTGCCCATGTGACTCTCGAGATAGAAATCCGGATTGGACCCGATCAGGGTCTCGGGGATCGGCTCGGGCCGCAGCAGGAAGAACCAGTGGTAATAGGCCTTGGCGAATTCGCGCGAGACGTTTGCGTACATGGTCCGCGTGGGTACGATGTCGAGCACGGCGAGCTTCGCGACCGCCGTGGGATGGTCGAGCGCCATGCGATGAGCGACCCGACCTCCGCGATCGTGTCCGACCACGGAAAACGCGTCGAATCCCAGCGCGCGCATGACCTCGATCTGGTCCTGCGCCATGGCGCGCTTCGAATAGTTGCTGTGATCCTGCAACCCACGGGGCTTCTCGCTGTCCCCGTAGCCGCGCAAGTCGGAGGCGATCACCGTGAATCGCTTCGCAAGCTCCGGTGCGGTCCGGTGCCAGATCGCGTGCGTTTGCGGATAGCCGTGCAGGAGGAGCAGCGGCGGACCTACGCCGGCCTGGACCAGATTGATTGCCGCGCCGCTCGTCCTGATGCGCTTGCGCTTGAAGCCCGGAAAGAGCTTGTTCAGGAAAGAAACTCCTTGCCCTGCATCGCGAGCGTCCCGGACCTGCCGGGAACCGAGCCGATCGCGATTTCGTTGCGCGGCAGGCTCTTCAGGTCGAGCGTCTCGGCCAGCGCGCGCAAGGACACGAGCTCGTAGCCCTGGCTGCTCCATCCGGAGAGCATCGATTCGAACGCGTCGGCGAGCTTTCCCCCTTCGAGCTCGGCGTGAAGCGTATACACGTGCCCTGCGGCGGGGCGCTCCCGCGTGAGACCGAGGATGTGCTCGGCCACGTTGTCTTTCGTGATTCCCTTCGTTCCGATCAGCTCGTCCAGCGTCGGCAGCGTCGTGGGCAGCTGCGGGCAGGCGACGATCTCGGCGCGCCACACGGGAATGAAAGGACAGCGCCCTCGCGTGTCGGAGCAGTAATCGAAGCCGAGCCGCTGGGTGAGGCGAAGGGCATGCACGTTCATCTGCCAGCCTGCGGCTCCGTGAGCGCGCGCTGGCTCCCCGAAGATCTCCTCGAAGCGCTTGCGCGCGAGAAGCATCTGGCGCTCGGTCCATCCGGCACCGGCGTGGGCGACCCCGTCCTGCCACTTGACGTGGTCCCAGGTGTGGATACCGACTTCGAAGCCCGCGTCGCGAACCGCACGCATCGCGTCGGCGCAGCGGCGGCCGATGTCGGGTCCTGGAAGAAGCGTCCCGTAAAGGAGCGTCGCCAGTCCGTAGTTCGACAACACCGACGTTCGCGCAGCCTTCCCAACGAAGCCGCGCCGGAAGACGCGCTTGATGGCCCGCCCGGTGTGATCCGGTCCGACACTGAAAAGAAAGGTCGCGCCTGCGCCGTGCTTCTTGAGAAGCTCCGCCAGTCTGCGGAACGCCTTTGCGGGTGCCGCGGTAGGTGTCGACATCGACCTTGAGGGCGAGCTTCATTCCATCAGCCCGCGCGCTTCGGCGACATCGGTCCGGTACGCATCGAAAATGCGCTTGAGCGCGTCGGACATGTCGACCTGCGGCTTCCAGTCGAGATCTGCTGTCGTGCGGGCAATCTTCGGCACGCGATTCTTCACGTCCTGATATCCGCTGCCGTAATACTGAGCTGCGCTCGTGTCGAGGAGCTTCACCTTCCTCGCGTTCGCGCGGTATTCAGGATACTCGAGAGCGAACTTGACCATCATGCGCGCGAGTTCCCTGACGGAGTAATTGTTCTTCGGGTTGCCGATGTTGTAGATCTTTCCGCTTGCAACGCCCTTGCGGTTCTCGATGATCTTCATCAGCGCGTCGATGCCGTCGTCGATATAGGTGAAGGTGCGTTTCTGCCGCCCGCCGTCCACCAGCTTGATCGGCTCTCCCCGAACGATGTGGCCGAGGAACTGGGTGATCACCCGGGAGCTGCCTTCCTTGGTGGCATTGAGGTTGTCCAGCCCCGAGCCGATCCAGTTGAACGGCCGGAACAGCGTGTAGTCGAGCTTTTCCTTCATGCCGTAGGCGTGAATCACGCGGTCCATCAGCTGCTTGGCGCAGGCGTAGATCCAGCGCGGCTTGTCGATCGGCCCGTATACGAGCGGCGAGGTTTCCGGATCGAACTCGCGATCGGCGCACATCCCGTACACTTCCGAAGTCGAAGGAAAGACCAGGCGCTTGCCGTGCTTTACGCAGGAGCGCACGATCGGCAGATTCGCCTCGAAGTCGAGCTCGAAGA
>CAVOUJ010000034.1:0-41277 GCA_963699535.1 uncultured beta proteobacterium | reverse complement strand
CCGGATGGTGGTAGAGGCGCCGGCTCGCAGCGATCTCCTCGGCGAACCCGTCGCGTCGGGGATCGTCAGGCGCGGCGATGCATTCCTTGGCCAGGGCCAGGGCCGCTCTGGGGAGCGCGGCGATCCTCGCCGCCAGCTCCCGCGTCCAGTCCGCAAGCTGCTCGCGCGGCCGTACCCACTGGACCAGGCCGAGCCGCTCGGCCTCGGTGCCATCGATCGTCTCCGCGGCCAGGATCAGGCGCTTGGCGACGCCCCGCCCGCACAGGCGGGTGAGCCGCTGCGTGCCGCCGGCGCCGGGCACGAGGCCCAATCCAACTTCCGGCAGTCCGATCTTCGCCTGCGCCGCCGCGACGCGCAGGTCGCAGGCGAGCGCCAGTTCCATTCCTCCTCCCAGCGCAGCGCCGCCGATCTCGGCGAGCGTGACCACGGGTGATGCCTCGATGCGCGCGAACAGCCACTGCATGCGCGATACGACTTTGAGCATGATTTCCGGCCCGTCGGGCGCGTCGAAGCACGAGCGCATCAGCGCCAGATCCGCGCCGGCGCAGAAGGCCTTCTGATCGCTGCGGATGTGCAGCAGCGCAACTCCCTCGTCGCCGGCGATCTCGTCGAGCACCGCGTCCAGCCGCGTGACCAGCGCATCGTCGAGCGCGTTCACCGGCGGCCGCGACAGCGTCGCCACGGCGACCCGTCCGACTCGCTCGACCGTGAGTATTTCAGCGGCCGGGTTCAAAGGTGCTGGCCTCGTGATAGACGACGGCATGCTCCTCCTCGAAAGCCCTCACTTGCGGAATCTGGCCCGGCAGGCCCAGCTCCTTCCAGCGCGCGGCGATCCGGTCGTAGGTCTGCCTGCGCAGCGTGGTCCGCTTGGAGAACACCGGCAGGTAGCGGTGTTCCTTGCAGGCGTTGATCAGGGCCTTCGAGCCGTAGGGCCGCTTCTCCGGCGGGTTCTGCGTCGGATCGAGCCAGGTGCTCCAGGTGTTGCGCAGGATGTCGATGTCGTCGACCGGGTTGCAGCGGCTCGCCATCGCCCAGATCACCTCGTTCATGTCGGTCGGGTCCACGTCCTCGTCGACGGCGATGATCCATTTCGTGTAGTAGGCGCCGCCCGGCACCTGGGCCGCGAGCGAGAGAACCTGAGCGGCGTGACCGGCGTGGCGCTGCTCGAGGCTGATCACCGTCATCCCGAAGCCGCCGGCGGCGGCCGGATGCGAATAGACTCCGCGAATCCCGGGGATGCCGAGCTTGTCGAGATCGTCCCAGATCTTGGCCGATCGAATGATCGAGAAAAATCCGCTCTGCTCGCACGAGGGGTAGTCCGCCATCAGGGCATTGGTCAGGATCGGGTTGGAGCGGTGGTGCACGGCGGTCACCTCGACCAGCGGCGCACCCGCCTCCGGCCTGCCGTAGTAGCCGGGAAACTCGCCGAACGGGCCCTCCGCCTTCACCGAATTCGGCCGGATGATTCCCTCGATCACGAGCTCGGCGTTCGCGGGCAGCAGCAGATCGGTCGTCGTCCCGCGCACGACCGGTATCGGCTCGCCCTTGATGCCGCCGGCGAACTCGTACTCGGAAACGTTCTTGGGGAAGGTCTGCGAGCCGACCAGCATGAACAGGGGATCGATCCCCCATGCGGCCGCGACGTGGAGGGGCTCGCCTTTCTGCCAGGCGCGCGTGATGTGCAGGCGCGCGTCCTTGCCCGGGGAGAGATACAGGCCGACCTCGGACTTGCCCTGCAGCATCATCCGGTAGGTGCCGATGTTCAGGTAGCCGCTGTCCGGGTCGCGGGTGATCACCGCGTCGGCGGTGCCCGCGTAGCGCCCGCCGTCCAGAGGCCAATGCCTCGGAATCGGCAGCAGATCCAGGTCGATCTCGTTTTCCGACAGCGTGTGTTCGTAAACCGGCGCGCGATCGCGCGAAACTTCCCGTGGCGGGATGCGGCGCTTCAGCTTGTCCTTCACGCGGCGGATCAGCTCGACCGCGGGCGTGTCCGGCGGCTCCTCCAGCGTGAGCGCGATGCGCCTGAGGCTGGGGCCGAGGATGTTCCAGAGCAGCCGCGCGCCGATCGGGCTCGTCTCGAAGCCGCTCGCGCATTCGAAGAGGACCGCGGGAGACGGCTGCTGCTTCGCGACGAGGTAGCTGACCGCGCTCATTTCTTCGTCGCGGCTCACCGCCTGCCCGACGCGCACCAGCTCGCCCAGCTTCTCGACGCGCGACAGCCACTCGCGCAGATCCTGGATAGGCGCCGGCTGCTGGCCTTCCCCCGATTGCGGGTTCCCGGAACGGCGCTTCGCTCCGGATTGCCGGGTGTCGATCGGGGTAGGTTCCATCGCAGGTTCGTTGTGCTGGAACCTAGGCAAAGGCGCCCGAGAGATAGAGGTCCTTCAGCTTGCCCCGCTGCAGCTTGCCCGTGGCGGTCACCGGCATTTCGTCGATCCATTTCACGAGCCTCGGCCGCTTGATCTTCGGGAGCGCCGCGATCCCTGCTTCGACTCGCGCCCGGGCCTCGGGCTCCCGGCTTGCCGCGGCCACCACAAAGAGCGCGATCGACCCCAGCCCTTCGGAGCTGTTGTAACCGACGGCGGCGAGCTGCTGCACGCTCCCGGCCGCGGACGCGATCAGCGACTGCTCGATTTCCAGCACGCTCACCCACTGCCCGGAGATCTTGAGCATGTCGTCGTCGCGGCCGCAGAACTCCCAGGCTTCGCCCACGCGCCGGAACAGGTCTCCGGGGGAAAACCATCCGTCGGCGAAGCTGTCGCTCTGCGCCTGCGGCCGCCCCCAGTAGCCGAGCGCCACCGAAGGGTGCCGCAGCCAGATTCGCTGCGGAGCTTGCCCGGCTTCGGCAGATCCGCGGAGCCGCAGCTCGACCATGGGTGAGGGCGACAGCAAGCCGCTGTCGTCGTCGCAATACAGTACGAGAGCGATCGTTTCCGAAGCTCCGTAGCCCGATACGGGCGCAATTCCCGTCGCGTCTTTCCAGAGCCTGCGCACCGTGCCGGGCAAGGCCTCGCCCGCTGAAACGAAATGCCGCACCCCGGCACGGACAAGCCGTCCGGTGAGACCCGCCTGCAGGAGTTTCAGATAGAGCGTGGGCACCGAGAACAGCACGGTGGGACGGTGCCGCTCCGCAACCTGCGCGACCCGCTCGGCCGTCGGCCACTCGGTGTCCAGGATGACCGTGGCCCCGAGACGCAGACCGGCGCAGAGCGCGTTGCCGAGTGCGTAGGCAAAGAACAACTTCGAGGAGGCATAGAGCCGCGCGCGCTCGTCCGCGCCCAGCACGGTCTTCGCGAAACTCGCCGTTTCGGTCACCGCGCGCTGCGCGTGAACGACGCCCTTGGGAATCCCGGTCGTCCCCGAGGTGTAGAACCACAGCGCAGGGGACTCGGCCGGGCGCTGCTCGGCCGGAATCGAGGTCGCGGTACTCCAGAGCGCACGCGCTTCACTCTGCGCGACGATGCAAGGGGGGGTGACCTCGTCGCGCAGCAGCCGCTGCAATGTCGCGACGCCGCTGGAATCGCAGAAGACAAAGCGCGCGCCACAGTCCGCGAGCACGATCGACAGGTCCTTTTCGAAAAGGCGCGAATTCAGTCCCACGGCGACGCCGCCCGCCCAGATCGCTCCCAGATACGCAATCACCCAATCGATGCCGTCGGAGGCGTGAACGAGAACGCGATCGCCGGTCTCGAGACCCAGAGTGCGCCACGCGCCGGCTGCGCGACGCACCGCGTCGCGCAATCCCGAGTACGTCAGAGTCAAGTCTCCGCACTCCAGCGCGGCACGCCTGTCGTCCCCTACCGACAGCAGAGTCTCGGCGGCGTTCATCGACATTTCTTTCGTCCGGGACGTCCCGGTTTCCCAGTATTGAGGTCGTGCAGAACCGTTTAGCCTTCTTATTACAACGCCCCGGGGAAGGTTTGATCTGGATCAACTGGCGAAGCGATTGCCTGGTTGAGGATGATCACGGTCTATTTCGGCATGCGATCGACGCGGGACTGAACTCATGAACGCCCCCGAACGCCCACCGGGCGAAACAAGGAAGGCGGCCACCTACTGCTATCAGTGCGTCGCCGGCCCCGACCTGCTCACGGTAAAGGTGGTGAACGGCGTCGCCACCGAGGTCGAGCCCAATTTCGCGGCGGCCGCGGTGCACCCGGGCGGCGGCAAGGTGTGCGTGAAGGCCTATGGCCTGGTGCAGAAGCTCTACAACCCGAACCGCATCAGCTCGCCGATGAAACGCACCAACCCCAAGAAAGGCCGCGACGAGCACCCGGTGTTCGTTCCGATCTCCTGGGAAGAAGCGCTCGACACCATCGCAGGAAAATTGCTCGAGATCCGCGCCAGGGGACTGACCGACGAATCGGGCTATCCGCGCGTGGCGGCAAGCTTCGGCGGCGGCGGCACGCCGCAGTCGTACATGGGGACCTTCCCCGCGTTCCTCTCCGCGTGGGGCCCGGTCGACATGGGCTTCGGCTCGGGCCAGGGCGTGAAGTGCACGCACTCCGAACATCTCTACGGCGAGTTCTGGCATCGCGCATTCACGGTGTCGCCCGATACGCCCCTTTGCGAGTACGTGATCTCCTGCGGGGCGAACACCGAGGCCTCGGGCGGCGTGGTCGGCGTATGGCGGCATGCGGACGCGCGCATCCGCGGAATGAAGCGCGTGCAGGTCGAGCCGCATCTCTCGATCACCGGCGCGTGCTCGGCCGAGTGGGTGCCGATCAAGCCCAAGACCGATGCGGCCTTGCTGTACGCGCTCATCCACGTCCTGCTGCACGAGAATCCGCGCGAACGGCTCGACGTCGCATTTCTGCGCGATCACACCTCATCACCCTACCTCGTCGGCCCGAACGGTTTCTATTTGCGCGATCCGGAAACGCGCCAGCCGATCATCGCGGACAAGCTGGAGGCGAGCGTCCGGGTCCGCGCGATCGAAACCGGCGCGGACGGCGAGGTGCTGGCGCAGGGCGAGCTCGAAGGCACGACCGCGTTCGCGAAGCTCCTCGATGCACATGAAGCCCTACAGCCCCGAGTGGGCGAGCGGCATCTGCGACGTGCCCGCCGCGACCATGCGGCGCATCGCCAACGAATATCTGGATCACGCGCACATCGGCGAGACCATCGTGATCGACGGCAAGACGCTGCCGTTCCGCCCGGTCGCGGTGGCGCTCGGCAAGACGGTCAACAACGGCTGGGGCGGCTTCGAGTGCTGCTGGGCGCGCACCATGCTCGCGGCGCTGGTCGGCGCGCTCGAAGTCCCCGGCGGAACGCTCGGCACCACGGTGCGGCTCAATCGCCCGCTTTCCGAGCGGCACGAGAGCGTCAAGCCGGGTCCCGACGGCTTCATGGCCTATCCGCTCAATCCCGACCGACAAGGAGCACTGGAGCGCGAAGCCGAACATCCGCAACGCCTACCGCAGCCTCGTTCCGCTCGCCGCCGACGGTCCCTGGAGCCAGGCGCTCGGGCCGACGCATTTCTCCTGGATGTTCCTCGGCGAGACGCCTCCGGGGCTGCCGCGCGTCACCTACCCCGAGCTGTGGTTCGTCTATCGCACCAACCCGGCGATCTCCTTCTGGGACACGAAGAAACTCGCCGAGCGCATGGCGAGCTTTCCCTTCGTCGTCGCCATGGCCTACACGCTCGACGAGACCAATCACTTCGCCGACATCCTGCTGCCCGACCAGATGGACCTGGAGAGCCTGCAGCTCATCCGCATCGGCGGCTCGAAGTACATCGAGCAGTTCTGGAAGCACGAGGGCTTCGCCTTGCGCCAGCCGGTGGTCGAGCCGCATGTCGATGCGAAGGACTTCACCGACATCGCTACGGAACTCGCGCGCCGCACCGGGCTGCTGGAGCGCTACAACGACTCGATCAACCGCGGCGCCGCCGGCGTGAAGCTCAAGGGCGAAGCATGGGACTTCTCGCTCGATGCGAAGCGCGCCCACGGCCGCGACGAAATCTGGGACGCGGTCTGCCGCGCGGCGAGCGCGGAGCTGACCGAGCGGCACCGAGACGCACGGCCTCGACTGGTGGAAGGAGCACGGCCTGCGCATCAAGCCCTTCCCGCAGTCCGACTGGTACCTGTTTCCGACGCTCGCGGCGAAGGGTCTGCGCTTCGAGCTGCCCTACCAGGAGCGGCTGTGGCGCGTCGGCAAGGAGCTCGGGCGCCGCATGCACGAGAACGGCATGCAGTGGTGGGACAAGCAGCTCGCCGAATACCAGGCGCTGCCGGCGTGGAAGGAATTTCCGAAGATCTGGGAGGACGAGCTCGCGCGCGTCGGCGGCAAAGCCGGAGGACTTTCCCTTCTGGCTGCTCACCTCGCGCAGCATGCAGTACGCCTGGGGCGGCAACGTCGGCATGCAGATCATCCACGAGGTCGCGGGGAACGTCGCCGGGCCACGGCGGCGTCATCATCAATGCGGGCCGCGCCGAGGAGCTGGGCATCGCCGAGGGCGACATCGGTCGAGATCGCGACCCCGCGCGCGAGCGTGCGCGCGCGCGCCGTGCCGCGCCAGGGAATCCGGCCCGACACGCTGCTCCTGATCGCGCAGTTCGACCACTGGGCGACGCCGTACGCGAAGGACTTCGGCGTGCCGAGCATGAACTCGCTCGTGCCCATGTCGATGAACCTCACCGATGCGACCGGCTCGGGCGCGGACATCGTGCAGAGTCAGCGTGAGGAAACCGATGACCCGCTGGAGGATTTCACGATGACCCGATGGGTCATGATCGCCGACCTGCGCCGCTGCGTCGGCTGCCAGACCTGCACGGCGGCGTGCAAGCACGCCAACGCGACGCCGCCCGACGTGCAATGGCGGCGCGTGCTCGACATGGAGGTCGGCGAGTACCCGGACGTGAAGCGCGTGTTCGTTCCGGTGGGCTGCATGCACTGCGCCGATCCGCCGTGCATGCACGTGTGCCCGTCCACGGCGACGCGGCAGCGCGCCGACGGCATCGTCACCATCGACTACGACCTGTGCATCGGCTGCGCCTACTGCGCGGTGGCCTGTCCCTACCAGGCGCGCTACAAGACCGACGAACCGAGCTTCGCGTACGGCGACATGCCGATGGAAAACGAAGTCCAGGCGTTCGACGCGAAGCGCCTCGGCGTCGCGACCAAGTGCACGTTCTGCAGCGATCGCGTCGATGCCGGTCTCGCGAAGGGCCTGAAGCCCGGCGTCGATCCGGAGGCGACGCCGGCCTGCGTCAACAGCTGCATCGCCAATGCGCTGCATTTCGGCGACAAGGACGATCCGCAGAGCAACGTGTCGAAGCTGCTCGAGGAGAACCAGCATTTCCGCATGCACGAAGAGCTGGGCACCGATCCGGGCTTCTACTATCTCTGGGACAAGGCGGTGAAGGAAGGTTACGGGCGCGGAGGCGCACGATGAGCTACGGACCGAGACCCTGGCTCCAGTTGCACTGGGACACGCGCGCCGCGCTCAATTTCATTCTCGGCGGCACCGGCTCGGGTTTCATCCTGTTCGCCGCGTTCGCGCCCCTCACGCAGCGCCTGAATCAGGTCGCGCTCCTCGTCGGCCTCGCGCTGGTCGGCGCCGGCCTCGTCTCGGTCTGGACTGAGACCGGCCGGAAGCTGCGCGCGGTGCACGTGTTTTTCAATCCGATGACATCCTGGATGGCGCGCGAGTCCTTCGTCGCGCTTGCGCTGTTCGCATCGGGGCTCGCCACGCTCTGGACTGGAGCGACGCAACTCGCCGCACTCACCTCCGCCATCGCCGTCGGATTCATCTATTGCCAGGGGCGCATCCTGCGCGCCTCGAAGGGGATTCCTGCGTGGCGCGAACCGACCATCACCTGGCTCATTTTCTGGACCGCCGTCGCCGAGGGCGCGGGACTGTTCCTGGTCTTCGCGGCGCTCGCCGGCGCGGGCGTTCCTGCGCTCGCGGGGGGCGCGCTCGTGGTCGCGGTCGTCGCGCGCGCAGTCGCGTGGTCGGTCTATCGGGGGCGCGTCGAAGCGGATCTCGTGCCGAAGGCGCGCGCCGCGCTCGAGCAGGCCGGCAAGCAACTCTACCAGCTCGGCGCGGTCGCGCCGCTCGCCCTCCTCGTCGCGGGCAGCGCGATCGAAGCCTTTACGACGGGCGCCGCCGTGCTCGCCGGCATCGCCGCGCTCGCCGCCGGCTGGCGCTTCAAGTTCGTCCTGGTGGTGCGTGCGTCGTTCAATCAGGGATTTGCCTTGCCGCGTATCCCCGTGCGCGGCCGGAAGTAGCCCGTGATCGCGGCGACGTGAGCACCTTGACCGTCAAGTACGTTCATCTCGCTGCGGCCGCGGCGAGCTTCACGCTGTTCTTTCTTCGCGGCCTGTGGATGATGCTCGACTCCCCGCTGCTCAGGAAGCGCTGGGTGCGAATCGTGCCGCACGTCAACGACACCGTACTCCTCGCCGCGGGGGTCTGGCTCGCTTTCGCGCTGCGCGAGGTGCCCGGCGCGAGTCCGTGGCTGACGGCGAAGCTCGCGGCGCTCGCTGTCTATATCGGCCTTGGCATGCTCGCCCTCCGGGCCGGGCGGCCTAAAGGCGTGCGCGTCGCCGCCTGGCTCGCCGCGCTCGCGGTATTCGGATATATCGCCGCAATCGCGGTCACGCGAAGCCCCACGCTGTGACGGTGACCCTGCCCCCTGAGCCCCGCTTCGCGCTGTTCACCTACGGCTTTCGGCCGTTCTTCCTCGCCGCCGGATTGAGCGCCGTGCTCGCGGTTCCCGCGTGGCTCGCGATGCTCGCGCTGGGATCGATGCCGCTGGGCGCGCTGCCGCCCCAGTTGTGGCACGCGCACGAGCTGTTCTACGGCTTTGTCGCGGCGGCTCTCGCCGGCTTCCTCCTGACCGCAGTGCCGGGCTGGACCGGCGCCAGGGGCTTCGCCGGCTGGCCGCTCGTGGCGCTCGCCTCGGTGTGGCTACTCGGGCGCCTGGCCTTTGCCCTTGCCAATGCGGTGCCTTTCTGGGCGCTCGCCGCGGCGGAGCTCGCATTCCTGCCCGGCCTCGCAGGCCTGCTCGCCCCGCCGCTTCTGCGCTCGCGCAATCGCAATACGCCGCTGCTCTTCGTAATCGCGGCTCTTTGGATCGCCGACGCGGCGTTCCTCGCCGGCCTCGCCCGGCAGGATCCCCTGCTGGCGAGCCGCAGCCTGCAGATCGCGATCGATCTGATGCTGCTCGTCGTGACGGTGATCGGCGGGCGCATCGTGCCGTCGTTTACTGCCAACGCGCTGCGCCGCAGCGGCGAAACCGCGGACATACGCAGTCTGCCGTGGCTCGAGCGTAGCGTGATCGTATTGATGGTCCTTGTCGTTCTGGTCGATCTCTGGCGGCCCGACGGTGCCGCCGCGGGATGGCTGGCGGCGCTGGCCGCAATCGCGCAAGCGCTGCGGCTCTCCAGGTGGCGCAGCGCGCGCGTACGCGGTGAGCCCATCCTGTGGGTGCTCCACATCGCGTACGCGTGGATGCCGGTCGGCTTCGCGCTCAAGGCGCTCTCGCTGCTCGCCGGCGCCGGATGGGCGGCGCACTGGCCGCACGCGTTTACGATGGGCGTCTTCGGGACGATGATACTCGCGGTGACAACGCGCGCCGCGCTCGGTCACACCGGCCGCGCATTGACGGTGGGCGGCAGCATCGCCGCGGCCTACGTCCTCCTCACCCTGAGCGTCGCGATACGGGTGTTCGCTCCCGCGCTGTGGCCCTCGCATTATCTCGGGACGCTACTCGTTTCGGGAATGCTGTGGACGGCGGCGTTCGCCCTCTACCTGATCGTCTACACGCCCATTCTCACGCTGCCACGCGCGGACGGAAAGCCAGGCTGAGGCGCCGATGCACGGCGAGGACACCGCATCTTGATCTGGATCAAACAAACCGCAGATATATTCCAGTCGCCGGCCTGTTTCCCACCCGGCGATTGGGATAATTTCGGGGGTTAGCCACTCGGCCAGCCGGAGGTCCATGAAGGTCCTTCTCGTCTACCCGCAAAGCCCCGATACCTTCTGGAGCTTCAAGCACGTGCTTCCATTCGTCGCCAAGCGCGCGGCGTTCCCGCCGCTCGGCCTGCTGACGGTCGCGGCGATGCTCCCGGCCGATTGGGAACTGAACCTCGCCGACACGAGCATCGCGCCGCTTGCGGACGCCGACATCGCCTGGGCCGACTGGGTGTTCCTCTCCGGCATGATCGTGCACAAGGATTCCGCGCGCGACATCGCGCGACGCTGCGCCGCGCTCGGCCGGCCGGTCATCGCCGGCGGGCCGCTCTTCACTACCGGCCATCGGGACTTTCCCGAGATCCGCCACTTCGTACTGGGCGAGGCCGAGAACGTGATCGACGCGCTCGTCGCCGACATGCGCCGCGGCGAGGTGAAGGCGACCTACCGCGCCGCGGACTTTCCCGACGTCACCGGGACGCCCGTTCCGCGCTGGGATCTCGCCGATCTGCGTCACTACGTGACGATGCCGGTGCAGTTCTCGCGAGGCTGCCCGTTCGATTGCGAGTTCTGCGACATCGTCGCGATGTACGGCCGCGTGCCGCGCACCAAAACGCCGCAGCAGGTGATCGCCGAGCTGGAGGCCCTTCGGCGCGCCGGCTGGCGCGACATGGTGTTCATCGTCGACGACAACTTCATCGGCAACAAGAAGCGCGTCCGCGAGCTGCTCGTCGCGCTGATCGAATGGCGCGAGCGCACGCGCCCGACCATGGGGTTCCTCACCGAGGCCTCGGTGAATCTCGCCGACCAGGACGAGCTGCTCGAGCTCATGGTGCGCGCGGGCTTCAAGAAGGTGTTCGTCGGCCTCGAGACGCCGGTGACCGAATCCCTGGAGGAATGCCGCAAAGTGCAGAACAGCAAGCGCGACCTCGTCGACGCCGTGCACGCGATCCAGGGAGCGGGGCTCGAGGTGATGGGCGGCTTCATCGTCGGTTTCGACAACGATCCGCTCGATATCTTCCGCCGCCAGTTCGAGTTCATCCAGCGTTCGGGCGTGGTCACGGCGATGGTCGGATTGCTGACCGCCTTGCCGCAGACCCGCCTGTACGAGCGGCTCGCGCGCGAGGGGCGCATGCTCGCCGACAGCATCGGCGACAACACCACCGCCGTGCTCAATTTCGTTCCGCGGCTGGACCGCGGGCGGCTGCTCGCCGGGTACCGCGAGCTGATGCGCTCGCTCTATTCCCCGGAGAACTACTACCGCCGCGTGCGCGCCTTCCTCGCCACCTGGCGGCCGAGCGGGCCGGGCGGGAGGCTCGCGTGGTGCGATGTGCGCGCGTTCCTGCGCTCGCTGTGGACGCTGGGCGTGTATAGACGCGGGCGGCTCGGGTACTGGCGGCTGTTCTGGGCCACCCTGATCGCGCGGCCGCGCAAATTCCGCGCCGCGATGGAGCTTGCGATCATCGGCTACCACTTCCGCACCGTGGCGGAGCGCCTGTGAAGGCCGGGCCGACGTGCCGCGGTTCAGTTCGCACGCAACATCACCCGAACGCCTTGCCGAAGCTCTCGATGAACTTCCCCAGCCGCCCTTCGGGCAGGGCGTCGATGCCCGCCGCCTCCCGTCGGCCGCCCCCGGATGGGAACCGTCGGCAGAAAGCCTCGGCGCTGAGGCTTCTGGCGGCCGGAACACGCACGCTCACCGTGTAGCCGCCGCCTGCCTTCGGCGCGATCACGGCGTGCGCGCGCCGCGGCTCGATGCCGGCGAGATGATTGGCGAACGGCCCGAACACTCGCCGGCTCGAGGGCCGGTCGGGAAGTAGATACGCGGCGGCTCTTTCGCCGGACCAATACGGAGCGACGTCCATGGCCTCCTTGAGGTCGGCGTGCCTCGCGATCTCCAGGCGGCGGAAGATTTCCTCCCGGGCGGCGAACTGCAAGGGATCCTCGTATTTGGCCAGGCATGCATAGAGTTCCGCGGGACGAATGAGTAGATCGGCCTCGCTTTCTCCGTAGGCGTTGTAGTTCAGGCTTCGTCCCAGCTCGCGCAGCTTCTCAAGCTCCGTCGCGCCGAGAGCAAGCGAGCCCCCGAGAGCCATCGCCACTTCATCCAGGCCGTCGCCGAAAGCTCCCACGACCGCCCAGACCCGGAAACGCCCCCTGAGATACCGGTCCACGAGCATGCTCGTGCAGATTTCCGGCGAGTCATCGAGCACCGCTTCGAGATTCGCGTGCGCCGGCACCTCTCCCGCGAAATGATGATCGAAATACCGCACGCGCGCCCCGCGCTCGAGAAGCCGCAGGAGCGCCGGCCGGTTGCGCTCCATGGAGACGTCGAGAACGGTAACGCTGTCGCCGGCGCCGGCGTCCACGCGAGCGAGCAGCGAGATGTCCCGTTTCGCCCCGGTGACGAGCTGCGAGTCTGCTGGCTCTGCGAGGCGAAGCTGGCGAAGCGAGCAAAGTCCGTCCGCGTCGCCGTTGAAGACGTCGATGATACGCATCAGACCTTACCGGCGAGGCGGGCGGCGATCCCGTCGAACGCCTCGCGCAGTCGGGCTTCGTTCCACTCCGACTCGATCGGCGCCGTGTGCGCGAGCTCATCGGCGCCGAGCGGCTCCTCGGTCGCGAGCTGGTTCTCGAGCACCGCCACGCCCGCCTCCGAGGCATCGCTCATCGCCGCCTCGCGCCGCGCGATCCGCTCGCGCAGCGTCGTTTCGGGTGCACGGCACGAGACGACGAGGAATGGAACGCCGCACCCGCGCGCAAGCGAGCGGAACCGCTCCCGCTCGGCGCGCCAGAGGAACGCCGCGTCCACGACGACGCTGTATCCCGACTCCACGACATCCCGGGCGACCTGCTCGAGCCTCTCGTAGGTGCGCCGCGTGCTCTCCGGCGCGTAGATTCCGCCGTAGGGCTCCGCATGCGTGCGCGCACGCGCCGCGAGGCCGTGCAGGCGCTTCCGCTCGACGTCCGAGCGCACGCGGATGGCGCCGATGCGCTCGAGCATCGCCTGCGCGATGGTGGTCTTGCCCGAACCCGAGAGCCCGTGCATCAGCACGATCGCCGGTCGCGCGGACGCCGCCAGGGAACCCGCCAGGGCCAGATAGTCGCCGTACTCCCGGTGCGCCCTGCCCTGCGCCGCTTCGCCGGCGGCGGGCAGGCGGGCGCGCATGCAGGCGATCTTCGCCCGAACCATGGCGCGGTAAACGAGGTAGTAGCGCAGCACGCGCACGCCGGCGTAGTCCCCGGTCGCCTCGAGGTAGGCGTTGAGGAAGCGCCACGCGGCCGCATCGAGCCTGTGCTCGAGCAGGTCCATGACGAGGAAGGCGACTTCGTTCATCACGTCGATCCAGCGCAGCTCCGGATTGAACTCGATGCAATCGAAGGGCGTCGGCCGCCCGTCGAGGAACGCGATGTTGCCCAGATGCAGGTCGCCATGGCACTCGCGCACGAAGCCGTCGCGCTTGCGCGCCGCTAGCACCTCGCGCAGGCGCGAGCTCTCGCGCCGGGTCCAGTCGTCCAGTTCCGCGAGCCGCGCCTTCCCGCCCGCATCGGAAACGAGCCCGCCGAGCTGCTCGAAATTCTGGAGGGCCGGCGCCGCGACGTGCCCGGGGGAGCCGTATTTGCTTTCCCCGGGCGCCGCCGGAATCGTCGCGTGAAAGGCGGCGATCGCCCCGGCGATCGCATCGACCTCCGCGGCGCGCAGCTCGCCGCGTCGCGCAACGCTGTCGGCCAGCGCCTCTTGAGGAAAGCGCCGCATCTCGAGCGCGTACTCGATCGCCTGCCCGCTCCCGCCCACGCGCGGTCCGCCGGGATCGCCCACGATCGGAACCACGCCGAGATAGAGCCCGGGTGCGGTGCGGCGGTTGAGCCGCAATTCCTCCTCGCAGTAGAAACGCCGCTTCTCGAGTGTGCTGAAATCGAGGAAACCGAGGTTCACCGGCTTCTTGATCTTGTAAGCATAGTCGCCGGCGAGCAACACCCACGAGATGTGCGTTTCGATCAGCTCGACTGGTCCGGTCGCCTCCGGATAGCACCGAGGCTCGCGCAGGGCGGCGAGCAGGCGGTCTGATTCGGTCGCTGGAGACACGGCGAGGAATCCATCTTCAGGCAAACGCGCACTGCATGCCGGGGGCTGGCGTGTTTTCATCGACGCCGTCCGTGCCCGGCCCCGGTTGCACTCCCTCCTGGTTAGTATTTGCCGTGCCGCTTGTAAATGTAGTTGGTGAGCTCGCTCGCCTGAAGCGCCATGCGATGCAGGATGCCGTGCACGATGCGGAAGATGGCGCGCATCACCCGATACACGATCAGAGGCTCCCGGCTGAGGAGAGACTCCAGCTTTTCGCGCTTGAGGCTCAGAACCCGGGTGGGCCCGGCCGCGCGCAGCGCCGCGTAGTGCGGGTTGTCGTCCATGAACGCGAGTTCCCCCGCGAGATCGCCCTTGGTGAGGACGTTCAGGTTGACCCACTGTCCGCTGGGCTGCACCTGTTTCGCCACCGCGAGCGCGCCGCTCACGACGACATGGACATGGTCGTCGGTCTCACCTTCGTTGACCAGTATCTCGCCCTCGGCAAGGTCGCGCACCGTGACGAGATCGGCGAGCAAGGCGCATTGTCTCGCATCGAGTTCCGTGGCGAGGGCTGAGTCGCGCACGAGCTGCAGTTTCGATGTATCCGCCATGCGAGCTGACCTTTCAAGTCTTCGTCATTATGTCACCGGTGGCAGCATGAGCGTTTTGCGCTGGATCAAATGCCCGCGATTCCCTGCGGGCGCCAACGGCCGGCCCGCGGATCAACGCCGGTAATCGAGCGCGAGGCGCTGCTGCAGCCGCCGCGCCTGCCGCAGGGACTCCTTGAGGACGCGCCGGTCGAACTCGTTCAGCTTCCGGGGCGCCACGCGATTGGGCGCGGGGCCGCTCTCTAGCTGGTTCTTGAGCCTGAAATGCAGCAGGTGGTAGAACGCCTCCGCGATCGCCTCGACTTCCGCCGCCGCCATGCCGAGCGCATCGCCCGCGCCGCGAAGTCGGGCGGCGGTATTGGTCTCATCGACCCCTGACGCGAGCGCGTAGATCCGCGCGGCGTCCGTGATCACTCGCGTTCCCTGGATCTTCAGGTCGAGCGTGCCGGCTTCGGCCCCTTTGCCGCCGGTCAGCAGGTTCCCGAAGAACCCGAGCGGCACCTCGGTCTCCAGGGCGTTCAGCGCAAGGACCTTGAAGAAACGCTCGCTACCCTTCGCGCGGTCGCGCAGCCAGGCGCGCAAGCCGTCGGCGAGCCCGCTTTCTCCCGCGATCGGCCGGAAGTCGAAAAAGATATTCGCCTTCAACAAAGCCTCGGGCGAAGGATCGCGCACCCAGCCGTCGAACCGCTCGCGCCATTCGCCCGCGGACAGGCAGCACTCGGGGTTCCCGGCCATGATGTTCCCGGGGCAGAGCGGAAATCCGCAGGCGTCCAGCGTCTCGTTGACCGCGCGCCCGAAGGAGAGCAGGAGCGCGCGAACCTTGCCCTCGGCCTGCCCGGAGGCCACCTCGAAGACGATCGCATTGTCCTGGTCCGTGTTGAAGGTCTGCTCCTGCCTTCCCTCGCTGCCTAGTGCGAGCCAGCACCAGATCGAGCGAGTCAGGTCGTGCCTCTCCGCCTCGAGCATCACGATGCGCTCGGTGAGATGGTCGTTCAGCGTCGCGATGATGCGCGTGAGCTGCTCGGGCGCTATACCCTGAGCGAGCAGGGAATGCCCGTACTCCAGGATTCCGGACGAGGCGCGCTTCAGCCCCGCGAGATCGCGTGCAAGCTCGACGGCGTGGATGACGTGGCGCATGGAGCGCCGCTGCTGGGCGAACAGGCTGCGCTCCGACACGACGCCCCTGAGCACGCCGTGCTCGACGACCAGCACGTGGCGCATGCGGTGGCGTGCCATGACGAGTGCGGCATCGTAGGCCGTGGCCGATGCCGGAAGGCCGATCGGCTTCTCCGTCATGAATCGCGCGATCGGGGCGGCCGCGTCGAAGCTTCCCGCTGCGGAGAGCCTGAGCAGATCGCGTTCAGTGAATATTCCTTCGGGCACTCCCTCAGCGGTAACGATGACGATCGCCCCGACCTTTTCCGTCCGCATCACCTCCAGCGCTTCCCGCAGGGGGGTCTGCGCGCGGCAGGTCACTGGCGGCCTGACGGCAAGCGAGCCGAGCGGCTCAAGCAGGGCGTTCTGCGGTGCCTCGCTCCTCAAAGGCCTGAAACCCGCCGGCGAAGGTCTCGCAACCCTCAGAGCTTCGATTCGCCCGGATGGGCGAAGGTCCGCTCGTGGACCCGCTGGCAGTCGAAACAGCGCCTCGCGGACGGCTGCGCGCGCAGCCGCTCGATGCTGATGTCCTGGCCACAGTCTTCGCACACCCCGAATTTTCCGGCGCGCAGCCGCGCCTGCGCCGCCTCGAGCTCGCGCAGCTCATCGAGATCGCGCGAGAGCTCGGCGCTGTCGAGGTCGGAGATCAGATCCGCCTGGGCCTCGTCGCCCTTGTCGGCGACCGGACCCGCAAGGGTGGAAAATACGTCCTCGCGCGAGCGCGCCGCGTCGCCGTGCACCTCCTTCTCGAGGGCCTCTCGGCGCTTGGCGATCGATTTTTCGAGTTCGTCCAGATCTTTTCGGGACAGCATGTGAAGTTCCTTTCACCTAAACCTACCCCGGGCGGCGCTGCGCGGTTTGATCTGGATCAAACGCCTTGCCGCGTCGCGGATCATTGTACGCCGCAACTCAGCAGCTCCCCGCGAGCACCCGTGGGCATTGTAGCGCTCGCAGGCGCGGAATGTCCTTCGCGCTTGACAAGGCCGAGGCGCCGATTCGAGAATGGGCGCGCACTTCCCTCCGCGCAGCTGTCTCCCGGAATCCCGCAATGACGAACGTGCTGATCGTCCTCACCCTTCCGGAGCCGGTGCGGATGCAGTACTTCAATTACATCAGGAAAGCGTTTCCCGAAGTGAAGCTCGACATGGTCGACCACCACAGCAAGGTCGATCCCTACATCGGCGCCGCCGACGTCCTCATCACCTTCGGCGCGCACATGGCGAACCACGTGTTCGAGAAGGCGAAGAGCCTGAAATGGGTGCAGGCGCTGGGCACCGGCGTGGACGGCATCACCGACCAGCCGGCACTCCGGAAGGACGTGCTGGTTACCAACATGCACGGATTCCACGGTGGGCCGGTGTCCGAAGCGGCGCTCATGCGGATGCTCGCGCTCGCGCGCGACCTGCCGCGCTCGATGCGCATTCCAGTCGCAGCGCAAGTGGGAGCGCTTCCCGGCGAAGCTGCTGAAGGAACAAGACGGTCGGTATCTTCGGGATCGGCGTGATCGCCGAAGAGCTCGCACCCAAGTGCAAGGCGCTCGGGATGAACGTCGTCGGCATCTCCTCGGTCCAGCGGGAGGTCGCTGGGCTTCGATACGATGTTTCACCGCGACGATCTTGTTCAGGTGGTGGGAGAGCTCGATTTTCTGGTGCTGCTCACCCCGTATACGCCCGAGACGAGGAACATCGTCGGCGCGAAGGTCTTCGCCGCCATGAAGCCGGGCGCCTATCTGGTCAATCTCGCCCGCGGCGGGATCGTTGACGAGGACGCGCTCGTCGAGGCGCTGAAAAGCGGGCAGCTCGCCGGCGCCGCGCTCGACGTCTTCGCCACCGAGCCTTTGCCCGCGGATTCTCCGCTCTGGAACATGGAGAATGTCATCGTCACGCAGCACCAGGGCGGCTTCTTCGACGGCTATCCGCGCTTCGCGATTCCGGTGGTCGAGGAAAACCTGCGCAAGTACCTCGCGGGGGACACAGCCGGCATGATCAACATCGTGGAACGGTAGGAAGCGATGGCCACAAACGAACGACTCAACTCGCCGATCTCGACCGCAGAGCTCGAGCGCCGCTGGGCCGCGGTGCGCGCCGCGATGGCCGAGCAGAAAATCGACGCGCTCCTCATGCAGTCGAACAACGACTGGATGGGCGGCTACGTCAAGTACTTCACCGACGTCCCGGCCACCAACGGATACCCGGTCACGGTCGTCTTCCCGAAGGACGAGCGCATGACGGTGATCGGCCAGGGACCGATGGGCGTGGTGCGCGAGCTTCCGCCGCAGGGCGACGGCGTGCGCCGCGGCACCGCGCGATTCATGGGCATGCCCTCCTACGCCTCCTGCCCGTATACGGCGGACTACGACGCCGAGCTCGCCGAGAAAGCGCTGGCGAAGCTATTCGGGCGGGACGATCGGCCTACTCGGGACGAGCAGCCATGTCCTTTGCGCTCGGAGATCACCTGCGGCGCAAGCTCACGCGCGCGAAGTTCGTCGACGCCTCCGACATGGTCGATCGCATCAAGGCGGTGAAGAGCGCCGAGGAGCTCGACTGCATCCGGCGCACCGCCGCGCTGCAGGACAAGGCGATGGAAGAAACCTTTTCCGCGATCAAGCCCGGCATGCGAGAACTCGAGGTCGCCGCGATCGCCGAGCACGTCGGCCACAGGTACGGCAGCGAGCAGGGCCTCTTTCTCGCAGGCTCCGGCCCGGTCGGCACCGCGGCCGTGTTCGCCAACCGCTACCAGCAGAACCGCGTGCTGCGCGAGGGCGACCAGTTCACCCTCCTCATCGAGAACAACGGCCCCGGGGGCTTCTACACCGAGCTCGGCCGCACCTGCGTGCTGGGGAAGGTCTCGCAGGAGATGAAGGACGAATTCGCTTTCGTGCTCGAGGCGCAGAAGTTCACCCTCGAACCTGATGAAACCGGGCGCGAAGTGCAGCGAGATCTTCGCCGAGTACAACGCCTTCATGAAGAAGAACAGGCGCCCCGAGGAAAAGCGCCTGCATTCGCACGGCCAGGGCTACGACATGGTCGAGCGGCCCCTGATCCGGCACGACGAGACCCTGAGCATCGGCAGGAACATGAACATGGTCTGCCACCCGACCTACGTCACCGAGCGTACCTACAGCTGGTGCTGCGACAATTTCCTGATCGGCGACACCGGCGTCGTCGAGAAGCTGCACAAGTTTCCGCAGAAGATCTTCGAGCTGAATTGAGATAACGAAAAACGGAGGAATCATGAAGCACCTCTCGCGCGCTTTTTCGACAATCGTCTTGACCGTGGTCGCGGGCCTTGCGCCGGCCCAGGACTGGCCGAGCAAGCCGGTGAAGTGGATCCTGTCCCAGCCGGCAGGAAGCTCGCCCGACATCACCGCTCGGCTGGTCGCCGACAGGCTCTCCAAGATGTGGGGACAACAAGTGATCGTGGACAACCGTCCCGGCGGGCAGAACGTCATCGGCGCGCAGCTCGCGGCCAGATCCCCGGCGGACGGCTACAACTACTATTGGGCGACGACCGCCGCGCTCGTCTCCAATCCGTTCACCTTCAAGTCCTTGCCCTACGACCCGGAGCGCGATTTCGTTCCGGTCGTTCTCGTCGGCAAGTCTCCGATGGTCGTCGCGGTGAACAACACGGTGCCGGCGAAATCGCTCGCCGAGCTGATCGCGCTCGACAAAGCGCAGCCCGGGAAGCTCGCCGCCGCCAACGAAGGCGCGAAGACCTTCGGCGGGATGATGAGCCAGGCGCTGAACCTGGCGACCGGAATGCGGCTCCTGCAGGTGCCGTACAACGGCGTCGCGCCCGCACTGCAGGACACCGTCGCCGGGCGAACACAGGTGGTGCTGGTGAGCTCGGCGGCCATGTCACCCTTCATCAAGCGCGGCGATTTGCGCCCGCTCGCGGTCACAGCCGGAAAGCGCGTCGTCGGCCTGGAGGACGTGCCGACGCTCGCCGAGTTCTATCCCGGGTTCGAGTACGTCGGCTGGTTCGCCCTGGTCGCTCCGGCGGGGACTTCGCCTGATATCGTGCAACGCGTCGCCCGCGACGTCAACCGCGTACTGGCCGAGGCCGACGTCGCGCAAAGGCTGCGGGAGCTCGGTGCGATCCACGAAGGCCCTGCGACACCGCAGGACACGGCGCAATTCTTCAAGGAAGAACGCGTGCGCTGGGCAAAGCTCGTCAAGGATATTGGCCTGCAGCCGGAGTAGGTCGCGGGCCGCTTCCTTCACTGGAGACGCGAGGAAGAACATGACACCGGCACTGGCGCCGCGCGAGGTGAGAATCCGCGTGCGCGACGGCATCGAGATCGGCGCGGCGATCTACGCGCCGGAGGCTGCGGGCAAGTTCCCGGCGCTCCTCGCCGCTTCGCCCTACCGCTACGACAACAACGTCCTGCCGGCGAGCCCCCAGTTCCTGTGGCGCGAGACCGGGCCGATCGAGCTCTACGTGAAGCGCCGCTACGCTTACGTGCACATGGACGTGCGCGGATCGGGGAAGTCGGGCGGCGACTTCGAGTTCCTCGGCCCGAACGAGCAGAACGACCTGTACGATGTGATCGAGTGGATCGCGAAGCAGCCCTGGTCGAACGGCAAGGTCGGCGGCATCGGGCAGTCCTACTACTGCATGTCGCAATGGCTGATGGGCGCGATGGCACCTCCCGCGCTCGCGTGCCTGGGCGCCTACGATGGGCTGAACGACCCCTACCGCGCCTCCTGCTACCAGGGCGGAATCCCCGGGGAATTCTTTCCGGGATTCTGGTGGACCCAGAACCGCATCATCAACCGCCATCCCGCGAACGGATCGGCGCCCTGCGAGCAGAAGACCGATCTCGGGATGCTGCTCGCGCAGCATCCGACCTACGACGATTTCTGGCGCGAGCGTTGCGCCTGGGAGCGCCTCGAGCAAATCAGGGTGCCGGTGTATTCCTGCGGGATCTGGGGAAAGATCGACCTGCACACGCGCGGCAACATCGACGCCTTCCGGAAGGTCGGCGGACCGAAGAAGCTGCGCATGGGCGGCGCACCGAACGCTTGGGCCGCTGCGCAGGAGTTCGCGAGCGTCGAATTCCACGAGCAGGTGCTGCTCCCCTTCTACGACAGGTATCTCAAGGGCGAGGAGACGGACTACGACCGTCGCCCACCGGTCGAGTATTTCGTGCGCGGCGCGAATACCACGCGCACGTCCGAAGTCTGGCCGCCGAAGGGTGTGCGCTACGAAGCCTGGCACTTGCACGAGAGTCCCTCGGGCAGCGTCACCTCGTTGAACGACGGTGCGCTCGCCAAGTCGCCCGCGGGCGGCGAGGGGCGGACGAGCTACCACTATCCGGTGCAGGGCTGGGTTTCGGGCGTGGTCGGCTTCGGGCCGGCCGGTCCCGCGGGCGGATTCGACCCGGTGCGACGCGTGCTCACGTTCACCAGCGCTCCGCTCGCGCGCGATCTGGAGATCGCCGGGCCGCTCAGGCTGGTGCTCCACGCTTCGACCACGCGCGCCGACACCGATTTCTTCGTCAAGCTGCAGGAGCAGATGCCGCAGGCGGCCGAGGATCGCGCGAAAGGCGTCAACCCGCCCGCGCAGCTCGTCTCCAAGGGCTGGCTGCGCGCCTCGCACCGCGCGCTCGACGCGAGGCACTCGACCGAACACGATCCCTACCACAGCCACGCCACGCCCGAGCCGGTCGTGCCGGGCCGGGTATACCGGTACGATATCCGCATCGAGCCGACCGCCTACCGCTTCAAGCAAGGCAACCGCATCCGCCTCGAGATCGTGAACGGCGACTCGCCCGTCACCGACGTGATCTGGACGCACCTGTATACGCCCAACAAGATCGGCGAGGACACGATATGCCACGGCGGGAATTATCCGTCGGCGCTCTACCTGCCCGTGACCGAGGGATGACCAGAAGGAGAACCCGAATGAGAAATCCGACTCGCGCGTTCCTCGCGCTCGCCCTGCTGCTGTTGACGGAAGCACATGCCCAATCCTGGCCGACCCGGCCGATCCGGATGATCGTCTCCTTCCCGGCGGGATCGGCGCCCGACATCATCTGCCGTTTCGTCTCCGATCCCCTCTCCCGCTCCCTCGGCCAGCAGATCGTCGTCGACAACCGCCCGGGCTCGGGGAACATCCTCGCGGCGCAGGCGGCGGCGCGCTCGGCGCCCGACGGCTACACCTTCTTCTGCGCCACGGCGGCGACGCTCGTCTCCAATCCCCACACCTTCAAGTCGCTGCCCTACGACCCGGTCAAGGATTTCGTTCCGGTCGCGATGATCGGCAGGAACCCCTTCTTCGTGCTCGCGCATCCGAGCGTCCCGGCCAAGACGCTCGCCGAGCTCGCAGCCTACGACAAGGCGAACCCGGGCAAGCTCGCCTGGGCGACCGACGGATTGAGGAACTTCACCGGAATGATGGCAGCCTGGCTCAACAAGGTCGCCGGGATGAGCATCCTCACGGTGCCTTACGCGACGATGCCGCAGGGAATCCAGGACACGATCGCCGGCCGCGCGCAGCTCGTCATCCTCGCGGTGCCCGCGGCCGCGCCGCGCATCAGGAGCGGCGAGCTGCGAGCGCTCGCGGGAAGCTTCGCGAAGCGCATCCCCGGCTACGAGAACGTGCCGGCGATCGCCGAGACCTATCCCGGGTTCGAACTCGTCGGCTGGTTTCTCATCGTCGCTCCTTCCGGCACACCGGCCGAGATCGTGCAGCGGGTGAACCGCGAGATGGACAAGATCCTCAAGGACCCGGAAACGGCGAAACGGCTGGCCGGCCTGGGCTTCTTCACCGAGGGAGCGGAAACGCCCGAGGCGGTTGCCGCATTCGTCCGCGCCGACACCGCGAAGTGGGGCACGATCGTAAAGGAGATCGGCATCCAGCCGGAATGAGTTCCACCCTCCGAGCGTGGGCCGGCCTCTGCCTTGCCCTCTGTTCCACGATCGCCGTTGCCGCGGGCGACGAGCCCTCGACGCAGATCTGGCTCAACGCGGGGTTTCTGTCCTACCACGTCGACCGCAGCCAGGACTACAGGGAGGACAACATCGGTTTCGGGGCGGAGGTGCTGTTCGCGCCCGACCACGGTCTTGTCGCCGGAACCTTCATCAACAGCGAAAACGCCAGAAGCCACTACGTCATGTACGAATGGCGCCCCCTGCACTGGCGACCCAAGAGCGTCAGCGTGAGTGGCGGTTTGATCGCCGGCTTCGTGGACGGCTATCCTAAGAACGACGGTGGATGGTTCTTCGGGGCAGCACCCGTGCTGTTCTTCGAGGGCGAGCGGTTCGGCGCCAATTTCCTGATCGTACCTGCCTCCGACCCGGAGCACTGGCTCGTGGCGCTTCAACTGAAGCTTCGCGTGTACTAGCGCAGGCCGCAGGCCGGGTCAGGTCCGGCGGGCGGCTTGCCGCTCCAGCAGGAAGCCGGCGACCACGGTGGGCGCAGCCATCGCGAGGTAGCGCGCGCCGATCTCGATGAAGTAGCGGTCGAGCGGCATCTTGGTGAACGGCAGCAGCGCGGCGAAATCGAGCGACCCAGTTGAGCAGGATCCATACCGCGGCGAGCACGATGCCCTCCCGCAGGAAGTTCCTTTCCACCCTGAGGAAATATACGGCGGTCAGTACCGCGCCGACGAGCGTGCCCTCGACGATCATGATCGTCTTGAAAAAGACGAGGTCGCGCTGCATCAGCGGCAGCAGGGGAATCGCCGTAACGTAGGGAATCACCCAGAGCACTAGTCCAAAGCCGACCTTCCTGAGCATGACCTCCTCCTTCAGCCTGTTGATCCCGGCGCGGCAAGCACTCCTGCTTCCTTCACTCGCTCCTCAGCGCATCGAGCGGATCGAGGCGCGCAGCGCGCCGCGCGGGCAGCACGCCCGCAGCCAGTCCCACGGCGACCGCCATCACCTCCGCCGCGACCGCGTAGCTCCAGGGGGTGTGCACGGGCAGAGCGGGCACGGCGACCTTCAGCCCCCACGCAATCCCGATACCCAGCGCAAGGCCCGCCGCGCCGCCGAGCGCGGCGAGCAGCGCCGCCTCGCCGAGGAAAAGAAGCAGCACGCTTCGCTGCGTCGCGCCCACGGCACGCAGCAGTCCGATCTCGGAGGTGCGCTCGGCGACCGCGATCGTGAGGATGGTGAGGATGCCTACACCCCCCACGAGCAGAGACACGCCCGCGATGGCCGCGACCGCGAAGGTGATCGCATTCAATACGGTGTCGAAGACCTCGAGCATCTTCTGCTGCGGCGTGACCGTGAAATCCTCGCCGCCGTGGCGCGCAGCCAGGATTCTCCTGATGCCGTCCACGACCTCGTCCACCGGCGCAGTCGGCTCGTAGGTGACGTGGATCTCCGTCAGGCTTTGGCGGTTGAAGAGATCCATGGCGCGCCCGGCGGGAATGTACACCGTGTCGTCGAGATCGAAGCCGATCACCTGGCCCTTCGGCTCCATCACGCCGATCACCCGATAGCGCTCGCTGCCTACGCGCACGCGCGCCCCGAGCGGGTTTTCCGCGCCGAAGAGCTCCTGGGCGACCTTCGCCCCGAGCACGACGAAGGCGCGCGCGGCGCGCGGGTCGTCGTCCGGCAGGAATTCTCCCGCGGCGACCCCCATGCGCAGCGCCTCGCTGAAGCTGTGGCCGACACCGGATACCGTGACGCGGCGCGTCTTGCCCGCGACCGCCACGTCCGCATTGCCCGACACCGACGGATCGGTGAGCAGCACGTGCGGCGCGTGTCGGATCGCGATCGCGTCGTCGATCGAAAGCGGCCGAACCGTGTTGATCATCCCCAGCGAAGTGCCGCCGTGCGTCTGCGTGCGCCCGGGGGTCACGCCGATGATGTTGGTGCCGAACTGGGTGAACTCGCTGACGACGAAGCGATGCAGCCCCTCGCCGATCGAAGTGAGCAGGATCACCGCGGCGATGCCGATCGCGATGCCGAGCGCAGTGAGCGCGGTGCGCATGCGGTGCGCAGCGAGCGCTCCGGTGGTGAGGCGCATGAAGTCTGCGGCGAGCATGCGCTAGCGCCGGGAAAGCGCGGTCACCGGGTCGAGCCGCGCTGCGCGCGCCGCCGGCGCGACCGTAAACACAGCCGCGGTCACGATGGCCGTCAGCGGCGCGGCGAGCACCGCCCACCAGGGCGCGGCGAAGGGAATTTGCGGATAAAGCTGGACGAGGAGAACCTGCCCGAGCTTGCCAACAACGAGGCCGAGCGCGGCTCCGCCGAGTGCGAGGAGGGCTGCCTCCGTGACAAAGGTGAGCCGGATCTGTGCGCCGCTCGCGCCGAGCGCCTTCAATAGGCCGATCTCGCGCCGCCGCTGCGTCACCGCGATCAGCATCACGTTCATGATGAGGATGCCGGCAACCGCAAGGCTGATCGCGGCGATCCCGCCCACGGCGAGAGTCAGCGCGCGCAGGATGCGGTCGAAGGTTGCGAGCACCGCATCCTGCGTGATCACCGTCACGTCGCGCTCGCCCTCGTGGCGCTCGCGCAGGATCTCGATTGCGTCCTCCTTGGCGGCCGTCACCTGCTCGCGGCTCTTCGCCTCGATGAGGATGCGAAACAACGACTCGCTGTTGAATAGCGCCTGCGCCGCGGTCACCGGGATCATCACGACCTCGTCGGTATTCACGCCGATCGACACGCCCTGACGCGCCAGCACCCCGATCACGCGAAAGCGCCAGTCGCCGATGCGCAGCCACTCGCCGAGCGCCGGATGACCGCCGAAGAGTTCCTCGCGCACCTTGGCGCCGAGCACGCACACCGGCTGGGCGTGACGGGGATCGCCCCCAGGCAAGAAGGCACCCTGTGCGATCGCCATATGCCGCACCGGGAGCAGCTCCGCAGTCGATCCCAGGATGGGCGACTCGCGCACTTTCGCGCCCCAGCGCACGTCACCCGTGCCGACGATCAGGGGCGAGATCAGCTTCACCGCGCGGCTGCGCGAGAGCGCGAGCGCGTCGTCGAGCGTCAGATCGCGCGCCGTCTTTCCGATGATGAAACCGGGATTGATGCCCGCGGTTTCCGAGCGCCCCGGGAGCACGATCACGAGGTTGGTGCCGAGCGCGCCGAACTGATCGAGCACGTACCGGCGCGCGCCCTCGCCGAGGGTGCTCACTACCACCACCGCGGCAACCCCGATCCCCATGGCGAGCAGAATGAGCGCGGTGCGCCCGCGCGAGCCCGCCACGACCTGCCAGGCGAAGGTGAGAAGGTCTGCCGCTCTCATTTGCTTTCGTCCCGAACGTCGCTCACGATTTTTCCGTCCACCATGCGCACACGTCGGTGCGGGCGCGAGCCGATCTCGGGATCGTGCGTGACGAGAACGACCGTCCCGCCGGCGTGGTGCACCCTTTCCAGCACGGCCATCACTTCCTGCCCGGTGTGGCGGTCGAGATTGCCTGTCGGCTCGTCCGCGAGGATCACCCCGGGCCGCATCGACATCGCGCGCGCGATCGCCACGCGCTGGCACTGGCCGCCAGAGAGCTGGTCGGGCCGGTGGCGGGCGCGGTCCTCGAGGCCGTACTCGGAGAGGAGGAGCTCGAGCCGCCGAGCGCGTTCTGCGGGATCGATGCCCGCGAGCACCATCGGCAGCGCGATGTTCTGCGCCGCGGTCAGCCGCGGCACGAGGTGAAAGAACTGGAAGACGAAACCCATTTTCTCCCGCCTCGCGCGGGCGAG
This sequence comes from uncultured beta proteobacterium, assembly GCA_963699535.1. GTDB lineage: Bacteria > Pseudomonadota > Gammaproteobacteria > Burkholderiales > SG8-39 > VBDM01. The sequence continues at coordinate 14,865 of CAVOUJ010000034.1, read as the reverse complement.
CTCGTCGTCGGAGAGGCCGGTCACGTCGCGCCCGTCGAGGACGTAGCTGCCCGCATTCGGGCGGTCGAGCAGGCCGATCACGTTCAGCAGCGTCGACTTTCCCGAGCCCGAGGGACCCATGATCGAGAGGTACTCGCCCTGGCCGATCTCCAGATCGAGCGCGCGCAGGGCGTGCACTTCCTCGCCGCCGACAACGAAGACGCGCTCGATGCCGGCGAGACGGATCATTGCCGCTTCGCGGCGTTCCCGGCCGGGTTTTTCGACTCCGCGACGGCGCGCACGCCCGCCTTGACGCCCTCGCGATCGAGGGACGTGACCACGCGCTCCCCGGCGGCCACGCCCGATTTCACCTCGGTGTATTCCCAGTTGGTGAGGCCGATCTCGATCTTGCGTTCCTCCATCTCGCCCGAGGCCGGCAGGACGACCACCCGGTTGCCCGGCATGAGCGCGGGCGTGGGAATGCGGGTCACCCCGTCGCGCCCTTCGATCACGACCTCGACGTCGGCGCTGTATCCGACGAGCAGGTGGCGCGCCTCGGCGGGCTCGTCGAACTCCACCTCGATCTCCACGGTGCGCGCCTGCTTTTCGAGGGCGAGCACGTAGGGCGCGATGCGACGCACGTGGCCCTTGAAGTGCCGCCCGCGGTAGGCATCGAGGGAAATGCGGCCGGTCATCCCTACCTTGAGCTTCGCCGCGTCCACCTCGTCGATCGGAGCCGACACATAGAGGCAGGAAGCGTCGATCAGGTCCACTGCGGGCAGCGTCGGAATCCCCGGCGGCGAGGGTGTGAGGTACTCGCCTACTTCACCGTTCACCTCGGCGACGATTCCGGCGAAGGGCGCGCGCAGGACCGTGCGGCTGGTATCGGCCTGCGCCGCCGCGATGCGCGCCTCGGCTTCGCCGACCTGCGTCCGCGCCGATTCGCAGACGGCCGCGCGCGCCTTGGCGTCAGCGTCGGCGCGCTCGGTGAGCTGCGGCGACGAGAAGCCCTTCGCGTGCAGCTCGCGCGAACGCTTTGCCTCGCTTGCGGCGTTTTCGGCGAGCTGACAGGCCTCGGCGACACGCGCCTTTGCGGTTTCGAGCTGTTCGCGCGCTACGCGCTCGCGGCTCGTGAGGTCGTCGTTCCAGAGCTCGAGCAGGAGCTCGCCCGCCTTCACTTGTGAGCCCTTCTTCACCGGAAGCCGCGCGATGCGCCCTCCCGTCGGCGGCGCGAGTTTGGCGCGGCGGCATGCCATCACGGAGCCCGCGCGCGTATTGGCGACCGTGGCCTCGACCCGTCCCGAGTCCGCAGGCGCGGCGATCACCGCGACCGGCTTCGGACGAGTGGCAAACCAAGCGGCTGCCGCGACGAGACCGACGACGGCTAGCGCAATGAGGAGACGCCACGGAGTCTTCGTAGTGTTTGCGGGCGTCATTGACGGCAATTTACCTTTTCCATCCCCCACTGTCTTGATTTGGCGCAAGTGGCGAGATCGCGCTTGGCGCGGACCGGAAGTATCGCGGTGGCCGCCGGCGCGTCAGGCGTCACCTCCAGGCTGGCGAGGCACCGACGGAGCCACGCCGCTCTGCTAGACTATACCGTCTAGTCTAGAGGACGGGAATGTCGTCACCCGCCGGCAACCGTGAGCGCGTGCTGCGCGCCGCTACGAGCTCGTTCCTCGCTCGCGGCTACGGCTCTAGCGTCGATCTGATAGCGCGGCGCGCCGGCGTCGCGAAGCAGACCGTCTACCATCACTTCCCGAGCAAGGACGCGCTCTTCAAGGAGGTCGCCAAGGAACTGGTGAAAGGCGTTCTGGTCGAGCTGGAAAGCGAGCCCCATGACCTGCGCGCCGGGCTTGTCCGCTTCGCCCTCGCCTACCGCAACCGCGTGCTCGCCGCGCAAGGCATCGCCACGTTCCGCACGCTGGTGCCGGAGGTGCCGCGCTTCAAGGCGCTCGCCAAAGCCGTGTACGCCAATGGCGCGGGCGAGGCGGTGCGCCGTCTATCCGAGTACCTCGCCAAGGCGATGGCCGACGGTCGCCTGCGGCGCGATGACCCGGCGTTCGCCGCGGAGCTCCTGCTCGGCATGCTGGTCGGCCAGGATCGGATCAAGCGTCTGTTCGGTATCGCAGCGAGCGAAGAAGGCGAGCCGCAGCGCACCGCACACATCGTCGATTGCTTTCTGAAGGCGTTTGCACCATGACACGAACAGTCTCTGTGATCGCAGCCTTCGTCCTTGCCGCCTGCAGTCAAGGCGAAGCGCAGGACGCCAAGCGAGGCGATGCCAAGGGCGGCGGCGGCGGTTGTCGTGACCGCCATCAAAGTGGCGCCGCGCGCAGTGCCCATCGATTTCGAAGCGGTCGGCCGCACCGAAGGCTCGCGCGAAGTGCAGGTGCGCGCGCGCGTCTCCGGCATCCTCGAAGCCCAGCTTTTCACGGAAGGCGACACGGTCAAGGCCGGCGCGCCGCTGTTTCGCATCGAGCGCGCGCCCGTTCGAGATCGAGCTGCAGCAGGCGCGCGCGCGTGCTCGCAGAAGTGACCGAGCGCCAGGAGCTCGCACAGCAGGAGATCGTGCGCCTCAAGGGGCTCTCCGATCGCCGCGCGATCAGCCAGAAGGAGGCCGACCAGGCCGCCTCCACCGCCAAGCAAAGCGCCGCGGCGGCGCAGCTGGCGCAGGCGCGCGTGCGCCAGGCCGAGCTGAATCTCTCCTACACCGCCGTCGACGCACCGATCGCGCGGCATCACCGGGCGCGCGCAGCAGTCGGTCGGCAGCCTGGTCTCGCCGAACAACGAGTCCGCGGTGCTCACGACGCTCACACGGGCCGATCCGATCTGGGTGCGCTTCGCGCTGTCGGATGCGGAGTACGCGCGGATGCGTGCTACCGGCCAGAAGAAAGTCGAAGTGCGGGTGCAAACCGCCGACGGGTCCGACGTATCCGCAGGCCGGGAAGCTCAACTTCGCCGGCTCGACTGTGGATGCGGCCACCGGCACAGTGCAGATGCGCGCGGAGTTCCCCAACGCCAAGCTCCAGCTCCTGCCGGGCCAGTACGTGAGGGTGCGCGTCATCGCCGGCAGCCGCGAGGCGATCGTCGTGCCGCAAACCGCGGTGCTCCAGAACGAGACCGGCCGCTTCGTTTGGGTCGCTGACGCGGCCAGCAAGGCGGTGCAGCGGCAGATCCGCGCCGGCAGCTGGCTCGGATCGGACTGGATCGTCCTCGAGGGCCTGAACGCCGGCGACGTCGTCATCGTCGATAACCTGCTGCGTCTGCGGCCGGGCACGCTGGTACAAGTCAAGCAGAACGCCGGCTGATGTCCGAGTTTTTCATCCACCGGCCGGTGTTCGCCGGCGTCGTCGCGATCATCATCGTGCTGGCCGGCCTGGTCGCCGCCAAGCTGCTGCCGCTCGCGCAATACCCGGAGATCGCGCCGCCGACGGTGCTCATCACCACGACCTACCCCGGCGCAAGCGCGGAGACGCTGGCGCGCACCGTCGCCGCGCCGATCGAGGAGCAGCTCTCCGGCGTGGAGAAGCTCTCGTATCTTCAGCTCCACCTCGTCGTCGAACGGCGCGCTGCAGATCACCGCGACCTTCGAGCCGGGCACCAACGTCGACCAGTCGGTGTTCAACGTCAACAACCGCGTGCAGATCGCCCTGCCGCGCCTGCCCGACGAGGTGCGCCGGAACGGCGTCATCGTGCAGAAGCGCTCCTTCGACATCCTGCTGGTGGTCTCGGTCGTCTCGCCAAGCAAGACCGCGCGACACGCTGTTCCTCTCGAACTTCGCCTCGATCAACATCGTCGACGAGCTGAAGCGCCTGCCGGGCATCGCCGACGTCACGATCTTCGGCGCGCGCGACTACTCGATGCGCGTCTGGCTAAATCCGGAAAAGATGGCGCGCCTCGGCGTGACGACGGCAGACGTCGCGGCAGCGCTGCGCGCGCAGAACGCGCAGTACGCCGCCGGCCGCATCGGCAGCGAGCCCGCGCCGCCTGGGCAGAGCTTCGTCTACACGGTGACCGCGACCGGCCGCCTGGTCGAGCCCGAGGAGTTCGGCGAGATCGTGGTGCGCGCCGCGGGTCCTGCAGGTCTGCTGCGGCTGAAAGACATCGCGCGCATCGAGCTGGGCGCCCTGAACTACGACACATCCAACACGCTCGACGGCCAGCCGACGATCGGCATGGCCACCTACCTGCAGCCCGGCGCCAACGCGCTCGAAGTGGCACAGCAGGTTCGCACACGCATGCGCGAGCTCAAGGCCGGATTTCCAGAAGGCGTGGATTACACGATTCCTTTCGACACGACGCGCTTCGTCGACGCCTCGATCAAGGAAGTCACCAAGACCATCGTCGAAGCGGCGCTGCTCGTGCTGGCGGTGGTGTTCCTGTTCCTGCAGACCTGGCGCGCGACGCTCATCCCGATGATCGCCGTGCCGGTGTCGCTGATCGGCGCCTTCGCGGGGCTGTGGCTGGTCGGCTTCTCGCATCAACACGCTGACCTTGTTCGCGCTGGTGCTCGCCATCGGCATCGTGGTGGACGACGCCATCGTGGTGCTGGAGAACGTCGAGCGCCTGATGCGCGAGAACGACATGCGCGCCTTCGAAGCGGCGCTCGAGGCGATGCGCGAAGTGTCGGGAGCGGTCGTCGCCATCGTGCTCGTGCTGTGCGCGGTGTTCATCCCGGTCGCGTTCCTCGGCGGCATCGCCGGCCAGCTCTACCGGCAGTTCGCGGTGATGCTCACGTTCGCGGTCGTGATCTCCGGCTTCATCGCGCTCACGCTCACCCCGGCGCTGTGCGCGATCCTGATGAAGCGCGGCGAGCACCACGCGCGCATCTTCGAACCATTCAATCGCGGCTTCGCCTGGACGACCCGGCAGTTCCTGGACGCCGTGGAGTTCCTGCTCATTCATCGCGTCGCTTCGCTGGTCGGGTTCGTGGCCGTGCTGGCGGCGTGCGTGGCGATGTTCATGCGCGTGCCGAGCAGCTTCGTCCCGCCCGAGGACCAGGGCTATATCTTCGCCAATATCCAGCTGCCCGACGGCGCGACGCTGGAGCGCACGCGCAACATGACCGAGGCGGTTAGGCAAGATCGCACAGGCGCATCCCGGCGTGCAGAACGTGCTGGCGATCAACGGCTTCGACCTCCTCGGCGGCGGCAACAAGACCAACGCCGCGACGATGTTCGTCCCGCTCAAGCCCTGGGAGGAGCGCCCGAGCGCGCCGGCGCAGAAAGTGGCCGCGCGATCATCGTCGCCCAAGGGTCGCAGCTCCGCGACGGCCTGACTCTCGCCTTCAATCCGGCGGCGATCCGCGGGCTGGGCACCGCGGGCGGCTTCGAGTTGTACCTGCAATCGCGCGCAAGCGCCGACCCGCTGCGCCTGTTCCAGGTGACGCAGGCGTTCCTCGCCGCGCTGCGCGAGCACCCGCAACTCACCGGCATCAACTCGTTCTACCGGCCGACCGTGCCGCAGCTCAAAGTCGAGGTCGACCGCGAGAAGGCGACTGTCGCTCGGCGTGCCGGTGCAGGACGTGTTCGATGCGCTGCAGAGCACGATGGGAGCGCTGTACGTGAACGACTTCAACAAGTTCGGCCGCACCTATCGCGTGCAGATGCAGGCCGACGCGGCGTATCGCGATCGCAGCCGGAGGACCTCGGCGCGGTGTACGTCCGCTCCACGTCGACGCGCGAGATGATCCCGCTCAAGGCGCTCATCGACGACCAGCAACACCGTCGGCCCCGAGCAGCTCGAGCGCTTCAACGGCTTTCTCGCCGCCGCGCGTGCTCGGGAGCGGCAAGCCGGGCGTGTCCTCCGGCGAAGCGATCCGCGCGGTGGAGGACGTCGCGGCAAGGGCGCTGCCCGAGGGCTACCAGATCGCCTGGACCGGCCAGGCCTTCCAGGAAAAGCGCACCGGAAGCGCCGTCGGTGATCGCGTTCACGCTCGCAATCGTGATGGTGTTCCTGATCCTCGCCGCGCTCTACGAGCGCTGGCTGCTGCCGTTCGCGGTGGTGGCGGCGGTGCCGTTCGCCGTTTTCGGCGCGCTGTCGTTCGTCTCGTTGCGCGGCCTGGAGAACGACATCTACTTCCAGATCGGCCTCGTGGTGCTGATCGGCCTTGCCGCGAAGAACGCGATCCTGATCGTGGAGTTCGCGCAGCAGGGCTTTCTCGAGGGCAAGAGCGCCGATCGAAGCGGCGCTCAACGCCGCGCGCCTGCGCTTCCGCCCGATCGTCATGACCTCGCTCGCCTTCGTGCTCGGCGTGCTGCCGCTCATGCTCTCCACCGGCGCCGGCGCCGCCGCGCGCCGCTCGATGGGCACCGGCGTGGTCGGCGGGATGCTCGCCGCGACGTTCATCGCGACGATCTTCGTGCCCGCTGTTCTTCGTCGTCGTCGCGCGGCGCAGAAAGCCGCGCGTGCCCTCATGAAACGACTTGCGCTTCTCTCGCTGCTGCAGCTCGCCGGCTGCGTCACCGTCGGCCCCGATTACGAGCGCCCGCAGATGCCGCTGCCGGCGGAATATTCCGCGCCGCCTGCCGACGGGGCCGCGACGGCGGTGCTGCCGGAGTGGTGGACGCTCTATCGCGATCCCCTTTTGAGCGAGCTCGTCGCCGTGGCGCAGAAGAACAACGCCGACATTCGCTTCGCTGCCGCGCGCGTGCTCGAAGCCGAAGCGCAATTGCGCGAAGCGCGCGCCTTGCTCTGGCCGGAAGTGACGGCCGGGTATTCGGCGTCGCGCAGCGGTGTGAGCGCGCGCATCATTCCCGCGCCGGCGCCCGGCGTGCAGTTGGACCGCACGCAGCACCAGCTCCTCGCTTCGACAACGTACGAGATCGATTTCTGGGGCCGCTACGCGCGTGCAAGCGAGACGGCGCAAGCCAATCTGCTCGGTTCGGTGTATGCGCGAGACACCGTTTTCCTGGGCTTGTCCGGCCTCACCGCCCAGACCTACTTCGCCCTGCGCTCGCTCGATGTGCAGATCGCCGTGCTCGACACCACGATTCGCACGCGCAGCGACGCGCTCGCGCTTGCGCGTGCGCGGCTGGGGGCGGGATTCTCTCCCGAGCTCGACGTCTACCAGGCGCAGAGCGCGCTCTCCGATGCGTTGGTGCAAAAGCGCGAAGCGGAGCGGAGCCGCGCGCTGGTCGAACGTCAGCTCGGCCAACTCACCGGCCGGCTGGACCTGCGCGTGGCGCCGGGCGACTTGTTCGCCCTGCCAATCCCGCCCACCCCGCCGCCAGGGCTGCCCTCGTCGCTGCTCGATCGGCGGCCGGATATCCGCGCCGCCGAGCAATCCATGATCGGCGCCAATGCCCAGATCGGCATCGCGCGCGCGGCGCTATTTCCCAGCATCAGTCTGACCGGTGCGCTGGGCGCGCAGAGCTCGGAGTTTTCCGATCTGCTCTCCGTCGGCGCCGGCATCTGGTCGATCGGATTCGGCCTCGTGCAGCCGATCTTCGACGCCGGGCGGCGCGGCGCGCGCGTCGATCAAGCAGACGCGCGTCGCGAACAGGCGCTCGCGAATTACCAACGCGCCATCGAAACCGCATTCCGCGAGGTTTCCGACGCGCTGGTCAACGTTGCGCAGACGGGCAGCAGCGAGGCGGACCTCCAGCAGCGCCTGGAAGCCGCGCGCAACGCGCTCGAGCTTTCCACGCTGCGCTATGAATCGGGCTACTCACCGTTCCTGGAAGTGCTGGACGCGCAGCGCACCGTCAACGACGCCGAACTGGCGTTCGTGCGCAACCGACAGGCTCGCCTCGCCTTCAGCGTCGACTTGGTCAAGGCGCTCGGCGGCGGATGGACCGAACCGAAGTAGCTTCTTGCTTCGTTCCGGTTTCGCATCCCCGAAACCCAAACCGTTCCGGCGCTCTACGCACGAAGCGCCTGGGCGGGGCGTGCAGATTGCAGGGGATTGGTGCCGTATCGTGTTGAATTCAGGCAGAGTTGACTCTAAGCCCACAAAGTAGAAGATATTTCAAACAGCATCTTTGCTGACTATTGAACGTCGAGTAGCGGCGTGACGGCTAAGAGTCTCGTTTCATCCAACCATAGGAGTTCAACATGGGAAAGAGTTCAACATCTACAATGAAAATTGTCGGCATCGTGCTGGCGGTCATAGGCCTTGGCCTGGCATTTTGGGGATATCGGTTGTCTGGTTCTGTCGGTTCGCAAATGACTCAAGCTTTTACTGGCTCAGCTACAGATAAGGTAATGACTTTCTACATTAGTGGCGCTGTCTGTTTTGTTGTCGGCATGTACCTTTTCATCAAAAGATAAGATCGGAGGCATCGTGGACATAACCAGCTTGATCATATTCTTGGCAATTGGCGCACTGGCCGGCTGGCTTGCTGGCACCATAATGAAAGGAAAAGGATTTGGCGTTGTTGGCAACATTGTTGTGGGAATTGTTGGGGCCTTGTTGGGTGGTTTCCTGTTCGGTTTGCTGGGCATAACAGCAGGTGGGTTGATAGGCGCGATAATTACAGCAACGGTTGGCGCTATCATTCTTTTGTATATAGTCAGCCTAGTTAAGAAGGCCTGATTCAAGAGCAGCTAACAAGCGAATTGACACCGGCCAATTTTTTCGGCGGCTAGGAATCCGCCGAAAAAATCGCCCGACGTACCGCTTCATCGATGGATCGGGCGTCTTGTTATGCGTGCGGGACCGCGGCAAGCGGACGGAAGCGGAATTCCCGCTCGGCCCTCGCCAGGGCAGCGGTGTTTCGCGGCGAAACACCCCAGTGATCGCCGCGGTTGGGTGGCCATTTCCAGTCTTCCGGGGTTCCGGTCCTGTAGGCGCTGCTCACGCGCTGGACTTCCGCGGTGTACTCGACCGCCGCTCCGAAGGGAGCCACGAAATAGGCGAAGACGTTGTTGCCGGGCCCGTGGCGGCCCGGGCCCCAGAAGGTCTCGAATCCGGCGTCCTTCAGCCTGCCGATGCCGCGCATGACGGCGTCGATGTCGCTCATTTCGAAGGCGATGTGATTGAGCAGCGAATCGTCGCCTTGAGCGTAGGCGATCGCATGATGGACGCGATCGCAGCGCACGAAGTTCATGAACCCCGTGCGGTCGGACAGCCGGAAGCCGAGGACATCCACAGCGAAGCGCGAGCACGCTTCCCGGTCCCGCGCGTTGAGGACGACGTGGGTGACCTGCAGGGGCCTGTCCCGGTCCGCGCGCAGGCGCTTCACGCGCTTCTTTTCCGTCACGAACCGGAACACGTGCCCCTCGGGTCCCTGGAGAAAGAAACCCGATCCGCCGCCGGGTTCGTCGAAATCGCGTAACGGACCGAGCGGCGCGCCCGCCGCGGACGCGCGTTTTCGGATTCGCTGAAGCTCGGGCCCAGAGCCCGAGAAAGTGATCGCCGTAACCGCCGGCTCGCCGGCCTGGGCAATCGAGACGATGTACGGAATATCCTCGGTGCCGCGAAGATAGGCGATCCCGTTTCGAGTCCCGGCATCCCGGAGACCCCAGGTATCCAGAAAAAACCGGGCCGCCGATTCCCGATCCGGGACTTCCAGCTCGACGCTGCGCAACCTCATGTTCACATGACCCTTGGCGCAAGGGAGGGCAGTGTAGGGACAAACAAAACGCTCCGCAAGCCGGCCTTGCTCGACCGGGATCGGCCCGCCCTGCCTCTCGAATAATTCGAGACACCGATCGGCCGGCAACACTTCACTCGCGAATCTCTCGCCTGCCCCGAATCCGGATACAATCGCACCCCCTAGGGAAAGGTTTTCGATGAAGGGTCGCAAGAGCCCCGATAGAGTCGGCCTGCACAAATCGGTGTCGCTCCTCCGCGCAACGCTCGAGTCCACTGCGGACGGCGTGCTGGTCGTCGACAGCCTCGGCAAGATCACGACCTACAACCGGCAGTTCGCCGACATGTGGCGCATTCCCCCCGAGGTCCTGTCGTCCGGGAACGACGACGAGGTGCTCGACTTCGTCCTCGACCAGCTCAAGGACCCGGAGGGGTTCCGCGCGAAAGTCCGCGAGCTCTACGCTCATCCCGGCGAGGAGAGCTTCGATACGCTCGAGTTCAAGGACGGCCGAATCTTCGAGCGCTACTCCAGGCCGCACCTGGTGGACAAACAGACCATCGGCAGGGTGTGGAGCTTCCGCGACGTGACCGAGCACCGCCGCGCCGAGGAGCGGCTGCGCGAGAGCGAAGAGCGCTTTCGCCTGATCACCGAAAACGTCGGCGATCTGGTCGCCATGATCGACACCGAGGGCCGGCGCATCTACAACAGCCCTTCCTACCGGGCCCTCTTCAACGACGGGATCGAGCCGGGATCGGATTCGTTCAGGGAAATCCACCCCGAGGACCGCGATCGCATCAAAGAGCTTTTCCGGGAAACCGTCGCGACCGGCGCAGGGCATCGGACCGAGTTCCGCTTCGTGCTCCACGACGGCAGCATCCGCTACATCGAATCGGAAAGCCGCGGCATCCGCGATGCCGCCGGCAAGGTGTCCAAGGTCGTCCTGGTTTCGCGGGATGTCTCCGAGCGCAAGCGCGCCGAGCAGCGCGAGCGCATGGAGCACGCCGTCACGCGCGTGCTTGCCGAATCGGACACGCTTGCGGATGCCATCCCGAGAATCATCCAGGCCATCTGCGAGACGCTCAACTGGGACTGCGGCGCGCGCTGGAGCCTGGACGAGCGCGAAAAGGCCATAGTGCGCGTGGAGAAATGGAGCATCCCGGACGAGGCCGTCGCCGAGTTCGCCGAGCGGGCGCGCGACGTGACGCTGGAGCCCGCTCGCGGCGGCCTGGTGAGGCAGGTCTGGGTCAGCGGCACGCCCCACTGGATCCCGGACGTCAGCAACGACGAGAGCTTCACGCGCGCCCGGTTTGCCGCAAAGGCGGGACTGCACGGCGCGTTTGCCTTTCCGATCCTGGCGGGGAACGTCACGCTCGGGGTGCTGGAATTCTTCAGCCGGGAGACCCGCAATCCCGATCCGTCGCTCCTGCAGATGGTACGCGTGATCGGGAGCCAGATCGGGCAGTTCATGGCGCGCAAGCAGGCCGAGGAGAACCTGCTTTACGTCGCGACGCACGATACCCTGACCGGCCTGCCCAACCGCTACATGTTCAACCAGCGCTTCGCACACGCGCTGAACAACGCCCAGCGCTACCGCAAGACGATGGCGCTCCTGTTCCTCGATCTCGACCGCTTCAAGTTCATCAACGACACCCTCGGCCACCCGTTCGGGGACCGGCTGCTCGTCGAGGTGGCGAGCCGCCTGCGGATGTGCCTGAGGGAAAGCGACACGATCGCGCGCTTCGGCGGCGACGAGTTCGTCGCGCTGATCGAGGACTACGCCGAACCCGGCGACGTCGTGAGCGTCGCGCAGAAGATCCTTCATGCCCTGCGCTGGCCGTTCCTGCTCGAGGGCGAGACCTGTCACATCTCGGCGAGCATCGGAATCAGCCTGTATCCGAACGACGGCGAAGATCTCTCAAGCCTCCTGAAAAACGCCGACATCGCAGCCTACCGCACCAAGGAACAGGGCAAGAACAACTACCTCTTCTATTCGGAGGACATGAACGATCACCTGTCGGCGCGAATCGCAAGAGAGACAAAGCTCAAAGGCGCGCTCGAGCGCAGCGAGTTCGTGCTCCACTACGAACCCAAGGTCGAGATCCTTACCGACCGCATCACGGGGATGGAAGCGCTGATCCGCTGGCAGCATCCGGAGCTGGGACTGATCCCCCCCGTCGAATTTCATCGGCCATGCCGAGAATTCCGGACTGATCGTCCCGATCGGTGCCTGGGTGCTCAGGACCGCGTGCGCGAACAGCCAGAAGCTTCAGAACCGTTTTGCCGCCCCGCTGACGGTCTCGGTGAACCTGTCTGCGCGTCAGTTCGAAGACAAGCATCTGCTGCGGGAAATCGAACGGGCGCTCAAGGAAAGCTCGCTCAAGCCGAGCAGCCTCGAGCTCGAGATCACCGAGAGCATGGTGATGCGGGACATCCAGAGCTCGAAGAAGATCCTCGACGGGATCAAGTCGATGGGCATTCGCCTCGCGATCGACGACTTCGGCACCGGCTATTCGTCCTTCGTATCGCTCAAGCGGTTCCCGTTCGACTGCATCAAGATCGACCGCTCGTTCATCAAGGACATCCCCCACGATCCGGACGATGTCGCGATCACGCAGGCGATCATCGCGATGGCGCACAGCCTGGGGCTGAAGGTCATAGCGGAGGGAGTCGAAACCCGCGAGCAGCTCGATTTTCTCAGGGAGCTCGGCTGCCACGAGTTTCAGGGCTACTATTTCAAGAAGCCGCAGCCCGCGGACGAGCTCTCCCGGCTGCTGCGCGAGAACGCGGCGGCAGGAGCCGCCGCAACCGGCTGAGCGCCACCCGAAAGGGATCCTACCGCCGCGCGGCGGGCCAGATTCAGTCGATCTTCGCGCCGGAGCGCTTCACGACTTCGGCCCACTTGGCCGAATCCCTGCGTATCGTCTCGGCAAAATCCTCGGGCGTGCCGCCCGCAGGCTCGTCGCCGATTTCGCCGAATCTGGCCTTGAATACCGGCGAGACGATCGCCTTGTTGATGGAGGCGTTGAGCTTGTCGACGACGGGTCTCGGCATGCCCGCGGGCCCGATCACTCCGCTCCAGGTCGCCGCTTCGTAACCCGGGACTCCGGCCTCGGCGATCGTCGGCAAGTTCGGAAAGCCCGGCGAACGCCTCGGGCCGCTCACGGCGAGCGCCCGAACCTTTCCCGAGCGTGCATGGGGAGAAATCGAGTTCAGGCTCTCGAACATCACCTGCACGTGTCCGGCGATCAGATCGTTGATGGCCATCGCGCCGCCCTTGTAAGGCACGTGGACGATGTCGGTGCCGGTCATGTACTTGAACAGCTCGCCGCCCACGTGTCCCGGCGAGCCGTTGCTCGAGGACGCGTTCATGAGCTTTCCCGGATTCTTCTTCGCAAGCTCCACCAGCTCGCGTACCGAGGCGGCCGGCAGCGAGGGCGACACCGCGAGCAGCAGGTGCCCGCGGGTCACGAGCGCGATCGGCTGCAGGTCCCGCTCGATGTCGTAGGGAAGCTTCGAAACCATGTGGCGCGTAATCGCGAGCGCCCCTATCGGTCCCATTCCTATCGTGTATCCATCCGGCGCCGACTTCGCTACAAGGTCTATTCCGATCGTCAGCGCTCCACCGGGGCGGTTCTCGACGACGACCGGCTGCCCGAGCGAGGGCGGCATCTCGGCGGCGAGAATGCGCGCGACGGTGTCGGTGGCGCTTCCCGCCGCCTGCGGAACGATCAGTCGAACCGGACGCTCGGGATACCCCTGCGCGGCCGCGGAAACGGAGAGCGCCGCCAGCCCCGCGCCGAGCAACAAGCGCTTCATGTCAGTCGGCGCGGATGTTGTTGTCGCGCACGACCTTGCCCCAGCGCTGCATCTGGGTATCGAGCCACTGCCCCAGTCCTTCGGGGGAGCCGACGACCAAGTCTATGCCGAGCGTCTCGGTGAGCAGCTTGCGCACGTCGGGCAGGTTGAACGCCTTGACGAGTTCGGCGTGGAACTTGTCCATGACGGGCTTGGGCACGCCGGCCGGCGCGAAGACCGCCCACCATGCGACGGCGGAAAATCCCGGCAGGCCCTGTTCGGCGAGCGCGGGCACGTCGGGCAGCGCGCGCGAGCGCGTGTCGCCGGTGACCGCAACGGCGCGAAGCTTTCCGCCCTTCACGTGCGGCGTGATCACCGCCACCGAGCCGATGGCGAGATCGATCTGCCCGCCGACTGCGTCCGCCGTCATCGGTCCGCCGCCTTTGTAAGGGATGTGAATGAGCTTGATGCCGGAGGCCTGTTGCACCAGGACCATGGTCAGGTGCCCGAGGCTGCCGTTGCCGACCGAGCCTATGCTCACCGCATTCGGTTTCGCCTTGGCCGCGGCCACCACGTCGGTGAAGCTCTTGTAAGGCTTCGCGGCGCCTGTCGCGATCGCCATCGGCGCGGTGCCGATCAGCATCACCGGCGCAAGATCCTTCGCGGTATCGAACGGCAGGTTCGGGATGAGGAAAGGATTCACCGCGTGATAATCGAAAACGAAGATAAATGTGTAGCCGTCGGCCGGCGACTTGGCGACGAAAGCAGTACCGATTGTTCCGGACGCGCCGGAACGGTTCTCGACGACGAACGGCTGCCCCAGGGAATCGGAAAGCTTCGCGGCGATCAGGCGCGCCATCGGGTCGGTCGACCCGCCTGGCGGGTACGGCACGACGAATTTCACCGGCTTGGTCGGCCACGCGACTTGCGCGCCGGCCGGAAACGATGCGATCGCGGCGAACAGCATTGCGCCCGCAAGCGCGGCGCGAACAAGATTCTGGCGGTTCATTCGCTCTCCTCCTCAGTCGAGACAGGGGCAGGTTACCATTCCCCGCCGGTATAATCCACGGGGCGACCAGATCCACTGACTCGCGCAAAAACTTCCATGAAAATCGCGATGATGGGCTCGGGCGGCGTCGGCGGTTTTTTCGGCGGCCGGCTCGCGCACGCCGGCTACGACGTGAGCTTCATTGCACGCGGGGCCCATCTCTCCGCGATGCGCGAGCGCGGCATCCTGATCGAAAACAAGCAACAAGGCGAGATCCGCGTGCCGAAGGTCCACGCCACCGACGACCCGGCGCAAATCGGCAAGGTCGATCTGGTCATCGTCTCCGTCAAGCTCTGGGATACGGAGTCCGCAGCGCGCCAGATCAAGCCGCTCCTTGGCCCCGGGACCGGCGTAGTTTCGCTTCAGAACGGCGTGATCAAGGACGACATCCTGCGGCGCGAGCTCGGCGATGCGGCCGTAATGGGCGGGGTGGGCTACGTCGCCACGCATATTTCTGGCCCGGCGTGATCCACCAGACCGGTACGATGCAGCGCATCGTCCTT
>CAVOUJ010000033.1:0-47014 GCA_963699535.1 uncultured beta proteobacterium | reverse complement strand
TACTCCGCGCGTATATTGACCGACTTGGCCACCTTGGCCCAGCGGTCCAGTTCGACCCTTATGAACTGCGCGAACTCCTCGGGCGTGTTCGGTGCAGGACTCAAGCCCACGCTCTGCAACCGGTCGCGGACCGCAGGCTGGCGCAGCGCATTGCCCGACTCCGCCTGAAGGCGCGCGACGATCTCGCGCGGCGTTCCCGCCGGCGCGAACAATCCGAACCAGGCGTTGACGTCGAAATCCGGAACGCCCTGCTCGATGACGGTCGGCACGTCCAGAAGTGGCGTGCGCTCGCGCGTCGTCACTCCCAGGGCCCGCAGCTTCCCGGCGCGGATGTGGCCGAGGGAAGCCGAGATGTCCACGAACATGAGAGGGATCTGTCCGGCGACCAGATCGGCCACCGCTGGACCGGCGCCCTTGTACGGGATGTGCGTCATCTGGATGCCGTTGATCTGCTTGAACAGTTCGCCGGCGAGGTGCTGGGAGGTGCCGGTACCGGCGGATCCGTACGAGAGTTTCCCCGGGTTGGATTTCGCGTAGGCGATCAACTGCCTCACGTCCTGCACAGGCACCGAAGGGTGGACGACGAGCACGTTGATGTTGCTCGCAACGAAGCTGATCGGGGCAAAATCGCGCACAGGATCGAAGGGCATCTTCGCGTACACGCTCGGATTGATGCCGTGCGTGCCGATGCTTCCCATGCCGATCACATAGCCGTCGGCGGGCGCTTGTGCAACCACGGTCATGCCGATGTTTCCGCCGGCGCCCGCGCGGTTCTCGACGACGACCGGCTGCCCGAGCAGATCGCCTAGCGGCGCGGCGAGCGTGCGGCTCAAGGTATCGACGACTGCACCGGGCGGAAACGGACTGATCAGCCGGATCGGTTTCGTCGGGTAGGACTGGCCCCACGCGCTCCTGAGCGTGATGGCGGCAAGGATTACGATCAGCGTGCGAACGGTTCGATCGAAGACCATGGCTCCTCCGCTGGGTTCTCCGTGTCTGTCAATCAGCCTTGATTCCTGCCTCACGCACGACTTTCGCGTACCTCGCCGATTCGGACTGCAGGAACGCACCGAACTGTTCCGGGGTGCCCGGGGCAGGGGACATTCCGTAGGTCTTGAACTTTTCCCGCACCTCCGCGTTGCGCAGCGCGCTCACCAACTCGGCATTGAGGCGCACGATCGCAGAGGGCGGCGTCGCGGCGGGGACCACGAACCCGCTCCAGTTGGTCGATTCGACTTCGGGATAGCCGGCCTCGCGAACCGTCGGTACCTCGGGCATGGCCTCGGCGCGCTCGGCGGTCGTCACCGCGAGCGGGCGCATCTTCCCGCTCTTCGCGAAGGGAACGACTTCGGACACGTTGGCGAGGACCATGGGGATGTGACCGCCGACCGCGGCGGTGATCGCGGGACCTCCACCCTGGAACGGCGCGTGCACGATGTTGACCTTGGCGGCGAGCCTGAACATCTCGCCGATGATATGGTGAGTCGTGCCGGCGCCGGGCGTCCCGTAGGCGATTTCGCCGGGCTTGGCGCGCGCGAGCGCGATCAGCTCCTGAAGCGACTTCGCCGGCACCGAGGGGTTGACGGCGAACACCATCGGCACCGAGATCGTCTGACCGACGGCCTTGAAATCCTTCAGGGGATCGTATTTGAGTCCCTGCTTGACTGCCGGATTGATGACGAAGCTCGGAAACACCACCAGCAGCGTGTGACCGTCGCCGGGCGCGCGGGCGCCCAGCTCGTACCCGATCACTGCCCCGGCGCCCGGGCGATTCTCCACGATCACCGCCTGCCCCAGACCCTTCCCCATGTGCTCCCCGAGGATCCGGCTCGTGAGATCGGCCGCGCCGCCGGGCGGGAAGGGGACGATGATGCGCAGGGACTTCGAGGGGAAAGTCTGCGCGTGGACAGCGGTGAGGAAACCTGCGAGCGACAGGAGCAAAGCTGCGGTGAGGCGAGCGGTCATCGAAGGATCCTCCGTTTCAGGGGCGTTTCCACAATTGTCTATCTTCCACGTTCGCAGATGAGCTACCGCTCCTGCGGCTTGAGCTTCTCGCGGTAGAGCTTCGATCGCCGGACGTAGATGTCGGCGTTCTCCAGCAGCCCTGCCTTTTCCTCCGGCTTCAGCTCGCGCACGATTTTTCCCGGCGAGCCGACGACGAGGACGCCGTCGGGATAGGTCTTGCCTTCTGGAATGAGCGCGCCGGCGCCGATGAGGCAGCCGCTGCCGATGACGGCGTGGTTCAGGATGATCGCGCCGATGCCGATGAGCGAGCCGTCGCCGACGGTGCAGCCGTGCAGCATCGCCTGGTGGCCGACGGAGACGTTCTTGCCAAGGGTGAGCGGAATGCCCGGATCGGCGTGCAGCACCGCGGCGTCCTGGATGTTGGTGCGCTCGCCGATGGTGATGATGTCGCTGTCGCCGCGCACGACCGCGTTGAACCACACGCTCGCCTGGTTGTGCAGGACCACCGTGCCGATCACGGTGGCGTTGTCCGCGATGAACCACTCCTCGCCGTGGAATACGACCTTGCGCTCGCCGAGTGAGTACACTGCCATGATTGCGGCCCGATCATATCAGACGCACGCCGCCTGCTATCATCGCCCGCTTGATGAAGCCGAGCGAATCCGAATTCGTCGAGGTGCGCGGCCTGCGCTATCACTGCCGCTGCTGGGGCGACGCGCGCGCGCCGAAGCTTTTCATGCTCCACGGCTGGATGGACGTGTCGGCATCGTTCCAGTTCCTGGTGGATGCGCTGCGCGGCGACTGGCGCGTGATCGCGCCCGACTGGCGCGGCTTCGGGCTGAGCGAGTGGGCGAAAGAGGGCAGCTACTGGTTCCCCGACTACTTCGCCGACCTCGACCGGCTGCTCGACCACTTCGAGCCGGAGCCGCCGGGACGCTCGTCGGCCACAGCATGGGCGGCAACGTCGCGGCCATCTACGCGGGCATCCGGCCCGAGCGCGTCGCGAATTGTCAATCTCGAGGGCTTCGGCCTTGCGCGGTGCGCGCCGACAAGGCGCCCGAGCGCTACGCGCGCTGGCTCGACGAGCTCGCCGGGAAAAAGCCCTCGCTCCGCGACTACGATTCCTTCGAGGCCTTGGCCGAGCGCCTGCCGAGCAACAATCCCCGGCTGAGCCGCGAACGAGCCTCGTTTCTCGCGCGGCACTGGGGAAGGGCGAAACCCGACGGCCGCGTCGAGCTCGCGAGCGATCCCGCGCACAAGCTCGTCAACCCGGTTCTGTACCGCGTCGAGGAAGCCGAGGCCTGCTGGCGAAGGGTCGCGGCCCCCGTGCTCTGGGTGAGGGTGCAGATTCGAAACTTGGGGAGATGATGAAGCTCTCGACCGCCGATCTCGCAGAGCGCAAGGCGTATTTTCCGCGTTTGACGGAACGCATCATCGCCGACGCAGGCCATATGGTCCATCACGATCAGCCCGAGCGGCTCGCCGAAATCATCGAGGAGTTTCTCAGGTAAGATGCAGCGATGAACGTCGATCTCCACTGTCACTCCACGGCTTCCGACGGCCTGCTCAGGCCCGAGGATCTCGTCGCGCGCGCCGCGGCGAACGGCGTGGAGATGCTCGCGCTGACCGACCACGACGACGTGTCGGGGCTCGCCAGGGCGCGCGCCGAGGCCGAGTCGCGGGGCGTGCGCTTCGTCGACGGCGTCGAGATCTCGGTCACCTGGGAAGGGAGCACCGTCCACATCGTCGGCCTGCAGAATCGATCCGCAGCGACCCGGTGCTGAAGACCGGGCTCGAATCGGTCCGGCAAGGGCGAGCGCGCCGCGCTGAGGATCGGCGATGCGCTGGCTTCGGCCGGCGTGCCCGACAGCCTCGCGGGCGCGAAGGCCTACGCCGAGAATCCGAGCCTCATCAGCCGCTCGCATTTTGCGCGTCACCTCGTCGAAGCGGGCCGCGCGCCGGACGTGAGAAGCGTGTTTCAGCGCTACCTCGTGAAAGGAAAGCCGGGCTTCGTTCACCACGAATGGGCTTCTCTCCAGGACGCGGTGAGCTGGATCGGCGCAAGCGGCGGCATCGCCGTCATCGCGCATCCGGGACGCTACAAGTTCTCCAAGTCCGAGATGCGCGAGTTCGTGTCGCAGTTCAGGGATTGCGGCGGAGCCGGAATCGAAGTCGTGACCGGAAGCCACTCGCCGGAGCAGTACGTCGAATTCGCGCAACTCTCGCGCGAATTCGGTCTTCTCGCATCGCGCGGCTCGGACTATCACGGCAAAGGCGAGAGCCGAGCCGATCTTGGGGCGCTGCCACAATTGTCCGACGATCTCAGACCCGTCTGGCACGATTGGTAATCGCGGGGCCATGATGCGCGTCTGATAAAATAGCGCGTCATGGAAGATCTCATCCAGACCATCGCGATCTACGCGATTCCGGTCATCTTCGCGATCACGCTGCACGAAGCTGCGCACGGCTATGTCGCGCGTCACTTCGGCGACAGAACTGCCTTCATGCTCGGCCGGATCAGCTTGAATCCCCTGCGGCACATCGACGCGGTCGGGACGGTCATCGTTCCGCTGCTGATCCTCGTGACGAGCAAGCTTTTTGGGGGCGCCGGAATCCTGTTTGGCTGGGCCAAGCCGGTACCGGTGAATTTCCATGCGCTGCGTCATCCCAAGCGCGACATGCTGTGGGTGGCGGCGGCGGGACCTACTGCGAATCTCGTCATGGCACTCGGCTGGGCGATGGTCATGAAGGTGACGCAAGAGCTGCCGCAAGGCAGTTTCACGCTGCCGCTGGGCCTGATGGCCTACGCTGGCGTGCAAGTCAACATCGTGCTCATGGTCCTCAACCTGCTTCCTATCCTCCCGCTCGACGGGGGCCGTATCGCCGTCAGCCTGCTGCCCGATCGTCTCGCGCTGGGCTACGCGCGCCTGGAGCCCTTCGGCTTTCCGATCCTGCTGGCGCTCATCTTCATTCCGCCCCACGTGCTGGGAGCGGTCATGATGCCGATGGTTCATGCCTCGATCGGTCTGATCGGGACCATCTTCGGGCTTTAGGCGCGTCAGAGAATGTACGAACAACGCGTGGTGTCCGGCATGCGCCCGACGGGTGCGCTGCACCTCGGGCATTTCCACGGTGCTCTCAAGAACTGGGTGAGACTCCAGAGCGAGCACCCGTGCTTTTTCTTCGTCGCGGACTGGCACGCGCTGACCACCCACTACGAGACGCCGGAGGTGATCGAGGAAAACCTCTGGGACATGGTGGTCGACTGGCTTGCGGCGGGCATCGATCCGGCGCAGTCGACCCTGTTCATCCAGTCGCGCATTCCGGAGCATGCCGAGCTGCACGTGCTGCTGTCGATGATCACGCCCCTGGCGTGGCTAGAGCGCGTGCCGAGCTACAAGGACCAGCAGGAAAAGCTCGCCGACCGCGATCTTCTCACGTACGGTTTCCTCGGCTACCCGCTACTGCAGGCGGCCGATGTACTGATCTACAGGGCGAAGTACGTGCCGGTCGGCGAAGACCAGGTGCCGCACATCGAGATGATGAGAGAACTGGCGAGACGCTTCAACCACGTCTATGGCCGCGAGCCTGGGTTCGAGGACAAGGCGAGGGCCGCCGTGAAGAAGCTCGGCAGCCGCAAGGCCAAGGTGGTCATGGAGCTGCGCGCCAAGTACCAGGAGAAAGGCGACGCCGAAGCGCTTGCCGCGGCGCGTGCGCTGCTCGAGAAGCAGGGCAATCTTTCCGCTGCCGACCGGGAGCGCCTGTCGGGCTATCTCGAAGGCGGCGGGCGGATGATCCTCGTCGAACCCGAAGCGCTGCTCACCGAAGTATCGAAGCTCCCCGGCGTTGACGGGCAGAAGATGTCAAAATCCTACGGCAACACGATCTCGCTCCGCGAGGACGCCGAGTCCGTCAAAAGGAAGATCCGTACCATGCCGACCGACCCGGCGCGGGTCAAGCGCAGCGACCCGGGCAATCCTGACAAGTGCCCGGTCTGGCAGTTTCACCTCGTCTACAGCAGCGAGCAGACGCGCCAGTGGGCGAACCAGGGCTGCCGGAGCGCCGGCATCGGCTGCCTGGAGTGCAAGCAGCCGGTGATCGACGCGGTGCTCGCAGAGCAGGGACCCATGCGCGAGCGCGCCCAGAAATACCTCGACGACCCGACCCTGGTGCGCAACATCGTCGCGGACGGATGCGAAAAGGCGCGCAAGCTCGCGCAGGAGACCATGCGCGATGTGCGCCAGGCGATGGGTCTCGGCTACACATGAGCATGCCTGGACAGATGGAAAACCCGACGCTGCCGCCCAGTACGCTCGTTGCAAAGGTGCGGGGCGAGCCGTTCACCGAACTGCCGCAAGACCTGTACATTCCGCCCGATGCGCTGTCGATCTTTCTCGACGCGTTCGAAGGGCCTCTCGACCTGCTCCTCTATCTCATCAGGAAGGCGAACATCGATATCCTCGATATTCCCATGGCGAGTCTCACCGAGCAGTACATGGTCTATGTCGAAGAGATGCGCACCAAGAACCTGGAGCTTGCCGCGGAGTACCTGGTGATGGCCGCCATGCTGATGGAGATCAAGTCCCGCATGCTCCTGCCGCGGCCGATGATGCCGAGCGAGGAGGAGGATCCGCGCGCGGAGCTCGTGCGCCGCCTGATCGAGTACGAAAAGATGAAGCATGCCGCGCAGCAACTGGACGCGCTGCCGCAACTCGGAAGGGACTTCTTTGCCGTCGAGGTCCTGATCGAGGAGACCCTGGCGCACAGGCTGCCGCAAGCGACGGTGGCCGACTTGCAGGAGGCATGGCGGGGCTTACTCGTGCGGGCAAAGATGACGCAGCACCACCGCGTCACCCGCGAGGAACTGTCGGTGCGAGAGCATATGAGCCTCATTCTGCGAAGGCTTCGCGCCGGCGGTTTTTCCGAATTCGGCGAGCTCTTCGATCCGACGCGGGGCGTGCCCGTGCTCATCGTGAATTTCCTGGCAGTGCTGGAGCTGGTTCGCGAGAGCCTGCTCGAGGTCACCCAGTCCGAACCTTTTGCTCCCATCTACGTCAAGCTCGCCCATGCTCAGCCCGGATGAAGTGAAGATGGTGCTCGAGGCAGCGCTGCTCTCGGCGCAGGAGCCGCTTCCAGTTTCGGAGCTGCGCAAGATGTTCGAGGAAGACATCGGCGCCGACACCTTGCGCCGGCTGCTCGACGAGTTGAAAGAAGCCTGGAAAGACCGTGGCATCGAGCTCGCCGTGACCGCCGGCGGCTGGCGCTTTCAGACGCACCCTTCCGTCCAGAAATACCTCGAGCGCATTCATCCCGAGAAGCCGCCACGTTTCTCGCGTGCGGTGCTGGAGACCCTTGCCATCATCGCCTATCGGCAGCCGGTCACGCGCGGGGATATCGAGGACATTCGCGGCGTTACCGTCTCGAGCGAAGTCCTCAAGCGACTGGAGGATCGCGGCTGGATCGATGTGATCGGGCACAAGGAGACACCGGGCCGGCCGGCCCTTTACGCGACCACATTGACTTTTCTCGACGACCTGGGCCTTCGCTCTCTTCAGGAGCTGCCCCCTCTGGAAGACATCGCCAAGACGCTTGAGCTCACGCAGACTCCGCCGCCCGCTCCGCAGCCCGCGCCCGACGAGCCCGCAACGGTCCAGCCGAGCCCGGCCTAGGTCGGCGGCGCCGACCGAAAGACTGCACAAGGCCCTGGCACGTTCAGGGCTCGGGTCGCGCCGCGATATGGAAGCGGCAATCGCTTCGGGACGCCTTGCCGTCAACGGCCGTCGTGCCACGTTGGGGCAGCGAGTGGGGCCAGCCGACCGCGTTTCGCTCGACGGGCGCGCCGTATCCCTGAGATTCGATGAACTCGCGCCGCGCGTGCTGCTCTATCACAAGCCGGCGGGAGAGCTGGTGAGCACGCGCGATCCTTCGGGCAGGCCCACGGTGTTCGACAATCTTCCGCGGATGCGGGGAGGTCATTGGATTGCCGTGGGCCGCCTCGACTTCAACACCGGCGGGCTGCTGCTCTTCACCGACTCCGGTGAGCTCGCCAATCGGCTGATGCATCCAAGCAACGAGATCGAACGCGAGTACGCCGTGCGAGTGCGCGGCGAGCTTTCCCGCGAGCAGCTGCGCAGGCTGACTGACGGGATTAACCTCGCCGATGGCAGCGCCAGGTTCGACAGCATCGCCCCAGGCGGGGGCCGGGGGTCCAACCGCTGGTATCAGGTGGCGCTGCGCGAAGGGCGCAACCGCGAGGTGAGGCGCATGTTCGAGGCGCTGGGAGTCACTGTGAGCCGGCTGATGCGCGTGCGCTTCGGCCCATTCCGGCTGCCTTCGCATCTGCACCGCGGCCAATGGCGGGAACTCGGGCCCAGAGACACCGCCTCCCTCCTGGCAGAACTGGAGCGGGGGTCTGCAAAAGGGAACGGCGTGGTGAGCCGCAGCCAGGTCGGCTCCAACGCGCCGCGCTAGGGCGCCGCCGCCGCTTTCCGCCTCCAGCGGCAATTGTTCAGGCTCAGGTTTGTTGCTATACTTCGCTTGGTTTTTGGGATGGGCTTTCGAGCCCATTTTTTATTTCTGCGATGGGTGCGGCGAATGGTCGTGAACTCGCTCGAGCAATTGCTTGAGCGCACGGTCGGCGGCTTGGGATACCAGCTTGCCGACTTTGAATATATCAATAACGGTAGGATGTTACGCGTGTTTATTGAGAAACAACATGAGGTAATGCCCGGCGTGATCTCGGGAGGTACTACGCTGGATGACTGTGCATCGGTCAGCCGGCAACTGCAGCGGGTGCTTGAAGTCGAGGGGGTCGATTACGATCGCCTGGAAGTATCCTCGCCCGGGCTGGACCGCAGGCTGAAGAGCGCGGCGGACTTCGCGCGCTTTGCCGGCTGCGAGGCCCGGGTACGCCTGCGCCGGCCGGTCAACGGACGCAGGAACTTCGTCGGCACGGTGCGCGCCGTGGACGGCGATCGGGTCGGATTCGATTTCGACGGCGGGCACCTCGACTTCGAGCTCGCCGACCTCGAGCGCGCCCGCCTGGTGCCCAAACCGTGATGCCCGAAGGCTACATGAGCCGTGAACTGTTGCTGCAGGCCGATGCGCTCGCGCGGGAAAAGAACGTCCACAAGGAAGTGGTGTTCGGAGCCCTCGAGATGGCGATCGCCTCGGCTACCAAGAAGCGGTTCTCCGAAGACGTGGATGTTCGCGTCGCTATCGACCGCAATACCGGTGACTTCGAATCCTTCCGGCGCTGGCAGGTGGTGGCGGACGAAGCGGTGGAGAATCCGTCGCAGCAGATCGCCTTCACCGAAGCGCAGAAGCAGTACCCGGACATCCAGCTCCAGGACTACATCGAGGAGGCGCTCGAGCCGATCGATTTCGGGCGCATCGGCGCGCAGACTGCGAAGCAGGTGATCCTGCAAAGGATTCGCGATGCCGAGCGCGAACAGTTGCTGAACGATTTCCTGTCCCGGGGCGAGAAGCTCATCAACGGCGCGATCAAGCGCATCGAGCGCGGCAACGCCATCATCGAAGTGGGGCGAGTCGAGGCGGTGCTGCCGCGCGACCAGATGATCCCCAAGGAGAATCTGCGAGTGGGCGACCGCGTGCGCGCCATCGTGATGCGCATCGACCGCAATGTGCGCGGGCCGCAGCTGATGCTGTCGCGCACGGCGCCGGAATTCATCATGGAGCTGTTCCGGCTCGAAGTGCCGGAAATCGAGGAAGGGCTGCTCGAGATCAAATCGGCCGCGCGCGATCCGGGCATACGCGCCAAGATCGCGGTGCACTCCCGCGACAAGCGCATCGACCCGATCGGCACCTGCGTGGGGATGCGCGGGGCGCGCGTGCAGGCCGTGACCCAGGAGCTGGCCGGGGAGCGCGTCGACATCGTGCTCTGGTCAGAAGACCCGGCGCAATTCGTGATCGGTGCCCTTGCGCCGGCCGAGGTGTCCTCCATTCTCGTCGATGAGGACAAGCACAGCATGGACGTGGTGGTGGACGAAGAGAATCTCGCCATCGCCATCGGCCGCAGCGGGCAGAACGTGCGCCTCGCGTCCGAGATGACCGGCTGGACGATCAACCTCATGACCGAGACGGAGTCGCAGAAGAAGAACGAGGAAGAGGCTTCCTCGGTGAGGAAGCTCTTCATGGAGCGGCTCGACGTCGACGAGGAAGTCGCCAATACGCTGATCCAGGAAGGCTTCTCGACCCTGGAGGAGGTCGCCTACGTGCCGATCAACGAGATGATGGAGATCGAGGGCTTCGACGAAGCGACGGTGAACGAGCTGCGCAACCGCGCGCGCGACGCGCTCCTGGTGCAGGCGATTGCGAGCGAGGAGCAGGCGGAAAACCTCGATCCGGCGCTGCTCGCGCTCGACGGCATGGACAAGGACCTGGCGGCGAAACTCGCCACGTCGGGCGTGAAGACGCGCGATGATTTGGCCGATCTTGCCACGGACGACCTTGTCGAGATGACGGCAATCGACGCCGAGCGCGCAAAGAACCTGATCATGAAGGCGCGCGAACACTGGTTTACGCAGGAGTAAGGCAGACTCATGGCCCAGACGAGCGTTGCTCAATTCGCCGGGGAACTCAAGGTTCCGCCGTCGGTGCTGCTCGAACAGCTGAAGGCCGCAGGGGTGCACAAACGCGTAGCCGAAGACGTGTTATCCGAGCAGGACAAGACCAGGCTCCTCGACTACCTGCGCAAGGCCCACGGCTCGGCGGAGCCCAAGAACAAGATCACGCTGACCCGCAAGCAGACTTCCGAGATCATCAAGAAATCCGACGCGAGCGGCAAGGCTCGCACCATCCAGGTCGAAGTCAAGAAGAAGCGCGTCTTTGTGAAGCGCGATGCCGAGCGGGCACACCTGCGGAGGCGCCGGCGCCTTCCGGACCTGCCGTAGACGCGCACGAGGCGGAGCTTCGTGCGCTGGAACAGCGCCAGCAGGAAGAGCTGGCGGCGCGCCAGGCGGCTGAACTCAGCGAGAAGCAGGAACGGGAGCGCAAGCTCGCCCGCGAGGCCGAGGCGAAACCGCCGGCGGCCGCTCCGGCGCCCGCGACGCCGGACACGACGCTGCACAAGCCCAAAGTCACTCCGGGCGCCGAAAAGAAGGGGGCGAAGAAGGCGAAGGAGATCAAGGTCTGGAAGGACGAGAGCGTCAAGCGCCGGACGATCAAGACGCGGGGAGACGTTCAGGGCGCCTCGGGCTGGCATACGCCGAAAGGCGCGAGGCACCGGCCCGGGCTGCGGCCGCGGAGAGCACGCAGCCTTTCAGCGCGCCGGCAGAGCCGGTCGTCCGCGAGATCATGGTGCCGGAAACCATCACTGTGGGAGAGCTCGCCCACAAGATGTCGATCAAGGCGGCGGAAGTCATCAAGACGCTCATGAAGCTCGGCAACATGGTCACGATCAACCAGGTGCTCGACCAGGAGACTGCGATGATCGTCGTCACCGAGCTGGGCCACGTCGCCAGGGCGGCGAAACTCGATGATCCCGAATCGCTGCTGGCCGATGTGCCCGAGCGCCACGAAGCGGAGCTCAAGCCGCGGGCTCCGGTCGTGACTGTGATGGGACACGTGGACCACGGCAAGACTTCGCTCCTCGACTACATCCGCCGCACCAAGGTCGCCTCGGGCGAGGCGGGCGGCATCACGCAGCACATCGGCGCCTATCACGTGGAGACGCCCCGAGGCATGGTCACTTTCCTGGATACGCCCGGCCACGAGGCCTTCACGGCGATGCGCGCGCGAGGCGCCAAGGTGACGGATATCGTGATTCTTGTCGTTGCGGCCGACGACGGAGTCATGCCCCAAACCATAGAGGCGATCAATCACGCCAAGGCCGCCCAGGTCCCC
This sequence comes from uncultured beta proteobacterium, assembly GCA_963699535.1. Taxonomy (GTDB): domain Bacteria; phylum Pseudomonadota; class Gammaproteobacteria; order Burkholderiales; family SG8-39; genus VBDM01. Next base: position 35,185 of record CAVOUJ010000033.1, on the reverse strand, counting down.
GTGGTCGTCGCGATCAACAAGATCGACAAGCACGAGGCCAACCCTGAAAAAGTGAAGCAGGAGTTGGTGGCGCAGAGCGTCGTCCCCGAGGAGTATGGCGGGGACTCTCCATTCGTGTCTGTATCGGCAAAGACCGGCCAGGGCATAGACGCCCTGCTCGAGCAACTGCTGCTTCAATCCGAGATTCTTCAGCTCTCCGCCCCCGTGGATACCGCCGCCAAGGGCATCGTGGTCGAGGCGCGGCTCGACAAAGGCCGCGGCCCGGTTGCGACCGTGCTCGTTCAGTCGGGAACGCTCAGGCGCGGGGACGTCGTGCTGGCCGGTTCCTCCTTCGGCCGCGTCCGCGCGATGCTCGATGAGGTGGGCAATCCGGTCCCGGAGGCCGGCCCGTCGATCCCAGTCGAGATCCAGGGTCTGTCGGACGTACCCGCGGCCGGTGAGGAGGTCATCGTGCTCGGCGACGAGCGCAAGGCTCGCGAGATCGCGCTCTTCCGCCAGGGCAAGTTCCGCGATGTGAAGCTCGCGAAGAAGCAGGCGGCGACGCTTGGAGAACATGTTCGAGCAGATGGGCGAGGGCGGGGTCAGAGTACTTCCGCTGCTCATCAAGACCGACGTGCAGGGCTCGCAGGAGGCGCTGGTGCACGCGCTCACCCGGCTTTCTACCGACGAGGTCAAGGTCAACGTCGTGCACAGCGCGGTCGGCGCGATCAGCGAGTCCGACGTGAACCTCGCGCTCGCTTCCAAGGCGGTGATCATCGGCTTCAACACGCGCGCGGACGCGGCGGCTCGCAAGGCCGCAGAGGCCTCGGGCGTCGATGTGCGCTACTACAACATCATCTATGAGGCCGTGGACGAAGTGAAGGCGGCGCTGTCGGGGATGCTCGCGCCAGTGAAGAAGGAGAATGTTCTCGGCCTGGTGGACGTGCGTCAGGTATTCAAGATCTCCAAAGTCGGGGCCGTGGCGGGATGCTATGTGCTCGAAGGTCTGGTGCGCCGCAATGCCTTGGTCCGGGTCTTGCGCGACGGCGTGGTCCTCCACACCGGGGAGATCGACTCCCTGAAGCGCTTCAAGGACGACGTGCGCGAAGTCAAGGCGGGCTTCGAGTGCGGCATGTCCGTCAAAGGCTACAACGACCTCAAGGTCGGAGATCAGTTCGAGATCTACGAAGTGCAAGAGGTCGCGCGCACGCTCTAGGCGGCCGGGTCCGAAGCAGCACTACCGAGCTTCCGCAGTCCCATGGCCAACCAGCAAAGGCTGCGGCGCGTCGCCGATCAGATCCAGCGCGAGCTGTCAGGGCTGCTGCGCTCCGAGTTGAAGGATCCGCGCGTCGGCCTGATTACGATCACCGGCGTCGAAGTATCCCCGGACCTGGCTCACGCGAAAGTCTTCTTCACGACGCTGGGTGATGCGCAATCTCTGGGCCGCACCGAGGAAGGGCTGAAGCGTGCAGCGGGCTTCCTGCGGGCGCAGCTCGGCGGGCGCTTGAAGCTGCGTGTCACTCCCGAACTGCATTTTCGCCACGACGCATCCGTCGAACAAGGCGTTCGCCTGTCGCAGCTGATCGATGCCGCCGTCGCGGGAAAGAAATCCGACTAGAGTCGGCCCGATGAAGGGCGCGCCGCGCGAGACGGTCAGCGGGGTGTTGCTCATCGACAAGCCGCCCGGTCCAAGCTCGAATGCCGTGCTGCAGCGGACGAAGAGACTGCTCGGCGCGACGCGTGCAGGACATACCGGGACACTCGATCCTCTGGCGAGCGGGCTCCTCTTGGTCACGATGGGCGAGGCGACCAAATTCTCGGGCGCCATGCTCGACGCCGACAAGGCTTACCGCGCCCGGGTGAAACTGGGCGAGCGGACCACGACAGGTGATGCGGAAGGGGCGGTGCTCGCGCGCTCGCACACGTTGCCTTCGCGCGGAGACCTGCTTGACGTTCTGGACCGCTTTCGGGGGGAGATCGAGCAAGTCCCGCCCGCGCACTCTGCGATCAAGCATCTTGGACAGCCCCTGTATGCGTATGCGCGCAAAGGTGTATCCGTTGTGCGTTCCCCGCGACGAATCGCGATTCGGCGGCTCGAACTGGAGAGCCTCGCAGGCGATACGGCGGTACTGCGGGTCGAGTGCAGCAAGGGCACTTACATCCGAACGCTGGCGGAGGACATCGGAGAGGCCCTGGGCTGCGGCGCGCACGTGGCGGCACTCGAGCGCACAGCGGTTGGAGGGTTCCGGCTGGACCAGGCGATTGCGTTGCACGCCCTGGAAGCGCTTCCCCTCGAAGCCCGTCGGGGCAGGCTGCTGCCGGCAGAAACGCTCGTCGGAGACCGGCCGCGCCTCACGATCGAGAGCGTGGTGGCGGCGAAATTCCGGCAGGGCCAAGCCGTACCGGTCGATCATCCGGGCGGCGGAGTCGCCGTCTTCGACCAGGAAGGGTCCTTTCTCGGCATCGGGGAGATTGACGCGAGCGGGACGCTCAAGCCCAAGCGCTTGATGACGCTGTGATAGTGCGGACACTTGCTCATGGGGAACATCTTGTGGAAGGTCCTGATTCCAAGGTAGAATGCCCGCCTTTCGCGAAGAGAGCAGATACAGCATGCCGGTTACGGTTTCAGAAAAAGCGCAGATCCTCCAACAGCACCAGCGCGCCGCGGGCGATACCGGCTCCCCGGAAGTTCAGGTCGCGCTGCTGACGGCCCGCATCAACGGGCTGACGGGCCACTTCAAGGCACACGTCAAGGATCACCACTCCCGGCGCGGATTGCTGAGAATGGTCAGCCGCCGCCGCAAGCTGCTCGACTATCTCAAGCGAAAGAACAACGGGAAGTATCACCAGCTGATCGAGCAACTTGGCCTGCGCAAGTAATTCAATCGACGCCCATCCCACTCCGATGGGCGTTTTCAATTCCGGAATCGGCCAGACGAACCTTCGACCGAGCCGGCTCCACCAGAATCGCCGGGCAACGGGCCCGGGGTCCGTCAACCGATCGAGAACACTATGCGGCTAACACCCATCAAGAAGACATTCACGTACGGCGCGCACCAAGTGACGCTGGAAACCGGCGAAATCGCGCGCCAAGCACACGGCGCCGTCATGGTGAGCATGGACGACACGGTCGTCCTGTGCACCGTTGTCGGGGCGAAGGACGCGAAGTCGGGACAAGACTTCCTTCCGTTGACCTGCGATTACGTCGAGAAGACCTACGCGGCCGGCAAGATTCCCGGGGGATTTTTCAAGCGCGAGGGGCGGCCTTCCGAGAAGGAGACCCTGACCTCGCGCCTCATCGACCGCCCGATACGTCCGCTGTTTCCGGACGGCTTTTACAACGAAGTGCAGGTGGTCGCGCAAGTGATGTCGTGCAACCCGGAGGTGGACCCCGACATCCCGGCCCTGATCGGCGTATCCGCCGCCCTGACGCTTTCGGGTATCCCGTTCAACGGGCCGATCGGTGCGGCTCGCGTGGGCTATGTCAACGGCCAGTACGTGCTCAACCCGACGGCGACGCAGTTGAAGGAGAGCCAGCTCAATCTCGTGGTTGCCGGCACGGAACACGCCGTGTTGATGGTGGAGTCCGAAGCGCAAGAGCTGGCCGAGGACGTCATGCTCGGTTCAGTCGTGTTCGGCCACGAGCAGATGCGCGCTGCGATCCAGGCGATTCATGATCTCGCAGACCAGGCCGCAAAGCCGGCGTGGGACTGGAAGCCGAAAGAAAAGGACCAGGCGTTGGTAACGCGTATCAAGGAACTTGCCGAGAGCGATTTGCGGGCGGCTTTCGCGCTGCGGCAAAAACAGGCGCGTTCCGAGGCGATCGACGGGATCTGGAAGCGGGTATTCGAAGAGGTTGGCGTGGGTAAGGAGGGTGGGCCCGACGCGAACGCGGTGAAGGAACTCTGCTTCGACCTTGAATCGAAAATCGTTCGCAATCAAATTCTTGAGGGCCAGCCTCGGATTGACGGCCGCGACACGCGCACCGTTCGGCCGATCGATATCCGCGTCGGCGTGCTGCCGCGCACCCATGGGTCGGTGCTGTTCACGCGCGGCGAAACCCAGGCGGTCGTGGTCGCGACGCTGGGAACGGGGCGCGACGAACAGATCATCGACGCGCTGATGGGCGAATACAAGGAGCGCTTCATGCTCCATTACAACATGCCTCCGTACGCGACCGGGGAGACCGGCCGAATGGGCTCGCCCAAGCGCCGCGAGATCGGTCACGGGCGTCTCGCGAAGCGGGCGCTGGTCGCGGTGCTGCCTGCCGCAGAAGAGTTCGCATACTCCATGCGCGTCGTATCGGAGATCACTGAATCGAACGGCTCCTCGTCCATGGCGTCCGTGTGCGGCGGGAGTCTTGCGCTCATGGATGCAGGCGTGCCGATGAAAGCGCACGTGGCGGGGATCGCCATGGGGTTGATCAAGGATGGCAAGCGCTTTGCCGTGCTCACGGACATCCTCGGAGACGAAGATCACCTCGGCGACATGGATTTCAAGGTGGCGGGCACCGAGCGCGGCGTCACCGCCTTGCAGATGGACATCAAGATCGAGGGGATTACCAAGGAGATCATGCAAGTCGCCCTGGCGCAGGCGCGCGAGGGCCGCATGCACATCCTGGGTTTCATGAAGCAGGCTCTCGAAGGATCGCGCCCCGAGATCTCAAGCTACGCGCCGCGCATCATCAAGATGAAGATCAATCCCGAGAAGATCCGGGACGTGATCGGCAAGGGCGGAGTAGTCATCCGTGGGCTGCAGGAGGAAACCGGGACTACGATCGAGATCGCCGACGATGGCACGATCTCGATCGCGTGCGTGTCGTCGGAAGGCGGCCAGGCTGCGAAGAAGCGCATCGAGGACATCACCGCCGACGTCGAAGTGGGCCGCGTATACGAGGGGACGGTGCTCAAGCTGCTCGACTTCGGCGCAATCGTTCAGCTGTTGCCGGGCAAAGACGGACTTCTGCACATTTCGCAGATCGCCAATGAGCGTGTCAACAATGTTTCCGATCACCTCAAGGAAGGCCAGCAGGTGAAGGTCAAGGTTCTGGAGGCCGACGAAAAGGGCCGGGTGCGACTCAGCATGAAGGCCGTCAAAGAGGTCGCAGCGGCACAGCCGTAGAAAAGGACTGCAACAAGAAAGGGCGCTGGCGGCGCCCTTTTTTCTTTCTGGATCCCCGGCGCGGGGATGACCGGCCGGAGGTCTCCGACGTCAGCCGATCACTTCGCTACCTGCTTCTCCCGCTGTTCGTCCAGCGTCTTGCAGTCAATGCACAAGGTCGCGGTGGGCCGGGCTTCGAGTCTCTTCAAACCGATTTCGACGCCGCAGTTCTCGCAGTAGCCGTAGTCGTTCTTGTCGATGCGCGCGATAGTCTCGTCGATCTTCTTGATGAGCTTGCGCTCGCGGTCGCGGTTGCGCAGCTCGACGGAAATGTCGGATTCCTGGGTGGCGCGATCATTGGGATCGGCGAACAAAGTCGCGTCGCCCTGCATCTCGTGCACCGTCCGGTCGATGTCCTGCGACAATTCGACCTTCAGCGCCTCGAGAACCTTCTTGAAGTGAGTGCGCTGCCGGGGATTCATGTACTCCTCGCCCTTTCTCGGCGCATAAGGCGGGAGGGTTCTGTGCAACAGCTCCAAGTGAATCTCCGCGTTGTGAAGCTGATTTGATACCAGAAATCAATATGAGGAGCAAGCGAATTTCCTGGTGAAATCGCCAGTTTCCTCGCGTTGACCGCGCCGCGGAGCGCAGGCGTAAGATTCGGGACCCGCGGGGTGTAGCGCAGCCTGGTAGCGCACTTGCTTTGGGAGCAAGGTGTCGGGAGTTCGAATCTCTCCACCCCGACCAGATTTTGCGGCCAGCAGCCGTCGAGGCCGCGGCACGAAGCCTCACCCGTGCCCGTAGCTCAACTGGATAGAGCACCAGCCTTCTAAGCTGGGGGTTGTGGGTTCGAGTCCCGCCGGGCGCGCCATTCTCACTGATTCCGGAAAGAGGAATTGTCGATGATCGACGTTTATACCTGGCCGACGCCCAATGGGCACAAAATCCACATCATGCTGGAGGAAACCGGCCTCGACCATGAAATTCGTCCGGTGAATATCCGCACGGGCGAGCAGTTCAAGCCGGAATTTCTGAGAATCAGCCCGAACAACAAGATTCCCGCGATCGTCGACCGTGACGGGCCGGACGGAAAGCCGATCTCGGTGTTCGAGTCAGGCGCGATTCTCGTCTATCTTGCAGGAAAGACCGGAAAACTGCTGCCGCGCGACGACTACGGCAAGTACGTTGCGCTGCAGTGGTTGATGTTTCAGATGGGATCGGTCGGCCCGATGATGGGGCAGTCGGGACACTTCCGCAGCAACGCAGTGCCCGAGCGCATCGAGTACGCCATCAATCGCTATGGAAACGAGGTCAAGCGATTGCACGGCGTCATGGAGAAGCGGCTCTCCGAGGCACCGTATTTCGCCGGCTCGGAGTACTCGATCGCGGATATCGCAATTTTTCCTTGGCTGCGCGCGAGCGAGCGTAACGGGATCAATTGGCCTGACTTCCCGAAAGTGAAAAGCTGGTTCGACCGGATCAACACACGACCAGCGGTCCAGCGCGCTCTGAAAGTGCTCGCCGAGGTTCAGACTACACCTCCCGGCCAATACGATCCAAAGGCGCGCGAAATCCTGTTCGGGGCCAAGCAGTACGAGAAGCGCTAGGAGGGGATGGGGTGGCCGATGGGATTCGAACCCACGACAACCGGAATCACAATCCGGGACTCTACCAGCTGAGCTACGGCCACCGTAGGGGCTGGATTATAGCGCAGCGCGTCTAAAGCTTCGACAGCAGCTCACGGAATTTCGCTTCGACTTTCCGGCGCAGCTCGGGACTGGCGCGCGCCACGGGCGGAAAGTCCTTGAGCATCTCGAACGGCCGGCAGGCGTCGATCACGGCCCGGGAGTTCCACGTCGACTCCGCGCGGCAGGCGCGGATCGAGCGGGCCGCTCCACATTTTGCGGATGATGTCGATGTCCTCGGCGGGATCGCAGCGCGTGCACATCGCCCAGAGCACGTCGAACAGATTCGTGGGATCGATGTCGTCGTCGACGACGACGACGAAGCGGCCGAGATAGGAGCCGGACTGGCAGCTCGCCGCGGCCATGCGCCGCCTGCCTGGCGTGGCCGGCGTAGGCCTGCTTGATGGCGATGACATTGAACATGCGCGCGCCGCCCGCTTCGTGGCACCACACGCCCTTGACGCCGGAGAGGCCCGCGCGCTCGACTTCGTCCCAGATCATCCCGGCTTTCATGACGCACTTGCTGTAGGAGAAGTCCGACGGCGGGCGCATCGGCGTGGCCATGGTCAGGATCGGATCGTTGCGGTGATAGATGCGCTGCACGCGGATCACCGGCTGCTCGCTCTTGCCGCCGGCGTAGTAGCCGGTGAACTCGCCGAACGGGCCTTCGGGCGCCGTCTCGCCGGGATGCATTTCGCCCTCGAGGACGATCTCGGCGTGCGCCGGCATCGGCAGGCCGTGGAGTTCGCTTTCGATCACATCGAAGGGCTCGCCGCGATGTCCGCCCGCATAGTCGTATTCGGAAAGCCCGAAGCGCAGCTCGTTGCCGCCGGCGAGGAACAGCATCGGATCGTGGCCGCAGGACACGAGCACCGGACAGGGCTTGCCTCTGCTTGAAGTACTTCTCGCGGATCTGGCGGCCGTGCTTGCCCGGGGACATCCACACGCCGACGCGCTTCGCATCGTGGACCATCACCCGGTAGGTGCCGCAGTTGACCCAGTTCTCATCCGGATCGCGCATGATCACCAGATCGTCGGTGCCGATGTAGCGGCCGCCGTCGAGCTCGTGCAGGAACGGCACCGGAAACTTGAGCACATCCACGTCCTCGCCGCACTGCACGTTCTCCAGCACCGGGTCCGCTGCGCGACCATGCGCGGCGGAATGGGCTTGTGGTCTCTTCATCCGGTCGCGGTAGGCGCGCACCACGTCCAGGGGATGCGCCGGGAACCGGAAAGCCGAGCGTGATCGCCAGGCGCCGCATCGAGTTGGTCGAGCCCGACAGCACGCGAAAGTCATGCGAGATATCCGGGGATGCGCTCGAACAGCACCGCCGGAGCGTTCGAGCGCTCGTTCACGGCTTCGGCGAGCGTGCCCATCTCCAGATTCCAGTCGGCGCCCGGGTATGCGCAGCAGTTCGCCCGCGCGTTCGATGCGCGAGAGGAATTCGCGCAGATCCGTGTGAGGGCGGTCGTACTCGTTCCATACTGCCTGGGGAGCGGGCGCATTCATGTGTTCATACTAGCATTCGCGATGCATGGCGGTCGAAGAACAAGCAAGGACACTCGCAGATTGTGAGATGTTCGCCCTGACGTTCGACTCCATGCAGAGCAGCGGCCTCATTGCGGATCGATCTTCGCGATGGTGAGAATTTCTCGCCACTTGGGGATCTCGCGTTTAATCAGGTCTCCGAACTCTTCGGGTGTGCTAGGGGTGATGTCGCCCGTGCTGAAGCGCTGGCGCATCGCTGGCCGGCTGAGGACGGTGTTGATGTCCCGGGACAGCCGGTTGACGATCGCTGCGGGCGTTTCGGCGGGCGCAAGAATCCCGAACCAGAGCGACGCTTCGTATCCAGGCACGCCGGCTTCCTGAACGGTAGGTAGTTGGGGAGCGGCCGCCGTTCGACGCACGCTGGTGACCGCAAGTACGCGCACCTTGCCAGCCTGCGCCTCGGGGAGCCCCGCGGCCCCGAACATCAGATCTACGTGCCCTGCCATGATATCTACCAACGCGGGCCCGGCGCTCTTGTAGGGGACGTGCTGCATGTCTACTCGTGCGAGCGACTTGAACAGCTCGCCAGCCAGGTGGTTCGTAGAGCCCGAGCCGCCAGAAGCAAAAGTGAGCTTGCCGGGGCGCGATCTTGCCAGCGCGATGAGTTCCTCCACGGATCCTGCGGGCAAGGCAGGGTTAACCATCAGATAAAGCGGCGTCGTGAAGCACAGCGCGACCGGCGCGAAATCCTTGACGGGGTCGTAAGGAAGGTTCTTGTATGCGCTCACGTTGATGACAAGGCTCGCCTGGCTAGTGAAGACCAGCGTGTAGCCATCGGGCGGCGATTTGGCCGTGGCCTGCATCGCGATAATGGTGTTAGCGCCCGGCCGATTCTCGACGATCACCTGCTGTCCTAGCAGCTGAGTGAGGCCTGTCGCGATCTCGCGCGGCAGAAGATCGCCGAGCCCGCCCGGCGCAAACGGGGTAACCATCTTCACGACCTTGGCCGGGTAGCTTTGAGCGTGGGCGAGTGTAGCTGTAGCGAATGCAGCAGTGATGGTGATGATGGTGCGCTTGATGAACATGACGCTCGTCCCGATGTAGTTTCGCGCCGGTCCATGAGACGACTGTGCCGACCAAGTCAGCCTCAAAACGTGTGGCAGCATGAGAGTCCTCCAAAAGGAGCGAGGGAGTTTGCAGCCTAATAAAGGCACCGGGTCGTGGAGAATCCCGATGTGTCTATAGTGATATAAGCTTTCGCCTATGTCCAAGCAACGCAGCTGGGAGAGTTTCATCGGAGGTCGGCTTCGCTTGAAGGACCTGCACGTGTTCATGGCTGTCGTTCGGTCCGGAAGCATGGCGAAGGCGGCCGACCAGCTCGGCATATCTCAGCCAGCCATCTCCGAGGTGATTTCTGGCTTGGAACACGCGTTGCGCGTGAAATTGTTCGATCGAAGCCCGCGAGGGGTTGAATTGACGGCCTACGGCCGGGCTTTGCTTAAGCGCGGGATTGCCGCATTCGATGAGCTGACCCAGGGCCTCGTCGAGATTGAGGAGCTGTCCGATCCTGGAATCGGCGAAGTGCGTATCGGGTGTCCGGACTCGATTTCCTCAGCATTCATGCCCGCGGCGATACAGGAATTCAAGGTCAAGTACCCGCGCGTGGTGTTGCAAGTCGACAGCGTGTCAACTCTTTCTCTGGACCTACCTCAGCTTCGGAACCGAAGCCTGGATGTGGTGATCGCACGCATCCTGAAGCCTGACGATGCGGAATCCTTTGCGCACGACCTCAGCGTCGAGATCCTTTTCGAGGACCATGTTGTGATCGCCGCAGGGTTGAAGTCCCGTTGGGCTGAACGCGACCACGTAGACCTTAGCGAACTGGTCGACGAGCCTTGGATAATGACAAATTCACGAGCCGGATCGATGGTAGGGCAGGCCTGCCGGGCCAAGGGTTTGAAGGCGCCGAACATCAGCCTCGTAACCTATTCTGTTTTCCTTCGCGCCGAATTGGCGGCGACGGGAGACTACTTAACTTCCCTCCCGGCGTCCGTGCTCCTTTTCAACGCAGCGAGGTTCGCGCTCAAGGTCTTGCCTGTGGATTTGCCCAAGCGGCCTTGGCCGGTCGCGATGGTCACGCTGAAGAATCGAACACCGAGTCCAGTGGTGCGGCGCTTCATGGATCACGTCCGGACATTCACAAGACCGGTGGCGGATCAATTCGAGCTGCTCAGGGAGTCTCGGGCACCGTCCTCGAGCGCGAGACCGTCCCCGCTCAATCGGCGCGGATCTTCGCCTCGGCGATAACCCGCGTCCAGCGTTCGAGCTCCGTTCTCACGAGGTTCGAGAGACGTTCCGGTTCCCCTCCCGCGGGGATGAGTCCCTGCTTCTCGAGGATATCCCTGACTTCGGGCAGGGCGAGGATCGCGTTGATCTCGCCGTTCAGCTTGCGCACGATCTCCGGAGGCGTCGAAGCAGGCGCCATCAATCCGTACCAGACGCTCGACTCGACTCCGGGATAGCCGGCTTCCCTGAAGGTGGGCACGGCCGGAAAAACCGGCGAGCGCTCTTCGCTCAGCACGGCAAGCAGCCTGACTTTCCCCGCCTGCACCAGTGCTGCGATCGTGTGCACCGGCAGGATCATGGCATCGACGACTCCCGCGGCAAGATCTCTCGTAGCTTCGGCCGCGCCTTTGTAGGGGACGTGCGTGATATCGACCTTGGCATTGAGCTTGAACAGCTCCATCGTGAGGTGCTGCGGCGTACCGTTTCCGGAGGAGGCGTAGTTGAGTTTGCCCGGGTTGGATTTCGCGAGCGCGACGAACTCCGACATCGAATCGGCCCGCGTATTCGTGCTGGTCGCGAACCACAGCAACCCGGTCGCCACCAGGCTTACCGGAGCGAAGCTCTTCAGGGGATCGTAGCGCGCGTTCTTGCTGAGCGCCGGGTTGAGGGCAAACGTCGTCGCCGTCATCATCAGCGTGTAGCCGTCGCCGGCGGCGCGCGCTGCGAGCTCGGTCCCGATGTTGCCGCTCGCGCCCGGCTTGTTTTCGACGACGACCGGAACGCTCCAGCGTTCGCTGAGCCTCTGTCCGAAGGTGCGCGCGAGGATGTCTATTCCCGTTCCGGGCGAGAACGGGGCGATGATGGTGATCGTTCGGCTCGGGTAGATCTGTTGAGCGAGGGAGTGGCTCGCCGTCAGGGCAGCGACAACCAGGACCGAGGTGCGCAGACCGTTCATGGGACCCTCCTTCAAGCGGTCATTGTAAGAGCTCACAGCGATTCGGGCAGATCCTCGCGCGTCAGAATGAACACGCAGTCGTGGCCCGCGCTCGTCTCGGGCCACATGAAGGGGAGCCGCGGGAAGGCTCGTTCGAGCCTTGCGCGATTGTGGCCGACTTCCACGACGAGCAATCCTCCCGGTTGCAGAAACTCGGCCGCCTCTTTCAGGATGCGGCGCACGAACTGCAAACCGTCCCGCCCCCCGGCGAGCGCGAGCTTCGGTTCGTGCCTGTATTCGCGGGGCAGTGAGCGCATGGCCTTGGCATCGACGTAGGGCGGATTGGCCACGATGAGATCGTATCGCTCCGGCTTCAGGCCGGTGAAGAGGTCGGCGCGCCACAGCTTGACGCGCCGGCCGAGGCGGTAGGTCCTCAGATTCCGGCGCGCGACCGCGAGCGCGGCGGGCGCGAGGTCGCTCGCGTCCACACGCGCGCGCGGAAAGGCCAGCGCGAGCAGGATCGCGAGGCAGCCCGAGCCCGTGCACAGATCGAGCGCCCGGTGCACGTCGGAAGGGCGCGGTATCCAGGGCGATAGGCGCTCACGGAGCAACTCGGCGATGAAGGAACGCGGCACGAGCACCCGCTCGTCCACGTAGAAGCGATGATCCCCCAGCCAGGCCTCGCGGATGAGGTAGGCGAGGGGTCGGCGCGTTCGCACGCGCTTTTCGATCCCGTGCGCTGCCAGTCTGCGCTCCCTTGGAGTCAGTTCCCGCGCCGGCGATCGCGCGAGCGCTTCGTGGGGCTGGCGCAGCACATGGGCAAGCAGCCAGGCCGCCTCGTCCTTCGCGCCCGGACGTCCCATGGCCGAAAAAGAGGCGGGCGGCCCGGAAGCGTCGCTCGGCGTAGGCGAGCCAGTCGCGCACCGTGACCGGGAGACTGCCTGAGACGCGCGGGGCGGGACGGGCGACTCAGTGGGCGAGAAGCCGGGAGAGCAGGCGGGAATAGATCCCGCACAGCCGCCCGATATCTGCGAGATCGATGTGTTCGTTGAGCTTGTGGATCGTCGCGTTCAGCGGGCCGAATTCCACGACTTCCGGGCAGATGTCGGCGATGAAGCGGCCATCGGAGGTGCCTCCCGTGGTGCTCACCTCCGGGACTGCGCCGGTGACGTCGCGAATCGCCGCGCTCAATGTCTCGACCAGCTTGCCTCGCGGGGTGAGATAGGGCGCGCCGGACAGCGACCATTCGATCTCGAAGTCGAGCCCGTGCCGCTTCAGAAGCGACTCGACCCTGAGCCTCAGCTCGTCGGGCCGGCTCGCGGTCGAGAAGCGGAAATTGAACATGACCTCGAGTTCGCCCGGAATGACGTTGGATGCGCCCGTGCCGCCGTGGATATTCGAGATCTGCCAGGTCGTGGGCGGGAAGTACTCGTTGCCCCGGTCCCATTCGGTCGCCCGCCAGTTCGGCAAGCGCGGGCGCTGCGAGGTGGACCGGATTCTTGGCGAGATGCGGATAGGCCACGTGACCCTGCACGCCTCTGACGCGCAACGTGCCCGAGAGAGAGCCGCGCCGCCCGTTCTTGATCGTGTCGCCCAACTTCGCCACGCAGGTGGGTTCGCCGACCAGGCAGTAGTCGATGCGCTCCCCGCGGTTCTTCAGCAACTCGACGACCCTGACGGTGCCGTCGACGGCCGGGCCTTCCTCGTCCGACGTGATCAACAGGGCGATCGATCCGTCATGCGAAGGGTGCGCCTTCACGAATTGCTCGACGGCCACGACGAAAGCCGCGATCGACGTCTTCATGTCGGCCGCGCCGCGGCCGAAGAGCTTCCCGTCGCGCTCCGTGGGCACGAAGGGGTCGCTTGCCCACTTTTCCAGCGGCCCGGTGGGGACGACGTCGGTGTGCCCGGCGAAGCAGACAAGGGGACGTCCGACACCGCGTCGAGCCCAGAGATTGGCGACCTCGCCGCACCTGACCGGCTCGACGGCGAACCCGAGCGGCGCCAGGCGCTCGGCCAGCAATTGCTGGCAGCCGCCGTCCTCGGGGGTGATCGAGCGGCGAGCGATCAGCTCGCGCGCCAGCTGCAGCGTTGCGGCCGTTTCAGCGGCCGGCATGGCGGTGTTCGGCGGGACCGATCGAGCAGGCGAGGGCCCTGATCTGCGGCATCTCCTAGACGCGCTCGGTGTCGCTGACGTCGAGCTTGAAGTCGTTGAACGACGAATTGCCCAGCGGCGCCGCGGCCGGCTTGGTCTCGGGCTTTCGTTCCTTGCCGCCCGCGATATCGGCGCCGGCGTCGGTGTTGTTGATGAGCCAGAGCAGGTTGTTCGCCGAGTCGGCGTTGGCAAGCCCCTCTTCCTGGGTGATGGTGCCGGCCCGGATCATGTTGAACAGCGACTGCTCGAAGGTCTGCGAGCCCGGCCGTGAGCGCCTTTTCCATGGCCTCCTTCATCTCGTTGATCTCGCCCTTTTCGATCAGCTCGGCGATGTGGCGGCTGTTCAGCATGACTTCCACCGCCGCGGAGCGCGTGCCTCTGACGTTCTTGACGAGGCGCTGCGATATGACGCATCTCAGCGTCGCCGAAAGATCCTGCAGCAGCGCCGCGCGGCTCTCCAGCGGATAGAAGCTGATGATGCGGTTCATGGCGTGATAGCTGTTGTTGGCGTGCAGCGTCGCCAGGCACAGGTGCCCCGACTGGGCGTACTGGATCGCCGAGGTCATCGTTTCCTTGTCGCGGACTTCGCCGATGAGGATGCAGTCAGGCGCCTGGCGCAGCGCGTTCTTCAGCCCTATCTTCATGTCCAGGGTATCGGTCCCGACTTCGCGCTGATTGACGATCGACTTCTTGTTCTGAAAGATGAACTCGATCGGATCTTCGAGGGTGAAGATATGGCCGGTCGTCCTCTCGTTGCGATAGTCGAGCATCGCCGCGAGCGTGGTCGATTTTCCGGACCCGGTGGCCCCCACCATCAGGATCAGCCCGCGCTTTTCCAGGATGAGGTCCTTGAGGACAGACGGCAGCCCGAGAGTGTCGAGCGCCGGAATGACTCCCGGAATATAGCGGACCACCACGGCGGGAGTACCCTTCTGGCGGAAGGCGCTGATGCGGAAGCTGCCCACTCCCGAGAGCGTGTAGGCCGTGTTCAGCTCGAGCGTGTCGTCGAACTCCTTCTTCTGCTTTTCGTCGATGACCTCATAAAGCAGGCTGCGTACGGTATTGGCGTCCATCAATTGCTGGTTGACGGGCACGGCGACGCCGTTGATCTTGATGTTGATCGGCGAGCTGACCGACAAGAAAATGTCGGAAGCCTTCTTGTCGGCCATCAACTGGAACAGGCGCTTCATCATGGACATGTCTGCCTCCCTCGATGCGGCCGGCCGCTGCCCCCGAGTGGCTGGCGATTTCGGCGCGGATCCCGGCGTCGTCAATCAGACGACAGTATAGGCCGTATTTTCCAGTTCGCGCAGGGGCCACCCTTTGGAGCTCGCGTAAGAGCCAAGAGAAGGACGGCGCGTCCTGTACAGGACCGCGGAAAGTCTCTAGAATTCGCCGGCGGTAAGTCACAACTCGGCCTGATCGCGTTCAGGCCGACCTCTACTGGGATTCTCGGGAATGCGGCACGAATCTCCAGCCGCCTCAACTCATACTCAACCGAAGGAAGAACCGGATGCTCGCGGTCGAGGACTCCGAAGTGAAGCTCAAGCGCGACTACGCGCCCAAGCTGGAAAAAGTCATTCCTGGCGCAAAAGTGGCGCGCTACCTCCAGGCCGAGAACAAGATCCGCGCGGCAGTCAAGTACGAAATGGCGTCTCAGATTCCGCTCGTGCAGTAGAGGCTAGACTTTGACCAGGGCGCGGCGAGCAGGGGCTTCGACCTCTCGCTGCGCGTGGACCTATCTGAAGGAGACACGTATGAAACGACTCATGCAATGGTGCGGCAGGCTCGCGGTGGCGGCGCTGGTGGTATTTGCGCTCCCCGCGGCGGCGCAGCAGAAGAAACCCAACATCCTCATCATCTGGGGCGACGACATCGGCCTCTGGAACGTCAGCGCCTACAACCAGGGCGTGATGGGCTACAAGACGCCCAACATCGACCGCATCGCCAAGGAAGGCGCGCTGTTCACCGACTGGTACGGCCAGCAGAGCTGCACCGCCGGCCGCGCGGCGTTCATCACCGGCCAGGTCGGCTTCCGCACCGGGCTGCTCAAGGTCGGCCTGCCGGGCGCGAAGGAAGGCCTGCAGGCGCGCGATGTCACGATCGCCGAGCTGCTCAAGGCGCAGGGCTACATGACCGCGCAGTTCGGCAAGAACCACCTCGGCGACCTCGACGAGCACCTGCCCACCGCGCACGGGTTCGACGAGTTCTTCGGCTCGCTCTACCACCTCAACGCCGAGGAGGAGTTCGAGAATCCCGACTACTTCAAAGACCCGGCGATGATCAAGAAGTTCGAGACGCGCGGCGTGATCCACTCCTGGGCCAACCCGGACGGCACGCAGAAGATCGAGAAGACCGGGCCGCTGGGCAAGAAGCGCATGGAGACCATCGACGAAGAGGTCACCAAGGCCTCGCTCGACTACCTCGAGAAGGCCAAGAAGGCGGACAAGCCGTTCTTCCTGTGGTGGAACTCCACCCGCATGCACATCCACACCCACCTCAAGAAAGAGTCCCAGGGCAAGACCGGCCTGGGCATCTACCCCGACGGCATGGTCGAGCACGACGGCCATGTCGGCCAGTTGCTCGACAAGCTCAAGGAACTCGGCCTCGAGGACAACACCATCGTCATGTATTCCACCGACAACGGTGCGGAGAAGGCCAGTTGGCCCGATGGCGGCACGCACGCCGTTCCGCGGCGAGAAGAACACCAACTGGGAAGGCGGCTACCGCGTGCCTGCGGCCATCCGCTGGCCCGGCGTCATCAAGCCCGGCACGGTGCACAACGACATCTTCGCCCACGAGGACATGCTGCCCACGCTGCTCGCCGCCGCCGGCGTGCCCGACGTGAAGGAGCAGTTGCTCAAAGGCATGAAGGTCGGCAACAAGACCTTCAAGGTCCACCTCGACGGCTACAACGTCACCGACGCGCTGGCCGGCAAGTCGCCCAGCCCGCGCCACGAGTTCTTCTACTTCAACGACGACGGCTCGCTCGTGGCGCTGCGCTACGACCAGTGGAAGATCGTCTTCGCCGAGCAGCGCGCCCACGGCTTCGATGTCTGGCAGGAGCCGTTCGTGCCGCTGCGCCTGCCCAGGCTCTTCAACCTCCGCACCGACCCCTTCGAGGAGGCCGAGTCAAGCTGGGAGAACTGGAAGTGGCGGATCGATCACGCCTTCCTGCTGGTCCCGGCGCAGCAGTACGTCGGCAAGTTCCTCGCCACGTTCAAGGAATTCCCGCCGAGCCAGAAGGTCGGCAGCTTCAGCCTCGACCAGGTGCATGGAGAGCCTGACCAGAGGCGCGGGCGACAAGTAACGACCGCGTTGAATTGACAGGTGACCCAGCAAAGGGCCGCGCTTGCCGCAACGGCAGGCGCGGCCCGATGTTTTTTGTGAATCACGAATGAAACGGAACCATTGAGGACAGAACAATGAAGTCCACACACGAACAGCACCGTCCGCCGCAGCGGACGGTGAAGAGACCTTCTCTCTCATGTCACGCGAAACGCTCTCCCGCCGGGAGTTCCTGGCCGGCGCAGCGGCATTCGGCGTGACGATCATCCTGCCCGGAGAATTGGCCGCGGCAGCGGATGGGAAGAAGACCTTCACCATCCTGCACACCAACGACATGCACGCGAGCTTCATCGGCATGGGTCCGGCTTCGGATTACACCCCGTTCACGCTCAACGATGACACCACCCGTGGCGGATACGCGCGGCTGGCCGGTTTGATCGCGAAGCGGAAGGAGGCGCGCAAGGGTCAGGGTCCGGTGCTGGTGCTCGACGCGGGCGACTACAGCATGGGCACGGCGTTCAGCGCCGCGACGCGCGAGACCGGCGGTGAACTGCACCTCATGGGCAGGATGGGGTATGACGCCACCACCTTCGGCAATCATGAATTCGATCTCGGGCCGGCCGGCCTGGGCAAGTCCATCGGCGCCGCCGTCAAGGCCGGCCGGATCCCGGCGGTGCTCGCTGCGAATACCAGTTTCCCGGGGAGCGACGCCACGTTGGCCGACCTCCAGCGCCTGGCCAAGGATGGGCGTGATCCGCCGCTACCTCGTGATCGAGCGCGGCGGCCTGCGCTTCGGCATTCTGGGGAGCCTCGGCAAGGAGGCCATGATCTACACCAGTGGCGGAGCCACGACCTTCGCCGACCCCACCGAGTCCGCCAGGGAGGTGGTGAAGATCCTGCGCGAGAAGGAGAAGGTGGATGTGGTCATCGCGCTCAGCCATGGCGGCCTCGAGAAAGGCAAGGACGGGCGCTACACCGACGGCGAGGACGTGCGTCTGGCCAGGGACGTGCCGGGCATCGACGTGGTGATCAGCGGCCACAGCCACACCGAGTTGAAAGAGGCGATCATCGTCAACGGCCGCACGCCCGTGGTCCAGACCGGCAAGGAAAGCAACAACCTCGGCGAACTGGTGATCACGCTGGACGGCGGCAAGCTGACGGTCGCAGTCGTACCGGCTCCATCCGATCGACGACACCATCGCCGGCGACCGGGCCATCGCCGCCGAGATCGAACAGCTCAAGAAGTCCGTCAGCGCAGCCGCGTTCGCGTCGCGTGGCTACAGCGTCGATCAGCCGCTGGCCATCGCGCCGCGCGATCTGCCCAACACCTTCACCGACATCGCCGCCGGAACCCTCCTGGCCAACCTCGTCACCGACTCGTTTCGCGAAGCCACGAAGGCCGACATCGGGTTCACCGCCAACGGCATGATGCGTGCCGGTCTTTCCCGTGGGAAGACAGGCGTGCAGACCGTCTACGACATATTCGCCGTGGCGCCCCTCGGCTCCGGGGTGGTCGATCCGACACCCGGCAGCACGCTCGTGACCGGTTATTTCACCGGCCAGGATCTGAAGAATCTGCTCGAGTTCTTCCTCATCGATAATGCAGCCCATCCAGGAGAGTATTTCCCCCGTGCGTCCGGCATGAGGTTCCGCTACGACAAGTCGCGCCCGAAGTTCGACGTCGTGACGGCCATCGAGATGGGTGACCTCGACCGCGGCTACAAGGCGATCGACATCAGCGGCAAGGACGGGCGGCTGTACAGCCTCACCTGTCCCCTGATGCTCGGCCCGATCATCGTGGCCATCCCCAAGTACACCAAGGGCAAGCTGGCACTGGTGCCCAAGAAGAAGGACGGCACGCCGCTCAAGTCGAAGGTCGAGGCGCTCGAAATGCCTCGCGAAAACTCGGGCTACCTGCTGCCGCCGCCGGGCACGACGGATGCGGCGCAGTGTCGCCACCGGGACGGGGAAGAACGCCGGCCGCGAGATCAAGGAATGGCAGGCGATCATGGATCACCTGCGCAGCCTGCCGGTCAAGACCAAGGGCGAACTGCCGGTGATCCCGGTCGATGAGCGCGCCGCAGAGGTGCGGGCGATCAAAGTGGGCTGACAGCGTTTGGAAGGAACCGAGAGTCGTCAAGGGCTGGATCGCGAGCGCGCAGCGCCCGAAGAGCAGGCAGTGCTACGCTGAGACGACCTATCAGCCTATGCTCTCGAAGGGAGCCTGAACTTCCCCGCAGGGTGGGGCCGAGGTCGCACGGGTGCCAGACTCGACGATGCGGGAATTGGGAGTCATGAGGAATAGGCTATCCGCGATCGTCGCTCTTATCGGCAGGGCTGCTGTCTCGCGGCGCGCGGCGAAGCTTCTCGCTGTTGCGGTGGCGCTTGGCGCAGGCGGTGCTGCCTTTTGGCTTTTGCACGCTCCGAGTCCCAAGCCTGCGCCGTCGCATCCTGTCGCGGCGGACTACGTCGGGTCCAAAGCCTGCGCCGGGTGCCACGCCCGGGAACACGAGGCATGGTCAGGCTCGCACCACGCGCTGGCGATGCAGGAGGCCGACGCGAAGAGCGTGCTCGGCAACTTCGACAACGCGAAGTTCAGCTACGCGGGCGTCACCTCGACGTTCTTCAGGCGCGACGGGAAATACTTCGTCAGGACCGACGGGCCCGACGGCAAGCTCGCCGACTTCGAGATCAAGTACACCTTCGGCGTCACGCCGCTGCAGCAATACCTGATCGAGTTTCCCGACGGCAGGCTGCAGGCGCTTTCGATCGCCTGGGACGCGCGGCCGAAGGAGCAGGGCGGACAGCGCTGGTTTCACCTCTATCCCAGGGAGCGCATCACTCACAAGGACCAGCTGCACTGGACCAGGCTCCAGCAGAACTGGAACTTCATGTGCGCCGACTGCCACTCGACCAACCTGAAGAAGAACTACGACGCGGCGGCGGATACGTTCAAGACCGCCTGGTCAGAGATCAACGTCGGCTGCGAGGCCTGCCACGGGCCCGGCTCGAACCATCTAGCGTGGGCGGAGAAGAAGGGCGACTGGAAGCGCTTCGACGCGCAGGGCAGGGGATTCGCGTTCGCCTTCGACGAGCGCAGGGGCGTCGCATGGACGATGAACGCGGAAAGCGGCGAACGCGAGCCGCAGCCGCCGCGCGAACCACGGCGAAGGAGGTGGAGGCCTGTGCCCGCTGCCACGCGCGGCGCGCTCAGATTTCCGAGGACTATGCTCCGGGGCGGGCGCCGGGCGACGGCTATCTCGTGTCGCTTCTCGACGAACGGACTCTACTGGGCCGACGGGCAGATGCGCGACGAGGTCTACAACCACGGTTCGTTTGCGCAGAGCAAGATGTTCGCGCGCGGCGTGACCTGCAGCGACTGCCACGATCCCCACTCGCAGAAGCTCAGGGCGCCTGGCAACGCGGTTTGCGCGCAGTGCCACCGCCCGGAGCGCTATGACGTGCCGGGCCACCACCATCACGCCGCCGGCTCGAAGGGCGCCGACGTGCGCCGCCTGCCACATGCCGACGACGACCTACATGGTCGTCGATCCGCGCCACGACCACAGCATGCGCGTTCCGCGGCCCGACAGGTCGGTGGCGCTCGGCACGCCGAACGCGTGCAACCAATGCCACGCCGACAGAAAGCCGGAGTGGGCGGCCGACGAGATCCGGAAGTGGACCGGACGCGCGCCGGGCGGTTACCAGACTTTCGGCGAAGCGTTCGCGGCCTCGTCGCGCTCTGCGGCCGACGCGCGGGCCAAGCTGATCAGGATCGCGGAGGACGCGACGCAGCCTGCGATCGTGCGGGCGAGCGCGCTCTCGCGGCTCGCGTCCGACCCGACCCCCTTCGTGGTCGAGATCGCTACGCGCGCCCAGAACGATGGAGACGAGCTTGTGCGCCGTGCCGCGGTCGGCATCATCGCGGGCGCCGAGCCGGCGACGCGCGTACGCTACCTGCCGCGCATGCTCGCCGACCCGGTCCGCGCCGTGCGCATCGAAGCGGCGCGGGCGCTCGCAGCGGTCCCGCCGGAACGGATCCCGGCGAACTCCAGGGCGGATCTTTCCCGCGCGCTCGACGAGTACATCGCCGTCCAGCGCTACCTCTCCGACCGGCCCGAGTCGCATCTCAATCTCGGCGCGCTGCATGCCGAGCGCGGCGAATTCAGCGAGGCCGAGACGCGATATCGGCAGGCGCTCAAGCTCTCCCCGGAGTCGGCGCCCGCCGCGATCAACCTCGCCGACCTTTATCGCGAACGGGGCGACGACGACCGGGCGGGGCAGGTGCTGCGCGAGGCTGTCAAGGTCAACCCAAAGGCGGCGGCCTTGCACCATGCGCTCGGCCTCACCTACGCCAGGCAGCAGCGTCGCAAGGAGGCGCTATCGGAACTGGCGTCCGCCGCGCGCCTCGAGCCGGACGTTCCGCGCTACGCCTACGTCCACGGCGTCGCGGTTCACTCACTCGGCGGGCGGGAGCAGGGCATCGCCGCGCTCGAGCGGGCGCACCGGCGCTTCCCCGGCGACCGCGCGATTCTCGAGGCGCTGGCGACGATGGAGCGCGATCGGGGCAATCGCGGCCAGGCGCTCGCTTATGCGGAGAAGCTCGTCGCGATTGCTTCCGACGATCCGGCAGCACAGGCGCTGCTTCGCGAGCTGCAGCGATAGTGCCTGCCGCTCGAGCTCGATGCGAAGAGGCGCTTATGCCGATCTGGTTCCTTGCGCTTTCCGTTTTGTTCGGCATTCCCGGGATTGCGGACGCCGATCCCGTGCAGCGGGAAGAAGTCCAAGCCCCGCCCGCCTTGGGCCAGCAGGTGGAATCGGCTGCCAAGGACGAGGCGAACGACGGTTTTCTCGGCACGGTCTGGAAGGGACTGACCGACGAAGCGCACTTGAGGGTCGGGTACGGCATAGTTCAATGGGCCATGGATGTCACGCGAGCGAGCGACGGTGCGACGCGCCAGGCTCGTACAGCGCGACAACAGCGCCATCTTCATCGGCTACGGATCCAAGCCGTCGTTCTTCAAGGACTCGAACTTCGGCTACACCTTCATGGTGAACTACGTGGACTTCAGCATGACCAAGCAGTCGATCCCCGGCGATCAGTTCGCGGATCTCGGGACTGAGGTGAGCGGGTACATGGTCTACGCAGTGCCGACGCTTTACTACCAGTGGGGCGAGCACCGCAACACGGGCAGATTCGTCCGGCTGGGGTTCGGCGCCGGCATCGGAGCGGCCCGGTTCAGCGGCACGGTGCGGCTCTCGACCGGGGAGACGGTCAATACCGAGAAGAAGTCCTACGAGCCGCGGCTCGCGGTGAGCAACTTCCTCGAGGCGCGGTGGAACCAGTTCGGTCTCACGGTCAGCTATGCGTCGCCGCGCGTCTACGGAGACGGCTACGATATCCGGATGGCGGATTTCTCGGCGAACCTCGGATACCTGTTCTATTTCTGAATGGGTCTCGTCCCACATTCGGTGGGACGAACGTCTTTTTCAGCGGTCGATCCGCGTGAGACAATCGGCCTCTTCGATTCAACCAGGGGAACGGGAACCATGTACCGCGCCACGAAAGACATCAAGCTTCCAACCACGATCACCGGCTCGCTGCCGCGCCCGAGCTGGTACACGGAGAACCTGGGCCGGCGGTCTTTCCTGGAAGCGATGGTCAATTCGACTTTCCGCGAGCAGTATGTCGATGCGGTCTCGGTCTACCTGCACGAACAGGAAGTCGCGGGCCTCGACATCGTCACCGACGGCGACGCGCATTTCGATCAGGATGTCGGCGGCCAGAGCTGGACCGCGTATCCGACGCGCCAGATGGCCGGCTTCGAGCGCGGTAACCCGCGGCCGACGCCCGCAGGGAAGGGCGGCCTCTGGTTTCCTCCGGGGCACATCCTGCACGACTACCTGGAAGCGCGCGTCATGGCGAACATCGTCGGCCCGGTCGGCCGCGGCGACCTGCAGTACACGCCGATGTGGAAAACCGCGCAGCGGCTCACCAGGAAGCCGGTCAAGTTCGGCACCATCGGGCCCGAGCTGGTGGCGTTCGCAGTGGCGGACCGGCACTACAAGAACGTCAAGGACCGCATCTACGCCCTTGCCGACGCCTTCAACGAGGAATTGCACGAGCTCGCCGACGCCGGCTGCGAGGTGATCCAGTTCGAGGAGCCGCAGATCCACCTGCTCGCCGTGCGCAACATCGTCGACGCCGTGATCAATCCCGCAGTTCAGCGTCGAGGTGTTCAACCGGACCGTGAAGGGCCTGCGCGCGAAGACCGAGGTGTGGTGCCACAGCTGCTGGGGCAATCCCTCGCAGCAGCGCATGTTCGCTTCCGTGCAGAGCTACAAGCCGGCGCTCGACCTGTTCAACAAGGTCGATGCCGACGTCATCACCTTCGAATCGTGCAGCGCCGGCGGCGTCGACCTCGAGGCCTTCGGCAAGACGATCGCCGACAAGAAGATCGCCATCGGCGTCATCGACCACCACACGCTTGCAGGTCGAACGGCCGGAGGAGATCGCCGACCATATCCGCCGCGCGCTCAAGCACATTCCGGTCGAGCGCCTGGTCATCAGCTCGGACTGCGGCATGGGCCGCGAGGGCATGAGCCGCCGCCACGCCTACTACAAGATGGTCGCGCTGGTGCAGGGCACGAACATCGTGCGGCGCGAGCTGGGCCTTCCGGAGGCGAAGTGCCTGGCGGCCGACGAACGCTATTCGCTGGTCGTGCCGCCCAAGTGAGCCGGCTGGTTGGAAGGATTAGACAGCACAAGAGATCGGGAGGGGCAATGAAGAAAGAGATGGAAGAGCGCCTCGTCATCCGCGAGCTGATCGAGAACTGGGCGGTCTGGCGCGACGCCCTGATGTGGGACCGGTTCCGCACCGTCTGGCACCCGGAGGGGCAGATGTGGGCCACCTGGTTCCAGGGTTCCTACGAGGAATTCATCCGGGTGAACAAGGAAGGCTACGCGCGCGGCGTGCGCATCCATCACATGCTCGGCGGATCCTCGATCGACATCAAGGGCAGGCGTGCCATCGCGCAGACCAAGATGACGATCTCGCAGCGCGCGCCGGTCGAGGGCGTGGTGTGCGACGTGCTCTGCACCGGGCGGTTCCACGATTTCCTCGAGAAGCGCAAGGGCCGCTGGGGCCTGGTGTGGCGGCGGCTCTTCTACGAAAAGGACAGGCTCGATCCGGTCGACTCCGGGCGCCGTTCCCAGGCTGGATGCGGCGCTGCTCGAGCGCTTTCCCGTCGGCTATCGTCACCTGGCGTACCTACAGACCAAGGTCGGCTACAAGGTGAAGGAGGACATGCCCGGTCTGGACGGTCCTGAGGCCGAAGCCTTGTACGCGAAGGGCGCGGCGTGGCTCAAGGGCAAGTCGTTCGATTCGCTGTTGCGCAGCACCGGGAGATAGATCGAGAATAGCGCCGGCGCGAGAACAAAGGGGGAGACGCATGTCGTTCGCCGATAAATTCAACCTGCTGAACGAGTTCAATATCCTGCGGATCATCTGCGGCGCGTTCCTCATTCCGCACATCTACGCCAAGTTCTTCGTGCCCGAGGCGCTCGGCTTCTTCGTCGCGGCCAAGTTCAAGCCGCCGAAGTTCTGGCTGTACGTCTCGTGCGTCGTCGAGATTGTGCTCGCGATCGGCCTGATCTTCGCGATCTACACGACCTACGTCGGCTGGCTGGCGGCCTTTCACCTCGCAGTCGCCACGGTCGCGGTCTATCGCGTGACCGGCAAGTGGCTCTGGAACATCGGCGGGTGCGAGTATTGCCTTTTCTGGGCGATCTGCTGCGTCGTCGTCGCGATGCACGGATGATCGCGATCCCGGGAGCGAGAAGATGATCAACGCAGCCATCGTCGGATTGGGCTGGTGGGGCAAGACCCTCGTGGAGTCGCTCGCGGACGGCAGCGACGTCATGCGCTTCGCCGCGATGACGACGCGGACGGTGTCGCCGGATGTCGAGGCCTTCGCCAAGCAACACAAGCTTCGGCTGCTCGACAGTTACGAGGCGGTGCTCCGCGATCCGTCGATCGATGCGGTCGTGCTGGCGACGCCGCCTTCCGGGCACGTCAAGCAGATCATCGCGGCGGCGGCGGCCGGCAAGCACATTTTCTGCGAAAAACCGTTCTCGTACTCCAAGAAGGACGCCGAAACGGCGGTGGACGCCGTCGTCAAGGCCAAGCGTACGCTCGGCGTCGGCTACAACCGCCGCTTCCATCCGGAAATGACGAAGTCGGCTGATCCATTTCTCGTCTTCTGAAGTGTATGGGGATTGGCCGGATCTCATGGTCGAAACCGTGATGGATGAACATGAAGTGAAGCAACTCAACGACTATGCCATGAGCAAATGGGTCAACGAGATGCAGATCCGCAATTCCGCCGCCCAGTACAAAACCGAGAGCGTGGTCGTGCGCCTGTTTAACACCTACGGCCCGGGAGAATACTACAGCCCGTACCGGTCGGTGAACTGCCGCTTTCTCTACTGCGCGTTGATGGGGTTGCCGTGGGTAGTGTTTCGAGGACACTCGCGCACGTCCACCTATCTTGCCGATACCGTGCGCACCCTCGCCAATATCGTGGACAACTTCAAACCGGGAGAAACATACAACATAGGCGGCGATTCCGAACACACCATCGAGGAACTCTCGGACGCCATTCTCCGTGTTACCGGGGCCGACCCGAAGCTCGTCGAGTATCGCGATTCAGAAATCCTTACGACCAAGTACAAACGCGTCGATACCAGTAAGTCCGTTCGCGATCTGGACCACAGAAATTCCTACAGTCTCGAGGACGGGCTCCGTCTTACTGCTGAATGGATGCGGAAGGCTTACGACGCGAAATAACGTTATTGTGAAACGACCTTGAATGGCACAACGCGACTCCGTTCCGGCTGTATCAGAATTTCCGAGAGTGCTGTATGTCGGTGACGTGCCTGTCGAATCCTCGTACCATGGCTCGGCACTGTTGTTCCGCCTGTTTCAAGACTGGCCGCCGGAGGTGTTGCGGATTATCGAGGGCAACTTGCTACCGTCGCAGCCTGATCGCCGGCTTCCAAATGTACATTACGAATCGCTGCGAGTCGGATGGCGTCGGCCGCTTTACACGCGGTTCGCGCGTTGGTATAGCGCCTGGCTCTCGTGGACCGCAGCTCGCCGCGTCCGGCAAATTCCCTCATTGCTCAGCGACTTTGAGCCGCAGGCCATCGTAACGGCGACTCACGGTTTCTCGTGGCTCACGGCGGCAGCTTTCGCGCGGCAACGTGGACTACCGCTTCATCTCATCTGCCACGATGATTTACCTCGTGTGGGTCTCGTCCCGCAACGGTTTGCATCCTGGTTTGATCGTCAATTTCGTCAAGTCTATCGGTCTGCGGCTTCGCGTCTGTGCGTCTCGCCCTTCATGCGTGATGCCTATCGCATACGCTACGGTAGCGACGGGACTGTCCTTTATCCATCCCGCGCAGCGGATTGTCCCGTATTCGACACTCCGCCTGAACGATTAAAGCGGAACGATCACACGTTCACAGTGGCGTTCGGCGGCACTATCAATTCTCCGGGTTACATGCGTGCGCTAAAGGCACTCGCTACGGCGCTGGAAATATTGCGTGGACGGTTGCTGATCTTTGGACCCGTCACGGCGGAAGCGGCGAAACAAAACGATCTAGCGGCACCGAATATCATCCTGTGTGGCCTAGTGACCTCGGGTGAGTTGATGGCCAGATTTCGCGAGGAGGTGGATGTCCTGTATGTACCGATGTCGTTTGACTCCGCAGATCGCGCCAATATGGAGGCGGGTTTCCCAAGTAAGCTGACCGATTACACGGCGGTCGGTCTGCCGCTCTTAGTCTACGGGCCGCCTTATTGCACTGCAGTACGATGGGCAGGGGAAAACGGCGGTGTCGCCGAAGTCGTAGAGAATGAGAGTCCGGACGTACTGTCGAAGGCGGTTCAGCGGCTAGCTGACTCACCAGCGTCATCGCTTCGACTCCTTGGCGAGCGGGCATTAGGGTCCGGCCGCCGCTACTTCGCGCTTGAAACTGTGCAACGCGTTTTTCACAATGCCGTCGTTCTAAAGCCTAGTCAGCCAGTTAAAGAGCATCGTAGAATTTGTTTGTCTTTAGCGAAAGTAAAAGCTCTTTTTAATCACGCCGCGCTAGGTGTTTTCCGGATGTGCCTTCGAGACCCGATGGCGCATCTGTCGTTTTTGCTCCGAAGCAATCCGGAGATTTCGGATCGCTGGGGATATCACATTCGGCCCATCCATTACTACGAGCCACTACCCGACTTTCGCGCGATTACGGAAACACAGACAAAACAGCGGCGTGATTATCAGGCTATTGACTTCAAGTGGCAGGAACAACTCCGGTTAATCAGCGAGCTTGGAGCGAGTTATCATGTTGAGTTGGAAGAATTGGCACAGCAGAAAGGACCCGACGGATTCGATTTTAACAACAGTTATTTCTCCGGGTTTGATGCAGCTATTTATTATGCGCTGATTCGGCACTTGAAGCCCGGACGCGTGATCGAGATCGGCGGCGGCTACTCAACTCGCATCGCGGACATAGCACTGGCGCGCAATCGTCAGCAGGGTAAACCAGGCAAGTTGACATGTATCGAGCCCTACCCAGAGCCCCGGCTCACTGAAGTTAATATGGATATCGAGTTGCTAGACACTCCTGTCGAGGAAATTGGCCTCGAGTTCTTCTCGTGTCTTGAAGCAAACGACATCCTGTTCATTGATTCGAGTCACACGGTGAAATTTCGAAATGACGTCTGCACGAATTCCTCGAGATCCTCCCGCGCTTGAAACCGGGAGTGTGGGTTCACGTGCACGATATTTTCTTTCCCCATGACTACCCCGCAGAGTGGCTAATCGAACAGCGGATTGCGTTTAACGAACAGTATCTATTTGAGGCGTTTCCGTCTTACAATACGGCTTTCTCCGTGCGCATAGCCAACCACTGGCTTTTATCTTGAGTATCCGAGCAAAGCGGCTCATTTGTGGGAGACTGTGACCACCGAAGCAAATCGGGTGGGATACCGCAAGCTTTTGGACTGACACTTCAGGACTGAGGCCTCGTGGCTAGCGAACCACCTGAACGCATATCTGTTATCACTGCAACGCTCGGCAGGCCAGATTTTTTGAGGCTGTGCCTGGCGAGCTTGTTAAAACAGACCATTAGAGTGGCAGAAGTGCTGATCGTACATTGCGGGGATGACGCTGAAACTGAGAGTGTGACAAAGACTCGCGCTGGTGTGAGACAGGTATTCACGTGCGCTACTTTCCTTACCCAGAACGGAATGCGGCTCAACAGCGTGAGTTTGCGATTAGTGAGGCCAGGTACGAAAACCTGCTCTTGCTTGATGACGATGTAGAGCCTGATTCAACGTGGGTTGAGGAACTTTTCAAGCCTATTTGGGCTGATAACCAGGTGGGTGCAACCATGGGAAATATTGTGAACCAACCCATGCCATCGCCTACTCGATTCTGGCGGATTTACCGCCGCGCTTTGCACAGCAAGGGCAGAAGGTTTTTGTCCTGGCCGATTGGTCGGGGCTGCTCTACCAAACGGGTTTCCTACTAATGCACATGGACTGATTCCATGTGAATGGATCGGCGGGGGCGTCAGCGCCTTGCGGCGGGAGGCGTACCGGTCGGTCGGTGGCTTCGCGCCTTTCTTTTACCGGTAGTTCTCCCGGTGAGGATCTCGATCTTGGTTACCGGTTAAGTCGTAAATGGAAGATTTATTACGTGCCATCGGCTAAGTGTATTCATCACCAAGCTCGTAGCGGTCGCGAGCGTTCGGATCAGCACCAATATCTCTCCATGCGCTCACGATTCGGCATTCTGACCGTTTCAATGGGTAAACCGCGATTGGTGGCGCTGGGGCACATTGCTCTTTGGGCCGCGGTCCAAGGTTTAAGCGAACTAATAAGCCTGCGACGGGGAGTTGTGCGATCTGATTTGTTGTACGCGTGGTGGGGACGCCTGCGTGGTTTTCTTTTTTGCCTACGGTGGCATCCCGAGCGTGCCAAACCACAACAATTAAACAAGCGAGCTAGCTTGAAAACAAGATGCCTTCGCCAACTCTTGTCATCGCAGATTATCCCATCGGTCATGCCAGCGGCTTTGGCGAAACGCTCTATAACCTGTTTTGTGGATTTCCTCGCGAAATGCTCTTTGCTGCGCATCCAGGGCATCTCACTGCCGCTAGAGGCAAAGAGAGTGGTCAATCAATTCATCTCGTCTCACCACTACGGCCAGGCTGGCTGCCAGCAAAACTTTCCCATTTCTACTATCCTATGCTCAAGGCGCGGCAGCGGATCGCATCTCTTCATACGGTTAAAATGCTTGCTGAAGTAGTACGGACACACGCAATTAAGAATCTGCTCGCGATTCCCGTCAGTCCGTGGATTCTGTCCGCTGCACTGGCGCTGCACCGGCAATGCCTGGGGCTAACCCTAGTCTTCTTCGTCATGGATGACTGGCAGGGACACCACGAATCATACGGTCTACCGTATACAAGACGCGGACAGGAATTTACTTAGCGAAGCCGTTGCGACGGCCAGCGCGCGATTCGCGGTGTCGCGTGAAATGGCAGAACACTACGAAGAAGTGTTTGGAAAAAGCTGGAAGGTTGCTCATAACGGTGTGTGGTTGGATTCTTTATCAAAACCACGAGTGCCGGCGAAAAGCCGCGCCGTGTACTACTTGCCGGAGACGTTAACATCTTTCGATTCGACGCCGTGATTGCCTTTGCGAAGTCCCTAGAGCGCTACAATCATCGCCGGCAGGCTCTACTCGAACTTACCGTGCTTGGCGAAGTAGCGCCGGATTGCAGAGCACCGCTGGCGTCTTTGGACGCAGTCAAACTTTTGGGCAGGACGACACACGCAGAATGCTTGCAAGCCATGAGGTGCCGCAGACTTGCTATACTTGCCGTTGGCCTTCGGAGAACGCTGCGCGCGCATTTCCCGCTATTCAATCCCGACAAAGTTGCCTGAATACCTAGCGTCTCACCGGCGGCTCTTTCCACGCGCCGCGGGAGTCCGCTGTTTTTCAGGTCGCCGAACGGCACGATCTAAAACCGCCAATAGCGACTACAGATGCTCGTGAGCTTGACGACGTTTGTGAAGGCGTGGACTTCTGGCTCACCAGAAGTGCAACCGAGTCTAGAGAATCGCAAAAACGCACTCATACAGGAATTCGACACTAAAGCAACTCTCCGTCTGTTTTCAGGTTGCCTTCGATTAAACGGAACACATGGTTGCGGCGTCGGACGAGGGAGTTGATGAACTGCCGGATTTGCCTTGTTAAGGCTTTTCCCAGTGAATGGTTTAGGCTGGCATTGGAGCCTAGCGAAAGCGGCGCTGATATGGCCGCCTCCTGGAATTTGCAAATTAATCGCCGCGCACTTTGGAGACGTGCTCTGAACGGCGACTAGACGTGTTACAGTGAGTGCCGTTGACGTGTTGGAGCATCTTGTTGATGCCCATGCTTCATTGAGTCTTGCAAGCAGCAACTTTCAACTGGAGGTTTGGTACTCCTCGCTACTTGCTAATTCCTGGACCTCAACACTGGTAGTTGGTCATACCCACGTTATGGTCATATTTCGGTGTCTCCGGCAGCGCGTTCCGTATCGCTTTAGGAGTCCACGGGATTCAAATTCTAGGTCGGCAGCGCTTCGATCATCGTGCTAGTCAGGAGGGGCCTCAGCGCAGAGGCGCGTGCATTCGTTGGAGCCTTTACGCCGATTGTCAGGTCACGCTAAGTCTTGGTACCTGTTTTGGAGGGATAATCAAAGGTTGATTGTGCACTTGAAATAGAGCGGCCGTTTGTTATGGGAGAGCAGGTATTCTCGCGAAACTGGGTTTTTATGGGCGATAGCCTAACCGAGGGAGTGGGTTCCAGCCGGATCAGCTATGTCACGGAACTCGCGGCCCAACTGCGGTTCGTAATCGGCAAGGTTAGCGGAGAGAAAATCGCTGTGCATGAACTGCGACTTCAAATGGTTGATCCGGATCGCTTCGATCGCTTTGTTCGGTTCAATTTCGCAGGTTACTTCAATGGCGATGAGGAAAAAAGCCGTCACATGCTGTGTTTGTGGAACCTAGCGCGCGAAGGTCAAATGGTGGACAAGGATTTGGACTGGATGCCTTTCCTTCGTCATTTGTCACCGGAATTGGTGGTCGTGTTTCGAGGTAGTTTGGAAAGTTTGGTGCGACCGGCACTGCTGCAAAATGGCCTGTGGCCTTGGTGGGTACCCCGTGCTTGGCGCAGCTATTCGGCTATGGACCCGCGCTGCTACTTCAGCACGACCTGGTGGCGCAATCTCAAACAGGTATTGATGGACGCACTGAAACAGAAAGTCCGTCTTCATCTTTTGCGGCAAGAAGGCGGCGTCTCGTTGATGGATGCTGCCACGTTAGTCAGTCACTACCGAACGCTGGTAACTTACCTGCGTGAGCTTAACGCGCGCGTACTAATGCTAGGGCTATTGCCAGTGGACGGAGTGCTCTTCCCGGGATCTCCCGAACGCTTCGCGACCGTTAACGCCCGTCTGTACGAGCTAGCCACGTCTGCTGGTGCCGAATTTTTTGACTGGGCAGCCCGTTGGAGCCTTTTGCCCAAGAATTAATTACCGCGACGGTTTTCGTTCAAGCAGGAGCACGTATGCTCGCAGCATTCTCTGTGAGAGATTGCGGACGTAGGCAGCCGAACAAGGGCGGTCGCAATCGACATTCCCAGTACTGCCCGATTACTGCGATAGTCACCGCTTATAAACGGATCGACCAAACGTTCACTATCTCGATAACTCCGAGCCTGCCGCCGTGCCCGCGGAAATCCTTGTACATGTCGACGCCAATCAAACGCAATGTGAGGCCTGCTATTCGTCAAGCGTTCCCAGACGTAATGATTCTTCGAGCGAAAATCGCGTCGGACCGGGCGGCGGCCGGAACAAGTTACTCGCAGCCGCGAAAAGCGAGTTCGTGGCAAGCTTCGATGATGACTCTTATCCGATCGATGCTGATTATTTCGGACGGGCGATTTCGTTATTTGAGAAATTTCCCGCCGCGACAATTCTCTGTGCTGCGGTCTACCATCAGGGTGATGTTGTCGCGTCCGACGTACAATTAGCTGAGTGGGTTTCTGACTTCTCTGGTGGCGCGTGTATTTACCGGCGGAGTGGTTTTATCGCGACAGGCGGCTACGTGCCGTTGCCAATAGCATACGGTATGGAGGAGGTGGACATCGCGCTGCGTCTCCACGCTCAGGGCGGCAGAATTCTCAAGACACCTTGGCTGCGGGTTTTTCATAACACCAACTTGAAGCATCATGCGACTCCAGAAGTGACGGCAGCTAGCGTCGCGAATTTGGCGCTCCTTGCCTACTTGCGCTATCCGCCGGCGCTCTGGCTGGTTGGCTTGGGTCAATGTTGCAATCGCATCTTCTGGCTGCTGCGACACGGGCGTTGGCGGGGAATCCTCACGGGTGTCGGCCAAGTACCGAGCTTACTGAAGACTTACGCCGCGTATCGAGAAACAGTTTCGCCCTCCGTGCTCAAATCGTACCTGCGGCTGCGTAGGTTACCTCTTGATGCTGGTACTCTTTGAGCAAATCGTTTGCCGACGCGTTGTTAATTAGCTAAAACCTGATCGTCTACTTCACTTGTGCAGCTTATCTTTATTGTTCGTTATGGCGTTCGATTCGATTAAGTACTTAATTCCTAATCGTCCCATGCCTCTGAGGATCTATAGGGGTCCTATGCGCGGAGCACGGGTAGTGATGAATCCGCGCAATTCCCTTCGCAAAATAGCTGGACTTTACGAGCATGAAATTAACGGCTGGTTGGAGGGGGCGCTACGGCGCCGTTACTCGCGTCGTCAACGTCGGAGCAAACGACGGTTATTTCACCTTCGGATGTGCAGCTGCTTTCCGCCGGCTCGGCAAGTCCGGCGAAATCATAGCCTTTGAACCAGAAGCTCGGCATTTTGCGAGCTTACAATGCGGCATCCACGAACAAACTAAATCCACTGTGCCGATTACTCTCGTTCAGAAATTAGTCGGTCGTGAAACAAGACCGGGCATGACTAATCTAGACGCCATACAGTGGACGTTAGGTTATTCTAACGATCGAACCAATACTCTCCTGAAGATCGACGTTGAGGGCGCAGAAGAGGAGGTGTTGGCCGGTGGTTCTACATGGTTGAACTCAAGCAATTGCTTTTTGATTGAGGTTCATAAAAGCCACTACCTCGACAGCATCACGCGGTTATTTGCAGGAAACGGTTTAATGTTAGATCGCGTTGACCAGCGTCCGCTGCGGCTGATAGGAGGGGAGATCCGCGACGAGCAAAACTGGTGGCTCGTTTCTCGGATTGATATGAGGCCGTAACGGCGAACAGCTGCGCCTCTTGCTTTGGCCCGTTATTTAGACTGTGTTCCGGTTATCTGAAAATGATGAGCCGTGGGAAACGACTTGGATTTGCTGCCAGCTTGGTGCCCGGGAGCATTATGCGGTGCCGCGTGCGCTTCATCGCTGTAGCTCGCTCGATTACTTGATCACGGACACGTGGGTGCGCCCAGACAGCTCGTTAGCGAGGCTGAAGCGCAACCTAAGGGAGCGGTTCCATCCAGAGTTGCCGGAGGTGACGGTATGTGCGTCTAACCGGAGCGCCCTCGCATTTGAAGCGCAGGCCCGCTTGCGCGGGCTTGCTGGTTGGAAATTGATGATCGAGCGAAACAAGTGGTTTCAACGGTGGGCGGTTACAGAGCTTGCCCGCCACCAGAAACTTAGGAATCGTCGGACGGTTACCTTGTTCGCCTACAGTTACGCGGCGCGGCGTCTGCTAGAGTTCGCACGCGCAAAGGTTGGCAGACTGCAATAGGCCAAATTGATCCAGGGCCGCTGGAAGAACGAATCGTGGCTCGACTTCACCGGGAAAATCTGGTGCACCGCAGCGACTGGCATCCTGCTCCGTCCGTGTATTGGGAAAATTGGAGGCAGGAATGTGCACTGGCGGATCGGATTTTGGTGAACTCCGCGTGGTCGCGCGACGCGCTCGTTGAGGAAGGTGTGGCGGCAGAAAAAATCAGTGTCGTTCCGCTTGCCTTCGAGCCTGCGCTTGCGGCGGAGTCGTTTGAACGAAGGTATCCTGCGGCCTTCACGACCGAAAGACCCCTGCGCGTATTGTTTTTAGGCCAGATCAACTTGCGCAAAGGTGTGGGCCCATTACTTGATGCGGCGAGGCTTTTGCGTGGCGAACCGGTGGAATTCTGGTTTGTTGGTCCCGTCCAAATCGCCGTCCCGGCAGAGCTCAACCAGGAAGCGCGAATTCGATGGATGGGGGCGGTGTCACGGGGCGAGGTGGCAAAGTACTATCGTGAGGCGGATGTGTTTGTCTTTCCGACTTTTTCAGACGGTTTCGGCCTCACGCAGTTGGAGGCTCAGGCCTGGAAACTGCCTTTGGTTGCGTCTCGGTTTTGTGGCGATGTCGTGCGCGATGGTATGAACGGTATCTTGCTACGAGAGGTTTCTGCCGAGGCCATTGCAAGTGCATTGCTCGACTTCGTGCGCAACCCTGGCAGGCTTCCTGAAATGGCCGCACGCTCTGTCGTAGACAACAGGTTTAGTCTAAAGAGTTTGGCGTCATCGCTTTTGAATTCTTAGGTTATTCCGGCTTTTCTGTGAAGAAGTATTCACCGCGGAGGAACAGAGTTCGCAGAGATCGGGGAATTTTTTAATCGAGAACTCTTTACTTCGCGTCTCCGCGCCTCAGCCTTGAAAATTGTGGCTGATCCGTCCTATGGCGGATCCGCGATGCAATCTCTGAGTCCTGTGTCACAGAAGTTTGAAGAACCAATTCTTAAGTTAGGTCAATCCAGTCCGTCGCCTATACTAATTCTGCTGCGCTCGAGAGCGCAGCCGTTGATGCCGCACCTGACCGATATTGGGACCTAGGAATCGTCGCGACCGCTTTGGGTACGTTCTTAGCAGTATCTTTCATTCCGGACGATCCAGCTCCTCGGGGAGCATTGTTCCTTTCGGCACTGGCGATGGCGGCTGGCCTGGCGGCCGCACCGCTCGCTGCCGCCATTCGCAATCCGAAGTCGCTCTTGCGTGCCGAATATTTGTTGGCGTTGGCGCCGATCTATTGGCTGCTCTTGGACCTGCTGCAAGGAGTTTACCCGATGCGGGGGATCACGCCGGCGCAGATTCAAAGCGCGTTCATAGGAATCGGTTTGTTTGTCGTCGCGTTATG